>JBBQUS010000063.1:0-28619 GCA_038212235.1 Pyrinomonadales bacterium
CTTTGCGGATTTCCGATCAAACCCTTTTCAGAAAGGCGGTCGAGAGCATCCCAAGCTAAAGATTTCCAAGCTAAAACGTGGTGTTTCTCTTTCCACGAATTGTAATAAAGAAGCGCCAAAACTATTTCATCAAGCTTTTCATAATCAATTTCCATCGTTTATTCATCCTCGCAAAACAGAAATGATTTTAACTCAATCCGCCGATCATGAGCTGGATTATTGCCAATTCGATGGTTCTAAGATTTGATGATTACTGATTGAAGTTTACTTATGCCGGCTCAGTTCTTATCCGCCGCCGAACGCGCGCGCTTTAACTCATTCCCGGCCAATCTGTCGGTTAACGAAATTATTGACCATTTTACTTTGACGAGTTCAGATCACGCGCAGATTCCAGCCACAGCCTCGGTCGTTAACCAATTTGGGTTTGCGCTTCAATTATTGCTCTTGCGGTTTCTCGGATTTCATCTGGCGGATTTTACTTCCGTTCCTGATGCGGTCACCGGCTTTGTCGCCTCGCAGCTCAACGCGCCGCCCGAACAACTCACGAATTATGGCACGCGCGGGCAAACTCGCAACGACCATGCTCGGACGGCTGAAAGGTATTTGGGATTCGGTCATCCTTCTGAAGATGATTACGGGCGGCTGACACTCTGGCTGCAGGAGCGCGCGCTCGAACACGACCGTCCGGTTTTGCTGCTCCAGCTGTTGTGCGAACGCTTTCTGATTGAGAAACTGGTTCGTCCCGGCTTTTCGGTCATTGAGAGAATGGTGACAGCGGCTCGCGTGGCTGCGGAAACGGAAATTTATCGCAGGTTAATGCCAGGCCTTGATGAAGCGCGCACTCAATGGCTCGACTCTTTGTTGATTTCGCCCCAGCCTAATCATCCCTCACCGCTCGCCTGGCTGCGCCAATCCGCCACCGCCAACACGCCTCGGACAATTTTGACCGCGCTCGACAAATTGAAAAGACTGCAGCAGTGGCGGGTCGGCGAGTTTGATTTATCCGTTTTAAACCCGAACCGGCGCAAACAGCTCGCTCAAATCGGTTTTCGCTCAACCGCGCAGGCGCTCCAGAGAATGCCCAAAGCCAAACGCTACCCCGTTATGCTGGCATTTTTGTTTCAACTTCATGAAGAAGTGTTGGACGAGCTGGTTGAATTGTTTGATCGGATGCTCCAGAAAATCAGCAATCGCACCGACCGCCGATTAGTTGAACTGGAGCGGGAGATCGCTCACCTCGCGGGCGACAACCTCAAATTATTGCAGAATCTGATGGGAGTCGTGCTTGACGAGAGCGTTTCTGACCAGGATCTGCGGCGAGTTATTTACAAATTGTTTGGCGAGGACAAATTGCGCAGCGCCTTTTCCGAGTGCGAGCGGATGACCGAGCCGCTGGACGACAACTATTTTAAGCTGCTGGCTTCGCGCTATTCATATCTGCGTCAGTTTATTCCAACGTTTCTGACTGCCTTGCCCATTGACGGAAACTCCGAAACCGCCGGTTTGCGCGAGGCGATTGGAATTCTTAAGGAACTCGACGGCCAAGGCAAGCGAGGCGGGAGACGCAAAATCCCTGCAGCTGCTCCGCGTGACTTTATCCCCGCCAAATGGTGGAATCAGGTTTTCGCCCCAGATGATCGGATTAACCGCAAGTTTTATGAGCTCGCCGTCTTGTTTGAGCTCAGGCGCGCGCTGCGTTCCGGGGATGTCTGGGTCGAGGGCAGCCGCCGTTTTGCCCGGCTTGACAGCTATTTGATTCCGACCGATTCATGGACGAAAACCCGCCCCACTGTTTGCGATTTGTTTATGCTGCCCGCCGACGGTGCACGGCAATTGCAGCAACGCCAAGCCGAACTCGAAGAAGTGACTTTGCAGTTTGATATCTTATTCGATGATCTCTCGGCCAACTCTCCCGTACTACTGCGCAAAGCTCGCCGGGAGACGCCGGTTTTTGATGAACAAATTGATTTGAACGGCAAAATCAACGTCAGACTTGAAAATAATAAATTAGTGGTCACGAAGCTGGTCGGCGACGAAAAAAGCGACAGTCTCAAAGCTCTGGATGAACTAATCTCGGAGCGCCTGCCGGCAGTTGAGCTGACCGACATCCTGATTGAGGTTGACGCCTGGACGGGTTTTTCCAAACATTTTGAGCACCCCAATGGAAATGAACCGCGCAGCCCGGATGCGCTCGCGCATTGCTACGCCGGTATTCTGGCTCAAGCCTGTAATTTCGGACTCGTCCAGATGGGTCGGATGAGCGGGCTCTCCTATCGCAAGCTGGCCTGGCACACCACTTGGTATCTGCGCGAAGAAACTCTCAAAGATGCGTTTTCAACCCTGGTTAATTATCAAAACCGGCTGCCGCTTGCCGCTCTCTGGGGCGACGGAACGCTCTCGTCTTCGGACGGTCAGAGATTTCCCGTTGGGGTGAAAAGCAGAAACGCCGTCACTCTTCCCAAATACTTTGGCTACGGTCGAGGTTTGACCTATTATACCTGGACTAGTGATCAATATTCGCAGTTCGGCACTAAAGTTATTCCGTCAACCATTCGTGATGCGACATATGTTTTGGACGAGATTCTCGATAACGAAACCGAGCTCTCAATTTTGGAACACACGACCGATACGGCCGGCTACACCGATCTGGTGTTTGGCTTGTTCGATCTCCTGGGATTACAATTTTCACCAAGATTGGCTGATCTGGCCGACCAAAAGCTGTATCGCTTTGACAAATACATCTGCTACAACAACGTTGACGATTTGATCAAAGCCGTGATCAATCAAGATTTGATACTCCGCCACTGGGACGAAATGCTACGAATTGCCGGGTCACTCAAACAGGGGTTTGTCACCGCTTCGCTGTTGATTAGCAAGTTACAATCCTATCCTCGGCAAAATTCAATCATGCGGGCGCTGCAGGAATACGGGAGAATCGGGAAAACGATCTTTATTCTCAAATATCTGCAAAGTCCCGATTATCAAAAACGCGTTGTCAGGCAGCTCAACAAAGGCGAGGCGATTCACTCCCTGAGAAATTTCTTGTTTGTCGCCAACGAGCGGCAGATTCGCAAACGGCATCAGGAATCGCAGCTCAATCAGGCGGCGTGTTTGAACCTCGTCACCAATGCGGTGACGCTTTGGAATACGGTTTATATGTCTGAGGTGATTGAACAATTAAAACGCGAAGGGTATGAAGTCAAAAGAGAAGATGTCGAGCATCTCTCGCCGGCGCGGAGCGAACACATCAACGTTTATGGGCGATACTACTTCAATGTCGAGGAAGGCTTGAAAAGAAAGGGTTTACGGGCATTAAGAAACCCCAACAAAGAAGAATGGCTCGAACAACCTTAAGCAGTTTAAGCGAAGATCGTTGTTTTCTGTCCGATTGCTATCGCGACCCCGATTTGAGCTAAATTCAGCTTTCGGATAAACGGTTTTGCTTGAGAAGTAACACCTGTTCAAAAAATTGATTTTCTCTAACCAGGTAGGTGTTTTAAAATTACATATAACTGCTTTACAGAGGGCTTTTGAAAACGGAAAAAATCTATCTGGACAAAATTTATTAGTTTTTGCGGCAAATTGTAAAAAGCCTCTAAATCTCAAAACCTACTTCCGCGAACCTTGCGACCCGAGAGCGTCAAACCCTCAACTATAATCAGTTCATAAAACCGCTCAGCACTCGCGTTTTCATGCTGAATCACTTTGAGCGCAATTAATCCAAACTGTTCTAACTCGATGATTGCTTCAGCTTCGGCCTGAAACGCTTTCAATTTATGAACAGCGATGCCAGCCGGGGAGAAACTTTTCTCTCCCGCTTTGATTCTTTTTAATAATTCTTTGTGAAACTCGGTTAAGATCATAAATTTAAATTCACCAGATCCCTCATGTCCGCCAAATATTTTGATTCGTTTGTCAATAGTTCGTGGTTCCAGTTTATCGTTTTCCAAAATTCAAACATAACTTATCTGGTTGATTTATCTTTGATAATGTTTTGATAGACAATTTGGTCGTCACAAAAAAGCGAATGGTTTGAACAATAGTTTTCAAACGAAAAACATTTTTTGGTCTTTTGCAAGCAATGATATTAGACGCCCTTTGCTTAACGGCTTGATAAATCTCAAGTTTAATGACGGGCTATTCTTCTTCTTAAATCTTTAAATTACAAGCTACGCTTCTGGCACACCGAATTTGTTTTCGAGGGTTTTAATAATAAATTTTGAAATTGTCAATCCCTTTAACGGCAATGTTCTTTCCGTTTGAACAAGCAGCAAAAAATTTCCCTGATAAGAAACCTCAATAAAAGCGGACGGGATTTTAACTTTTAAGGCCCAGCTGATTCCGAGAACATCGAATCTGAGTGTCAGCGCTTTGCTGAGGCGCCAGTTCCGACTGCGTAAAATCAGTTGGTTATTGACGAAGCTGCGCCGCTTTTGGCCTCCGGAACAGCATCATTCTTCGAACCATTGGTTAGATCGATCAAATTCCGCGGCGCGGCGATTTCAAAACTCAGATTGACTGTGGATTTTCCGTTGCCGCCAGAAACAGCCGGTTTAATTCGGACGGCGGCGATTTGCCAGCGAGATTCGAGATAATTTGTCATCGCGGTGAATCGCTCGGAAACAATAGTGTGGCTTTCGCCTTAGTGTGGCTTTCGCCTTTCAGAGAAACACCGGCGAGCGCCAGATTGAGTTGTGAATTTTCGCGCATAACTCGTCCGGCAAATGCCAAACTCAGAAGGATTGGCAGGCGACGACCACGAAGCAGGCCGCGCCGTAATGAACGAGTAAAATTCGACCGCGCAAACCGCTCCGCCAGTTCAGGAAAAAGGCCGGCAACAATGTTAGATTTCAGGGACATCTATCTTCCGAGTCGTCAGGCCTGACGAGAGCGGAGCCCGGTTAATTCCATCTATCCTGATTCTTGAAATGCGAGGAAAAAGAGGATAATCTGCATCTTACAATTTTCCGGCAATAAAAATGTTTATGGGAAAACTTAAAATTATCAGCGTTACCGGAGCGGTTCCACACAGCGCCTGCTTTTTTGATTATGCGGACGTTTCTCTGACTGACAACTGGCGGGGTTTCGGACCTGCCGCCCACCGGACACCCGCCGGTCAGGGGAAAGTGTTTACCGATGATGAAACGTCTCGGATTAATCATTCGATCATTTTCGAGGTTCCCGACACCGTCTTGGCAAACGCCTGTCAGGGCGTGACAGCTTAGTATACCGATCAATACTATCTTCTCGGAATCAGAGACTGCGTCAGTTTTTCGGCCGATGTCGCTCGTCAATGCGGACTCGGCGTCCCGCTGATCAACCTGACGCCCTACGGGTTGATTCAAATCTTACGAGTTTGGAATACTTACCTTGAGTATTCTTAAAATCATTGTTCGGAAACCGCCGTTGTGTTGGCCTCAGACTCGCCGGACACCAGTCGGTTCTGGTATCATCGATCATTAAATAAGGATTGGGAGAAGCGAGTGTTTTACGGAGAAATAAAAGAAGGCGATGTTTTGGAATGGCAGACTTTTGGCGGGCAGTCAACTCCAATTTTAATAGTCAAGGCCGGCGAGATTGTGACCTACGGGAGCGGCAAGGGCAAAGACAAGAAAGTTCGGCCCGCTTTTTACATTCGCCCCCTCCATGCTTTTGACGATGAGCCGGAATTGGTTGACGCAGCGCATCTCAAACAAAACTGCAAACTCTCAAGCAGCAGGCAGGCGACGGCGGACGACGCTGACACCTTCGGCGATGACTGAGGTGGTCAAGTTTTTTTAGACAAAAAACGGCGTGCATAAATAAGCATTTGCGCTTCATTTCCTTAGCTTCGCCGTCAGCGGTCGAATGAGCCGGAACCGGCAACTCAACTTTCATCAATTTTAAGATTGAACTCGACAGCCCGGCGGTTTGCCGTCCGGCTTGCCCAAAGACGGCTCTAAGAATTGCCATTGTTTGGATTGCCAGGTTGCTGTCTGGCGGTAAGGCGGCGCGCCCTTTTTCGCTCACCAGCTAATTCTCAAGCGCGTCGTCACTAACCCAGAAGGTTAAAATTCCGCGCTGCGCTAAACTTCGGTTATAATCGCTCCAGTTGCGGAGACGGTATCTGGTTTTCTTTTTCATGGTAGATAAAAATCTGCCATTTCAATTGTCTCCGTGATTATTTACGCAACAACGCCACTAAAAACTAAAGTTTTTTTAGAAAGAGACCGACTCCAAATTCTGTGGAAGATCAACAATACTGACTTTAAATCCTATGGAAGAAGAATTGGAAAAGTGTTTCAAATTTATTCTCGAGCTTGATAAACTCAAGGCCGTCGAAAGAAAAATAAAACCGCTCGGGCTCGACCGTTATGAAAATTCCGCCGAGCACAGTTGGCAGCTGGCGCTGTTGGCGCTAGTGTTGGCAAAATTTGCGAATGAACCGTTTAATGTCGAAAAAGTTATCAAAATGCTGCTGGTTCACGACATCGGTGAAATTGATGCCAGTGACGTCTTTTTTTTTGACGAAGCCGGCAGAACCGATGTCAAAGAAAGGGAACTGCGAGCAATTGAAAGAATTTTCGGAATTTTGCCGGCAGAAAAAGGGCAGGAATTGTTTGAATTATGGGACGAATTTGAAAACGGACAAACGGCTGATGCTAGATTTGCCCGCGCCATTGACCGTTTGATGCCAGTATTGCAGAATCTTTATAACAACAAACAAAGCTGGGTCGAAAACAACATCACAAAGGAACAGATTTTGAGAAAAACCGCTTATATCGGCGAAGGCAGCGAAATTGTGTGGGCGACAATTGCTGAGAAAATCCATCTCATCTTTGAAGAATAATTGGCTCAAATTATTTGAGTTTGCGCCGTTTCAGAGGGTGTCAGGGAAATTTAAACTTTATCTGTTAAACCTGTTATAGTTCGGATTTCTCCGATTTTAATTTCTCACCGCAAATTTCATAACAGCGTTTCTTGGCATAATTCCACGCCGAAAAATGGAAAGGTGCCGGTTCGCCGACGATAAAAGGATCTTCGCCAAATCCGACATAACTTTCGTAAAGCTTTTCGGCCGTCGCGCCCTCTCTGTAACTCTGTTGCAAGTATTCATCAACGATGGTTTGGCAGGCGGTTACGGCCTTCTCGAAGGTTACAAAGTCGCCTAATTTATAACGCTCGTTCTCATCTTGATAATGATAATTATCATCAACATAAACCTGGTATAAATTTGTCATTCTGTTCCGAGTTTAATATGACCTTCTTTCCCTCACAGTCGGGACATTCCTTTTCATCGTCAGCCTTTTTTCGCGCGTCAACTCAAATTGAGATTGAATTTTATTGAGTTAATTTATAAATATATTTATAAGCAACTTCCAGTGAATCAAATACTTCGGACTGTCTCGACTCGATAAACGTCCGTAGATTGTATTCGGAAATATCTTTGAGCGAACCGCCTACAATGCGCACGGAACGCCAATTTCTATCGTCTAAATATTCGTGAGCTCGAGAACAAATAGAATGCAGTAAAATGGCTTCGTCTTTTTCTTTGTCACCCGAGAGCATAAAGTTGGCGCAAACATCCTGACAAAGCTTTTCATATTCGCCTGCTGTTATTCTCTTCAAATTCTCGCTCACAAACACTGCTCCTCAGTTGTTTCTTGATCAAGTCAGGTTCCGCTCTCGTCAGCTGCGCCGGTTTTTTTATCTTATCGCGTTCGCTGTTTCGCCGCTCATCAAATTTCTGACTTCCGCCAACGTGGCCATTGAGTTGTCGCCCGGCGTAGTCATCGTCAACACTGCGTGCGCCGTGCCGCAATCAATCGCAAACTGCGCGTTTTCACCGTTCAGCAGTCCGAAAATAAATCCGGCGGCAAAAGCATCGCCGCTCCCAACGCGGTCGAAAACTTCAACGCTCGGGTAATTGCGTGCCTTGATAACTTTACCATCAGTCAGACAAACCGCAGAAAAATCGTGCAAACTGGCCGACTTAATCGCTCGCAAAGTCGAAGCTACCATTTTCAAATTCGGAAAATCTTGTATCAAATCGGCAGCGGCGCGACGAAACTCATTTTCGTCATAACGAGCAAAATTCGCGTCAAAGCCCGGAGCTCCCAAGACGACATCGGCCAAGGGCAGCAATTCGCGGTTGACTTTGTTGGCCGCGTCGCGCCCGCCTCTTTCGCGCCACAAAGAATCCCGATAATTTAAATCGTACGAAACAATTGCGCCGTTTTCTCTGGCAATTTGCATCGCCTCGCGCGCCACTTCGCGGGTAGTTTCGGATAATCCGACAAAAATTCCCCCGGTGTGAAACCAGCGCGCGCCGCTTTCGCCAAAAATTTGCTGCCAATTAATTTCACCGGATTGTAATTGTGAGACGGCCGTATTGCCTCGATCAAAGCATGAAGCCGGGGCGCGGAGACCAAAACCGCGCTCGATATAATAAATGCCGTTGCGGGTGTTAGCGCCCATGCCGTCGGCCACGCGCCAGATTATCTGCGACGAATCAACGCCGCTCTGCCAAATCAAATCTTCGGCTAATCTCCCCAAAGCGTTGTCGGCCAGCGCCGTCACGACCGCAGTTTTTTGACGAAAGGTTTTAGCCAGACCGCGAGCCACATTGTATTCGCCGCCGCCATCCCAAACGCGAAAGGTGCGTGCGTTATGAATCCGTTCGTCGCCCGAATCGAACCTCAGCAAAACTTCGCCGAGTGAAACCAGATCCCAACGGCACTCAGACGATGATTTAATGTTTAATTCGCTCATAACTAATTATATTCACCTGAGATACGTTAAATGTTCAATTTTCAAACATCTCAAAATTCAACACTTTCTGCCTCTTTCGCAATTAAACCGAGTTTTTCACACCTTTAAACCGTGAATCAAATATTCCTCTACCGCAACTTCCAGAGCACCGCCGATGGCCGCCCCTTTTGCCTCGCCGCATTCAACCGTCCAGCCCGGTAATTTCCCGACCATGCTCTTGCCGACAGCTTCGCGGAGCGGCTGTTTGATATATTTCCAGCCGTAAACCAATCTTCCGCTGACAATAATTCGTTGGACTCCGAGTCCGATAATGACATTTGCGATCCCAATTCCGAGGTATTCCCCCAATCGTTCGAGAGTCCTCTGCGCTCTGATTTCTCCGCTTTCGGCGCGCGCCACAATGTCGAAAAACCTGGGCGGCGGCGCTCCGCCAAAGCTCGCCCGGTCGCCCGTGTAAAGCGACGAAGCCGCCGAAGCCGAAGCATATTTCTCCCAGCAGCCGCGATTTCCGCAAACACACTGTTTTCCGCCCGCCACAATAGTCATGTGTCCAAATTCGCCCGCGCTGCCTTCGCTGATGCCTGTGCCGCGATAAACTTCGCCTTCGATAACAAGCCCAACTCCGATTCCGGTTCCCGAACGCAGCAGCACAAAATTTTTCAGCGCGGCGTTTTCCGTGTTTCGTAAATGCAGCCGAACTTCGTACATGGCGGCGGCGGTCGCGTCATTTTCTATAATGATTGGAACATCTTGGAGAATCTTGCACTTCTTTCGCAGTTCATCCGCCACCGCCAAATCTTTCCATCCTAAATGCGGGGCATACAAGAGCCGGCTGCGCGCCGCATCGGTCGGACCCGGCACGCTTACCCCGACGGATCTTAAACCGCGCCCTTCGACTTTGGCACACATCGCATCCACATTTGTTTGAATCAATTTGAACGCTGCCATCGGCTCCGCCGGCGTTTCAAACTCGGTTTCCGCCAATATCTCGCCCGTTAAAATCGTTAATCCGATCTGTGTGTGCTTGACTCCCAAATTGACGCCGACGAAAAAATCATGGTCGCTGTTAAATGACAATCCAATCGGAGGGCGACCTTGCAGTCTGTTTGTTTGTGAAGTTGTCGGCAGCGGCTGTTCGCGAATCAAATTCGCCGCAATCAAAGGTTTAAAGGTATCGGTAACGGTGCTCCGGTTAATTCCCAACCGCCGCGCCAGTTCGATTCGTGAAACCGGCTGTGCCGCCCGCAGCGTTCGCAATAACATTCGGCCGGTCTTAGCGGAAATTCCAGTTTCGACTGCGGGAAGAGTTTTGGCGGATTGTTTATGTAAAATGGTTTTCATTATCTTATCGGTATTTTAATAATTAGTTCTGATACCGAAATAATAGTGAATGTGAGACAGCATATCAACTAAACTTTTTCTTAAATCAGGAATTCCCTAAAATAACCGGAAAACTGTTTATTTAGTAAATATTTGAGATAATATTTTGCCATGAAAAAAGAGGAAGTTTTACAAAGGATCAGGCAACTCGGAGTCATTCCGGTGATTCGTGCCGATTCTGCCGTTGAAGCGACAAAAGCAATCAATGCCATCAAAGCGGGCGGAATCAACATTTTTGAAGTGACTATGACGGTTCCCGGCGCGATTGCTTTGATCGAAAAATTAGTGTCGGGGTTTGCTCAAACCGCTTTAATCGGCGCCGGAACGGTTTTAACGCCCGAAGTAGCCGCAGATTGTTTGGCTGCGGGCGCTCAATTTATCATCAGTCCGGCTCTGAATTTAAAAACTGTCGAACTATGCCGCAAAAAAGAAGTAGCTGTGATGCCCGGCGCGCTGACTCCGACCGAAATTATCACGGCGTGGAGGGCGGGTGCGGATATTGTCAAGGTTTTTCCGGCCGGAGCGCTCGGCGGGCCAGCTATATCAAATCCTTGAAAGCGCCGTTTCCCGAGATTGAACTAATCCCGACCGGCGGAGTCTCGTTAAAAACGGCTGGAGATTTTATCAGAGCCGGTTCGAGCGCCATTGGGATTGGGGCGGAGCTGGTTGATTTACAGGCTTTGCGCTCTGGCAACATGGCGCTTTTGAAAGAACGCGCCGGACAATTTATCACAATCGTTCGCGAAGCTCGCGAATCTGCCTGACAACGAGCATTTTAAACATTGTAGCAAGCGTTTTTTTTCTCAGCTACTTCTGCTTCGACCGCATTTTTAAATATCTCCAGAGATTGCTGGGCTATGAGAAGTTAACAAAAACAGTTGTCGAAAACGATTAGCAAAAAAAGGTGTTGGATTTTTATCCAACACCTTTTTTAATTATGCTGCTTTCAGTCTTCAATGTTAGTAGCCCAAAATAATCTGCCGCAGAACGTTTCGTCCATTGTTACTTGAGCGACGATTTCGGTTTCCATAACGACCGTTGCCATAACGTCGTTGCGCTTCATCAAAACCTTGTAAGAATCCGTCCCGGTAGGCCTGTTTGTAATCATCTTTGTTTCCATAGCGACGGTCATAACCGTTAGTGGCATGTTTGTATTCCGATGTACCGGTCGGATTATTATGACCTTCACGAGCGTCATCGGCGCCTTTTCTCAGGCCGTCTTGATAACCGTTGTCACCGGCTACTCTGAAGATATCCGAACCATAACCTCCGTTTCTGCCGTACCCGCCGTCACGATTGTATCCGCCGTTGCGGCCATAACCCCGGTCATCGCGATATTGCGCCTGTGCACTCGCGCTCGAAAGAAAGACAACAGCGAAAAACAGAGCTACAGCCGCTCCAATTTTTTTAGTTTTGTTTTGAAGTCCACTTAAAGTCATAATTAAAACCTCCAATTGCAAAGCCTTTAAGCAAACTTTGTTCCATTATTTCCAAAATCAACTTGCTTGAATAAATTTCGAAATATCTGCACCAAAGCAAACTATTTCCATATTTATTCAAATTAAGCGATGCATTATTTCGTGTCATGATCAACTTTTTCGTTGAATCAAAACAAGATCTGACGAGAATGGTAATATCATGCTGAATATCGCCGATATTGATAGTAATTACCAAAATAGCCGTTTTGGAGTTGTCAAAAAGTCATGTATGAGCTCAAAGATTGAATGAATAATTCCTTTCCGGCTGCGGAATATTATCTGACGTTATCAACATCATCCTGACAGAACTTAATTTTTACTTTTGGAGAAGACAATGAAAATTCGTTTTGCGTTCGTCGCCGTCCTTATTTTGTTAACCGCTGCAACGATTTTCGGGCAGGCAAATCAAGCCAAACCAATTGATGCAGGAGATCTGGCACCGGATTTTACTTTGACTGACCAGAACGGCAAATCGGTGACGTTATCCGAAGCCGTTAAGCGTGCGCCGGTCGTATTGGTTTTTTATCGAGGCTACTGGTGTCCGTTTTGCGGCCATCAGCTTTCCGATTTGCGGCGCTTGCTGAAAAGTGACGAGCCGACGCAGCTTTTTGCCGTCAGCATAGACGGAGCGGATAAAAGCCGCGAATTTATTAAAAAGATCGAACAAGACGGCAAAGGCAAAATTAATTATCAATTGCTGGCCGACCCGAACGCTAAAACCATTAACATTTACGGCTTGCACGATCCGCGTTACGACGGTCAAAAGGTTGACGGGATTCCGTACCCGACTGTTTATGTCATCAACAAAGAACGCCGCGTCGCATGGGCAAAACTTGAAAAAGACTACAAACAACGCCCGACTAACGAGGAAATCAGAGCCGCGCTGGACAACGTAAAGTAGAGCAAGATTTAAAAGAATTGTCGAAAATATCAACTACAAAAGCACGCGGCGGTAAAAGAAAGAGTCATTCTTCATCTAACCCAACCCAACGACTGCTAAACGAAACGTTTCTACAACGTTCGTCAATTGTGGCTAACAGTTTAATGAATCGGGAACGAGGTTGTCTCGGTGGGAACAGTTATGAAAGAGAGTTAGGATTTAATCCGGTTAACTTTCTGGAAAACCGTTTACTGGAAAACCGTTTACAAAAGCATGAACAAGTAAGGTGGCTTGATTTATGCTGCGGGAGCGGACGAGCTTTAATCGAAGCGGCAACCTTGCTTGAATCTCAAGGCTCAAAAAATAATTTAAAGATTATTGGGATTGATTTAGTTTCAATGTTTTATGCCATCCCAGACGATTTAAAATCACTTGTCTTTCTGACAACTTCAATTGACGATTATAAGCCGGCAGCAGGCGGTTTTGATTTAATAACCTGTGTGCACGGGCTGCATTACATCGGTGATAAGCTCGGCGCAATTGAAAAGGCTGCCGGCTGGCTTAAAGCTGATGGCAAATTTTTGGCAAACTTGGATTTGAAGAATTTGATACTTGAAGAAAAGCAGAACGCGAGCAAAACTTTTTCCGGCTTCCTAAGAAAACAGGGATTTACGGTTGACTACCGAAAACACATACTAATATGTAACGGAAAAAAAAGTTTTCAGCTGCCTTTTAAATACCTCGGAGCCGACGATCAAGCCGGCCCGAATTATACGAAACAGCCTGTTGTTAATTCTTTCTATCAATAGGAATTTGCAGCCATCCTGCCCTGCTACAATATAAGGCATGTCTAAACATGCGTTGCCGGCCAATACTAGTCTGCAAGATTCGCCGCAAAATGAGAGCGCAGCTTTTGTTTTGCAGGGTGTCCGGCAAGTTAAAGAAGGGCAGACGCTTCTGGACGGAATAGACCTGGAAATCGTCTCAGGAGAAGTAACTGCGCTTGTAGGGCCTTCGGGTGCGGGCAAAACATCATTACTGCGGCTGCTCAATAGGCTTGATGATCCGGTGAGCGGAGTCATCTGCTTTCGCTCACGGCCGCTTAACCAATACCCGGTGCAGCAGTTGCGCCTGCAAGTCGGCTTTGTTTTCCAAACTCCGGTGATGTTTCCGGGCACAGTTCGCGATAATCTGCTGATTGCCTTAAAACTCGCCGGAAAATCCTTGATTGACGCTGACAATCTCGTTGCTGAAACGCTCGCTTTGGCCGGACTTGATCCATCGCTGGCGAATCGCGAAGGCGAACGGCTCTCAGTCGGACAAAAACAGCGCGCGAATATTGCGCGCGCCCTGATGACTTCGCCGGAAGTTCTCTTGATGGATGAACCGACTTCGGCGCTCGATCCTGAGACGGCTGACCGGTTGATGGAAATGGTTCGCGGTTTGGGAAAGGAAAAAAAGATTACGGTAGTAATGGTGACGCACCGCCTCTCGGAAGCTTTTCAGGCGAGCGATTGGACGATTGTCATGGAAAGCGGGCGCGTTCTCGAAGCCGGCGCGACTCGTTACATTTTCGAGCAGACGGCAAATCCGCGAATTCGCGCGTTTTTGGAAAAGAGCAAATAATCAATGTTACCGCTTGGGTTTTTTCAAAATGCTGATCTGACCGACCAATCAATTGTTGATGTCTCCTGGCTTAATCTTTTGATGGCGCTCGGTCTGATTCTTATTGCTATCGGCATTTCTCGCTGGCAAAGGCTGGGGCTGGTTAAAGATTTCGTCATCGGCGCTTTCCGCACCCTGATTCAGCTTGTCCTCGTCGGTTACGTTCTGGTTTACATTTTTGCCGTTAACAGATGGTATTTAACGCTGGCGGCGCTCATCTTAATGCTGATTGTCGCGGTCAATGCCGCAATCGGACGACAGAAGAAAACCGGAGATCGCAAAACCCTCAGCTGGATTACGGGAACGGCAATGCTGCTTGGTTCGAGCTTTACGCTCTTCTACATTACGGCGCTGGTGGTTCGCGTCAATTCATGGTTTGACCCGCGTTATCTCATCCCGCTTTTTGGCATGATTGTTGGCAGCGCGATGAACGGCGCAACAATTGCGATTGAACGTCTGGCCGGAGAAATGGAAGCGAGGCAAAGCGAAATCGAAGCGTATTTGGCACTCGGAGCCAGTTATCAGCAAGCGTCCGAGCAGCCTGTTCGATTGGCGTTGCGCGCCTCGCTGATTCCGACTGTTAACGGCTTAATGGTGGTCGGGATTGTCACTCTGCCGGGAATGATGACCGGCCAAATAATTGCAGGCGCGTCGCCTCTGACAGCCGTTCGTTATCAGATTGTCGTGGTCTTTATGCAGGCAGCGGCTGTGGCCATGACAACCGTGATTGTTGCTCTGTGGTATCGAAGGTCATTCTTTACAACAGCTTTGCAGCTTAGGCCGCGTCCGGCTGGGAATCAGTGAAAAGCATTTCATCCGTAACTGTTTGTTGAAAAAAAACCGGATCTAATCGAAAGCGCGGAAACTTTTTATCGTTTCCAAACGGTTTTTAAGCTCAATTGCTCTCTGTCTGACTATTTCCATTCGCTCAATAATTCTAACTGAAATATAACCGGTACCTTTTTTTTGTCCGTAAAGATGAGCGAGCAAATTAAACTCGGCGTCACGGTATTTTTCCCAGGCGGTTTGCGAATTTTCGAGCGATCTTTTATCGTTTGGCTCGATTGCCTTCACCAGCTGAACGTAAATTTTAGTTACTTCCTGTTCCCACGCCTCAGCCGCGTCGCTGTAACAGCGAGCTCGCGGCATCGTCCCGTGACGCGTCTTCAAACATTCTGCTTGCGCTTTCTCAATCGGGTGTTGAGCGCCGTCGGCCGCCTGTCCGAAAACGCCGGGTGAGAAAACAACCAAAATAAAAAGTACAATTGAAGTTTGAATGACAAACGAGTGGGAATAAGTAATCAACAATTTGTTTTTCATTCGATGGCAGTTAGCTCCATTTTTTTAAGTCCCGGCCGATTCCGTTTTGCTCCGCCGCTTTTGGCAAGTGTTTTTTGGCTATTCAAAATACCTCGTCGGGCAACGCGACAACAATCCCGACCGCTGTGTAAATATTTGCCAGCCTTGCTGCCAGCCAGACATATCAAACTCTTTTTAAATTTAATCCTAGATAATCGCATGGCGCGTCGGCCAAATCCTGTTCGACACCCAGATATTTTTCGGTTGTATTAATGGATTCGTGGCCTAGGGATAATTGTACCTGATCAAGTTTGGCACCGCCTTTGTAGGAAAGCTTTGCATATGTGCGGCGCAGATCGTGCGGCGCGACGGGCGAGGGTGAGAGTTTTTGAGAGTACTGATGAACAATGTTTCTGATGGCTTGCGGCGTTATGCCTGCTCCCATGATTTTGTCGCCTTTGTTGACGGCGCGAAAAATCATTCCTTCGAAAATATTGCTTTGTCTGCTCCAATCATCAATCGCCGCCTTCATCCAAGCCGGCACGGGAACGGAGCGCACTTTGTCGCGTTTGCCAAGTAAATCAACGATGACCCAGCGTCCTTCGCGTTGCTGAAGATGCTCGAAAGTGAGCGCGGCGGCTTCCGCTCGCCGGAGTCCGCAGCCCAGCAGCACCGCTAAAAGCGCCCGGTCGCGCGCGCCTTTGATGGTTGAGAGGTCAGGCGCGTTAAGCCACATTTGCGCCGCCTCGCGCGAAAGCCAGTTGCCGATTCGCCGTCCTTCGCTGCGCGCGCCTTTAATATTTTTAATTGCAACAGCGGTTGGATGATCCAGCATTTCATTATCGGCTGCTTCCGAAACGATTTTGCGAATAGCCGATAGCTGTTGGTTAATGGCCGAGGCGGACAATCCTTTGTTTCTTAGATCAGCCGCATAGCGCTGAACGAGTGCTTTACTCAATGCCGGATTGCCGCCGGTTCGCCGCCAGGTAAAGAACGCACGCAAAGCTCGCTCGTAAGCCCTCCGCGAATGTTCGCTCGGCAGCGTATCGAGCACCATTTGGATTGCGGCCTGTTCTGCTGCTCCGGCTTGACTTAGTGCCAGCTCTGCAAACGAACTTTTCTTGGATTTCGATTCTCCAGTCATAATTTTGAAGCATTTAAAGAAGACTGCGATTTTTTCTGTCTCAGAAATGACCTCTAATCAGTTTTTTCGAAGAAAGCCTTGTTGTGGGTATCGTAATTTTTGACTGATAAAATTGGAAAAAGTTAATTTCTTAAGTATCAGGGAAAAAGTATCACAATGCTTCCCTTTGCTCAATAGCTTTCTATAATAACCATTATCATAAGCTATTTTGAAGTGGTGTTAATTTAGAAAATTAACACCACTTTCACCGAAGCCGCTCATTGAAATTATAACAAGAAATACGAATTCATCTGGTCGCCCCCAAATTATAGTTCTTGAGTGCACAGTTTTTTAGCAGCTTTTTAAATTACATCCTAAACTTCAAGGCTGCTGCGCAGCAAAGTTTTTTGTAGTCGCGGCTAAAATAGGCCGGGTCTTCATAGCCAACGCCGGATTTCGGCGTTGGCAGCATCGAAGTCTTTACCGAGGCATCATCTGATTTTACAGAGAGTTCGTATCCTGTTAATTAAACCACCTCACTGACGGCTCAGCTTACCAAACAGAAATGCAATTGCGTGTTGCGCGACGAATCGCAGCAGCCGACGTGACCGCCGGACAAGCATTCGCGCAAACGCACCCAGGTGTCGCCCGACTCCAGACATTTTTGGCAACCGTCGCCGCTCGGTATTACATCTCTTATTTAGTTTGTATGCTCGCAACTTCCCTGTCCCAATTTTAATTAACCTCTGAAATTTACTTTTAATAACCGGTGTTTGAGCCGTTGTATATCTCAATTTTAATGAATAGCTTTGACCTTAAAGGGAGCTTCTGTACTCGCCGCGACGGAAAACGGTATTTTATAAAATCGCTTGATGCTGCCCATTGAGGCGCCCGCGTCGTGATCGAGAGCTTCATTGATACGGTTGCCCGCGATGTCTTCCAAATCAGCGGCGGCAACAATTTTATAATTGCCTGAAGTCCATTTTTCGAGCGGTTTAAATTTCCAATTTCGTTCGCCGGAATCAACGGTTATTTCGCCAGGAACGCGCGTTCCTGATTCGTTAAAAACCGCTAAACAATTTTCGAGCAACGCATAATCGAAAATTCTGTCAAAATTGATTTCAAGCGCGTCTTTCGTCGAATTTCGCGGTGTTTCAATTTTCCACGCTTTGAGATCAACCGGACGACGGTCGGCTGCCGCGACGCGAAATTTTTTGCTAAAAATCTCGCCGCTGACGCCGCCCTGTTCGCTCGTCCATCCGGGCTTGACGGATATTTCGTAAGTCTGGCCGGCGACGAGAGCCGGACCGATTTCCAAGTTGGCGGTGACGCCGCGCTTGATGCGTCCAGGATCGAGCAGAAGCGTCAGGCGGCGGCTGTCGCCGCTCCACAACTCCTGATTGAGCGAGAGGAAAGCTCTCGAAATTTCGCGCCCGTGCTTGTCTCTGAGCTTGACCAGCGAAGCGCCGGAATGTCGTCGCATCGGTTCGGAAAAAGCGATGTAAAACCGAAGCGCGTTGGCCGGAATTCGGTCTGCGGTCGGGTAAATCTGCAAAATTTTAGGTGGGGTTAAATTTAATTTTCGAGCGATGTAAAACCATTCGCGGAAAACCTCATTAATGCCGAAAATTTCCGCGCCTATTTCCGCTTCGTAATTTGTCCCGGCGGCAAATTCAAAATCCGGCACGAATTCGATTCGATTGGCATTGATCTGATACTTTCCCTGAACGGGCAACGGCGCGCGTTGATTTTTTTCACAATCGAAAACATAAACGGCAAAAAAATTTCGCGCCGATTCTGCGGAAATTTGCGAGATGGCAGTGCCGCGTAAAATTAAATGCTCTCCCGGTTTTTGCGGAAAATCAAGCGACAAACTTTTTGATTCGGAAGTAGATAAAATTTTGTTGGAGCGAGTGATTTGAAAATTGTTTGATTGGGCAAAATCTGGCAGCGCATTTACCGTTAAAAAAATCAATAAACAAACCCACCGAAGCGCAGGCGACGAGACTTTGCCAAAACGCCTGCGCTTCGCCTTTTGTTTTGATTGCGTTGCCGAAATCATTTATTTTTGCGGTTTCGCTTCGCCGCCTTTGAAATCAAATTCCGACCAGATTTTATTTAAGGTTATCGGCAGAAAAGTCGGAAGCGCCTGCAAATTCAAATCGCCCGAACGCGCGTCTCTCAAGACGGAAACGAAAAAGTCTTTGTTTAATAAATCTGCGTAAAGTGACGCGCCCGTGAACATAATTTGTTTGCCGACTGGTCCCATCGGAAATTCCGGCGACAAGTCGTAAAGCTGTCCTTTCGGGACATTTTCCGGCGTGTAACTTCTCGCGCCATTCAAACCTTTGACGGAAATCACCATCGGACCGCGCGCCGCATTGGTAACGAACAGCATATCCTGACCGTAAAGCTGAAACGGCACCATTTGAAGCGGCTGACCGTTGCCCATATCGCCGATTGTTTTGCCCGAAACTTTAGCCCCGTCTTTCAAATCTTTGAGCGGAATCAGCACGAGCGGGCTGCAAGTGTAAGCGGCAACTAAAGTATCTTCGCCGTCAACCGGCATAATTTTCATCGCCAGAATCGGCGCGCGAGTTTCGTATCGGGCGTGAGAAATATGATAAATCTGGATGTTGCTTGCCGTCTCTTGGCCGCTGAACGGAAACGGAATTCTTCTTAAAGTCGAAGCAAATTCCTGATTGGAAATTCCCGAAACGAAAAGCTCGCCTTTGTAAAAAATCATATCCATAATCGCCAGCGTTCGCATCGGAAGCTCGGCTTTGGCGTCGTATTCGTTGGCATCCGGCACAGCCCAATCTTTGGCGCGAGAACGAAACTGCTGTTCGTTGGTCGGATAATTCTGGATTTTATATTGCGACGATTTCAATGTTTTCAAATCAACATTTGCGATTTGTCCGGCTGAATTAACTTTGACAAGCGCGGGCAGAAAACCGCCATCGAAACTGCGCGAAACGGATAGATAAACTTCGCGCGAAACTGGATGGACAGCCATTCCGTTGATAGTAATGTTTTTTTTGTCAACGCCCAAAACATCCGCCACGCGCGCATCTATATTATTGATGCCGAGCGGTTTGGCATTAGCGACGGGCGGTTGTCCCGCCCCTGTTTCAAAGGCGAAAATGCTGCCCGTGACATTGTCGCCGACAAACAGCGTTCCTTCGGGGCTAAAAGTTAAAGCTCCGGCGTATTTGATATTTGTTTGCGCTGCGACAGCCTTGACGCCTAATAAAGCCAGCAAAATCGCACCGACAAGCAAAGCGTTTTGATAGTTAATTTGCATTTTTAGATTCTCCCCAATTTGATTTGGTAAATTTTGCCACGTATTAAGATTTGTTTATCTTCACCTACAAAATCGCGGCGCGTTCCCGGCAGCGTCGCAAAAACTCCGATTGAAATTCTCCGTCCGCCAAACTCGCCGGCAGCGTTTGAATTTTTTGGTCGGAGACAAAAATTCCGGTTTTGTTCGCCCATTCGGGCGCGAACGCGACATCAAAAATTTTCTTTGCGCCTTTGTCGGGCGACGGCAGAAACAGATAAAAAAGCCGCATCCAGAGTGGCGTTCCCGCTCCCTTGGTGAGCCGCGTTTTGTTCGGCCCGGGATCTGCCGCGCGGATAATGATTTTGTCACTCTCTATTTCGCTTGAAAGGGCGGCGGTCAGAACATTGAGTGCTTGTTTGGAATTAACGTAAGGACCGTAAAGTTTTTTAAATTCCGTCGGCTTAATTAAATTGTTCCAATCTAATTTCTCAACTCCTTTGGAAATTCCGGCAGAAGTGCTGACGATTATCGCGCCGTCGTCGGAGTTCTTTAAGGCGGGGCGCAGTTGGTCAATCAGTTGCAGCGGCGCGAGCGTGTTCACTTCAAAATGTAGTTCGTTGCCATGACCGGAAAATTGCATTGTTTCGGTTAAAACTCCTGCATTGTTAAAGAGAAAGTCAAGTTTGGAATATTTCGCCCGAATCTCCCCCGTCAGCCTTTTAATATCAGCGTGATTGGCAAGGTCAACGGCGAAAACATCCCGCACGATTGCCGGATTCCGCTTGTTTAACTCGGCGGCAAAGTCCTTTGATTTTTCCAAATCCCTGTCAACAAGCAGCAGACCGATTCCGGAAGCCGCAATGAATTTGCACAGTTCCGAACCGAGACCGCCGTATGCTCCGGTGACGACGGCGATTTTTTGCGCTTTATTTGTTTCCATCGAATTTAACAAAAGTATGTCGAAGCCGAAATTACCTCGACAGCAGGTTATCTAAAAACTTGAAAATAATCGGTCCCAGCTTCTCAAGACTGCAGCTGCCGAAAAGCGGTCGTCCATTCTTCGAGGTGATAAATTTTGGTAATCTGATTGTTTTCGATTGTGTGAACATCAATCGCCATCACGCTGAATTGTTTTGTGCCGTCGGTCTCAACGCCGAAAAAATTCCCTCTCGGCTTGCCGGTGACAATGCTCCGGACAATCACGCGATTGCCGTCGGCGACGAGCATTTCCTGAATCTCGGTTTTCATATCGGGAATCAATTTCAAAACGCCCGGAATATGTTCTTTAAATTGGGCTTTGTCGTGTGTTTCAGCGGTGTTGATGTGCTGGAAATTATCGGCGATTAAAGTGTCAATCACTTCCGCGACTCTTTCGAGCGAATTGGCGGTTAAAAGTTCCGTGTAAAACGGCTTGACGATTTCTTTTAAGTTTTCCATATCAATTTAGCTTAAAAGAAAAGCGCGACCCGCAGAAAGGTTAAAATTGTTGAATTGATGATACTTTTTGAAATCGGTTTATAAATTAGAAAGGGCTAAGTATTTTGCTGATTTCTTTCAAGCTCCGAGCGATTCCATTTCGCCAAATCCGCCGCCGCGTCATAAGTCGAATTCAAAAAATCCATTAAAGTTTCTTTCGGATTAGCCGATTGCCGGACATCGTCATACATCAGAAAAAACTCATTCATCTCTTTGCTGTAAAACGCTTTTTCCGGTTTGACTGCGGCGGTTTTTAAGCCGTCGGGTTCAGGCGCGGCGTAGGCGTAAAAGGCTGCTTCCATTCCGTTTCCGCCGAGCCAGAAACCGTGACTGATATTGGCGTGCGAATAGCCTTCGCGCGTGATGGCATCGGCGTTCTCTCTCTCCGGCGCGCGCCTCCCGTTAAAGCGCGTCACGGCGAAGTCGAAACTGCCCCAGAAGAAATGTACTGGCGAGACTTTGCCGACGAATTTATGGCGAAATTCGTAGAAAATTTTGTCAACAGAAATTAAAGCCTGCCAGAAACGATTTGCATATCGAGCGTCGTAGGATTTGTGCGTTTCATCTTCGGCAAAAGGAATCGCATCGGGAATCTCGTCGGGCTTGGCGTGAATTTTTGGAGTGATGCCGAGCGAGTGAAGCGTCGTCATTACTTCCTCGTAAAAATGCCTGACCGATTTCGGCTCAAGGCGAATTCTTTCAATCGCGCCTTCGCTCGTCTTGATAACCAGATTGTGGTCTATAAAATCAAACTCGATTTCAAACACGCCGCGCTCATAAGGCATTGCGGAAGTGGTCAGTCCCCGTGCTGAGACGTAAAGCGTCGCGTTCCAGAAATGGTTGACAAGCGGCGTTTGCACGAGCCGGATTTTACCGACAATCTGTGTCCACAAATGCAGCGTGTCTTTTGTCGCTTCCCATTCGGCGAGTTTGAGCGGCGGAAAAATTTCAATGTTTGCCTGATTGTCGTTTTGTTTGATTTCCATATTGGTTTTTTATATTTTTTAGTTTTCCGCGCTCAATTCAGGTTCTCTCGACGGCAAAAGAAAAAGCAGCGCGATGCCGATGCAAATTGCCAAGCCTAATTTATAAAACCAGTAAGATAAACCGATGATGGCGGCGTTTATCAAAATCGAAACGAAAAGTTTTCGCCGCAAACCTCTGACGAATTCCGTTGTCAACCGCCTGTCAATCAAGCGGTAATCGCCGCTCGCGTAAAACCACATGAGCCCGAATCCGAGCGACGGAAGCAACAGCCCGAAAGCGTAAAACATCACGGCGACGCTTGCCGCGCCCGCATTTTCGACGTATTCGCTCAAAATCGCGGTCGGAAACGGCAAAAACGAAATCGTCATCAGGAAAAATAAATTCAGCAGATTAAAAACGTGGTCGGTGCCGCGATAAAACCGAAAAATATAATGATGATTGACCCAGTAAATTCCAATCATCGTAAAACTCAAAACGTAACCGAGATACGATGCCCACTGCCCAAAGAGCGCGGCGGCGAGCGTGTCTGCCGAGGCAAAATCAAGCTGCGGAACTTTGATTTCAAGAATTAGCAAGGTGATGGCGATGGCAAAAACGCCGTCGCTGAAGGCTTCGAGACGCTGCGTTGAAACTGGTTGACGCGATTCGGCCTCGACTTTATCTGCTTTATCTGCAAGTTTATTTTGATTCATCAAGTGTTTTTAGATTGAACCATTTTATAAATTTGTCCGTTTGGCAAAAAGGTAAAAACCTCTGATTTTGCGATACTTTTTTACCTGTTTGCTTCCTGAAATTCGAGCGGAGTTTGTTTAATGTTCTTTTTGATAAACTTGATAAAGTTTGTCGGCTCGTCAAAACCCAATTCGTAGCCGATTTCTTTGGCGTTCAAATCCGAATACACGAGCAGTCTTTTGGCTTCGAGTAACAATCTTTCGGTCACGATTTGTTTGCCGGTTTTTCCCTTAATGTCACCGAGCGCGGAATTGAGTTTGTTGACGGTTACACTCAGCAGCGCAGCGTATTTTTCGATTGAAAGCCTGTTCTTGTAATTTTCTTCGACCGCTTCGAGGAACGAATTGACAAGCATTGCGTTAGCCGTCTGATTGAATGATTTCGGATATTCGATTGACGCGATTCTTTCGGCAGAATATAAAAGCGCGTTGAGCAGATGATGCAGAACTTCGCTTTTGAAAAGCTGTTCCTCTTGCTTAATTTCGCGTTCGATTTGGTCGAACAATAACCTCAAATTTTCATCTACATTCGACAGCAAAATCGGCGTGTCCGATTGATTGAGAATCTGGGCGTTTCGCAGAAAATTACGGTCGCCGTCTGTTCTGAAAAAAAAATCGTCGGTAAAAACCAGAACTTTTCCGTCGTGCGCCGCTTCCTTGTCAAATTTGTGAATTTTGTCTTTATGAACAAACAAAACTGCGGGCGATTTGATGCGTATTTTTTCAAAATCTACCGTGTGAACCGGTTCCCCTTTTTCAAAACAGATAATTCGATAAAAATTCGTTCGGTGCGGCGCGGTCGTCTGGACTTTGCTTTTTTCGGTCAAAAGCCGCTCGGCAATCGGAACGACATCAATATTTAACGAGGCATTTTTTCTGAAATTATAAACAACGTAATTTATTTTAGAGTCTCCTTTACGAGTTTTCATCTTTTCCCGCGGTGATTTGGTATTTCGGATTAATTTTATTCTTATCTTACAATAAAATTAGCCCGCGGCGCAGAGCGGCGATTACAGCTTCGGTGCGCGTAATGACACCAAGTTTGCCGAAAATCGAAGTGACGTGAAACTTAGATGGGTAATCCAAACGAGGACGCAACCAACCGCATAGTAAAAAATAACTTACGCGGCTGCAATAGCTTCCAGCGGTTAAACTTTTCATCTCAATTCTCATCACTCGACAAACAAAGCATAATTGAGATGAGAATATAAAACCAAAGAATACCCGCTTCCGGTCAACAAAAATTCGATTCAAACCCAGTGATTGCCTGAATTGTGTAAACCGCGCGAAATGCGTTCGGGGCAAGAATGCCAGCAGATCATTGCAGATACCCGACCGAGATTATTATCTGGCACTGAAATCAACCAGAGAAAAGTTGCCGAGCGAAGTAGGACAAAGCGAATACCAAAATCGAGCAGGAGTTGAAGGAACATTATCGCAAACAGCCAGACGCGGCGCATGTCGTCGCTCAAGCTAATGGGGCTTGCAGAAAACGCATTTGCAGCAAGCAACGACAGCAGCCGGCATCAACGTTTTGCGAACTGTCAACTTTGTAAATCAAGTGCCAACGGCAAAAACCAGAGTTTCGAGGTTTGCAAAACTAGCAAAATGAATTCGACAACAGTATCTGACCCTTTTTGCGACGAATGATATTAGATACAGATTAGAGAGATAGTTTTCTCGTGACGATGTTCGCATGACTAAAAAATTTTGTTTTCATAATTCCCTCATCAGCTAATTTAATCAAATTTTGTTAAAATTCAGATATGAAACATCCTAAAAAAACCGAGTATAAAGAAGATTATGAAGATTATGTTTCGCTTATCGAAGAAACCGATATTGTTTCCGCGATGCAAAAACAGTTGACCGAAGTCAAAAATCTTTTCGCTTCAATTTCAGAAGAAAAAGGCGAGTTTGCTTACGCTGGCGGCAAAATGACGATTAAGGAACTGCTCGGACATTTGGTTAACGGCAAGCGAGTTTTTTCTTATCGCGCCTTGAGAATTTCGCGCGGCGATAAGACGCAGCTCGCAGGTTTCGACCAGGATTTACTCACCGATAACAGTAATTTTAATCTCTTCTTAACCGTTATTGTGATTTTGATTATTACCGTTATCGGACTCGGATTATATGAAAATTGTAAACGGTAACAGTTCAGTCAGTAGAAATAAAAGAACCTGAAATCTAGACAACAAAGCTTCTTCTCGCTATTCTCTGGTTCAATGATCAGCGGCTTCAATATTACTCAGCACGAGTGGGATGTCACCCCGTCGCCGGTGCGCCTCGCCGCCCTCGCGCTCAATCATCAATTGCGCCTGCTGCAAACTCGTTTTGATCTCCATCAGCAACAGTTGGCTGCGCTTAAGCAAGAAGTTCATGAATCGGAACGACATAACAAACAACTAAAGGCAGAAAACGAACGCCTCGTCAATCAAGTTGCCAGGCTCACAGAAAGTCTCAAGATCAACTCATCAAACTCAAATCTGCCGCCATCTTCCGACTCTCCTTTTCGGAAACGAGCAAATAATCGCCACCCATCTGGATTAAAACAAGGTGCCCAACTCGGACACGATGGAGTTGGAAGATGGTTGCTTGATCCGAATGAGATTGACGAAGTGATTGAGCTACGCCCCGAAATCTGCACACGTTGCGGCTGTTTGAAGTTTGAGTCAGCCGATTGGTTTCTCCCGGCACGACGCCAAGTCACAGAAATTACTGCAACGGGAACCAAGACGATCGAATATCAACGTCCGGCGCTTCGTTGTTCGAGCTGCGGCAAACGTAATCGCGGCGCCTGGATTGAAGAAGCATCTGCCGGAGCCTTTGGCTTGCGTGTCAAAGCTATCATTGCGTACTTAACCGGTAGACTTGGAACTTCACACCGCGACACGGTTGATGCAATGCGGGAATTGTTTGGGGTCAAGATCGGATTAGGCAGCATTAGCGCCATGCAGAAAAGAATTAGCAATGCCCTGGCTCATCCAGTCGCTCAATTTCAAGTGTTGGTTGAGCATCAAGCTGTCGTTTACGTTGATGAAACCAGTTGGCGTGAGACGGATAAACAAAAATGGCTGTGGGTCGCAGCGAGCAAGGACGCGACCGTTTTCCAGGTGATGAGTGGACGCCGCACCAAAGACGCCAAAACCGTGATTGGCGAAAGCGGAAATGGGGTCATTACGACTGACCGCTATGCGGGGTACAACTTCATCGAAGGGCATCGACGACAAATCTGTTGGGCACACTTAAAACGTGATTTTCAACGCATCGCGGAACGTAGTGACTCGAAAACGATTGGCGGAGGATTGCTCGAACAAACCGAACATCTCTTTAAACTCTGGCACTTGGTGCGCGATGGCACGCTCCAAAAGTCGGACCTTCAAACCGTTGTCGAACCAATCAAACAAAAGATCAAGCAATTATTAATCGAAGGGTCGATGGGAGAGCATTCTCAAACCCGGAACACCTGCCGGAACATTCTCAAATTAGAAGACTCGCTCTGGACTTTCATCAGAGTCGCAGAGGTTGATCCAACCAATAACGCTGCCGAAAGGGCGCTCCGCCGAGCAGTCTTGTGGCGACGAAAGTCTTTCGGAACTAAAAGCGAAGCGGGAAGCCGGTTTGTTGCCGGAATTTTAACTGTCGTGACAACCCTGCGGCAGCAAGGCAGAAGTGTGCTTAATTTTCTGGCTAGACAATTGGCATTCTCCGGCTTTGATCAATCAAGTAATAACCTTTGAAAAATGCATTCAAAATATCGCTTGAATGTTCAATCATGTATGAATTCTTATTTGAAGCGAAAGAATCTATTAGCGGAACACACTGGACTGATTGTTTTGATTCTAGTGTTTGCGCTCGCTGGAACAAATACCTTGGATTTAACTGCGCAGCAAACATTGGCTATGAACGAAATCAATCACCCGGAAACTAACTTAATCCAAAATCCGGTTTCTCCTCTGAATGAAATCAGAATTGTCGGCACTGATTCAGCCTCCTGGTTTTTGTTTTACCCTGACGACCTCAAACACCGTGACCAGGATCCGATTAACTGGTGGTCATATGATTTTGCGATAAAAAGCGAATTTGCCGCCGGGACAATGATCGGGGTAACAACCGGCGGCGACGGCAGCTTTAGCGTTCGCCTGACTGACGAGGGGCTGACCGAGCGAGAGAAAAAGCACACGGTCAAATCACAAACTTTTCGCCTCAAAGTCCGGCACAACCGGTTACTGATTGACGGTGGATATGTTTTGCCCTCTGAGGAAGGTGAAGAAATAAGTGAAGACTCAGCTGATTGGATCAAAATCACAAATGGTGATTACCGAGTGATTGTTCATGCTCTCACCTGGGATCAAGAGCCAGGTGCCTTTGATCCAGAGAGATTAGCGACGGGTCAGGCGCTTCCCAATTATGTGGCAGCCTTTGAAAAAGTTCAGAATTTCAATGCGGTCGAGATTCCTCATTCAATCCCGCAGCTCGATGCGATTGAGCCCTCAGAACATACTTTTTCCCCAAATCCCGAATCAGTGCCTGAGAAGATTGCGTGGCAAAACGAGATGCTAGTCATCATCCGGCCGGAAGTTTTCTTTCCCGGCATTCCGGCAGAACTGTCACTCACCAAGGAGCAATATGGTTACGTCGTGCGAGCAATCGGAGAAACATATCAATTTCAGGTGCTTATAACCGATCAGGCAAAACCGGGCGCTCCGGCAACCTTGTTTTCGGTCACGAGCTATGGGTCGGATCTTGATTTTCTCGAAAAGCCTGGCATGTTCACTCTCACCGGTCACGGTTCTAGAATTGTTCGGTTGACCAGTGTTCAGGAAAGGAGCGGAGTTGTTCGGGCGGGAATCAAAAGGCTCGAACAGCCAACCACAAAAGCCGAAGCAGCGACGGTAGCGGAGTTAAAAGAACGTTTTGCGAGATTTGCCGCCGGTAATTTGAAATATCAGAAGACTGTTCGATACTGGCGTTTTAACGCTGAGCGGGTGGCTGCTTTAACCGTTCCTCAGGAAATCGGCTGGGCAATTGCTTCAGTGCTTGAAATCCCGAATAAAACAAAGCGTGAGCTGCTTTCAGTCTCAGAAAAGGAACTGATCGAACGGCTCAATCAAGCGTTGAAAGAGTAGATTTTATTTATTAAAACTCTTGCACCGAGTGAACGGCTACTTGTAACCGTTCATCTATGAAGAAGGTGACGCTTGTCAAGCAATTAAACGCAAACCCTTCCTACCATGCCAGCAGCACGGAAATGATTGTTCAGTTAATGGGCCTCGGGAAACAACTGACTAACAATTGCTGTGCGTCTATTTCAATTTGCGAGCTGCACTGATAATGGTGCGCGCTGGTCATCTATTCGGGCATCAATCAAAGCCCATGAGGTGTAATTCGCACTTGGAGCGGCAGATTGCGCAACCGCCGCCCCAGGGTTGGTCGCTCAATCAGTCGGGCAGGCATCATCTAGCCTATGAACGGTTCGAGCAGACCGAACTGTGACACCACGTTTGAGAAACTCCGCATACTCAATTTCGTCGCGCAGCAAAATGTACGCATTTATCAGAACATGCCG
>JBBQUS010000064.1:0-27573 GCA_038212235.1 Pyrinomonadales bacterium
GAGGTAAATTTACCGTTGTCGGCAAATGTATCAACCGTTAAAGTCATTTCGGAAAATCCAAGATTCTGATAGCCGTCTCTGGTATGCAAATGCGCGAACATAGCGAGACGGTTTGAATGTTGATCAGGCTTTCGACTAACGGTAAGTTTAATGGTTTTGACCGCTCCTCTGACTTTTGTAAGCAAAGCGAAGCCGCCGACTTCGCTGTTTAAATCTCCACCCGCATTCCAATATTCTTTAATCGTTAAAGTAGTTTTATTACTGCTCATAAACAGAAATTCCGTCAACAGACTTTTGCTAATCCACAAATCCTTAAATCCTTACTCTCTTGCGGCCGGAAGCGAAAGCGGAGCGACGCAAATTGACGAAAGCCTTTCCCCTTATTCGGGACTGGTGCCGTTCAGTTGGCAAAACGCTCGCAGATACGGGTAAGAGCGAAACCTGATAAGCGGCGACTTGGCAGTGGCGCTCAGTCTGGCTCCGTCTTTATGCTCGGCGCAATGCGGCACCTCAACCGAAATCTTCGTGCTGGTCGTGACGCCCACGGTTGGCGCCGTCAGTGCGGAAGAAGCGTTTTGCGTTGTGTAAGTGATTTTTTCGCGGTGGGCCTCGGCGTTTCCACACACGCAACAACTCGGCGGAAACTCAAATTGCTCAGGCAAGGGCGAACTGAAAATCGGTTCATCGGCAATACGGCTTTCATCCGTCAGCCAGAGCGAGCCGTTTTGACCTTCTGCATAGCGCAGACAGGTGTGACACAGCACGCCGTCATTTGACTTAGTCCCAAGCCCGCTCATCGGCGCATCACAACCGGGACAAGTGCCGACACCTGAGCCGCCAAAAGACATATAAAACAGCATCAGAGCGACGATTGCCGGAATTAATGCGATGCCGAACGTAACCGCTCCCCCAACGATTGTGATGAACAGCAATACAGAGATGCCGAGCGAGACGACGCCTCCGATCAAGTAACCGATGGTTGCGCTCCACGAACGTGAAATTGTCGTCGTCTTTTTTTCCATTATTTCATCCTCCATATCTAATCAAATGCTTTAGCTCAGCGATTGTTTTATCGCCAACTCTCCCGATGCTGTCAATTTTCAATCTAAAACATCTCGAAATTTGACCCGATACAAAGTTTACGGGCAGCCGTAGATTTCTTCGCTGACGCTCGAACGATAGACGGCAGCGTTGTATCTGCCGCCGCCCGCGTAGTCCTGTTTGACACGCGCCGACACGACGCGGCAGTAAGGGTGATCGTCGTTCGAGTCGCGCAGATAAACGCGGACTGTTCGGTAGCGATAACTTGGCAAAACATCGTTATTGCCCTTTTCGATTTCCCATCCGGATGAATCGCTTCCGATGCGAAAAATCTTGAGCGTCGAAGGGTTTTTGAAAGAGTCGGTTAAAAGTTTTTCGCCGGCGGGGTAACGAAACTGAAAGCTTGCCGCCGAAGGTTTATAAGTCGGAATTTTCTTGGCGGCGATGTTTGCCAGCTTGTCCCATTCCGCGTCGAATTCGGTGCGCGAGGCGGGATTTTTCAGCCATTGCTGCGCCCATTCCTCGCGCACCCGCTTTGAAACGGCACGCAGCAGCTCTTCGCTTGAAGCACCGGCACTAACGAGATAGAGATAATCGCTGGGCGTATATCTTCCGGCTTCGTCCTGCGCCTTTTTAATGTCGCTGAGGAAAACAGCGAGACGAAAATCAGGTTTATCATCTTCTGCTCCGACCAAGCATTTCTGATATTCGGCGCGCTGCGAAACAATTTCCGCGACGATGGCGGGATTTGATAGATATTCCAGAAAAGTGTTCGGTGCGACTCCGCCGAGTTTGCTTTTCAATTGACTGCCAAGTTCCGCCAGTTTCGATTGTTCGGCTTGCAGCGTTTGCAGCGCGTCCTTTCCGTTATCGAAATGACGCGCCCCGAAAGCGTTGTAACCTTCGACCGTTATTAGGTGTTCATCCAAATTGTGCTTTTTTCCGTAACACTCCAGATAAGGCGAAACGAAGCTCTTATAGTCATACATAATCTCGGAAAATTTGTTGCTGTCGAAATACAGATAGACGGAATTAGCGCTATACCACTGCACCGAATCCAGCGATTTTAGTTCGGCGACTTTGTATGCCGCGCCGGATTTAGCGACGATTTTGACCATCTTAATATCTTTGAAACGGTCAACAGCAACCGCCTGTTCGCCGATATTAAGATTGGCGTTGTAATCGAGCGGTGCATTCGGATTGGTTTGTACGTCGTCCGGTGCGCCGGCATCAGTTTGGCTTTGGGTGTCTTGCTGGGTTTGGACAGACTTATCTTTTTTAATTTTCGATATTTTAGGAATACTTATCGGAAATTGAGCCGATACTGCCTGGAAACCAAATACAAAAGCGATTAAAAACACGGACATTAAAATTGATTTATTTTTCATAATTTTCTCCACCACAATTGAAAATATATTCATTCCGTGAAAAACTTTTCGCCGTTAGATTCGCTTAGGGAACATTAAATCCCGCAAGCGGATTGCCGTAAAAAGCGTCGGTTTTCCACGCGCTTGCGTTCCACTTGTCGAGCGCACCCATCACTTTTACGGGAACGGCGATTTTATATTCGGTCAGAAAAATTTTGTCGGAAAATTGGTTCGGCGCAATCCAGCCTTTTTGGTCAATCGTGAATTTCGCTTCGCGCACCTGCGCTCCCTTATAAAAAATTTTCACAGTGTATTCGCCCGGTTTGTCTTCGGTATAAATTACGTTCGAACGCTTCGCTCCGGCATACTCGCCGTTCTCGATAATGAAGTTTTTCCAGCTAAATTCCCAAAGTTTGTAATAGCAGGTTTCTCTGGACAAAAAACAGCCTTCACCGCGCGTCTGCGTCGTGTTGGTGAAACCGCCGTCGTCGGTCGAAGCGACTTGCTGATTGTTGTAAAAAAGTCTGGCTTCCATATCTTTTGCTTCGAGTTCGCCTTTAAACCACATAAACACGAGCGGTTCTATTTCTCCGTTCCAGCTTGTTTCGCCCGAATAAGTAAATCCGACGTAACCAATCGGCAGCGTCCAATCGTTATCAACATAAAACACAAATTTGTTTTTCAACCGCGCATCGCCGTCGGCGAGCGATGTTTTACCCGCTTTGAATTTACCCTGAAAAACAACTTCGCTCGTTTTGACGTTGGTAATTTTCACACCGTAAGTTCCGGTTGTCGTTACCGCTTTACTTTTGAAAAGGTCGCCCGAATACGGACTCGAAATCGCGACTGTCTGGTCGTCGTCTGAAAAAGGCCCGGCATCAAGCGATTCGTTAAACCACGCAGAGCCGTCCGGGTTAAACCATTCCGCCGAGTAACGAAGTTTCGTGCTGTTGTCGAAAAACACTTTGAAACTAACTTGCGGCACCCAACTCGTATAATCATTTTGATTCGGAGCTTTCCAGTAATGATTGTCGCTCTGAATTTTGATTTCGAGCGCGTCTTTCATAAACATCGGCGTCGCGGTCGGCTCGAGACGCTTGATCCGTTCATGCCCGCCGCTAGTCTTTTGAGCAGTGCGGCTTTGATTTTGGTTTGATGAATTCTGCTTCGGCTGATTTTGCGGCGACGAATTGCCTTCACTCTTTGGCTGTTCCGTTTTGGGTTTTTCTACCTTCGGAAGTTTTGGCATTTTTATTGGAAACTGCGCCGACGTCATTTGAATACACAAAACCATAACAACTAAAAAAGCTAACGTTAAATGGGAACCATGTTTCATCTCTAATTTTTTCCTTCCAGGATTTTGGTTTTTTAGTTTGAGAGGAAAATTACTGCCTCTATTTATTAACGCCTTGATTCGCAGAAAATTGACTTATTATTCAGAGACAGGAAAATTATACCTAACGATACCTGTTACTCTTACAGGTTTACCGCTTAATTTAGTCGGCTCGAATTTTAAAGCGTGGGCGGCATTCTGCGCCGATGCCCTTAACAATGGGTTTCCACTAATCGCTTGAGCCAAAACAACATTTCCTTGTTCATCAATCAATACTTGGACATTAACGATCCCTGATGCATGGACGACTTTTGCCGCAGGCGGATATAGTGGTTGTATTAAATTGGTGGCTTTTCCGTTTACTACCCCTCCATCAATAGTTGGCAGAGTTGATGATGCTCCTGTACCTGAAATTTTAGGTACAATATCTCCAAAGCGAACATATAGTTGGTCAATTCCTTCTTTATGTAAATCATTAACTAAGTTTTCAAAATCCTCGATCTTAATGTTCTCTTTATTGTAATAAGAAATGTCGTCATCGCCTGCCGCTAAATTGATTCGTTTATCTATTTCAGTCGTTTCCTCTATATAAACTTGTGCTTTTTCACGGTTACTAAAAACAGATTTAAGTTTTTCAACCAATTGATCAAAATCCATATTGTCACCATTCAAATTTAGTTTTAGCGGATATCCCTGAGAAACGAATTTAATGACCAAGCGCAAAGGATTTGGTTTTTCGCTTGGGCTTATTTCGATAATTTTTACGCCTTTTGTATTCAGGCGTTCTTGCAAAACCTCTTTTGTAATTTTGGTGGATGTTTCTATTGGAATTTCTATATTTTTATTAGATTGGATATATTTACATCCGAAACAAGCTAAAAAAATAACTGTTGTTGTTGCAATATTATACGCTAATCTATTCATGTTCATTTCTTCTCCTTCTGTTGCCGAATCGTTGCTGCGTCCAAACATTGAACTGGAATTGTTCTGATTAAATTCAAAATCTCCGCTTGGCTGTATATCAAAGGTGGAATAACAGCTTTTCCGGTTTCAAAAACTAATTCGACGGTGATTTTATCCGAACCGCTAAAAGCCAAAGCGATCAGGGGATTGGCGATCAAACCGAATTGTTTCTGAGTAGGCTTAGCTTTTTTGTAATTGATAAAGCGCAGATGTTTCCAATGATATTTCTTGCCGCACAGATTTTCCGCCCCGTCCGCGTCCAGATATTTTATGAAACTGTTTCTTTTGAATTGAGTTAGCAAGACAAGCAGAGCAAGCGGTAATGCCATTATTGCCACTAGGACGAATATAGGCAAAGATTGACTCACTGAGCCAGCAGTAATTATCTGGTAAACGCCAAACAGCATAAACATGGCGGGAGCGGAAAATAGCAATGAATAGATGATTATTTTAGCGAAGAGCGAATTGTATTTCAGCTTGACTTCGGCACGGTTTAGGAGTGCCTGCCGCGCCCAGTTAACGACTGGCTGATTGTAAAACGCCTGTCCGTTATTGCCAGAAGCCGGAAGCGCAACAAAGTTTTTCGTCATTTGCGCCGGACTTGCAAACATGACTTTGAGCCGCTGCCATTCACTTGCGCCAATGCGACAGGCTAAATCTTCGGGCGAAAGCTGTCCGTTTTTGAGCCACGTTAAAATTGCCGCTTCTTCAAAAGGCCCCGATTGTTGATTGTTTCTATAAATATAAATTGACATACGTTTCTCGCCTCGTTCCTCAAAAGTCAAAAAGCATTTTTCTTCATACGCCGCGACTAATAAAAATTTGTTTTTGCGCGGCGCTTTTTGCTGTTTATCACACCAACAACGCGAAGGCTGAATTCGGCAGTCTCTTTATTTCATGACAGTTTATTTTGCCGTTGCCGGACAGCCGAACAACTCATCTTTGACAAAACCTACATAGCTTGCGCCCTAAGTTCCGCCGCCGTAATCCTGAAGTTACTTCGCTCGACCGACGCTTGACGGAGATTGGGCGAAATGGCGCGAACCGTGCGGGACATGGAAAAGCGAATCGCGGAATTTGAAAAAGCCCAACGCCAAATTTATTTCATCTTGTCGCAGTTAAAAAACTTCTGACTGCCTTCATCAAAATCGAGGAAAGTTTGCCCGTATGTGCCACCGCCAGAATAATTTTGGCGAAGTCCGAAACTATCAAAGAAACATTGATTCGCCCGCTGATTTCTGATGAAAACCGTGTAAGTTTGATTTGAGAACCGATAAAGCGGTATTCCCAGATTGTTTTTTTCGATTGACCAACTCGTCTGCCCCGGAGCCGTAGCGTGAAGTTTGATGACTTTCAAATTGTTGCTGCCTTGACGTTTATTGAGATACATCAATTGCAACTGCGCCGCCGTCGAAATCGGCAGAATTCTGCCGGACTGCTGAGACCATTCGGGAGGAAGTTCCTGACCGGCGGCTTGGTTTTGCTTTGCCGTTGCCGCAAATGTCTTTGTTAAAGCGTTGTAGTTGGATTGAATAGCTGCATAGTCCGAACCGCGAAACGTCAATGAGACTTCGCCTTCGATCATCTGTCTTTGAGATTCAGGAAGCGGGTTGCCGCGAAAATCAACTCCGGCTGTTTTAATTTCGACTCCGATGCGATAAGTGCCTTCTTTGGTGTCGTTGTTACTCAAGAAAAGGTATAAACTGTCGGAAGCTGAATAACCGTTATTAACGTTGCTGTCGGTAAAAACAACTGTTCTGGCTTTGCCCGGTTCGGGGAAAACGTCAAAATCCCAGTATGTTTGATCAAGCACGGATTCAGACAATACCGCGTTGTCCGCCAAAAAATAAAGGTCTTCTTTTTGATTTCGATTGCTGTGGTCTCGCCGATAAAGTTTGAACGGAATTTGATTTTTAACTTTGCCGGTTAGAGAAGACGGTTTCAAAACGTCGCGCACAGTTCCGCCATTTAAAACCAATCTGCCGTAGATGAATTCGTTTGAATTAAAAGATGTTTTGCTGCCCTCAGTTCCTGTCGTAAAGGGCTTATTGGAAAAATAAATTGTTCCTAATGCGTTCTTTTGCGAATACCGCTCTTTATTTGCTGAGGGTGTGCCAGCCGAATTATTGACCGGCGTGCTCGCGCTGCTGGGCAGCTGATTTTGCGGCGACTGATTTTCCAACCGTTTATCTTTATCACGGCTTTTTCTGACTTCTTCTCTCGTCCTGTTTATTAAATCTCCAAACTGAGCGTAACCAGTTACCACAAAACCAAAGACAACCATTACAACGGCAAGGTAAATTACTGGATTCTTTTTCATAATTTCTCCTCTTTTTATATCTTTCGCAAATCTTTCTATTCTTTACGGATTCTTACTCAATATCCATAATTTCATCAATCGGCGGTCGCACTCCAACCAACCTGCCACCGGACGGAGTAAACATATATAATGTTCCTTCCCATTTGCCGAAGTCGAAATTGTTTGTGGAATACCATTGCATTTTGTCTGCCGCAAACACGACCGCGTTTGTCTGCTTTGATAAGCCAGCCATCAAAGCTTGACCATCACTTTTGACTCCTAACGGCAACGTCGCATACTGAGGACCGGTATAAGCCGCCCCGCAAGAATACACGACAATCATTTCGACTGAGTTTTTTATTCTTGACCAAGCGGACACATTTTGGGCGTTTACTCCTTGCTGCCCTAACTGCAAGCCTTGCCCGCCGCGCCACCAAAAATCATCGGTGCGTCCCCAACCAGTTCCGATACCGTGCGCGAGGATGAAAAGCGTCTTAAGTTTTCCGTTGAGTCCCGCAGCGCTATTTATTCGTGAAAATATGGTTGCTAAAGATGTTGCCCCGTTAAGAAAGCAGGTAATCGGTAACAATGAAGCAGGCAAATTGCCGATCACTCGCGTGTCCCGCAAGATAAGATATTTATTATAATTAGACATATGTTTCTCCTGTTCATTAAAATGCAGTTGCTGCTTGATTTTGGATCAGCGCGCGGCTGAGGTTATTGTGTCTTTCTTGCACAGTGGCGTCTAAAAGATTGACGGCATCGCAGGTTTTCGAGATGATTGCCAAAAAGACAAAAGTGCCAATGATTGCGATTACAATTCCCACAAACGGCAGCGCGCTAAGCAGAATTAGAATCGGATAAGCCGTGTAAATTCCCCCGGAAAGATGTGGTGCGGGCAGTTGATAGCGGTCAACGTAAGCATTGTATTGAGCCGGAAAACTTCCCCACGCGCGAAAAATCCAATAGATGTTAAAGAATGGAATAAATAAAAATCCGATTGCCTTGCCCACCGTGATTTCGGTTTGCCCATCCTGTATTGCGCCCCACATTTTGGCGAGCATCAAAAATACATAGATGGTTTGAACAAGCAGGAATTGCAGGATAGCTAAAATTCCCAAATTCAAGCTGAAACTGAATGCCATTTCAATCGCGTAATGACTTTTTGCCGCCAGTCCATAGATAAACACCGCGCTCAAAATTAAAAACGTCAAAAGGCAGATACCTAAACTCGCTGCGTAAAGACCGATATACAATTTCTTCGACATTTCGTACTCTGCTTTCCTTCTTTATTTGGAATTAGTAATTTGAAAAGCCATTCAGAAAAGAGAACTGCATTTAACCTCATTTATCGTTCGCGTATTTGGCTTCCAAATTGATAAGACATTTTGGAAAAAACATTTCACGTCTTTTTTAATTTTCTTTTACAGAGATGAACCGGGAAATTTTGGAGCGGAGAACAAACGAAAAAAGCCCGTCGAAACAAGCTTTTAGATTTAGAAAAATTGAGAGATAGGGAGAAGTATGGTAATCGTCAATCAGCGTTTTCCGTCGAGATTAGCCCATTCACCCGCTTGAATAAATCCGGCCCAGTAAAACGGATGCTGACGTCCTTCTTTTTTCAGCATTTCGAGCTGCACTTGTCTGAGCGCCGCGCCGCGCCCCATTCCCTGTTTGAGGTTTTTGTAGTAGCTTGTCATTAGTTCCCGCGTCCTGTAATCGCTGACAGCCCAGAGGCTCATTACCAGTGATTCCGCGCCGGCTAAAACAAAAGCGCGGCGCAAACCGTAAACCCCTTCACCATTTTTCACTTCGCCAAGGCCGGTGTCGCAGGCTGATAAAACAACTAATTTGGTTCCCCACAAATTTAAGCCGGAGGCTTCGAGCGCGGTTAAAATGCCGTCATCGCCTGTGCCGTTGCGGGCGTTCGCTCCGGCCAAAGCCAGTCCCGAACGCAGCAGCGGGTTTTCGTTATTAATGATCGCTTTAAAACCCCGCTTCGCTATTTGTGAATTGACGCCCGAACCGTTTTCGGCGTCTTCGAGAAAGAAGCCGTGCGTGGCAATATGCAGAATACTTGGCGCAACGATTTGCTTAAGCGCGGCTTTGGTGGCCTGCGCTCCGGTTAAGGAAACTGCTTCAGGAAACATTCCTTGAATCATCCGCGCTTCCTGAGCCGTGCCGCTCAGCGGCGCAAAATAGACTCCGGACAAATCGCGGGCGGCAGTTATGCTGTTCCGTTTGCCGCTACGAATATTGGGTTTTGTTACCTGACTGTTCTTTGCTATCTCATCTGCGCTAGGTTCACCAAAAGATGGATTGGCAATCACCAATGGCTTGCTTTTGCTCGCGCGTGCTGTTTGCATTCGAAGCAAATCCCGCCCACTGGTCAAATAACTGAATGAATAATCTTCAACCAAGTAACGTCCTCGTTCGTTGACTAAGGCTTCAAACGGAATCAGATTCAGTCCGCCATCCGGCGAAATTAGCAAATGTGTAGCACCATCAAGCATCGCGCGAATCGGCTGCATAACTTTTTCGTCAAGACTTCGCGCCACTTGCTGAACATCTTTTCGTTTCGGATCACTTAACGCTTGCCGAAAGCTATCAATCGCGGCATCAATTTGTTTAGCATCTCCGAGGTCTTTCGGTTTAACTTCTCCCTGATTGCGCAAGACGTAAACCAGATAATGTAGTTCATTGCCCGTGTTCTGGTTATTTGCTGCGCTCGGCGAGTTTGGCTTGTAAACGGCAAACTCTATCAGTGCGGAATCGCTTGGGATAAGAGTTTGAATAGACTGTAAGGTAACAGGTTGTGATTTGACATAAAACCCGGCGGCGCGGCGACTGATCTCGTCCTCTAGGTTTTCACGTTCATCGGTCAGCGTCTTAATTTTTGATTGATGCTCGACGACCGTCACGTTCTGAGGTCCGTTTAAGATCAGCTCGGCCGTTTGCTTTGTTGTGTTATTGAGATTATCAAGCAAAGCCTGATCCTGCGCGTTAAAGCGACTGCGAAGCTCAATAAGATTATTTGAAACTGCGTCCAAGACTCGTCCCTTTTGTTGCAGCACTGTTGTTGCTGCCAGCTCGATGGCTAAAGTATTAGCCGGCGCAAATCGGGCTTGGATAAATATACTCTGGCTGGTGCGATCAATTAAGCTGTTGAGATATGCAAGCTTTTGTCTTTCCGAGCCAACTGTCAGATTAAGGTTGATGTTGCGTTCATCAATAGCATTTGCACGTTGTTGCAGTTTGAGCGATTGACTGATATCTCCCTTTTGGGCGAGCAGCAGCGCCAGTGCACTAAGCACTTCGCTAACAGCCGGGCTATCAGGACCGAAGGTGTTTTCTCTAATCTCCAAAGCACGACGGTAGAGAGGTTCAGCCTTTTCAAACTGGTTTTTAAGAGAATATAGATTTGCCAGATTATAAGCGGCATGAGCTGTCAAAGGATGATTAGATCCGACAGTTTTTTCGCGTGAATTTAGAATTCGCTGGTAAAGTGATTCGGATTTATCTAATTCGCCTTGTCCGGCATAGCACTCAGCCAGATTTGAAAGCGCGTCAAAAATTCGGGGATTATCAGGCGAGAATAATTTTTCTAAGATCGTAACCGCGCGCTGCAAAAACGGTTCAGCCGTTTTGTACTCGCCCAAGTCGTCATGAATTTTTCCGATATTATTGAGCACTACTGCGGCATTAGTATTTTCAGAACCAACTGTTTGCTCTTGAATTTTCAGGGCATGTTGGTACAATTCCTCCGCCTTTGATTTATCACCTAGCGCGTCATAGATAACTCCTAGATTTATTAAACTAACAGCGACAATCGGATGACCTTGTCCGAAGGCTTTTTCTCGAATCTCTAGGGCGCGCTGATGAAACAAAATGGCATTTGGATAATCCTCTTTATGATTGTAATTGGTTGCAAGATAATTAAGCGTATAGGCAACATCGGGATGTTCCGCCCCGAGAAATTGTTCTCTGATAGTCAGAACTTGCTGATTTATTTTTTCGGCTTCATCGTATTTGCCTAGCGCATCTATGATTCGCGCCAGTTGAGTCAAGGCAGAAGCAGTAAAAGAGTTTTCCAATCCTAGTTCTTTTTTACGAATTTCAATCGCTTTCTCAATCAATAATTGTGCTTCATTGTATTTGCCGGCAGTAAATAATTTAACGGATTCAGCCTGTAAATTTCGCGCTGCCTGTAGTAATTTATCCTGTTCGCTCGCAGTTCTTAGTTCGACGAGCCGAATTTGGTAATTACCAGCTGGTAAAAGCGGATATCTTGCAGAAATATCAAGTTGATAATTTCCTTCAACGCTAGCGACGAATTCAACCGTTTCAGTCCCATTCGGCCTCATCTCGGAGTCATATTCCGCGAGAGGCTTTCCGTCAATACCAGACAAACGCGCCAATACATCAATTCCTTGTTGCTCAACCGTTACTTTTGCATATTGATTAACTGAGAGTAGAAGCTGATAACTGCGTTTTTGTTGACCAACAAGTTCCCTCGCTATCAATTTATTTGGCGTGAGAATTTCAATATCAGGCACGTCCTGTGACTTTGTATTTTGGCCATAATTGAATGAAGACAGGAGGCAGGTTAATAATGAAAAAATAATTAAATTCTTCCGGGGGAAACTGTCTAACTTCGACCATAAATTGGTTTCTCGAAACATTGGCGCGCCTTCACATCAGGATGCATAATACTATTTTAGCGCGATTATTTTAGCACAGCCCGGAATGGATAGTTATTAATAATTTCAACTGCGCCGTCAGAGCCGACGCCTGAAACAATTAATAAATAAACTTGTGATTTCAATAATTTGGCCGGAAATCGAATGTTCAGAACTTTGTTTTCGCTGCTGCCTTTTGTTTTGAGTTTGCCGCTTCGCCATAGATTTTCGCGGCCGGATTGATCGGTCAGAGCGACACGATAACCGGCGTAATCATCGGATTCTAACGGCAATCGCATATTTACCAAATCAGTTCGCGGCGGGATGGAAAGATTTTGGATTGAGGCAGCGCCGCGCATTGGGAGCACTAAAACGAATGACGCAATGCTTAATTTGGCCGGCGATAATTGTCGTTTAGGAACGCGAAGTTCTTTGGCGAGACGCTGCTGATTCTGTTGCTGCGCCTGCTCTTTTTTCAAATCCTGTTCGCGGCGCGTGCGCTCTTCATCGCTTAGTTGCGCTTGTTCATTTTTGGATTCGGGATTCGGCTTCACCAGGTTCGGAACATTCGGCTGATTTTGTCGCTCCTGTTCACGCGGTTGCGGAGTGGGCTCCTGTTTTACCTGAATGTCATCGGTCGTTTGCTTAAAACGGGTGACTGCCAGCCACCAACCGCCCAGGCACACAATCGTTAAGGCAGCGGCGATTACCCCCCAAGTCAGCGCCGGATAAGGACTCGCAAAAATATTTAGTACCGACGAAAAAAATCCTTCACCAATTTTTTTTGGCGTTGGTTTCTGAGGGACAACGTTTTCTTTGCTGGTTTCGGTGACGCTTCGTTCTGCGAAAATTTGAAAGGCTTTGGCAAATTCAGCCTTCTGACGTCTGAAGGGCGAAGCCAGATAATAAGATTCAAATTTTTCCAACGCCTCGTCTTTGAGTTCACCCCGCGCATAAGAATCAACCAGCTCCTTTTCGGCGGACTTCAAGGCTTGGGCAAATGCGTCGTCGGTGAAACTTAATTCATCCAACCGTTCCGCTTCTGCTTCTGCCAAAGACCCAAGCAGGTATTTGGTAATAACTTGATGGTTATCTTCCGGTTCATTCATATTCAGTTCTGGGGCGAGACAGATTGGCCTCAAATCTATAAGACAAAATTCAAAAAGTATTTCATCAATTATTCCTGCGACGAAAATTCAATCTAACATCGCCTGCCAGTTTCATCTGGAATAAATTAGTTTTCGCCGACGCATTTTCTAACGCAAAATTCGAGTTTATCGCGGATGCGGCAGGCCCGAATGCTCAAAGCATTTGCTGAGATGCCCAATCCTCGCGCCAGCTTGCGACGATTCTCGATTTTGAGACGCTCGTCTCCAAAATAATAACTGATGATAATTCCGCGATTGTCAGGTTCTAATTTTGCGGTGCACTGCTCAAGACAATCGAGCATTTTTTCTTTGGTTTCCCTTTCGTCATTGCACTCAGACACCGCGAATTGATGATCATGCTCTTGCTTGAGAACATCATCAAGGGGCACGCTCGACTTGCTTGCTCCGCGTAAATATTCGAGAAAGACAAAACGCGCCACGATATAACAGTATTTTGCAGGTTTTTCACTCTCGATTGTCCCTTCCTCTTCGAGCCGGCGGGCAACCCGATTTAAGGTTTCATCGGCAAAATCATCCGGGTTTAAGCAATTTTTGCGGTCGAAATAAGCAACCAGGCGTTGCCGCATTTCCAAATAATTTCGTCCGTCGGAATTATTTCCCTCATCCAGCCAATCGAGAAGTTTATGAAAAGCGCCCGAAGTAACAGCCCAGTTTTTCTTCGAATCAGACTTTTGCATAAAACGGAATTACTGTTTTGTCTCCGGTGATTAAAGATTATGATGCGCAACAAAGATTTGTTTGCGAGACAAAATTTCGATTTGTTAAGAGTATGAAAAACGTGCCAGTAATTTCAAGCACCAAACGGGAAGCGATTATTAAAATCAGTTAAAAAAAGAGGAAGCCGCGCTGCAAGCAGCGCGGCTTCCTCTTTAAAATTTTTCAGATTATTGTGACGGTGAGGCTAAAAAATTAGCCTCGATACTGCTTGAGAAACTCAGAATAAAAACAATGGATTATTCCGGATCATTTGGATTATTAAACAGTACCGGCAGCTTGATGCTTCCATGACCAAACTGCGGGAAACCCGGCGTTAGGCGATTTCCCGGATCAAGCGTGGAAGCGGTATCATCGGGCGGAAAGAGCACGAGCGAGTCTAAGAATTCAATTATGCGTCTTTGCCCATTTGGTTGCAGCGCGGCAAAAGCATCGCGCGCGCTTTGGGCTTCTCCGCCGTGTCGCAAGATGACTTCCTTTAAAGTGATGCTTCGTCCATCATGTCCATATGGCGAAGTTGAACCGACGCCCCAGAGCGGCGTGGTCATAAATTTAGTACGCATAGTGCCATCGTAATCGCGTTCATAAAAATTCGCGCCCAAATCGTGCCGTTTAAAATCCGTAAAAATATTTTGCACCAGGAAGGGCTGTAATTTCGGTTTTTTGAAAGCTGGGAAACCGCTTGTATCCTCAACTGCGATAAAAAGCGGGTTGGCAGTCGCAAAGAGAGTGTTGAAATTTCCGCGTTCCTGGTCGTAAACCGTTTCCACGTCTGCTACCCGGCGGTCACGGTTAATACGTAAATTCGGAATGTGGCACTGCGCGCATCCAATTGTCTGGAAAGACTCGCGCCCGCGTTCCGCTGCCTGAGTTTGCTCGTAGGTTGCAGGTTTAAAATAGTTGAGCAGGTAAAACTCCATATGATCAACCAAACTCGCGGGGACTTCGTTGACCACGCCGTCGCTGTCAACGTCGTCGCTTGGATTATCGGTGGGCGGCGCTTTAACAAAATCTTTTGAACCGTCCAAAACCATTCCTCCCGCAGTGACATAACGCCCGCCGTTGTGCGCTGCCATCAACTCCGGGTCAACCGCCTGCATTCCCATTTCGTCATTAAAGGCGCCAACCACAAATTCGTGGATTGAAGTCGTGTCACCATGATGAAAAAAAGGTTTGACGCGCAAGTCTGAATCCAGGCCGCTGAGGGCTGAAGTATCAAGAGTTCCGTTTGGCCGAGCGGTTAGATGACCGTATTGAATGCCTTTGCTGATGAGCGGCCGAGTGACCTCGTGATGTGTTTGCTGGGCGCGGATAACGATTTCGTCACGGATTGCCCTTAAATCTGCCGTAATTTCATCCGCCAGCATTTCTTTAATTCCAAGTCCAAAGAGATGCGGCGCATCGCGGCTATCGGGGCGGGTCACAACATCGCCGCCAAATCCGGCGGAACCGCGCGGACGACCATGGCATGCGGCGCAGCTATCGGCTAAACCGGCACTGAGCGCCAGATTTCTGTCCAGATCGCCGACGCTATCATTGGAAGTCGGTCCCAAACCCTGAACCCGCAAAAACTTTCGTTGAAATAGCTGTCGCCCGCGCCGAATAGAACGAAACGGGTCGCGCGCAATAATAAAGCTGGAAGATTCAGGCGTCATGACATCACCGCGCCCCGCGCCGATTTCTTGCGGTAAAGATTTGGCAATCCCGGCTCCCGCAGTATTTGGGTTTTGTGTGCGGTCAATCAGTTGGGCGAGGACGGGCAGTCCAAATAGGATAGCGGTAGAAATCAGGAAAATAACGACTAAAACTTTTTTAATTTTTTGTTTCATATTTCGCCTTTCTTTCGATATTTTTGTTTTGCTTAATTTTTTTTTGCGGCGCGCTGTGGTAATGAAGCGCCGTATTCATCCGCTCGCCTAGCGGCGGTTAATAAAAGAAATGTCATCAGCCTTTAGCTTCTGGTTGCGATAACTTCGAGATACTCTCCGTCAACCAGCGTCGTGTTATCTGCCGCTTGATTGTGTTCTCTCCACAAACGTTCCAAATCGCTTCGCAGAGCGCTCTGACCATCAGCATCAAGCGCGTCAAACGCCCGCTGCGTCGGTCCATAATAGAGCCGGAAAAACTCAACCACTTCCGCCGGCGGGAACGGATACTTGAACGCGCACATCCGCTTAGTCACTTTTAAATCCGCCACTGCGTCCTGCAGCCGTTCGCGCACCGTCTCTTCATCACCCCATTTAAGCGGCGACGGCATCGAGGGCGGCGGCGGGACGTGCTTGCCCGTTGTCTTAAACATCTGACCGATAAATCCCTCCGGCGTCCAGTTGGCCATCGCTATTCGTCCGCCAGGTTTGCTGACGCGCGCCAGTTCTGCCGCTACCAGTTCGGGTCGCGGCGCGAACATTGCCCCGAACATTGTTACGATGTAGTCAAAGGAGGCATCCGGGTACGGCAGATTCTCGGCGTCGCCTTCGTCAAACTTGATCTTCATTCCTTCTGAAGCCGCCCGCGCCCGCGCCTGTTCCAGTGAATTGGTGGCGATATCAACGCCGGTGACAATCGCTCCGGCGCGTGCCGCCGGGATGGCCAAATTTCCGCTGCCGCAAGCTACATCGAGCAGAGATACGCCCGGCTTGAGTTCAAGCCGAGCGATAAATTCTTCCGCACCCGTTTCAATATATTTTGCGACCTGACCGAAATCGCCGGTCATCCACATCGCTTTAAGTCGTTTTTTCAAAGCTTCCATTTCAGTATTGACAGCCGTGTTCATAGTTAGCTTCTTTTAGAAAAGTTTTTTGACACCAAATAACGGTGCCGCAAAAAAATTTTGCAGTCACCTTTAATTATTTTTATCCGTGAATCGTCTCTCATGTCGATAAGACATTCTGAAGAAAACATTTCACTGTATTTGTGCTTTGGTTGTTTCTCAGACAATTAAAAGATTTCTCATTCTTTATTTCTGAAAAGGTTCGCTATCATATGTTTTATGAGTATTCAAAGACGTGAAGAGGTTCGCCCCGGGTTGCGGGTAGCAATCGTTCTCAAACAGGATCAGCGCACCGGCAGGCGCACAAATGGAACGGTCAAGGATATTTTGACTTCTTCGCCATCTCATCCTCATGGAATCAAGGTTCGCTTGGCGGATGGGCAAGTCGGACGAGTTCAGGAGATTTTGCCGCCGGAATAAAAAAAGGTGAGCAGTTTAGCTGCTCACCTTTTTTAGATTTTATTTATCGGTTATTGATTCGGATTAATGACTTCGGGTGAGATGGGTGTTGGGACGCTGCCGTTCAGCGCGATTGTATTCTCGCCCGGGTTAATAGTGACATTAGTATTCCAAACCGAAGCCGAGTTGCCGACTTTCGTGACGCCAAACAAGTAATAATTATTGGGTTTGACGTTTTTAAAGCTGGCGTTCCCCGTTGCGTTGCTCAAAGTTTTGGAAACTATATAAGGAGTAATGGCCGCGAGGCATTTTTGCAATTCCTCTTTGCGGCTCGGGTCGGCGATGGCCGCACCCAGCGTCGAGCTGTAAGTGCCTTCGGTGGCTTCGATTCCGGCTTCGCCCAAAATCGTTTCTAGGTCTTTGCTGAGCAAATAAAATTTTTCGGCTCTAACCGGCTGCTTGATTCCTTTGGTGGTCAAAACGCTTGCCGTCAGAGTCAGATTCCCTTTGTCGGTCGGCGGATTCGTGATAACCGTTTCCGATCCGGCGGGCGGTAAATTTGTTGGGACGCTCGGCGGCACACTGTTTGGGTAGCTGCTCGGCGGCACACTTGTCATTGTGGGCGGAACAACCACGGTGGAACCGGCTGAACTAGGAGGATTAATTGTCGTCGGAGGCAGCTGCTCGGTGCGGGTAGTGCGCGAGTTAATTGTTGTCGTGGTGTTGCTGACAGCCTGTAGATTGGCGTTGTCGTTAGCGTTGTTACGATTCATCATCCAGATCAGCCCGAAAATGACAAGCACCAGAGCTAACGCAATAGGCACCAGCGCCCAAGCCGGAAAGTTGCTCTTCTCTTCGACAAAAGCCTCTCGCACAATAACCGGCGGTCTTTCAACTAGAGGCGGGGGGGGCGTGATAATTACCGTATCCGGTTCAGTTGCTAACGGATAACCGCAATTAGGACAGGCGGCTGCTTGAGCTGAAACTTCGTTGTGACATTCAGGGCATCTAATCATTGACATAATAATCGCTCCTCAAAATTAACAAATAACTGCTTTCGAGCCGCAAACAGCAAAATGCGTACCAACAACGTATTTTTTGTTTTGTCAAAGTAAAACACAGTATTATTAGCCTAAGATTAAGCTTAATTTATTTTTAAATAAATTAAACTCAATTTCTAACGGTAGATTTAATAAACAGCGCCCGATAATCATACACTCGCAAAACATTTTCTCTCAAGATTTTGTTCTGCATCATCCGTGTTCTATTATTTATTTAATTTTCTTGCTTGCTGAAACAGGATTTAAATTTTTAAAATGCCAGAAAAAATCGATGACTCGAATTTTTACGTCATTAACGTGACGCAGGACACACTTCACGAATCTAAAGTCCGCTATCAAACTGTTATCGAAAATTCTCCGGTAGTGTTTTTTGCACTTGATGAAAACGGTGTTTTTACTTTATCCGAAGGCGCGGGACTCAAAAAGCTCAATCTCAATCCGGGAGAGGTTTTGGGACAATCGGTTTTTGATCTTTACCGCGCTCATGAATCACTTATCCTCGATATCCGTCGAGCGCTCTCCGGCGAAAGTTTTGTCAGCATCGCCGATTTCGGCGAGCTTATTTTTGAAACCAGCTACAGACCCGTCTTTGATTCAAACGACAAATTGTCAGGCACGATTGGCGTTGCGATGGACATTACCGAACGAATCACTGCCGAACGCAAAGCCTCGAGCTTTATTGACCGGCTCAGCGCCGAAGTGGAACGCGGGGCGCTGATTAACCGCATTTCAAATACGATTCGCGAATCGCTGCAGGTGATGGACGTTTTCAGCGCGGTCGTCAATGAAATCGGCAAACATCTGAAACTAGATCGCTGTCATGTTTATTTATTTGACGAATCTGCGGGTCTGGTACGTTCGATGGCTCAATTTGCTGCTCCCGGCATTTCCCCCGTCTCAGACGAAGAGATTCCCTTTGCGATAGCCAGCGGCATTTTGCCAATCTTTCGGGAAATCGGCTACGTCGCCATCAACGATGTGGCAAACGAGCCGGCGGTCAAAGAACTTTACGAGCAGATTTTGGCTCCGCGCGGCGTTCGCTCGATCATGTTTGTGGCGATTCGCGTGCGCGCTGGGATCACCGGTTTGCTTTCCCTTGTCACCACAAATTATCAGCGAAACTGGAGTCAAGCGGACATTACTTTAGCCGGCGCTGTTGCCGACCAGGCCGCCATCGCTATTCGCCAGGCCGAGTTTTATCAGCAGGCACAAACTACTTCGCAGCGAGAGACTTTGATCAATCAACTTAGCACCGCGATTCGTTCATCGCTGCAGCTGCCGGAGGTTCTGCACACCGCGACGCATGAATTGGGCAAGGCCTTGTCAGTTTCACGCTCATACATCAGGCTTTTTAAGTCGCCGACGATGGAAAGCCATCCTGAGTACATTTATAATGCGCCTGAAGTTGACGCGCCATTACCAACAATCGTTGATTTTACGATGCCAATCGGCAAATTTATTCTCGAAAAGCGCGTCACAGTGGTTTTTGACGACGTTCAGAATCTTCCCACCGAATACGCTGAGATGAGAGAATACGCTAAGACCGTACTGGCCCGCCGTCTGGTGCGCTCGGCGGTTTACTGCCCGATGCTGATCAATGATGAGTTTCGCGGAGCTCTCTGCATCGAACAAACTGATAAGCTGCGCCGTTGGACTGAAAACGATGTGAAATTGATTGAAGCCGTTGCATCGCAACTATCGCTCGGTCTTGCGCACGCCGAATTATTTGAACTGACACGAAGCGCCAAACGTGAATGGGAAGCAACTTTCGACGCAATGAGCGACGGAATTTTTATCTATGATCAAAACTGTATTCTGCAGCGCGCTAACGGCGCGGCGGCAGGAATGAATTATAACAGTCAGCAGCAGATAGTCGGGAAACACTGTTGCGATATTTTGGCAGCGGAAAAAGAATCTTCGGATTTCTCCTGTATCGTGCAGCAAGTTTTTGAAACCGGTAAGCGCGTAACCGTCGAGATTTTGTCGGAGCAACGGAAAAGACCGCTTTTGTTTACAGCCAACCCCTTGCTCGATGACAATAATCAGGTGAGCGGCGTCGTCGTGACAGGCCGCGATTTGCACGAATTGCGGGAAGCCGAAGCTGTCGCCCGCGAACGCCAATCTTTGCTGACGCATATTCTTGAAGGAATGTTAGAGCCGATTTTTGCGGTTGACGAAACCGGCAAAATACTGTGGTGCAACAACGCCACGGGAGAAACATACGGGGTTGAACCCGACACGATTACCAGTCGGCAGTTTACAGAAATGGTTCATCCAGAAGACCGCAAAGCGGCCGAGACTGCTTTAAAGACTTCGTTTCAAAAAACCACGCAATCATATGAATCGCGTTATTTGAACCGACAGGGCGAAACACGTTATGCCGTCTTTAACAGCGTGCCGCTAATCGAGGAAGGTAAAATCAACGGCGTGTTGTGGTTTATTCGCGATATTACCGGACAAAAATTAGCTTTACAGCAAGCCCTTCAAGCCGATAAACTTCGCGCTTTAGGCCAGCTTGCTTCAGGCGTCGCACACGATTTCAACAATGTTTTAGCGGCGATTTTAGGAAGAGTCAGTTTGCTTCAGCGCACCGTTGCGGATGAAACCGTCGCGCGCAGTCTGCAAATAATTCAAACGGCCGCCGAAGATGCGGCGGCCACCGTTCGCCGGATTCAAACTTTTGCCCGGCAGTCTGCGGCTCCCGATTTTTCCCAGATTGAGCTTGTTTTTTTGCTCAGAGATTCGCTCGAAATTACTCGGACACTGTGGCAGGATGAGGCGCGGGCGCGCGACCTCAAATATACGGTCGAACTAATCTCAACCGACGCTTTCTTCATGCTTGGCAATGCATCAGAATTGCGCGAAGTTTTTATCAATTTGATTGTTAACGCGCTACACGCGATGCCGCACGGCGGAAAATTGGAAATTCGCCCGAGGCGGCTTGAATCCTCAATTGTGATCGAATTTAAAGATGACGGAACCGGCATTGCGGATGACGTCCGCGAACGAATCTTTGAACCGTTTTTTTCGACCAAAGGCGTTAACGGCACCGGACTCGGTTTATCCGTCAGTTACAGCATTCTCAAACAGCACGGCGGCACGATCACGGTTGAATCGAAAGAGGGCACGGGCGCGACTTTTATTGTGACTTTGCCGGCGCATGAATCTCTTCAAATGGAGCGGGAGACAGTTTCCTCATCTCAGTTGAAAAGAGAATTATCAGTTTTGGTTGTAGATGACGAAGATTATGTTCGCGATGCGCTGATAGAGATGATCTCAGAATTAGTGACTACCGTTGGCGGAGCGCAAAGCGGCGCAGAGGCTTTGAATAAGCTGAATAATGAGAGGTTCGACGTAGTTTTGAGCGATTTATCAATGCCCGAAATGGACGGCTGGGAATTGGCGCGAAACATCCGGGAAAATTGGACAGAAACCAAAATCGTTTTGGTCACGGGCTACGGTAAAGGAGTTTTGGATGCGCCCGAAAAGCGCGACTTGGTTCACTCTATCATTGGCAAACCATTTAATTTTACCCAATTAGCTCAAACGCTTGATAAAATAGCGACTTAGAATGACGATTATCAGCAGGGAAAAAGTAACGCCGGCGGAAAGCAGACAAAATTGACAAAAGGCTTCGATCACAAAACCCTGCAAATATAAAAGCCAAGTCGTAAAAACCGCCATTAGTACAACCATCACGCTTAGAAAATTCCACGCTCCTTTGTTTCCAAAAGCAGCCAGCGTTGCCAGGCTAAAGACCGTAAAATAAGCCGCGACGCCGATAAAAGCGAGCGGAATACCTGCAAACGTAGCGTAATCGCTGTTAAGAACCTGCTCGCACCCATGCACGATGGTGCATTGAACGCCTTGGCCGCTCAGGTGATGCACCGTCAGATAAATCGCGTCGCCCAAACCAACAATGGCAACAATGGCGGCGAGGAGCGGCAGTTTGGCAATTTGTATTGAGGTTTTCTCCATTTAACTCCAGGCAGTCCGGAAAAGCTGAATTCAATTTGACTCTCCGGACTTTCGACTCAGCAGACTCGATGGACTTATTTTCCCTGCAAACCGTTTTCGATCAGCTCACGCAGTTTGGTAATCTGCATTTCTTCAACCGACAGCAGCCGCCCGTTTAAAAAGAGCGAAGGCGTGGCGCGGATACCGATAAAATCGCCGCGTTTTTTATCTGCGGCGACGCGCGAATTGGCCGCGTCGCCGGTTAAATCGCTGTTGAATTTGTCAACATTTAAATTAAGAGCTTTGGCGTAATTCTCAAATTCCTTGCGGGCGTCCGGCATTTCCTTGCTCCAGGATTTTTGTTTGTCGTAAAGCATATCGTGCATTTCCCAGAATTTCCCCTGCAATCCGGCAGCTTCGGCAGCGCGCGCGGCATCGTACGCATGTTGGTGCATTTGCAGCGGATACTGGCGGAAAATAACCCTGATGCGGTCGCCGTAAACGGTTTTGACTTCGCGCATTGTCGGCTCAAACGAACCGCACGAAGGACATTCAAAATCAGCGAATTCTTCAAGCGTCACAGTGGCGTTCGGCGCACCTTTAGTCCACGGTGGTTCGGCTCCGGGCGGAGCGGTTTTCATAGTGTTTTGAGAATTTGCATTGGCGTTTGAATTAATTTTTGCGACAGGATTAGTATCGGCTTTACTGTTTTGATAAAGATAAACGCCTGCGACAATCCCAACAATAGCGACCAGACCGATAATTAAAGCAGGTAGATTTTTATTCATTATTTATTAATTTTAAGCGCGGATTCTTTGAACCTTTGGGCGGCTAAAGCGACTGGCTTCCATCGCTTCGACCGTTTCTTTAACCTTAATATAAATTCCGTCCGAGTCCAAACCATATTTGGCGAGCAGCAATTTGGCGTCTCCGTGAGTGATAATTTTGTCCGGGACGCCGATTCGCACGACCTTGACGCGGTCAAGCAGATTATGTTGTTCGAGCAGTTCAATGACGGCGGAACCAAACCCGCCGGCCAGATAAGCCTCTTCGACCGTGACAATTAAACGCTTGGTTTGGGCGAGCGCCAAAATCAATTTTTCGTCCAGAGGTTTGACAAAGCGAGCATTGATAACCGTACTGTCAATTCCGTCTTTGTCCAAATTGTCGGCTGCTGCAAGAGACGGGTAAACCATCGAGCCAAACGCGAGAATCGCCAGATCGCCCCCTTCGCGCAGGACTTCGGCTGTGCCGATTTCGAGTATTTCGGGAGCGCGTTTGATATCCGCGCCAACACCGTTTCCGCGCGGATAACGAATGGCCGCCGGGGCCGGATGCTCGATTGCGGTCAAGAGCATATCGCGCAGTTCGCCTTCGTCTTTCGGAGCCATCAAGACAATGTTCGGATAACTGCGTAAATAAGCAATGTCCTGCAAACCGTGATGCGTCGGGCCGTCGCTCCCGACAATTCCGGCTCGGTCCATCGCAAATGTCACGTTTAAGTTTTGCAAACAGACATCATGAATAATCTGATCAAAAGCTCGCTGCAAAAACGTCGAGTAAATCGCTGCTACGGGTTTTAAACCTTCACAAGCCATCCCGGCGCAAAACGTCACGGCGTGCTGTTCGGCGATGCCAACGTCAAAAGCGCGTTCGGGAAATTTCTCTAAGATTTTGTCAACGCCCGTGCCGTCCGGCATGGCCGCCGTCAGAGCGACGATTTTAGTGTCGCGCGCCATCAGCTCGCACATCGTTTCGCCAAAGACAGCCGTATAAGTAGGAGCAATATTTTTGGACGAGGCGGAAGCTTTGCCGGTTTTCAGATCGTAGGGGCCGGTCGCATGATAAGCGTAATAATTCTGCTCGGGATTCGGAAAGCCCTTGCCTTTGGTTGTCAGGGCGTGAACCAGAATCGGGCCGTCATCCACTCTTTTGGCTTCTTCGAGCGCCGCGACGAGCGCCGCCACATTGTGACCGTCAACATAACCGATGTATTTAAAACCGAGTTCGTTGACCAGAGCGCCGGGCAGCACGGCGGCGGCAATCGCATCTTTGACGGTTTTTGCCGCGCGGCGCAAACTCTCGCCAAAACCGGGCACGCTTTCCAAAGTATCGCCGACGTTTTCTTTCAGACGATGATAACTCTGAGCTTCTTTGATCCGGTTGAGATAACGCGTCAGCGCCCCGACCGCCGGTGCGATTGACATTCCGTTATCGTTGAGCAAAACAATCAGGCGTGATTTGAGATGTCCGGCTTGATTGATGGCTTCCATCGCCATTCCGCCGGCCAGACTGGAATCTCCGATAACCGCGCAAACGTGATGATTTTCACCTTTTTTGTCGCGGGCGACGGCCATTCCGAGAGCGGCCGAGAGAGACGTCGAAGCGTGACCCGCGCCGAAAGTATCAAATTCAGATTCGTCGCGCCGCAAAAATCCGCTCAGACCTTGATATTGTTTGATTGTGTGCAGCGTGTCGCGCCGTCCGGTCAATATTTTATGAGCGTATGCCTGATGTCCGACATCCCAGACCAGCCGGTCGGTCGGCGTGTCAAAAACATAATGCAGCGCCACGGCTAATTCGACGGCTCCGAGGCTGGCGCCCGTGTGACCGCCGACGCGCGAGGTGGTTTCCAAAATGTGCTGCCGCACTTCGTCGGCAACCTGTTGTAATTTGTCAATCGGCAGCTGCCGCAAATCATGAGGCGAATCAATATTTTCTAAAAGTGTCATAACCCGAATGTTTGTTCAAAGACGAATCCTCAAACAATTATCATATCGCGCTTCGAGAAAAATGGTAAATGCCGGAAAGCTCAATTAGTGACTAATCAGCGATGAAAAAATCACAACAGCATCGGCAGTATTTACTTGTTTGCTGAAGTTATGCCGGTTTCGCACGTTTTGAGAGCCTTTTTGCAACTTCTAAAGAAAACAAGCGTGTTAGTCTAATTCAGGCGCGAACCGCCTGCGTCCGAACGGCATCTGAAACAACAAGCCGATTTTGCGAAGAGCGGTTAAGCGAGTGTATTCTTAACTTGGTCGGAAAAGCCGTTTATTTTACTCGCTGATTTCGCACTAACTCGAAATTCTTAAATTTTATCGTGAATACCCAACTTAACCTTTCCAGTCGTCCGTTTCGCAACCGCACATTGCCCTGGATTTTGGCAGCGTGCGGTTTCGTGCTTGCGCTTTTCGCCGGTTTTTTTGTGCTGGCGGAATATCAAAGAATCAGCAATCAGACGAAAAACGTCAAAGCGGAAATTAACGAAATAGATCCGAAAATCAATCAGCTCGAAGCTGACGCTAGGAAAATCAGGCAATCGCTTAACCCTGAGCAACTGGTTTTGCTGCAGTCGGCGCATAATCTGGTTGACCGGCGGCGTTTTTCCTGGTCGCGGCTGTTTGCCGATTTAGAAGGCGTTTTGCCCGGGGATGTCAGCGTTTCTCACATCGGCATTCGCGATGTGGTTGATCAGGGCGGCGGAAGGATGCTGGCCGAACTGGATTTTTCCGTGATGAGCAAAGATTATCAATCGGTTGTTAATATGCTCAACGAAATGAATGATTCGGGCAAATTTCAAAGCGTCGAGCTGCGAGCGCAGGATTTGCAGCGCGACAAAGGTAATTTAACCGAATACTCAATGCAGCTGCGTTATCTGCCGAGCGCCGGCATTCCCGTTGCCGGTAATTCAAGCGACGGCCAAAACCAAAGGGCGGCGGTTCCGCAAAACAATCCGGCGGCGGAGGTGAATAACTGATGGCTCCAATCGAGACAACTCAGCCTGAACTACAAACCGAAACCGAGGTTGTAGCTAAAAAGATTGCTAAAAAACCTGCCTCAACCCGACTTATTGTGACGCGGAAAGTCAACAGCGGAATGTTTAGCACGCCGGAAATCGCTGCCGTTTCGGTTGCTGGAGCGGCGCTTCTGGCCGTAATTTTCGCTTACTTTTTCGCCCTCCTTCCAGCCCGCGAAGAATTTAGAAAACGCGAAGCTGAGCGCAGTCAAAAACAAGCGCAGTTAGCGGATTTGCAAGCTAAAGCTCAATTGGCGGGGACAAACGCGGCCGGAACTGTTGATTTGATGAGCAGCGTTGATCGTTTTGAATCAAACTTTCTGCCGCTGGCAATCAATGGAAACGCTGCTCTGTATCAGCGCCTTAATGAGCTGATTCGCTCCAACGGCTTGCGCAATACTGCCGGTCCTCAATATTCATCGCTTGAAATGCTAGACTCCGCCAAAGCCGCCAAAATGCAGGAGCGGCGCGCCAACGGCAAACAACCCGGCATCTTTCCGGGAACCTACGTCACCGTCACGGTCGAAGGCAATTACGCTAGTCTGCGGCATTTTATCAGCGAGCTCGAAAGCACCAGGCAGTATTTAGTAATTAACTCAATCGAAATCGAACCGAACAGCAATGGCGGAAGCAGCAGCCCGACGGTGACGAATCCGGGTACGTCGGGCGCTGCCGCATTTCCGAATAACCCGAACCAGGTTCCGGCCGGAATGCCAAATAATTTGCCAAACGGGCAAATGCAGCCGGGCAGAGTCAATCCGCGCCTGAACAATAATCCGGTGGCAACAGCGCCGCCCGCGTCAACTTCTGTTCCGACAAATCAAGCTAATCAGGCGAGACGCGGCGCAGTCAGTTTGCAGCTTGAAATGGCAGCTTATTTTCGTCGTCCGACCGCAGTGCAGAACTAGAGGCTTTATGAAATTTCTCGAAGGTAAAACTCCAGCCGAACGCAACAAAACAGTCGCCGCAATGGTGCTTGGCTCATTGGCCGTCATCGCGCTCTCATACACATTTTTGTTTAGCGGAGCATCTTCTCCCAAAAAAACTGCGGCTAACTCCAATAGTAATGTCAGAGTTGCTGTTCCGGTTAACAGGGGCGGCAGCGACACTTTGCCCGACCCGCAAATTCCCACTGTTGCTCAAGTTGCCAGCGAAACTGACATCACGCCAATCCCGGAAAATCCGTTTCCGCCGACTTTCGGCGGTGAAACCAGCCGCAATATTTTTGCGCTTTACGAACCGCCGCCATTTGTGCTAAAACCCATTGTGGTTGCTCCGCCTTCGCCGATTCCGATACCGACGCCGTTTCCGATTTCGGTGCAGTTTGTCAATTCAAACCCAAATCCTGTTTACGCCCAGCAAGGCGATTTTACGCTCGAAGTCGGCGGCGATAAATTTACCTCCGATTCCAAAGTTTTATTTAACGGGCAGGAAATCCCGACCCAGTTTGCAGGAGCGCAGCGTCTGACCGCGCAGGTTCCGGCCGCGCTGATCGCAACCGAAGGGCAGCGTCAAATCATGGTTCGCACCGCGGACGGCTCAAAAATTTCAAACGTGATGATTTTTAATGTTCAGGCTCCGCCCGTGCCAAACTATAATTTCGTCGGCTTGGTCGCCCCCAAACGTTTCAACAACGTCACGGCATTGCTGCAGGATAAACAGTCAAAAGAATATAAAAACGTCCGTCTCGGCGAAGCAGTCGGACGCTTTAAAGTTGTCAGTATTTCGAGCAAAGAAGTTATTATGCAGGATACGGCGCTAAGCTTTCGCCACAGCTTGCCGTTTGTTGATGAAAGAACCGCCAAAACCGGTGGCAACGGCGGGCGGCAAAACCCCGATTATTCAACCAACAATTTTCCGGGCATAGATCCTAATAATCTACAGACGCAACCATGCCAGCCAGTTCAAGGTTTTCCCAATCAATGCTTTCCACAGCAACCGCAGATACAGCAGCCGCCCAAAAAAGACCCGAACGATGACGATGATAATGACAATAATTAGATTTCGGATTTTGGATTTCGGATT
>JBBQUS010000065.1:0-25386 GCA_038212235.1 Pyrinomonadales bacterium
GCCGTCAAAATCAGCCGGCGCGATGGTGTCGCCCGCTTGTCCGAACTGAGTGGCGGCAAAGCCGCTGGCGGAGCGGTTCAGATACCAGACTCCATTTGAGGGACGAAAGACCGAGACATCCGCTTTCCCGTCCGCGTCATAGTCAAACGCTGTTCTTGTTGTTCCCACGTTAGCACAGCTAAAACCGCCGGAAAGACTGATGGTATCAACATTCCAACCTGGATTCGGGCCGGTGCCGACTGTATTGTCATCAGCTCCGAAACGCCATTTTAAGCGAACGCTTTGTCCGTTTGCCGATGCCGGAAGTTGAGCGACTGAAGTTACATAACCACCCGAATCGCCATTCCAGGCGTTGCGATTTGCCAATGGATTGTTTGTACCTGCACCTAGAGCGCTGGTGTAACCTCCGCTCACAAAACTACCGCCGGCCGTTAGGATGTCCTGAAATGCGCCGCCGTTGATGCTGATTTCGAGAACGCCTCCGTCCCAGCCCGCTTCCGTATTATATTTTTGACGGAACGTTACTCTGGCCGACGCGCTTGAGATTGGATAAGCTGGTGACGTAATGTCTGCGCCGCCGCCGGTAACCGTCAAATCAGGCGTGAACACCGAATTCGGAGCGGTATCGGCAGAATTCGTCACAGTCACAAAAGCTCCTCCGGCTCCGGTTTGAGTTGTTGTCCACCCGGCAGGTAATGCCGGCGCGGTCACTCCGTCAAAGTTTTCCGTGGCCGAAACGACCGGCGCGCCGACAGTAATAGTGCGGGTAAATGATGTTGCTCCGAGGCTGCTCGTCACATTAAATGTCAATGTTATGGTGCTGCCGCAGGGCGTATTTGCCGGAATAGTGTAATTGATCGTGCGGCTAACCATTTGACCGTTAGCAATATCTCCATAGCTGACCGAGCCGCCGCCAACAATCTGCAAAGTGACGCCAGTGGCCGTATTTCCGGTTGCATTACTGAGTGGAACGGTTAAGGTCACAGTTTCGCCCGGATCCGGATAACCATTGTTGTTGCCCCCCGCGTCAGAAACGGTAAACGCAGGAGTTTGTAACAAATTCGGGGAATCGTATCCTTCGGTAACTGAAAAACTGCCAGAGGCTTGGACGGCGCTAAAACCCATTCCGCGCACTGCGAAACCAGCCCAAATATCAGCAACGTCTTGCCCGGTTCCGCTGGCTTGCGCTCCGGCGACGATAGCATCACGTTCCTGCAAAAACGTCGGTCCGAGCGGCGCGAGCTTCATTCCATCCGTGACAAACTGCAAAGCTTTGAGATTACCGGTTGCAGTGTTACCGGCGCTATTGATCAGCTTTGCGCGAACTTCGACCAAAGCCGAACACCAGACTTCGCCCGCGTTATGAACTTCGCTCGCCGAACTGCTGGCAAATGGGGGCGAGGCGGGATAAGCGCCGTCGCTGATATTTGCCTGCGCCGGATCAATATCTTTAAAGGTCAGCGGATTAAAGGGGCGATTTGACGGGCCGCCGGTAAAAGCAATCGGCGCGTATGGAAAACGGCGAATACCGTAATAAGTGTTTGTCGCACCGATTCCGAAAGCGTTGTATGTCACATACGAACCGGTTGAGTAAATGCCGTTAACCGGATCAGTCGGTTTTGAAAGGAGGGACAGACCGTAAAAATCCGACCAGCCTTCGCCCATGCCGCCCGAAACGTTGTTGGACAAGCCGCTGCCGTTGCCGTGCAGACGATTTGATAAACCGTGGGTGTGTTCGTGAAGCACGACATCGCCGTCAATATCACCGTCGCGATTCGGAGTCTGGGTAAAACGGTACATCTGCATTCTGCCGCGTCCGCCGTCGGCCGGAGTTGAGAAGTTAGCGTTGTTGGTTCCCGATGAATCCTGCGCTTCGGCTGAAACACGGTCGCCGGCCACGCCGCCGCGTCCAAAGTTATCGTTTTGGAAGTTGCGCGCCGCTTCGGTAAAGCCTAATTTGTAAACTTCATCGTGATAGCGGTTATCATAGTAAAACAATTGAGTGACAGCGCCGTTGCGCGAAGCCGTAGAAGTGATGGGATCAGGAGTCGTCCCGCCAATTCCCGGCGGCGGGTTGTAATCGAAACTAAAAACTCGACCGGTTCCGTTGACCGGCGCGTCAACGCCGTTGACTCCGTCAATATCGAGACCGGCTTGAACGTTGTTACCATCCGTCCAACCGTCCGCCCCGTTCGTGCCGTCGGTAATCCAGCCGAGATTGTTAAAGGTGTTGGGCGCTTCGTTGCCAACTAAAGTAACGTTGGTCCGAGCCAGCTGCGTTCCCTGCGTGCCGAGGCCGGGATCGAGCGGTCCCGGAACGAGCGGAGCCGGATTGTTCAAAGCGTTGGTCATGCTGGTCGTATTGCTGTAAACATTGTAGGTTGCCGACTGAGTTTGATCGTCCGTAATATTTTTGCGCCACAGCATTGCGCCCGTTTCCGCATCCACCATCACGTAGTACGCCGCCACCGGTTCCCATTCGAGCACTCGCCAGGCGGCGCGAACCACGCCCGGTTCGGTCGGAAAATACATTTTTTCCGCCGTTGTCGCCCAATCGCCGGTTCCGAAGGTTACTTTCAAATCGGTCGAAGCGGCATCGTTACGCGCTAAATCTTGCGACTTAATTCCCCGCGAGACATTTCTGAAAGCGGCCTGGACGGCCATTTCCGGACTGCCAAAATTACTGGAAAGCGATTGCGTGTCAAGTCCGGGAGCAAGATCGTTAATCACTCTAAACATGCGGTTTTGGCGGTCAAAACCGGCTTTGATTTCGCCCTGAAAAACCGGCACTCCGTTAATTCTTTGTTCGAGACTGGCAAATGAAAGAATGCCGTTTGGATTGGTATAATCCGAAGTGACGGTCAAACTATCAGCCTGCCCGGGGTTTAATCCGATTAAATCACCGTTTTCCCTGACGAAATTCCGCAAAGCATCGGAACGTTTGGCTGCAGTTGCGCCCGTTAAAACGGCTTTGCCGCGCGCCACATCGGGGCCGATTACTTCCGGCAGATGAAGGGTGTCGTTATACTCTACCTTGAGAGTGGGAACCAGGCGGCGGAGGTTTTCTTCACCGGCAATCATTTTCTGCCGGTCGTTGGCAATTGACAATAAATTTTTGCCGCTGGCGGCGCGAAAACTTTCAAGTTTTGCCGCGGCGCTTTTATCAAGTCGAACGTCGTAATTCGGGAAATCCGGGTTGCTGCTTTGGGTTATTTGCAATCCGTCGTCTTGTTGAACGGCGGCGTGTTGAAGAGACTGAAAAGGAACGGTTGCGATCAGCGTCCCAATCAACCCGAGTGTGGAAAGAGACAGCCAGAGTCCTCTACGGCGTTGGACTGTCAAATCGTTATTCATCAAGTGTACTCCTGAGTAAAAGGTAAGTTGAATTACAAAAAGATAGCGACTCGTTTTTAACAAAACGCAGTGATAAAAAATTCGCCTACAGCGTGGTTAAAGTAAAGAACATCCTAGTGGATTGAAATAAGGAAAAGTCAGATTATTTTTAACACAGCTAGAATAATTAAGTCAAACTCACTGCCCAATAAACAGATTTTCCCAACGTTAAGCGGTTAATTAGACAAAGCAAGCTAACCCGCGCCTTTCAAACCCTTCTGGCCTAACTCAGAGCGAAAACGTCAAGCGGAGAAATCGCCGTCAGGCAGCGATGATCAATCGGGCAGTCACGGAGCAGACATGGAGCGCAAGAAGGCGGTTTGGCAATTATTTGAGCGAGGTCGGAAAACGGCCGGGTCGTTTCAGGACGCGTCGGGCCGAATATCACAATGGTTTTAGTTCCGAGCGCCGGAGCGATGTGCGCGGGTCCCGTGTCATTAGTAACGAGCAAATCGGCGACGCTCAAAATTGCGACGGCTTCGGCCAAGGTAGTTTTTCCGGTGAGCAGAATCGGCTTTGTCCTGGAAGCATCAAGGACTTTTTGAGAAACTTCCAGTTCATCCGGTGAACCGATTAATACGACTTGGCTGTGCACATCCCTTTGCAGCATATCGGCGAGTTCGGCGTAGGATTCGGCCGGCCAGCGTTTGGCGCGGCTGTTGGTTGAGCCCGGGCAGAGCGCGATAAATTTTTCGGATAAATCAATGCCGTTCTCGGCTAATATTTTCCGCGCCACGTCTTTTCGGATTTCGGAAACGCCGAGAGCGATGTTTGGTTCGTGTTTCCAAACCTGCGTTTCGCCATATAATTTGGTTTCAAGTTCGGCAATTAAATTCAGATAATAAAAAACTTCGTGTCGCTCGTTTTTCCAGAGCGGCACTGGAATTGAATCGGTCAACAAAAATCCGCGTCCATCGGTGCGATAACCGAAACGGCGCTTGACGCCGCCGATTTTTGCCAGAACCGCCGATTCAAAAGCGTTATTGAGCAGCAATGCTAAATCAAATTTGCATCTGCGCCATTTCCCTGCCTCTTGCCACACGCCTTTGAAAGCGTTTTTCTGCTTGTCGTAAACCAGAATATCGTCAATAAAATCGGCGTCGGCGAAAATCCCTTTGGCCCAGCTGCGAGTACAAAGCGTGATCCGCGCGTCCGGCAAAACGCGGCGCAGCTCTTTGAGAGCCGGAACGCTCATCACGGCGTCACCGACCCAATTCGTTCCGCGCACCACGACCCGTCTAATATTTTCAGCTTTCACAATAAACGACGCAGGCCATCGGCAAGTGAAATTTGCGGCTGCCAGCCGAGTTCGCGATTTATTTTTGTTAAATCAGAAATGTAGTTGAGCGGAACCGGAGCCGGTGAAGATTCGCTCGAAATAACTGCATTGGCGCCCGCCAGTTCTTCGATTTGTCCGACCAGTTCGATTAAACTGGCGGCATTTGCCGCGCCGCCGCCCAGGTTATACAAACCATGCTGCACATCCGAATCAATAAACGCGCGGCAGGCTGCGGCAAAATCTTCAACATAGAGCAAATCGCGTTTTGGCGTACCGCCCGCCGGAAGTCTGAGCTGCTCGCCCATGTTAACTGCTTCCAGGTAGTGCGAGACAAAGTTTGGCTCGTTGCCCTCCGAAGCCGGTGCGTAAACGGTCGCGAGCCGAAAAATGCACGACCGAAAATTATTTGTCCGGGCATAAAACTCGACGTATTTTTCGGCAATCAGCTTTGACCATTCGAGCGCCGACTGCCCGCTGTAAATCGTCGGACAGGATTCCGGAACTTCCAGATATTCGTCGGCAAAAGAGCCGTAAACATCTTTGGTCGAAGCAAAAATAAACGTTGAATTCGGCGACATGTTGCGGAGCAAATTAACCGTCCCTTCGACGTTGGTCAAAAAACAGCTTTCCGCCGCATCCGGCGATTTGTCGAGAAACGCGGCGAGATGAATGACGACATCATAACCCGCGACATTTGAAGCGTCGTTGAGATTTAAAACGTCAAACCCGGAGCGCCGCGAGAAATCATCGGCGTTAAAAAAGCTGCGGACATGCGTGCCTAAAAATCCGCTCCCGCCCGTGACAAGAATCTTCATCTCAGCAATAATAACGCTTTATTTACCGAACAGCCAAATGGGTGAGTTTATGGAATGGACAGAAATAATCAAAAATCCGGCGCTACAGGATTTGCCCTTCAAAATCGAAACCAATCAATGGGGACAAATCGTGATGAGCGCAGCAACTAATAAACATAGTTTTCTCCAAGGGGAAATTATTTATTTATTAAGAAATCTGGGCGCTGGCAAAGCAATTCCCGAGTGTTCAATCGAAACAACAAGCGGCGTTAAAGTTGCTGATGTTGCTTGGTGTTCCGGCGAGTTTCTCAAAAAAAACGGTTATGAAACGCCTTACCAAGAATCGCCGGAAATCTGTATTGAGATTGTTTACCGCTCCAATTCAAAACGCGAGATGAGTGAAAAAAGAAAGTTATATTTTGAGCGCGGCGCACGGGAAGTTTGGCTCTGTTACGAATCGGGCGCGGTTGAATTTTACAGCTCGAAAAAACAAATTGAACAATCCACTCTTTTTCAAAACTTTCATAAACAAATTGAAGTCACCTGGAAATAGTTTTATCCGACGACTTTGAGCATTTTCTGCAGCGTTTCAGCCCGTCCGATGAGAATCAGCAAATCGCCCGCCGCAATTTCAGTCTCGCCGGACGGGTGAAAAATGCGTTCACCGCTTTTGCGCCGAATCGCAATGATCACTAAATCAAGCTCGGTGCGCATGTTTGTCTCTTTTATTTTTTTCCCGGCGTAAATTGAATCCGGCCCGATCAAAAATTCTTCAAAAACCAAATCCAGTTCTTCCGCGATAATCGAATCCATAAAATCCGCAATCGCCGGTTTTGTCAGGGCGCGAGCCATGCTGAGACTGCCGATAATGGTCGGGGCGACGACGCGATTGGCTCCGGCGCGAATTAATTTCGGTTCAGCCTGTTCTTCCACGGCGCGGGCGACGATATGCATTTCCCGGTTCAAATCACGCGCGGTCAAAACGACGTAAACGTTGTCGGCATCATCCGGCAAACACGCCGCCAGCCCCTTGGCCTGGGCGACGCGGGCGCGTCTCAAGTTTTCTTCCAGCGTGGCGTCGCCGATAATCACCATTTCTCCGGCTTCGATGAGCGGCGCGACTTTTTTTTCGTCAGCCTCGAGTACGACGAACTGGCAGTTTTGCTTTTTGAGTTCTGTGATAATTCTCGCACCGACGCGTCCCGCGCCGCAGACGATAAAATGATTTTCGAGCTTACTCATAGCTTGTGATCTGCGCCGCCCGCCGAGCGCGGCTAAAACCTCAGACTGCACAATTTGCTGCGCCAAGATCGAGAGAGCGTAAACGACCGCGCCGCCGCCGACCAGCATAAAAATTGTGGCAAAAATTCGCCCTGCCTCAGTTTTCGGCGGCAAATCTCCGTATCCGACCGTGACGACAGTTTGCGTGGCCAGGTAAATTGCATCAACCGCGCTTAAATCTTCAATCCATGCGAAACCCGCCGCGCCGACCATCACCGCCAGCAAAATAGTGAGCGCGGCGAACAGCCAACTCTGTCGAGTCAGGAGAGAAAAAATTGCGGCTAAACGTGAAAACGGCATTGCGCATCTTAAGAATAAGGCTGCGCCGCCAAAGTTAGCCGATTCCGGCAACATCTGTCAAACAAGTTTTGCTAGACACGTTATCGGTAAAGGTTTATAAATTTGTATAGTCGTCATTGGCACTGGCAAAGAATTTTATGACAACGCAAGTTAAGATCACAAAAATCGGTGACAGCTTTGTTTTACCGTTGTCGCAGGAAATGCTGGATAAATTAGGCATTCCAAACGGCGGCGAGATCGAGGTAATGACTTCCGAAGATGTAATAGTGCTGCGTTCTCTGCAAACAAATACTCGCAAACAGGAATTTCAAAAGTTAAAAAGTGAAATGTTTGACAAGTACGAAGATGTTTTCAAAGCACTGGCTGAAGGCGCTCAATGAGTCAAGTCGGATTAATTTTCGTTGATAGAGAAGAGGCTTTGGAACTACATCATGATTCGATTAAGCGTTTCGGCGGCTCATTTGGTTTGCGTGACGAAGGAGCATTTGAATCAGCTCTTTGCGCCGCAGAAAATCGCTATTATTACGAAAGTATAAATTTGGCAATTGGCGCGGCAACCTATGCTTTTCATTTAACACAAGCACATGCTTTTGTTGACGGCAACAAGAGAATAGGAGCAGCTGTTAGCCTTTTATTTTTGGCGCGTAACAATGCTGAAATGTATTCTTCGGCGCAGGAACTCATTGATCTGTTTCTCAAAATCGCGGCGGGTGAAATGACGCGCGATGAAGTTGAAAGATTTTTCTCACAGCACGTTCAAGTAAGAAATTGATATTTGAGCCGATAGTTCTTAACAATGGCAACACGCACACCCGTAAATTCTCCGAGAAACTCAAATAACGCGAGACGTTTTGAGAAACTTCCGCGTAATTTTGACCGCAAAGTAGTTTTTATCCCGCCCAACGAAACGCGCTGGCGGCGCCTCAGACGCCGCATATTTAATTTCCTCGTTCATCCGGCTTTTTTTGGCCCGGTCATTATTTTGATTGTTGGCGCGTGTCTAGCGTTCAGCTATTTCTGGTCGGAATATTCTCAGAGAGTTGACGGATTGCTGCGAGGCGAGATTTTCACGCAGTCAGCTGGAATTTATTCTGCGCCCAAAACGCTCAGAGTGGGCGAGCAAAAATCTCTCGACGAACTTGTGTCATATCTTAAAAACGCCAATTACGTTGATAAAAACTCGAACGCCAGCGAGATTCGCGGGCGTTTCGCAGCTGACAGCAACGGGTTGACAATTGAACCGGGCACAAATTCGACAATTGACGAAAAGCAGGCTTTTAAACCGTTGCGCGTGAACTTTGGCAAAGATGGCAAGTCGGTCACAGCTATTTCAAATTTAAAAACCGGAGAAAAATATCAGACAGCCCTGCTTGAGCCAAAACTTCTGACGTCAATTTTAGGCGAAGACCGCGAACGGCGCAAACCGGTTGATTTTAAAGACCTGCCGCCGGTTTTGGTCAAAGCTATTACGACCACCGAAGACCGGGCTTTTTTTGAGCATTATGGAGTCAATATTCGCGGAATCTTGCGTGCGTTGTGGCGACGCGTTGACACGGAAAATGACAACTCGCCGATTGCCAATCAGGGCGGTTCGTCAATCACCCAGCAGCTTGTCAAAAATCTTTTGCTTTCAAATGAAAAAAGTCTGACGCGCAAACTTCAGGAAGCTTTCATGTCAATAATTTTGGAAACCAGGCTCTCCAAGGAAAAGATTTTCGAACTCTACTCTAACCAGATTTATCTTGGACAGCAGGCAAGCTTTTCGATTAACGGCGTCGGCGAAGCCGCCAACGCGTATTTTGGCAAAGACGTTTCCCAGCTTAATTTAGCCGAATCGGCATTCTTGGCCGGAATTATTCGCAGTCCCAATCGTTACAACCCTTATAGAAATCCGGACAAAGTCACCGAACGGCGTAATCAGGTTCTGGATTCGATGGTTGAAGCCGGAACCGCGACGCCCGCTGAAGTCGCCGCAGCCAAACACACGCCGCTCAATTTGCAGCCGCCGCAAAAAAGAGAAAATCTGGTTGACACGCCTTATTTTACCGAATACGCGCAGGAAGATTTAACGAAAATCGTGGCCGATCCCGAAGCCGTCAGCCATTTGAGGATTTACACTACGCTTGATCCGGATTTGCAGCGGGTCGCGCACGATGCGCTTTCTAAACGGCTCGACAAACTAGATAAGGTTTTCAAAAACAAACCCGGCTTGAACGCTTCCCTCGTCGCTATTCGCCCGAAAACCGGCGAAATCGTCGCGATGATCGGCGGGCGCGATTATCTCGAAAATCAGTTTAACCGCGCCACCGACGCGAAACGCCAGCCCGGTTCGGTTTTTAAGCCCTTCGTTTACGCGACGGCAATTAATACGGCATATAATCCATCGCCGCGCGTGATTACGGCGGCAACTATTTTCAAGGACGAAGCCAAAGTTTTCAGCTTCGGCAACGATACATACAAACCGAATAATTACGGCGATACTTTCAGCAACAAAGACATGACTTTGCGCGACGCGCTCGTTAAAAGCAAGAACGTCATCACGGTTGACGTCGCGATGGAAGTCAACGTCGGCAAAGTTATGAATCTCGCCGCCCGCGCCGGACTGCCCAAAGTTCCGCGCGCATATCCATCAATGGCGCTCGGCACCGCCGAAGTGACGCCGCTCGAAATGGCGGCCGCTTATACGACTTTCGCCAATCTCGGACAACGCACTTCGCCCATTTCAATCAACCGAGTGACGACGGGCGACGGGATGACAGTGGCCGCGCCGGTCACCCAAAAAACTGAGGTTTTAACACCTGAAGTCAGCTATGTCATGGATGACATTTTAAAAGATGTCGTCAATCGCGGAACGGCGGCCGAACTACGCGCTTGGGGCTTTAAAAACGTCCCGAACAAAACTGCTATCGCCGGTAAAACCGGAACTTCGCGCGACGGCTGGTTTGCCGGATTTACGCCTGATCTCGTTTGCGTAGTTTACGTCGGATTCGATAACGGCGATGATTTGGGACTTAAAGGCGCTGATTCGGCAATGCCGATCTGGGCTGATTTTATGAAAGCCGCGCTTGACGAGCATCCCGAATGGAACGGCGATTGGGCAATGCCGGCGGGCGTCAGCAAAGCCGTGATTGACATTCGCAATGGTCAGGCGATCAATGAAAACGGCGAGCCTCTGGCTGATGTGAATGCGGCTCCGACGCCGACGCCGGTTCCGACGCCGACTCCTAATTCATTGCCGAATGATGGAGATTTCGCCCCTGGCGATCCGAACGCGCCAAACGTCGCTCCGACGAAAATAATAGCTGTTGTTCCCGTAGAATTTCGCCGCACCGAATTATTTGTTGCGGGCACGATTCCGGACAAACTCAGCGGAACTTATAATTCGACCGGCGATCAGCCGGAAGTTTTCCCCGAACCGGAAGAGTCACCAACGCCCGTAAACGCTCGGCCGGAACCCACGCCCGATGAAATTTATGTCGAGCCGAACAGCCCGATGCGCCAAAACAGCAGCGCTCCGGATCAGCCAACAATCAAACAGCGGACAATTGTTCTGCAAATCTGCTCGGAAACCGGTTTAATCGCCGTTCAGTCGTGTCCGCATCCGCGTCCCAAAACTTTTAAAGTCGGCGAAGAACCGAAGGAGTTTTGCAAACCGGAATATCACCTCAAAGCAAAATCGCCTTAACCCAATTTCGCATAAGAGTTATTCGAGGCGAAAGGTTTTCATTGCATCTTCAATAATTTGCGGGCTGCTTTCTTTTTTCAAAACCCAGGTGAGCAGTAAAATGTTGTCATCAGCGCGCGGAGCGAGAAAGGTTTTTTGGAGAAAGCGGTTGTCGGCAACACCGTTTTCAATTTCAAAAACAAAACCTTTAACTCCGTCAACCGACACCGCCGACAAATTTTTTGTGACTGTTGCATCTCCGCTTTCAAGTGATTCCGCAAGCATTTTCTTGCCCGTCGCTGCAAGCGACAAATCTGTTTGTAGGTTTTGTTGTCTGATGGAAAAGATTGCGTTCGGGGCTTGTCCCGGCTGATATTGCATCGTGACAAATAGATCTAACCCGTTTTCTCGATTTAACTCGGCCTTAAGAGTAAGCGCACTCTTTTGCGAACCATCATTCAAGATCGTTTGGCCGCTCACAAAGAAAACCCAATTTTCGGGAATTTCAAAAGAAAATTTTAGATTTTCATTGCGATAAATACCATTAAAAACAGTTCCGTCAAAGAAAGAAAGGCCAGGGCCGGCAACGTCGACCTCGGGGTCATTCGTAACGATAATTAATTCTTTGGTTTTATTACGTTTGGTTTTGGCAACCCGCGGCTTGGAAATCTTCCGTTGAGCGTTTGTTGCGGTTGAACCGGTTATCAGTAAAGCGCAAACCAAAGAGACAAATAAGCAGGTGCGACCGAACTGAGGTTGTTTGCGACGTTGAATCATAAGTTTTTGTTAATCGTTACTCGGTCTCCAGTTTTGTCAAAGCGACATTCTTCAATTGACTTGGCAAGGTTCGCCGCCGTTAGATTCCGCGATTGAGTCTCTCGCGAAACGATTCAAGCGCGAACTCTAATCCGTCCGGAAGTTTATTTTTCAAGATGTTTTCCACACGAATCTGTTCGCTTCGAGCGCTTTCAATTTTCGCCGGATTGATTCCGGTGAGCGATGTTTGGAGAAATTGAATGAGTTTTAATATCGAAGAATTGGCTTGCTCCGCCGCCCAACACCGATAAAAACGATTTCTCTGCGCCGCATCGGAAATTGGAACTTCAATGTAATTCAATGCTTGCTTGAGAGTTTCATCGCTTGGTTTTTCTAACTCGTGCATTTTTTCCTCAAATAATCCTAGAACTAAACCGCGCACTTTCGTTCCGGCCACTGCATCCAAATCAAAAGTATCGAGCGGAGCGGACGAGAGCGGACAATCAACCATTGCCGGCAAAATATATTTCTCAATTAACTTTTCAATTGCACCGATGACAGTTTCGCGGCTTTGCGAATCGGCGGCAAGTTGCGAAAGACGCATCTCAAGTGTTTCGCTCGTTGCGACGAGCCAATCCACATCCATGTTTTCAGTTATCGTTTGCATTACTTCATATCTCCAACCCTTGTGCCGTATTCTTTGCCCAATGTCTCAAAAGTTTTGTCCAGCGAACCAAAATACTCTTTCGCCAAATCTACAGGTTTTTTGCCCGTATTTTCTTTCATTAGCTGACCTAGCTTGGTTCTTGCATCCTTGTAGATTGACTTCAAATCATTGACGCTCAAAGCTCGATTTCCAACCTGCAAAATCTGTTGATTTGGATTCTGTCCGATTGTTGATGATAGCTCTCCAATTCTCGCCGGATCAAGCAAACTGTCGAATCCCGGTCCCGATTTCCTGACAACTACTGCAACCTGACGAACTTCCCCGGTATCGGCTCCCTTTCTGATCCATTCGTCGTAGCGTCCAAATTGTTTTGCCTCACTTCCTTCGTTTGTTGCTTTAATGCTTTCGTCAATTTTTGAGGTTAGCGCGTTGAATGTGTCTTTAACTTCGTCTAAATGCAGCACCCCGTCTTTTGTTTGGTAATAAACGTCGGCTTCCACTTTTGGAACGTCAATGTCGGGCAAACCGGTTGATTTGGTGATCTGCTGACCGGCTTGCGCCCCAACGATAACTTTGGTATTCGGCGCTAAATCGGCTTTTTGCGCGATTTCCGCCGCGCGTTCGAGCTCGGCGAGGCTTTCGCTGACCTTCTTTGGATCGGATTTTCCGAGACTGCTGACCAAATCTCGGAGCGAGCCGCTGATTTCCAGCTTATTGTTTTTAATCGCGTCTTTGATGCTGATGAGAGTTTCCGAAACGCTTTTTGCCGTCGTCGCGTCGAGGTCGGTGCGGTTCAATGCTTCTCGACGATTTCGCCCAGTCCCAGATTTTTTTCGTTCCAAAATCTGGTATCGGCGGCTGATAATTTGGCCGTTGGCGGCGTGTTATTGCCGCCCGTCACGGCTTCGAGCGATTGAAGAGCTTTTTCGGAAGTTGCCGGAAGCTTTTGCAAAAGCGCTTCGTCGCCGATGCTGGTTCGCGAGGCATCAAATTCTTTGGCCGCCGGTTCGGATAATTTGCCGCGCAAATCGGTTAAATATTCTTTTGTCGCTTCGGAATGCAGTTTTTGATAATCGGCTTCGCTCAAATTGATATTTTGAGACTTCATCTCCGCTTTCATCACGCGAACAAAATCGGTCAAACCGCGCGCTCCGGCTTCCAGGTGATGTCCGGCAATCTTAATTAAAGCCGGGAGTTTGTCCGCCGGAATGCCGGAATACATTTTGACTTGACGTAATTCGGTTCGCGCCTGCGTGTATTGTTCGCGCGTGAATACTTTGTTTTTGCCGCCCCATTCCCCGAGGATAGTCCGGGTTTGCTCGCTGATTCTGGTTCGAATCCCGGCAGCTTTATTATTTAATTCTCCGACCTTCGCGTTTGGCGCGGCGGGTTGTTTTCCGTTTGGAGATTCGAGATTTTTAGCGACCGTTTCAATTTCGGTTTGTCTGATAAAGCGTTCGGTTTGGTTGCCCGCCGAAGTTGCTACGGTTTCCTTGACCGCCTGCAGAAACTCCGGCGCTTGAGCGACTTTTTCAAATTCCGCTTGGACTGCTTGCTCGCTTATCAGCGTTTTCCCGGCGCGCTGCTCCATCGCTTTGTGCAATCCGCCGCCGATCCGGAATGCTCCCGCCTGCCCCAGCTGCAGTAAAATATCCTGTCCGATTTCCGCATCGCTGCGCCCCTGCAGTTTGCCAACGGTGTAAGTAAAAGCGGTGTTGGCGGCAGCGTCGGCGAACAGTTCGCCGCCCAATCCGCCCGCGATTTTGCCCATGCTGCCGGCCAGCGGAATTGCCGCTCCCTGCGCCGCGCCGATAACGGCGGCTTTTATTGCCGGTTCGTATTGTCTGGTTTGCGAATATGTGCCGCCGAGCGCGATGCCGCCGCCCGTGGCAGCCGAAATGGCAATCGAAGCCGGAAGCGATGCGCCGCCCGTTGCCACGCCGACAGCGATGAACGGCACGGCTTGAGCCGTAATCTCACCGGCTTTGACCGACCAATTGGGCGCTTCAAAAACAGACATTTTCAGTCCCGCCGAGTTTTTCACTTCAAAAGCCAACTGATTTTTGGCGATTCGTTCGGTGGACATATTGACGACGCTCGACCAGAGTTTGGCTTCCTCTTTGCGCTGGGCGTCTAGACCGGTTTGAATTTTATCAACGTCAATTCCGAGTTTCTCAGCCAATCCGGTTTCTTTTGCCGTGTAAAGCAGCGCATCGGTTGCTGCATCCTGAAGAAAATCGTTGATGCCTTTGGCCGCGCCGACCAGTCCGACCGTTCCGCGCGCAATGCCGATTTGAAAATCAACGATTTGTTTTTTGGCTTCTTCCGGCAAAAAACGGTAAAGCGGATGCGTGTCAACCGAAAAGCGCGCCGCTTTTTCGATAAAATCCGCTCCCTGATTAGCAATATTTTCCTGCCAGCTGTTTGGGTTGCGGACGTCTTTGCTTTGATTGACCAAAAAATCAACGGCAGCTTTCTTTTCCTGCAGTTTGGCGAGTTCGAGAGCCGCTTTTTGAACGTCGTTCGGCGGTTTTTCTCTGGCGTACTTTTGATCTATTTTATCCAGCTCTTCGTCAACCCTGACCTGTATTTTTTCTTTCTCAGTGCCGTGCAAACCGATTTCGGCGCGGTAAAGCTCTCGGCGAATTCCCGCCGGCAAGCCAAATTCGTATGGTTTTCCGTCGCGCGCCGCCTGCACTAATCCTTGACGAACTTCCTGAGCAGTGCGAATTTTGCCGGTTCCGGCGGCAGCAACCGAGAATTTATCCGAATAACCTTTGAGAACTTGGCTAACGGCCTCGTCACTATATTTTAATTGTTTGGCGCCAGCCCGAACCGCCTGCAAAACTTCAAAACGCGGATCGCCGTCCGGCACAATGACTTTGCCGGTTTGCGGGTTGACAAAATCCTTCGGATTGAGTCGCACCAGCACGCTCATTCCATCTTTTCCTTGTCTGGCTTCCTCAACAGTAGTTTGGCGGAGATTTCTTCCGGTTGAAACTGGCGTCTCACGGGGCAGAGAAAATTTGGGCAGTCCTCGTTCACCCGTGCTGTGCAGTTCTGCCGTAAAAGGTTTTCCGGTTTTGTTATTCGGCGGCTTTGGTGTTTCCGCCTTTCCGGCGACGGGTTCACTAAGGCGAAGCGCAGTGCCGGTTTTTTGAAAACTTTGGATTGATTTTCGGAATTGATCGTCCGGCTCAAAACGATAAACGGTTTCGCCTTTTTCAGTCATGCGCGGCGGAGTTTTGGTGAGATGGAAACTGCTTTGACTGAGAAATTCTTCAACTTTTTTTTCGTCCTTTGTGTTCAGCGCCAGTTTGACAATGCGACGGGCGATTTCTTTGTCCGGTAAGAATTCTCCGGTCGTAACTTTAATATCTAGTTTGACTTCTTCCGACGATGGTTCGTTGGCGGCGGCGTTTGCGCGGGCAGCGGCGTTGATTTGGTTGGGCGACATTCGGCGATGCTCCGTTTTTTATTCTAAAAATTTTATCTGATAAACTATCGGTGCTTTCGAGCGAAAGTTTCCGGCAAAGTCAAAACTTCGCTTTAATTAGCTTGTCAGCAGAATGTTAGTCGCGGTCTTCGCCCTTGCGCGTCTCCGTTTTAGAATTTTCGTCACTGTCGCCGACCCAGCCTTTGCGCCAGAAATAGAAAAACATCAGCGCGGCTACCAAACCCATAATTCCCAAAACGGCGAAATAACCGTCTTTGGTGTGCAGTTCCGGCATATTGTCGAAATTCATGCCGTAAATTCCGGCGATTAAAGTCAGCGGTAAAATCATCGCGGAGAAAACGGTCAAAACCTTCATCACGTCGTTGGTGCGATTAGCGATAATTGAAAGATAGGTGTCCATCAGCGCACCGGTTAAATCACGGTAGCTTTCCGCCAGATCCGAAACGCGCATCAGATGATCATAAACATCTCGATAAAACGGCAGCAAATTGGGCTCAATCTGTTTAAATTCGCCGTGGCTCATCCGGTACAAAATATCCAATTCCTTGGTTGAAACGCGGCGCAGACGCATGACGTTGCGCTTAACCGCGACAATTTCTGCGAGGACGGCGTTATTAGCCTTTTTTAATCCGAAAATACGGTCTTCGAGGTTTGTAATATAGCCTTCGAAATCGTCAATCACAGGCGCGTACTGGTCAACCAGATGATCGAGAATCTGATGCAGCAAATACGCCGCGCCGCGCTGGCAGGCAATCGGGCTCGAACGAAGCTGGCGCTTAACTGCGTCAATACTCTGAAAATCTTCGTGGTGATATGTGACCACAAAATTCCTGCCCAGATAACCGTCAAGTTCTTTGGTGGCAAAATTACGCGTGATATCTTCGTCGGAAAGGATGCCGTGAACGATAAAATAAAGATAATCGGGAAATTCTTCTATTTTCGGCTGGCTGTGATTGAGACGGCAATCTTCAATCGTCAGCGGATGAAAATTGAAGATGTTGGCCAGGATTTGTTCTTCATCTTGCGGTGTCGGATGATCTAAATCTATACAAACAATATTGCGCTCGTCCCGCAAAAGCTGCGGTAAATCTTCGAGCGGCACGTTTTCCTCGACTTTTGCAGAACCATTGCGGTAAACAAAATTTTCCACGCTTTTTTAGACTGTCCTTATTTTGAAGTTGTTTGTGATAAACTTCACGCAAATTAAAAAATCAAGAAAATTTTAAACTAAAACCTTTGTTTTTGTTAGCTCATTATTTTCAAAGTCTTTTCTAAGTTTTTATGGCGAACCAAGAAACATCTTATCCAAGAAACAAAATCAAAATTTTGCTGCTCGAAAACGTCAGCGCTTCGGCCATCGAGGAATTTAAGGAAAGCGGTTACGCGGAAATCAAGCAGCTTTCCGGAGCATTGAGCGAGCAGGAATTAATCGCAGCGATTAAGGGCGTTCATATTTTGGGCATTCGTTCAAAAACCAATATTACCGCAAACATCATCGCTCACGCCGATAAATTGCTGGCCATCGGCTGTTTTTGCATCGGCGTCAACCAGGTTGACCTAAAATCTGCGACTAATAAAGGCATCGGAGTTTTTAACGCGCCTTACTCAAATACCCGTTCGGTCGCCGAACTTGTGATCGGTTTGAGCGTGATGCTGATTCGCAAAATAACCGATAAAAACACAGCGGCGCACCGAGGGACATGGCTCAAAGATTCGGCGGGAAGTTTTGAACTGCGCGGCAAAACGCTCGGCATTATCGGCTACGGCAACATCGGCTCGCAAGTTTCGGTGATGGCCGAAGCAATGGGAATGAACGTCATTTATTACGATATCGTCACCAAATTACCCCACGGCAACGCCAAGCAGGAACGCGATTTACGCGAATTGCTCAAAAAATCAAACATCGTGACACTGCACGTTCCTTCTGATGCGACCACGCGCAGCATGATTAATGAAGAAACTCTTTCCCTAATGCCAAAGGGGAGCATTTTTATCAATTACAGCCGGGGCGACGTGGTTGACCTGGCGGCTTTGAAAAAGTTTATTGACGATAAAACAATTGTCGGGGCGGCGATTGACGTTTTTCCGGATGAGCCGGAAAAAAACGGCGCTGATTTTACGTCAATTCTGCAAAATTTGCCGAACACAATCTTAACGCCCCACATCGGCGGCTCAACCGAAGAAGCCCAAGCCAATATCGGTCTGGACGTCACGGCAAAGTTGATCAACTATCTCGAACTCGGCACATCAAACGGCTCGCATACCGTTCCGTCTCTGAATCTGCCGCCGCAAGCCGCCACGCACCGGATATTGCACATTCATCAAAATATTCCGGGCGTTTTGGGCGAAATAAACTCGAAATTATCCGAGCACGGCATCAACATTCTAGGGCAGTATCTCAAAACCAACGATGACATCGGCTATGTCATTCTGGACATTGACCACAAATTATCGAGCGAAGCTTTTGAAATTCTAAAAAATGTCAAAGGAACGTTAAAAACTCGCATGGTTTATTAAAGATTAGAGAATGATATTTTTAAACTATGGAATTTTCTAAACGTTTATTTTGGCACGCAATATTTTTCGTTTTAGCTTTTTCACTGGCGGCTTGCAATCAAGCCGGGAAAACAGCCGCACCGCAGGCGAAGACTACAGAAATCACAGTTTCAGCGGCGGCCAGTTTGCAGGACGCTTTTCGCGAAATCGGTGAGATTTATCAAAAGCAAACCGGCGTAAAGGTCAATTTCAATTTTGCGTCATCGGGCGTTTTACAGAAACAAATCGAACAAGGCGCGCCCGCCGACGTTTTCGCCAGCGCCGGACAAGAACAAATGGAGGCGCTGGCAGAAAGGAATTTAATTGCGAAGGAAACGCGCCAAAACTTTGTCAGAAACGAACTTGTTCTGATTCTGCCGCCCGGTTCTGAAGTTCCGGCGTTAACCTTTGGGCAATATCTTGAAAGAAATGGGGAAAAGATTGCGATTGGCAATCCGAAAATAGTTCCGGCCGGACAATACGCCGAACAAAGTTTGACGCGGTTGGGAGTTTGGGAGAAGCTGAAGCCGAGACTTATTTTTGGTGAAGATGTTCGACAAGTTCTTGATTACGTCGCGCGTAAAGAAGTTGGCGCAGGAATTGTTTACGCTTCTGATGCAAAAACAGCCGAAAATAAAGTTTATCAAGTTGCCAGCGCTCCGGCCGATTCGCACGAACCGATTCTTTATCCGATTGCTGTCATCAAAACCAGCCGAAATCAAGACGCCGGACAAAAATTTATCGAGTTTGTCTTGAGCGCGGACGGACAGCAAATTTTGCAAAAACACGGATTTAAAACAGTTAACAGTTAGCAGTCAACAATTATCAAACACATTATGCACCGATTGTGTTTGCTTAACTGCTAACTGCTAACTGCTAACTGCTAACTGCTTTGATTTGGTCGGCACTTAAACTTTCCCTTTTGGTTTCATCAATCGCTACCGTTCTTGTCGCTGTCGTGGGGTTGGCGGCGGCGTTTTTATTGGCGAAGCGGCAATTTTGGGGCAAAGAATTATTGGACGCGGTTTTGACTCTGCCGCTCGTTTTGCCCCCGACTGTGACCGGGTTTTATTTGTTGGTTTTGCTCGGACGAAACGGGTTGATCGGTTCTTACCTCTTTAATTTGACCGGCTGGCAGATAACTTTTACGTGGTATGCGGCGGTTGTGGCGGCGGCGGTGATGGCTTTGCCGTTGATGATCAAATCGGCGCGGGCGGCCATCGAATCGGTTGATTTGCAATACGAAGGCGCAGCGCGCAGTTTAGGGCGCGGCGAAATATCAACTTTTTTTCTGGTGGTTTTGCCGCTCGCCCGGCGCGGAATCATCGCCGGGATTGTTTTAAGTTTTGCCCGCGCGCTCGGCGAATTCGGCGCGACAATCATGCTCGCCGGCAATATTGTCGGGCAAACCCAAACGATGCCGCTCGCGATTTACCAAGCGGTTTTTGCCGGCGAGGAACGCGAAGCGCAGCTTCTTGCCGTTGTTTTAACCGCTTTTTCTATTCTTGCCCTTTATCTCACTAATAAATTGACGAACGGGAAATCAGCGAACTAAATTTGGTTGTCAGCCGTAGTAACAACATAAGTTTATGAATGAGAACAAGATAACTTTGCACGTTGCGGGCGTGACTAAGCGGTATGGAGATTTCGCCGCCGTTGACGATCTAAGTTTTGATGTTCGGGCAGGGCGAATTTTCGGCTTTCTCGGTCCGAACGGCGCGGGGAAAACCTCGACGATTCGGATGATTGTCGGGATTACCGCGCCCGATGACGGAAAAATTGAATTGTTCGGGCAAACGGTTTCGCCGCAATTGCAGGATCGCATCGGTTATCTGCCGGAGGAGCGCGGGCTTTATCGGAAAATGAAAATCGTTGACCAGCTCCGATATTTCGCGGCGCTGAAAAATCTAGATGGCAAACACGCTGACACGGCAATTGATTTCTGGCTCAAACGAGTCGGTTTGCCCGAATGGAAAAACAAAAAGGCGTCCGATTTATCAAAAGGAATGCAGCAGAAAATCCAGTTTATTTCTGCCGTTATTCACGATCCCGATCTGGTAATTCTAGACGAGCCGTTTTCCGGGCTGGACCCAATCAACGTCGAAATTTTGCAGGATATTGTGTTGGAGCTCAAAGCCGCCGGAAAAACCATTATTTTTTCAACTCACCTGATGTCAACGGCAGAAAAACTTTGTGACGATATTTTGCTCATCAACCGTTCAAGAAAAGTTTTAGCCGGAAGTCTGCGCGAGGTCAAAGCGAGCTTTAATAAAAATTTAATCGCTTTGCGCGTTGTTGGCGGCGAAACGATTTTAGAGGATAAAAATCTGGTTTCTAAAATCACGGCTCATGCTGACGAACTTGAAATTTTGCTGGCGGACGATGCCGATCCGCAAATTCTTCTACAACGGTTAATCGAGACGGGAGCAAAAATTACCAAATTCGAGCTTATCGAACCCAGCCTCAATGACATTTTCATCGAAGAAATCAAAGAGACACCTTTGTTAAGTAAGGTTGCCAACTAAAACGTTATGCGAAAATTTTTAGCCGTCGTCAAACGCGAGTATTTAAAGATTGTCTGGTCAAAAACGTTTATTCTCTCGACACTGTTTATTCCGCTCGCCGGTTTGATCTTTTCATTTGTTCCCCTACTAATGATGACGATTGAAGGCGACGCGACTCATCTCGTAATCATTGATCAGAGCGGGAAAATGAGCGAAACGGTGGCCAAAATGCTCACCGAAAATCAAGACTTTGCGCCTGACGATGAAAACGAAACGGAACCGCTCGCTCAAATCAACACTTCGCAGCAGGATAAGATTAAAGAAGCGTCTCAAAAAATTAAAGCTCAATTTGTTGTTGAAGATTTTGATTCCAAATCAATGCCTCTTGAGCAAATCAAGCGAGATCTCAATGAACGCCTGCGCGGGCAAAAACTCGACGCATATCTGGTCATTCCGGCTGATTTGAAAAACGCTCCGTTCGAGCTTTACGCCCGTAATGCCAGCAATTTGACTATCAGACCGCGTGTCAAAAACGCGCTTAATCAAGCAGTGCGCCGGGTGCGGATGAAAGACGAAAACATCAGTCCGGAAAAACTCGACGCAATCAACCGCGATGTCGAGCTTAATAGTAATCGTGTTGACGATATAGGAGAAACTGAGGATTCGGGCGAAAGTTTTCTCTTGTATTTTGGAATCGGTCTCCTGCTGATGCTGACTCTGACGCTTTACGGGCAATCTATTTTAGCCGCAGTGGTTGAGGAAAAAGAAACCCGGATTGCCGAAATTCTGTTTTCATCGGCGCGACCGTTTACGCTAATGATGGGCAAAATAGTCGGCGTCGGGCTGAGCGCGTTGACGCAGCTTGGGATTTGGATTTTATCAATCATAATGATTGGCCTTTACGTCCTGCCGCAACTAGCCAGAGCCGGCGTCGGCATTTCCCTGCCTCAGCTTTCTCCGGCTTTTTTCATTCTCGTCATCGTCTATTTTTTGATTGGATTTTTTACCTACGCGACGATTTACGCGCTGATCGGTTCGATGGTGACGACGGTTCAGGAAGGCGGTCAGTTTGCCCTGATCGCTATTATTCCTTTGATGGGTTCGTTTTACTCTATATTTCCGGTGATGAACAGCCCGAATTCTAATCTTTCAATCTGGCTTTCACTGCTGCCCTTCACCGCGCCCCTGGTAATGCCGGTGAGAGTTGCCGCGCAAACGCCTCCGCTCTGGCAAATCGGTTTGTCCATGATTTTGAATATTGCTACAGTGGTGGCTCTGACGTGGCTGGCATCGCGGATTTACCGCATTGGCATGTTGATGTACGGCAAGAAAGCAACGATTCCAGAGGTTTTACGCTGGATCAGGCAAAGCTAAAATTTATGGCTTTTGAGATAGAAAAAAAATATCGCCTGACTTTAGAGCAGCGCGAGCGCGTTTTGCACAAACTCGCAGCGGTCGGAGCGCGATTTGAAGGAGAGGATTTTGAAGAAAATATTCTTTTTCGCGGCGGCATTTTGAGTTTAAAAGAATGCATTTTGCGGTTGCGGAAAACACAGGACAAAGTCACTTTAACTTACAAAGAAAGTCTGCCGACTGAGGATTCGGCAAACGCTCCGGCAGACGCCGACATTAAACGCCGGATTGAACACGAAACTCTGGTTTCCGACGGCGCTTCGATGGAGGCAATTCTCGAAAGTCTCGGCTATAAACAATCGCTTGTTTACGAAAAGCGGCGAAAAACCTGGCAGTTCAAAAATGTTGAAGTTGTCGTGGACGAATTGCCTTTCGGCTTATTTTTAGAAATCGAAGGCGCAGCGGACGAGATTAAAGAGGCGGAATTAGAACTAGAAATCACAGACTTGAAAACCGAATCGGCTCCGTATCCGGCTCTAGCGGCGCGATTCGGCACAAAGAACGGTAATTTGGTTGTAGCCAGATTTGTCTGAAAAAGTTTGCAGTTTTTGGCAAAGACGACGAGAATAGTTTGCAAGGAGAAATTTTAAAACCGTTCCAAGTTTTGAAATCAAGAAAAGGAGTTCGCCCGAATGAACAGACATATTTTAGGCTTATCGGTATTTTTGGTAATCGTCAAAACCACTTTTTTACTTTACTGGGGATTTTTCGCTCCGAAACCGTTTGTCAATTTTGTAGAAAACGAAGTTTACACGCAAAATGAGGTGACTAATAAAACAAGCTGTTTTCCCAAACTCGAAAAACCTCTTTCGGCATCAGTTGATATCGCAACGCTGAATTTGTCAACCGGCAAATTCAGTTTAAGTCTGAATTCAAACAATAAATCTGATCTTTATTTAAACGAAAACAGGCAAGTCTTTTTGGCGATTTACACAAAAGATCCACAACCGCGCATAATTGCCACCGAGTTTATTTCACCCGAAAATTATAATGATAATCAGATCGAAATTACGCGCTCGGTTAATTGGGGTCGCTTGTTAAAGCCAAATCAAAATCTTTATGTTGTGCCTTACAAATTGACTCGCAAAGTAATTCCGCTCAACTTTGACGAAGACAGCGCAATTCCCGTTCTTTTAATCGAACGCTAGATTCCGCTTAAATTTCTGCGCAAAAGCCGTTCGCACGAGAACGGCTTTTTTCTTTTGCAAGTTTCTTTCACGTTCCTCGTTCAAATCGCCAAAAGAAGTTCAAGACTTCCAACCGCTTTTTGTTAGTGAGGATATTTTATGAAACCGAAAGAAACTTCAGACCGTCACCCGAAACAGTTCCCAATTATCCAAATCGCCTTCCTGCTAATTTTTTCCATTCTTTTAAACGCCTGCTCAACGACAAGCAGGCAAACTTCAAATTCAAACAGTGCTGTCACCCAAGACGTTTCGAGAAATCAAACGGAAACCGTCCAGTCAAACGCCACAATGTCAAATATGGCCGCCGCCGGCGCGCCGCTTTCACCATCGGAAATGAAAAGTAGGCAGGCTTCTGATGAAGATCAAAAAACTTCCGCCGAACGTTACGCCGAAATTAACGAAAATCCATTTCTGGAAGCCTCACGCGCTCCGCTTTCAACGTTTTCGATTGACGTTGACACGGCTTCTTACGCAAATGTCCGCCGATTTTTAAATGATGGGCAAATGCCGCCGAAAGATGCGGTCAGAACCGAAGAGCTGATCAATTACTTTGAATACGATTATCCGCAACCCGTCGGCAACGTTCCTTTTTCCGTGACCACCGAAGCGGCTGCTTGTCCCTGGAATCAAAACCACCGCATCGTTTCAATCGGTTTGCAGGGCAAAAAGGTTTCACTCGATAACGTGCCGCCTTCGAACCTCGTTTTTTTAGTTGATGTTTCGGGTTCGATGAATGAATCGAATAAACTGCCGCTGTTGAAACAGGGTTTGAAATTACTGGTCAACCAGCTTTCTGCCAAAGACCGCGTGGCGATTGTGGTTTACGCCGGAAACAGCGGGTTAGCGCTGCCTTCAACCAGCGCCGGAAACAAACAGGAGATTTTGTCATCGCTCAACCAGCTGGAAGCCGGAGGCTCGACCAATGGCGGACAAGGAATTCAGCTGGCTTACAAAATCGCGCAGGATAATTTTATCAAAGGCGGCAATAATCGCGTTATCTTGGCGACCGACGGCGATTTTAATGTCGGTCTGACCGGCGACAACGAACTGGTTAAAATGATTGAATCCAAGCGTCTGAGCGGAGTTTTCCTTTCGGTTTTGGGCTTCGGGACGGGTAATACCAACGATTCGATGATGGAAAAACTCGCAGACAAAGGCAACGGCAATTATGCTTACATTGACACTATTGAAGAAGCTCGCAAGGCGCTCGGAAGTCAGGCAGCCGGAACGCTTTACACGATTGCCAAAGATGTCAAAATTCAGGTCGAATTTAATCCCGCGCAGGTCGCCGGTTATCGTTTAATCGGCTACGAAAACCGCTTGTTAGCTGACCGGGATTTTAACGACGACAAAAAAGATGCGGGCGAAATCGGAGCGGGAACTTCCGTAACAGCTCTTTATGAAGTCGTTCCAATCGGCCAAAAAGTTGAAAATCCGGGCGTTGACGCGCTTAAGTATTCGGACAAAGTGGAATCGTCAAGCACCGGCAGCAACGAGCTTTTAACCGTCAAGCTGCGTTACAAAGATCCCAATGAAACGGAAAGCAAATTAATGAGCATCGGTTTGATAGACAAACAAACTGCGTTCGAATCAGCCTCCGATAATTTGCAGTTTGCGACGGCTGTCGCAGGATTCGGCTTGCTCCTGCGTGATTCGCGTTACAAAGGCGCGGCCAGCTACAACAAAATTTTGAATATGGTCGAACGCGCCAGCGGCAATGATTTAAAAGGTTACCGGGCCGAACTCGCCTCGCTGATTGGAAAGGCCAAAAAGTTAGAGAGAGAATAATCCAACTCGGCGTTTGTAATTATTGTTTTAGCAAAAATGGGATGTGCTCGAATTTTCAAGCACATCCCATTTTAGTTTCAATTTTCAAGCAACCTTAAAAATTGGTTGAAAGGTTAAAAGGGAGAAGACTATTGAGTGTAAATCGAGGGCACGGCAATATCTGTGGACGTTCCGAACGACATCTGCGTGATGCCGCTGGTTGAGCGATTGAGATACCAGATACCATTGCGATACACCGCTTGATCATCCGCTCCGTCGCCGTCGTAATCTCCCGGCACCGGAATGTCTCCCGCTTGCCCAAAGGTGACGTAGCTGACCGTGTTCGTGCCTGACTTTAAGATCACCCATAATCCATCGCGGAAGATAGC
>JBBQUS010000066.1:0-25054 GCA_038212235.1 Pyrinomonadales bacterium
ATACGGCGCGGCGATACTTGGCCGGGCAAACGATGTGAGACATCAGAACCGATACATTGTGGCTTGTGTCAATGAACTCGCTCATTCACACCTTATAAAGCCGCAGCAACCTGACTGGGTACTAACCCCATTGCGAATAGACATGCACAATAAATTGTAGGGGCAGCGGCTTGTCCCTGCCCAATGAGCGCGTAAGCGCGAGCAATGTGTAATTATTGCGCAACTTTTCATCGAAACCGTTGTTCGCCTATCGGCTCATTGGGCAGGGACAAGCCGCTGCCCCTACAAACTTATTAACGTTTTAACTTTTTTATGAGCTACGAAATTAACGAAACGCACGACCCGAATTTGCGAAGCTGGGTCGAATCCGCCAACGCTCCAAATACCGATTTTCCAATTCAAAATTTACCTTTTTGTACTTTTAAAATTAAAGGCGATGAAAACAATTGGATACAAAGCAATGATGACGAAACTTGGGTTGGAGTCGTCATAGGTAATCAAGTTCTAATCCTAGAATGGTGTGTTCGAGATGGTGTGATTGATTTGGATGAAAAAACTTTTGCATTTGGAAAAGAAGATTTTGGTTTGAGTTTATCTATTGATAAGTTAGCCAGTTCTTCACTTTCAAGAATCACAAAACTTAGAAAGAGGTTGATTGAGCTTCTAAAGGAAGATGCAAGTGAAGAAGAGCGCTATATTGCTGAGAAAAACTCTATTCTGTTAGATAATGTTGAAATTATTTTGCCAACCCAAATTAACAATTACACCGATTTCTACTGCTCAATTTTTCATGCGACCAACGTTGGCGCGATGTTTCGGCCTGATAATCCGCTGCTTCCGAATTACAAATATGTTCCGATTGGTTATCACGGGCGGGCTTCGTCAATCGTCGTTTCGGGAACGCCGATAAGACGTCCGAGAGGACAAAACCGCACTGATCAGGATGCGCCGCCCGTTTTTATCGCGGCTAAAAATCTGGATTACGAGATGGAAGTCGGCTTTTTTATCGGACGCGGAAACAATTTGGGTGATTCGATTCCGATTGAAACGGCGGAAGATCATATTTTCGGGCTTTGTCTTGTTAATGATTGGTCAGCGCGGGATATTCAGGCGTGGGAATATCAACCGTTGGGGCCGTTTCTGGCGAAGAACTTTGCCACGACAATTTCACCGTTTGTTGTCACGATGGAAGCGCTCGCGCCGTTTCGCACCTCCGCGTTTGAACGTGCCGCAGACGACCCGCAGCCTCTTCCCTATTTATCTTCGAAGCAAAATCAAGAATTCGGCGGGCTTGATGTCAAGCTTGAGGTTTATCTGCAAACCCAAAAGATGAAAGCCGAAAATATTGAGCCGTTTTTATTATCGCGTTCAAATATGAAAGATTTATATTGGACAATCGGACAAATGCTCGCGCATCACGCATCGAACGGCTGTAATCTGCAAACCGGCGATTTGATTGCGACCGGAACGGTTTCCGGCAAAGAAAAGAATGAACGCGGCTGCCTGCTCGAACTGACCTGGCGCGGCAAAGAGCCGATTGATTTGCCTTCGGGCGAGCAGCGGCGCTTTCTCGAAGACGGCGACGAAATTATCATGCGCGGCTACTGCGAACGCGAAGGCTTTCGCCGGATCGGTTTTGGCGAATGTCGCGGGATTGTTTTGCCCGCGTCAGAATAAATTTATGTCTATAATTGTTGTAGTAAAAAAGGCCGGAAAGGTAGTAATTGCGGCAGATAGTCTGGTCAAATTTGGAGAGACCAAGGTTGCTCCCCAATATAGAAAAACAGACAAAATTATTTCGTTTGAGAATTCATACATTGGAATTACAGGTGCGTCCGCCCATCTTAAAGTTTTTCAACATCTGACTGAAGAACATTCTGATAAGATTTGCTTCGATAATGAGAAGGAGATATTTAATACTTATCTTAAACTTCATCCTATTCTTAAAGAAAGCTATTTTATGAACTCTAATGAAGATGGCGATAATTCATACGAATCTAGTCAAATTAACGCTTTAATTGCTAATCCAAGTGGTATTTTTGGAATGTATACTTGGCGAGAAGTTTACGAATACGAAAGATTTTGGGCGCTGGGCTCCGGTTTTGATTGTGCAATAGGAGCAATGTATGCAACTTACGAATTATTTAATGAACCGGAACAAATCGCTGAAATTGGAGTTAGAGCTGCCTGCGAATTTGATGATGCTTGTGGTTTACCATTAACAATTCATTCTGTCATACTTAATCAAGATCAATCCGATTCGGTTAAAGCAGCAAAACGGAAAAAGAAAAAGTGAGCGAGATTATTTCTGATAAATTAAAAGAAGAATGCGGTTTATTCGGGGTTTTCGGAAATCCTGACGCGGCACAGCTAACCGAACTTGGACTTTTCGCTCTCCAGCATCGCGGTCAGGAAGCCTGCGGAATTGTTTCGAGCGACGGAGAGAATCTTCATCAAGTCCGCGCTATGGGATTGGTTTCCGAAGCTTTTACCGCCAGCGCCTTAAAACAATTGCCGGGCATGTCGGCAATCGGGCACACTCGTTATTCAACCGCCGGAACCAACACTATTCGTGAGGTTCAGCCTTTTTCGGTAATTTGCCAGCATGGAAATATCGCGGTTTGTCACAACGGCAATTTGCCGTTTGCCTCAGACGAACGCAAACAGTTAGAGCGCAGCGGCGCGATTTTTTCTTCGACTTCGGACACTGAAACGATCCTTCATAATATTGCCCGAACGCCCGCCGCAAATGTCATCGAAGCCATTGTCGAAGTTCTCAAAAACACCGAAGGTGCGTTTTCCCTGCTCTTTTTAACCAATGATTCGATGATTGCGGTGCGCGACCCGCGCGGCTTTCGTCCGCTCGCGCTCGGCAAAATCGGCGAGGCGTTTTGCGTCGCCAGCGAAACCTGCGCTTTTGATCTGGTTGACGCTCGATATGTCCGCGATATTGAACCGGGCGAGATGATTGTGATTAATCAAAACGGTTTGCGCTCATTTAAGCCTTTTCCGACAAAAAATCATTCACAATGTATCTTTGAACACGTTTATTTTTCGCGGCCCGATTCGATTGTCTTTGGCCGTTCGGTCAATGAATCGAGGCATAAAATGGGCAAACAACTGGCCGTCGAGCATCCGGTCGAAGCCGATTTAGTTGTTCCGGTGCCCGATTCCGGTGTGGCCGCCGCCATCGGTTTTGCCCGTCAATCCGGCATCAATTTTCGGCAGGCGATTATTCGCAATCATTATATCGGACGGACATTTATCGAACCGACGCAGGAAATTCGCTCGCTCGGCGTGAGGATGAAGCTCAATCCAATCCGTGATTTAATCAAAAATCAGCGGGTCGTTTTGGTTGACGATTCGATTGTTCGCGGAACGACTTCGAGAAAAATCGTCGAAATGGTGCGCGAAGCCGGAGCCGCCGAAGTTCATCTCAGGATTTCCTGTCCGCCAACCGTTTCACCGTGTTATTACGGAGTTGACACGCCGCACAAAAATCAATTGATTGCCGCCAATCTGCCCGTCGCAGAAGTTTGCAAATTTATCGGCGCTGATTCGCTCGGTTATTTGTCTCTGACGGGAATGCTGGCGGCTACCGGAATCGCCGAAACTTCGGCGTGTACAGCTTGCTGGAGCGAAAAATATCCAATTCCGCTGCGCGGTCACGACGAGAATGAATTGTGCATTGCAAATGTTTGTTAAGTAAATTTTCAGCACCTTAACGCCAACAATTTTTAAGGAGGTTAACAAATGCGTTTCTTAACCGGTTTATCGCCATTGTTATTGCTGTGTGCGTTTATCTCGGCTGGCTGCAATCAGATTGTTTCGAGCCAACAGGCAAATAACAACAACAGCCAAACTGCGAACACTGGAAATTCACAAATTGCTCAGGCTACTCCCGAAGAAGCCAAACGGATTTCGCTCGAAGACGCTAAAGCGGCTTTTGACAAAGGCGGCGTGGTCATAGTTGACACGCGCGACGCTGATTCTTACGCCCAGGAACACATCAAAGGCGCTCTCAATATCCCGCTTCCCGAATTTGAAAAACGTCTGTCTGAATTGCCGACCGACAAACAAATCATCACCTACTGCTCGTGACCGAGCGAACACACCAGCGCCCGTGCGGTGCTCATTTTAAAACAACACAAAATAGAAAATGCGGCGGCTCTCCTCGGCGGAACTCAAGGCTGGAAAAGCAAAGGTTATCCGATGGAGTCGAGCGTCAAAAAACAGTAAAAGAAATTTACAAGGATAGACAGGATAAACAGGATCAATTTAAAGTAGATATTTTTGTTTTATATCCTGTTTATCCTTGTAAAAACTGCTTTCACTTGTCAACCGAATAATTTCTCCGCGAGCTTCTTTTGGCAACTCAATGGGTAATTATCAATTTTCAGCCTCCGCTAAAATGCAAAACTAACAATTGATTTTTCAATTTTTGTTTGGCATTTTCGTTTTTTTGAGGGCTTACGATTGCAAAATGCTGCCTTGCCGTGTCAAACTTTGCCGCTAACAAGCGCATTTACAGCGAAACTCATAATCAATCCGGGATAAACTAAGATGAACAGTGCCGATTTATTTCGTAAAAAATCCGTTGAGAAAATTCAGGCCGATGCTGCGAGCGGGCTGTCCGACGCCGAGCTAATCGGGGGCGGCGATCCGCATTTGCGCCGTTCGCTGAAATTATTCGATTTAACCCTGATGGGCGTCGCCGCGATTGTCGGCGCGGGAATTTTCGCGATGATCGGGAAAGCCTCGTTTGACGGCGGCCCGGCGGTGATTTTCCTCTTTATCTTTACGGCGATTGCGTGCGCGTTTTCCGCTCTTTGCTACGCTGAATTTGCGTCCCGCCTGCCGGTCGCGGGTTCTGCTTATACTTACGCCTACGCCAGTTTCGGCGAACTGTTTGCGTGGATTATCGGCTGGGATTTAATCGTCGAATACGCCATCGGCAACATCGCCGTCGCGATTTCCTGGAGCGATTATTTTACGCATTTGCTAGATGGTTACGGGATTCACGTTCCGCTCAATTTTACGATGGATTTTTTAACCGCGCGGCGCGGCTTTGACGCGGTTAACGCGGCAATAGCTGACGGCGGCACGGTCGAATCGCTCACAGCGGCTTGCGGTAATACTGACGCGGCGATCAATTGCGGACAAATCGAAGGCTACACAGCCTGGCTCAATGCGCCGCACCTCGGCAGCCTGCCGATTGTCTGCGATTTGCCCGCGCTCCTGATTACGCTCATTATTACTACGCTCGTTTACATCGGCATCCGCGAATCCAAATTTGCGGCAAACGCGATGACAATTCTAAAAATCGGGATTATTTTGCTCGTGATTTTCTTAGGATTGTTTTATATCCATCCGGGCAACTGGACGCCGTTTGCGCCCAACGGTTTGACCGGCGTGATGAAAGGCGTTTCGGCGGTATTTTTTGCCTACATCGGTTTTGACGCGCTTTCGACGACTGCCGAAGAATGCGAGCAGCCGCGCCGCGATTTGCCGCGCGCCATGATTTACTCGCTCGTGATTTGTACTGTGATGTATATCTCGCTCGCCCTGGTTTTAACCGGAATGGTGAGCTATACCAAATTAAACGTCGGCGACCCGCTCGCGTTTGTTTTCGGAGCGGAAGGCGCGAATATTCCCTGGGTTTCCGGCATAATCGCGATCAGCGCGGTGATTGCTCTGGCGACGGTTTTTCTCGTCTTTCAAATCGGTCAACCGCGTCTCTGGATGGCGATGAGCCGCGACGGGCTGCTGCCGAAAATCTTTTCTTCGATTCATCCGAAATTTAAAACACCGTGGTTTGCGACGATTATTACCGGCATCGTGGTGGCCGTTCCGGCGCTTTTTATGAATTTGACAGAAGTCACGGATTTAGCGAGCATCGGAACTTTGTTCGCGTTCGTCCTGGTCTGCGGCGGCGTGCTTGTTAAAGATAAAGATTTCGGGCGCGAAAGTCGTTTTGTCCCGTACATTGATTCGCGGTTTATCATCCCGGCTTTATTCGTCATCATTGTCTCGGCGCTGTTATATTTTAATCCCACCGCGTTTAGTGATTTAGCGACAATTGATCCGGAGGTGGCAGCCAAAGAAGGAGCATTCGGCGCTTTTTCACACAAAATCCCGACACTTGTGTTCCTTGTTTTCGCCGTTATCATGTTGGTTTTGTGCGTGGTCAAACGATTAACTCTGATTCCGGTGCTGGGCGTTTTGTCATGCGGTTATTTGATGACCGAACTGGGAGTCTCAAATTGGAGCAGATTCGGCGCGTGGCTGCTTTTTGGTCTGGGTGTTTATTTTAGCTACGGTTATGTGTCAAGCCACATCGGTAAAGACCAGGGGCGCGTGGCTAAAACAAGCTCGGCGCTCAAGCTGGCTTCAATCGGTTTTGTTTTATCAGCCTTCGGTCTTTCGGTGATTGCCTTTTCATTTGTCGCAGATATATTCACCTACTTAATTCCTGATTTAAGCACCGCGACTCTTTCAATTTTAGCAATGGTAATTTGCATCGGCGGATTGGCGGTTGGTATCGGCGGAGTATTAGCTGAATTTCAAAAGCCAAACCTGGAGCGAAAATCTGAATGAACATTTTAGTTTTAGGCGCGGGTCTGATGGGGCGCGGCGCGGTTTATGATTTATCGCATAATTCACCGGACGTTTCCGGCATTACGATTGCCGACGCGGACTTCCGAATGGCCGAGTTGACGGCCAAAATTTACGGCGTTGACACTTGTACCGCGCACCACCTGGAAGCTGCGGATTATCAGGCCACGGTAGAATTGATGCGGGGCCATGACGCTGCGATTTCCTGTCTTCCTTACATTTATAATTTTCAGCTGGCGCAAGCCGCAATCGAAGCGCGAGTGAATTTCTGCGACCTCGGCGGCAATAACGATATTGTCGCGCAGGAACTCGCCCTGGACGAGCCAGCCAGAGCCGCCGGAATTAATATTATTCCCGATTGCGGTCTGGCGCCCGGAATGGTTTCGCTTCTGGCGATGCACGGCGCAGAACGTTTTGAAAGGCTTGACTCGATTCGCATTCGCGTCGGCGGGCTGCCGCAAAATCCAAAACCTCCGCTTAATTATCAGCTTGTTTTTTCGGTTGAAGGTTTGATTAATGAATATGTCGAACCCGCGCGGGTGATTCGCAACGGTGCAATCGAAACCATCGAATCAATGACTGAAATCGAAACGCTCGAAGTTAACGGGTTCGGCCAGCTCGAAGCTTTTCAAACGTCGGGCGGAGTTTCAACCCTGCCCGAAACTTTTCTGGGCAAGCTGCGCGAGCTGGATTACAAAACAATCCGTTATCCCGGACACTGCGTCCAATTTAAAACGCTGATTGATCTTGGATTTGCTTCTTCGCAGCCGGTTTCGGTGATTTCTGCCAACCAATCTGAAACGGTCAAAATCATGCCTCGCAACTTTCTGCGCGACGCCCTTTTGCGCTCCTTGCCGCGCAACGAACCGGATGCCGTCATTATCCGTCTGGAATTTATGGGGAGTTTGCAGGGCGCGGAGCAAATGCTGAGATTAGAAATTGTTGATTATTTTGATCCAAACACGGATTTGTCAGCAATGATGCGAACCACGGCATTTCCCGCTTCAATCGCAGCTCAAATGATGGGTCGCGGCGAAACGCTCATGAAAGGCGCGACTCCGCAGGAAATCGCCCTTCACAGCGATAAATTTGTCGCCGAACTGGCGCGGCGCAACATTGTAATCAGTGAACAGTTAACTGTGAAAAGTTAACAAGTCCTATCAAGATTGGCTGATGACTGTTCACTGTTAACTGTTCACTGATTTATGAGATGGTTTTGGCTGAGTCTTCAAATTTTGCTCGGACTGCTGTTGGCAGCCGCGATTTTCGCTTACATCGTCAATCGCCAAGTTCAATGGCAAACCGGCGCTCGCGCTAAAAACTCAATTACGGAAATCCCCGCTGACAATCCGCCGCGTGTCGCCCTTGTTTTCGGAGCGGGCGTTTTAACCGATGGCTCGCCGACGCCCGTTCTCGAAGATAGAATTATTACCGCAGTCGAATTGTATCGCGCCGGTCGGGTCAAAAAACTTTTGATGAGCGGCGATAATCGCTTTGAAAATTACAACGAACCGGCGGCAATGAAAGAAACCGCAATTAAACTGGGTGTTCCGGAAGCCGATATCGTCGAGGATTTTGCCGGACGACGCACTTATGACAGCTGTTATCGCGCCAGAGAGATTTTCGGCGTCGAACGCGCGGTTTTGGTTACGCAGCAGTTTCACTTAAATCGCGCCCTTTATCTCTGCCAGAACGTCGGCATAGATTCTTACGGAATCAGCGCCGACCGGCGCCCCTATCCCGAATCGGACAAGAAATGGTGGATTTTGCGCGAAGATATCGCGACGGTGGGAGCGTGGTTTAACGTCAACTTTGCCGCTTCAAAACCGATTTTGGGCAACAGAGAGCCGATAGAGTAAAACTTTTAAGCCGTTTTTAAACTTCTGATTTTTGCCGACTTCTCAGCAAGCTGCTTCAACTCGTAGAGTTTCATCATCGCTTCTACCGGCGACAGCGAATCCAGATCAACTTCCTGCAGCCGCGCGGTTAATTCCAAGTCGCCGGTTGATTTGGGATTCGGCGGGGTGAATTTAGAATTTTCCGCTTCGTATTCTTTGAGCAATTGTGCGGCGCGGCGCACTACCGGTTTGGGCAATCCGGCTAATTTGGCGGCGTAAACTCCATAACTTTTGAGCGCCGAGCCCGGCGAAATTTTGTACAAAAAATTTAGTTCCTCGCCGTTTTCCTCAATCTCAACCCGCAGATTTTCCAGGTGCGGCAGCAAACCCTGAAGCTCGGTCAGTTCGTGATAGTGAGTGGCAAAGAGTGTTCGCCCGCCAAGTTTCGGGTGATTATGAATAAATTCTAAAACCGAGCGCGCGACGGCCAAACCGTCATAGGTCGAAGTGCCGCGCCCCAGTTCGTCCAGTAAAACCAGACTTTTTCTGGTCGCGTTGTGCAAAATCTCGGCCGTTTCAACCATTTCCGTCATAAAGGTTGATTCGCCCGCGCCGATTCGGTCGTACAATCCGATTCGAGTAAAAATGCGGTCGGTAATGCCAATCACGGCTTCGTCCGCCGGAACAAAACTGCCAATTTGCGCCAGCAGCACAATCAAAGCTATTTGCCGCAGATAAGTTGATTTGCCGGAAGCGTTGGGGCCGGTAATCAAAGCGATACTGGGCGCTCCGTTGCCGCCGAGAGCCGCGTCGTTGTGGACAAAAGATTTAGTCAGGCGTTCGACGACGGGATGCCTGCCGTTTTTAATCCGAAGCAGCGAAGTATCGTTAACGTGCGGTTTGACGTAATTAAATTCGTCGGCGACCTCAGCCAGAGCGAGAATTGCGTCGAGATAAGCAATCGTCTGCGCGGCAGCCAAAATCTGCGGGCGGCTTCTTGAAACTTCGTGGCAAACCTGACGAAAAATGCCGGTTTCGAGTTCTGACAATCTTTCCTGCGAGTTAAGCACGAGCGATTCATACTCTTTGAGTTCGAGCGTGACAAAACGTTCGGCGTTGACGAGAGTTTGTTTGCGGACAAAATCATTTGGAACGAGATGCAGGTTCGGTTTGGTCACTTCGATAAAGTAGCCGAAAATCTTGTTGTAGGTGACGCGCAAGCTTTTGATGCCCGAACGCGCCTTTTCTCTCGACTCCAAATCCGCCAAAAACTGTTTGCCCTCGCGCAGAGTTTTCCGCAATTTATCAAGCTCAGATGAAAATCCTTCGCGAATACAGCCGATGATTTCTCCAGCGCGTGATGGCAGTTCTTCGTTAATCGCCGCGCGAATCAGGTTTGCCGCCGCGTCGCACGTCGGCAGATTGACCAGCGTTTTTCCAAACCGTGCGGTGTCACGCTGTAAAACCGTCCGAACGTGCGGAATCTGCTCAATGCTTTTTCCGAGCGCCAGCAACTCCTGCGCCGTGCAGAAAGCGGTTTTGGCGCGGACGGCGAGACGTTCAATATCGTTCAAGTTTTCGAGCACGTTGACGAGTGCGACTCGCTCCGGTTTGTTTTCGGCGAAAAATGAGATATGTTCCTGTCGTCCGACGATTTCCGCCACGTCCAGCAAGGGCTGACGTAGCCAGCGCCGGAGCAGTCTGCCGCCCATCGCCGTTCGCGTTTGGTCTAAAATTGAAAGCAAACTTTTTCCGCCCGCGCTTGATTCAAAAACTTCGAGACTCCGCAACGTATGCCAATCCAGCGTCATAAAATTTGAGGCGTCGTAAGTTTTCAGACGCGTCAGCTGTTCGGCCGAGGAAGTTTGCGTTTCCCTCAGATAAACAATGATTGCGGCGGCGGCGGAAACAGCCAACCGCAGATTTTGCAGTCCGAACGGTTCCAGTGTCTTGGCTCCGAAGTGCTTTTGCAGAGTTTTCTGGGCGTGTTCAAATTCGAAAATTTTTGCGGGCAGCTGGGTGATAAAACCGGGCAATTCATGATCGCTGAATTCGCTTTCAGATTTGGCGAGCAGAATCTCAGCCGGTGCGATGCGCTGTAATTCCGCAAGAGCGTGAGAGTTTTCGATTTCGGTCGCCTGAAAATCCCCGGTTGTGACATCCGCATATGCGATTCCGGCGCGGCGGCCATCTGTGTAAAAAGCAGCGATGTAATTATTGGCTTTGCTGTCGAGCAGCCCCGGCTCAAAAACAGTTCCGGGCGTCACGACGCGGACGACACCGCGCTCAATCAATCGCTCGCCTTCGTCATTTTTGACCGGCGCTTCCGTCAGTTGTTCGCAAATGGCCACACGATGCCCTTTGGCGATGAGAGTGGCGAGATGACGTTCGAGCGAATGAAAGGGCACGCCCGCGAGTGGCACGCGCATCCCCTTGCCCATTGGTTTTGAGGTTAAAACAATGTCTAGTTCGCGTGCCAGAAGACGCGCATCATCGTCAAACGCTTCGTAAAAATCGCCCAGCCGGAACAGTAAAATGGCGTCCCGATGGCGTTTTTTGATGTCGAGATATTGGCGACGAATCGGCGTTTCCGTTTTCATTAAAAAAGGCGAAATGTGAAGTTCCGCCTTTTATTTTAGCAATATTATTTGATTTGCAAAATCAGCTCTCGTCTTTTTCAAAAACGCGCTCAACCGGCGTCCGTTTTTGCTCGTCATACCAATTTTTCCGCCAATCCGACACTGACTCATCTGGTTTTGAGTCAGAAATCATTTTGACACTTGGAGAGGTGACGCTGAAAGTTATTTGCAAATCTTTGCGGAAAAACGTTTTCTTGATAAATTTTATAAGCCTTGGGGTTAAAACAAACCACTGCAAATATCCCATGATGCAAAATATAAACAGCAACAAATAAAGATATCCAATTGAAGGCTGGAATGGAGTTACATCAAACCAAACCAATAAAATGATTATTAATCTTGCAAACAAAATTGTTAACGGATACGAGATAATCGCTGCTATTAACATACAAATGCCGAGGGCATTTATAAAATCTGGACTGAAAAAGAAAAAAAGGGGAACGATATGAAGTATCAGGCAGAACAGCAGCCAAACACGTTTTAAAATTAGTTTTTTACTCATCTGCTTTAGCCCATTTTGCGAACTCGATAAATACAAAAACTACTGCAGTTACGAAGTTCTCGGATTTTAGCTAGCTTGTCAAGAAAAACGGCAGAGTGTCAGCTACGGATTTGAGCGAGTGATGAAGCTGTTCGATTTTAGCTTTTAGACATTGATATTTGTCAATTAACATCGCGTGTTTAGTTCAGCCAGAAAGCGTCAAAATTCTTGATTTTCGGAAGCATCATCGGAACTTGAGAAAACAACGCGGTCGTAAATTTCGCTGAGCTTCAAACTGCACCCAATACTTTCTAAATGCCAACTGGCATCCGGGCCGCTGAATGAAGATAAAATCCATTTACCATTTTCGCCTCTTTGATAGCAGTCAACCAGCATTTCCGTTTGCGAAACTAGAATGTAATCCATCAGAGTCGGCAAATTTTCGCGGTAACGGCGGAATTTCTCGCCCCGGTCAAACGCTTCGGTCGCTTCGGATAAAACTTCGATGATGACGGTCGGATTTAAAATTATATCTCGGTATTTATCGTGAGTCTGCAATTCGCCGCAGGCCACAAAAACATCCGGGTATGAAAAAAAACCTTTGAGCCATTTGTGCAAATCAATGTCAGAACCGCTCCGCACCTTCATGTCTTTGGTAAACGTCCAACACGGTTTGCCTTTGAGATGCTGCCGCAGTTCCCCGACAAGATTAACGGAAATTGTCCCGTGTTCGAATGTTTCGCCGGCCATCGCGTAAATTTCACCGTCCCAATACTCGTGTCTTTCGGCGGCTGTGCGTTCGGAGTTTAAATAATCTTCAGCCGTCAGGAGCGATTTTAATTGTGCTAGTCCCATAATTTTCCTCTCAAAAGAATTAGGCGAGTATCCGTAAAACTATTTTGCCAGAAAGCCGGGCAAAATATTAGCCACGGCGGAAAGCGAGCGATAAAGCTGTTCGATTTGCGCGAAACTTAAAATTTGCAGACTCTCGGAGAGCTCGTGAAACGCGCCGGATTCTTCAAAGGAAATCGAACGAACGGCGCGGTTGGTGTCGCGTTCCGAAGCTAAAATCAAAAAAGGTTTTGAACGCTGCGCTTCGTGAGCTTTTTTTAGTTTGGCAAAAGCCGAATCAATGTTTCCCTTGTGCTGCACTTCGAAAACGTGCGAAAGTCTCGGCGATTTGGCGTTTGTCCGCCAGACGACATCGTAATATTCAAATTCTTTTTGGGCGTTGAATCCTAAAATCGCACCGATTTCGCAGAGCATTGTTTGCACTTCGCCGTGCGAGAGTTCGGCCTGATTAACCGTTTGAAAAGCGACCGTTTCGACTTCAAAATCGGTCGTTTCGGCCTCGACAAAAGCAACTCCGGCTTTGGTCAAAGTCCACACACCGCGAGTACGTTTAATAAATCCCTGTTCATCCAATTCCCTGCCCGCTCTCTGAACATGCAGCCGCCATTTCTCAAGTTTGCCGTTCTGGATTTCCTTTTTATCGAGCTGCGGGAAATAACTGACCAGCCGGTCATATAAAAATCGCACGTCTTCCGCACCGCCGGTAGCGGCTAATTCCTGCAAAATCGGCAGTTCAAGGCGATTTGAGAGCGGAAAGTTCATCATCAATCAATAATATCTCTTAATTCTTCAGAGATTTCATTTTGGTTTTTCTGGATATACCGGCAACTTCTTTTGAAAAAAGATTTAACATTAATCGTCAGATTATTAATCCAATCAGCTCGTTGTTCGTTTCTCAGCCAAGCATAAAGCGCAAGCGAATATCCAAACATCTCTTCGCTTAAATAACCAAGCCGCTGAGCTTGCCAGCCTTGTGAAAAAGCATTTGTGTACTGAGAAAATCTAAAACTTGTGTTGGCTGTAAAAACACCCAAACCATAGTAAATAGTAAATAAATCGGTTAGAGGTTCATGATCTTTTTCATCTCTTGAAATGCGTTCGTCGCCTAAGAGACGAACGTGACCCAACTCATGAGCTATAGTTGCGACCAATGATAGCGGGTCTTTTAGCTGTGAATCATTAACACCTATCGTATGTTTTGCTTCAAACGACTTAAAATATCCGGCGGCTCCCTTTCCGCCTCCTTCGTAAAATGGCAATCCATGTCGAATACTTTCACGAGCGTCGGTATAAAATTTTAATTCAAGCTGTGATCTATCAACGTCCATGTACTCACATAATTTTTTAAGTAATAAATAGACATCATCTTCACGCGCTTGATATAAGTCAGGGAAAAATTCGTCGGTTGGTAAGATAACGGCGTTCTCCAGCAGATTCTCGACTCCAAACTCTTTTATCAGCCAGACAAACCGGTATTCAATCCATTTTCGATTTTGTTCATTAACCGGGCATGTTGAGTCAAAGAAATTGAGCATTTTAATTTCTCGTTTTTGGTATTGAATTATTCGGCAAAGATTTCATCAACATAACACCAGCGCCAGTCTTCGCCGGGTTGAAATGATTTAATGACGGGATGCTCGGTGCTGTGAAAATGTTTGGTGGCATGTTTGTTCGGGCTGTTGTCGCAACAGCCGACGTGACCGCACTCGAGACAGAGCCGCAAGTGCACCCAGCGGCCTCCCGTTTTCAGGCATTCTTCGCAGCCTTCCGGCGTGTTGGCCGAGTGATTTTTTGCTGATGCGAGATGAGCGCAGCTATCCATATTTTTTTACCTTTTCTGTCCTTTCTTAATTTTTTTATCTTTTTTATCTTTTTTGTCTTTTTTATTTTCTTTGATGTTTTGCATCACCATCACATTTTGCAAAACCCGACCGACCGGATACAAACCGATGTTTTTATCGGCGTAAGGAGAATGTTCGAGAAAAAAACTGAGCCGGGCGTTGGGGCTGGCGGCAAAACTTGAATCGGTTTTGAGTTTGTCTTCAAATTCGCGACGCAAATTCACATCTTTAGCAAGCATTTCACGAGCCATTTTTTCTAAAACGTAGTTCTCGCCGTATTCTTTCTGCTCGAAAATCGAGTTAAAAAATCCCCAGTGCACGAGCGAATCCGGCGCGTTCGGTTCGAGCAAGTGAATCGCGACCCGCGCCGCCGGCTGCTGCAATCTGACCAGGGCCGAACCCGCGGGAAATTCGCGCACGCCGGTAATTTTTTCAAGCTTGAAATCTCGCAGCATAATGCGGCTTTCAAACGCCCCGGGAGCCCATTTCGGCTGCGTCAGACGATACGTTTCGACCATCACGGATTGAGCCGAGGTTAATCGTTCAATCCTTAGATTGTGCAGTTCGAGACGTTCGATGACATCCGCCCATTGCGGCGGAACGAGATAAGCGAGCGGCGGAGCCACCGCAGTCGCGACTGAAGTTTCATTGTAATAAGGCACATTGAGATTAACCGGTTGCGAGCTGTCAAAAATGACGCGGACATCGCCGGAAATCTCGCTCAGTTCGGTCCGCGTTGCTACTGCCTTAAGCGGAAAAGTGGTTGATTTGTCGGTCACACTGAGGGCAAGCGGAAATCTGTTGTTGGCATTATAAGTTTGAAATGCAGATAAAGTTTCGGCGTCGGCGCTTTTATTGGCCGAAAGCAAGCTGTTTGGATCGCGATTGATTTCCGCGAGCATCGCCCGAATAAAATCATAAGTAGCGCGAACGCGATTTTTATACGGTTTGAGCATATGCGTTTCGATTAAAACAGCGGGGCGGTTGCGCAAAACTGGATAACCGGTGGCGTATCTGCCGGTCGTCAAAAATGCTTCAATTCCCTTTGATAAATCGCGGTTGTCGCGAAAGCTCAAGTATGGCGAAAGCAAATTGCCGTCGGCTTCGGCCGCCGGAACCGCTCGTTTTTCTACCGCATTTTCAAGCCAGGTTTTGATAGCCGGAGCGACGGTTTGATGATGCTCAAACTGGTAAGTCAGATTGTATTGATAATCCGCGCCGTCCGTCACATGACAGTCAATAAAAAAATCGGGCTGCCATTGATTCCATAATTTGAGCCAGCTGCGCGTTTCCGGTTCGTCAGCTTTCAGATAATCGCGGTTCAGATTAATATTTCGGGCGTTGGCGCGAAAACCGGTTTCTTCCGGCCCATTTTGGTTAATTCGATTAAACGCGCCGAAACGCTCTTCGTGTCCGTCAACGTTGTAAATCGGCTCGAACAGGAGAACAACTTTGTCAAGCAGTTTTTCCTCGGTTTTATTGACGGCAATGTCCGCGAGCAAGGCGAGTCCGGCATCTTTGCCGTCAGATTCTCCGGCGTGAATGCAGGCTTGGATTAAAACCACAACTTTCCCCTGCTGACGGGCTTTTTCCGGTGTAAAAGCATCGTTTTTGGCAGCCATTACGAGCAGCAAATCGCGCCCTTCGCCCGATTTCCCAAAACTCGTCAGTTTGATGTTTGGCGAAGCGTTATCGAGTCTGGTCAAATAAGCCAGAGTTTCGTTGTAGCGCGGGGTGGTTTTGTAATCTGTTTGCTCGGCCGGCGTCAGCCAGCTTTTAGCATTTTGAGCTTTGACATTCACTCCGTTAAAAACTACAAGTAACAAGAGAAAAAAAGGTAAAGCGATGGAAGTCTGGTTAGGCTTGAGCATTCGTAATATGAAAAAGGTAATAAGGTTGATTCAGGTTTACTGACAGATTTTAAATCTTTACCGGGCAATAGCAAGATTTTTCTCGTAAAATATTCAAACTATGAAATTTTTTCGCGGCTGCTGTTTATCGTTGTTTTTACTAACGGCTTTTCTTTCAATTTCCGGCCAAAATCGTGAACGCACCTTTGATGTTCAGCATTATATTATTCGCACCGGTTTTAATCGTCTGACCAAAACCGTCAATGGCGATACCACCGTCAAACTCAAACCGCTGGCCGACGGATTCAAAACTTTTACGCTTGATGCCGTCAAAATGCAAGTGTTGTCGGTCGTCCACGAAGAAACCGGCAAAGCTCTGGTTTTCAAAACCGATGGAACTAATCTTAACATTACGCTTGAAAAAGCATTTGCCGCCGCCGATGTGATTTCCGTCCGCATTAAATATCGAATCGTTAGACCGCGCGCCGGAATTTATTTTGTCGCGGCCAAAGACAAACGCCCGGCGCAAATCTGGACGCAGGGCGAAGCGGAAGAAAACCGTTACTGGTTTCCGTCTTACGATTTTCCTGACGACAAAGCGACTTCCGAGCAGTTTATAACGACGACCTCAGCAGATGAAACCGCGATTGCCAACGGCGAATTGGTTGACGTTAAGCAAAATCCGAACAACACCAAAACTTTTCATTACCGGATGAGTGTGCCTCACGCGACTTATCTGACTTCGTTTATCGTCGGCAATTATGCCAAAGTCGAAAACAAACATGAAGCAGTTCCGCTCGGGTTTTATGTTTATCCGGGAACGGAGGGAATCGTACAGTTTGCTTTTGCTAAAACCGGAAAAATGATGGCGCTCGACGAAGAACTGCTCGGCGTCAAATTTCCCTACAACAAATACGATCAAACCGTGGTGGCGGAGTTTCAATTCGGCGGCATGGAAAATATCACCGCAACCACGATGGCCGACACGGAAATTTATGCCGCCGGAGAAAAGGGAGTGCGCCTTGCCGCGACGGAAGTTCTCGTCGCGCATGAACTGGCGCATTCCTGGTTTGGCGATCTGGTGACTTGTAAAAACTGGGCTAATTTGTGGCTCAACGAAGGTTTCGCCACGTTTTTCGAATCGGTTTATCTCGAACGCGAATACGGTCGCGACGCTTACCTCAATGATTTGCAAAACAACGCCAATCAGTATTTTGCCGAAGCGGCATTTATCAAACATCCGCTCTTAAATCTGCGCGCCCAGCCCAATATTTTGCTTTTTGACGCGACCACCTATAAAAAAGGCGGTTACGTCGTTCATATGCTGCGCGAAACAGTGGGCGAAGAAATGTTTTGGAAATCTCTCAACGTTTATCTCAACCGGCACAAATTCGGCAGCGTCGAATCGGCTGACTTGCAGCGCGCTTTCGAAGAAACAACCGGCCGGGATTTGGATTGGTTTTTTGACCAGTGGGTGAGAAAAGCGGGTTATCCGAAACTCAAAATTCAGCCGCAGTACGACGCGGCAAACAAAAAACTGCTCTTAAACGTCATGCAGACTCAAGAATCAAACGCGCAAACACCGGCAGTTTTTCGCTTCGAGAGCGAATTTGAGATTGTCACTGCAAACGGAACCGAGACGAAAAAAATAGAGATGACCGAGCGCAACCAGACATTTACCTTTGACGAGCCCGTCAAACCGACCGATATCAGCTTTGACCCGCGCGATCAGGTTTTAGCGAAATCTGAAATAGAGGAGCTGGCGGAATTTCGGACGACCAGCGCTGCCGGTCAATAAGATTTTTGCGAGTTAAAATCCAAGCCTGAGATTTATTGAGTTTGACGGCAAATTATCCTAAAAAACATGCTTCCTCCGACCGAACAGGAAAACCCGCGAACCGGCGAAATTGACAAACTATTAACGCTCGACGCCTTGCGTTTGATCAATGACGAAGATAAACAGGTGGCTTTGGCGGTCGAAAGATTTTTGCCGGAGATTGCCGTCGCGGTTGAAAAAATTGTCGAACGCCTCAAAACCGGCGGCAGACTTTTTTACATCGGTTCAGGAACCAGCGGACGGCTCGGAGTTTTGGACGCAAGCGAATGCCCGCCGACTTTTGGCGTCTCGCCCGATCTGGTGCAGGGCGTTATGGCGGGCGGTTACGACGCGCTTTACAAAGCGGTCGAGGCTTCGGAAGACGACCGCGAAGCCGGAGCGAAAGATTTGCAAAATCGCGGATTAACTGACACAGACGCAGTCGTCGGAATTGCCGCTTCGGGCGGAACGCCTTATACTGTGGGCGCGGTCGAATTTGCACGCGGGCTTGGCTGCTTGACCGTCGGCCTCACTTGTAATCCCGATTCGGAAATTACCAGAACGGCGGAAATCTCGATTGTTCCAATCGTCGGCGCCGAAGTCATCGCCGGTTCTTCACGAATGAAGGCCGGCACGGCACAGAAAATGGTTTTAAATATGCTCTCGACCATGACGATGATTCGGCTTGGATATGTCACTGGCAATCGAATGACCAACGTTAAAAGCTCCAACCAGAAACTAAGAGCGCGCAGCTTACGAATTCTGCAGTCGGAAACAGGGTTAGATGAAGTTACGGCATTGGATTTAATGACTCAAGCCGGCGGTGATCTGCGCGTCGCGATTGTCATGTACAAAGGAAGCGTTTCGCGCGAACCGGCTGAAAAAGCCTTGAAGGAAAGTGGTAATATAATCGAGAAATCGCTTGCAAGATTAAGAGGAGCAAAATGAAAATTTTTAAGTTTATTTTCTATTCCGCGATTTTATTATTAGTAAATCATTGTTTTTTGTCAGCATGATTAAGTGATTGGTAATAAGTCCATCATCCTAATGGAGAAATTTGAATAGTACAGCAGACGGAATTAGAATTTGACCATGAACATAGTCGCAGAACATAGTTTGTCAGAACTTTCACGCGCTGAGAAAATGCAAATTTTGCAATGGCTGATGAAGGATTTGGGCGATGATTTCGCTGGCATCGAATCGCACCCCGGCGTTTGTGGCGGATCGGCTTGCATTGTCCGAACTCGAATTCCTGTCTGGCTGCTCGAGCAATCCAGGCGTTTGGGGACGAGCGAAGCCGATTTGTTGAGAGATTACCCAACTCTGACGGCGCAGGATTTGGCAAACTCTTGGTCTTATGTCCGCTCGCATCGTGAGGAAATCAATCAGGCTATTGAAGCAAATGAAGCGGATGATATTTGATGAAATTCTATGCTGACGAAAATTTCCCGCTTCGCACCGTCGAAGAACTTCGCATCCTCGGTCATCATGTCTTAACTACTTTTGAAGACGGTAAAGCTAATCAAGCAGTCCCGGACGATGAAATTTTGGTAAGAGCGATTGAGCTGAAACGCGCGGTTTTGACAATCAACCGACGAGACTTCAAACGTCTGCACGAAGATGATTCTAATCACTTTGGCATCGTAATTTGTACCGAAGACACAGATCGTGCCGGACAAGCCAGGAGGATTTCTGACAAAGTTGCCGAGGTTGAAAATGTTAGCAGCCAGCTCGTCCGTATTTATCGTCCATCAATCTGACTTTAGCCACCTGAAATTAAATCGTTATTAAATAAATTATGGGATTTTCAGCGATTGATTATGCAATTCTGTTGCTTTATTTAATCGGCATCACGGTTTTCGGGGTGCTTTTTCGGAAATCGCAAAAAACCGTCAAAGATTATTTTGTCGGGGCGAAAAATATTAACTGGGTTGTTATCAGTCTTTCGATTGTCGCGACGGAAACCAGCACTCTGACGCTCGTCGGAGTTCCGGCAATCGCTTATGCCAAATATGCTCTGCCCGAACAAGGCGGCAGTTTTACCTACCTGCAAGTCGTCGCGGGCTATATTATCGCCCGGATTATTGTCAGTCTGCTTTTTATTCCGGCGTATTTTAAGGGCGAGTTGTTAACCGCTTACAAATTGCTCGAAAACCGTTTCGGCGTCTCGACCAAAAACTTTGCCGCATCCCTTTTTCTGGTGATGCGCGCACTGGCGGAAGGCGTCAGGATTTATGCCGCTTCGATTGTTTTGACGGCCGTGCTGGGTTCGAGTCTGCCGAATTTTCCGAATTTAACACTCTGGTCAATTGTTATTGTCGGCGTTTTAACGCTTGTTTACACTTTCGAAGGCGGAATTGCGGCGGTTATCTGGACTGATCTGATTCAGCTCGTAATTTACATTGGCGGCTCGCTGATCGCGGCATATATGCTGATTACTCTGGTGCCGGGCGGCTGGCCTGAAATTGCTGCGGAAGCGACCGCAGCGGGTAAATTCCAGATGATTTCATTAAGCACGGATTTTAGCCTGCCGTTTACTTTTTGGGCGGGACTGCTCGGCGGAACTTTTTTGACGATGGCTTCGCACGGCACGGATCAGCTGCTGGTGCAGCGTCTGCTAACTTGCAAAACGGAGCGCGACAGCCAGAAAGCTTTGATTTTGAGCGGCTTTGTGGTGCTCTTTCAATTCGCGCTCTTTTTGCTGATTGGCGTTATGCTCTACGCTTATTATCAAAATGTTCCGCTTTCCGATTCGGCGCTGGCGTCAAATGATTGCCTGGCCGCCAAAAGATGCGACGAAATTTTTCCAAGGTTTATTGTCGAACAGCTGCCGCACGGAATTTCCGGGCTCGTCATCGCCGCGATTTTTGCCGCCGCGATGTCTAATCTGAGCGGTTCGCTTAATTCCCTCGCTTCGACCACTGTTCTGGATTTTTACAAGCCATTGCTCAACCCGGCGGCGAGCGAAGAATCCCTGCTCAAACTATCGCGCTGGCTGACGGCCGCGTGGGGCGTCGTTTTGATTGTGATTGCAATTTTGGCGCGCGGCTGGGGGTCGGTTTTTACGGTCGGGCTAACTATTGCGTCAGTCGTTTACGGGACGATGCTCGGGGCTTTCCTGCTCGGTGTGTTGACCAGGCGCGCTAATCAAATCGGCGTTATTGCCGGGATGCTGACATCTCTGACGGCAATGCTCCTGATTAAAATTTATTCAAATCTCGCCTGGACCTGGTACGTTTTGATCGGAACGGTGATTTGCTGGGCGGTTGGATATGTTGTCAGCATGATGTTTCCGATTCGGAATTCTCAGCCTCTCGAATAGCCGGTTTTAATCTTTAATATTTTTTTTGAGTTTGCTGACAAAAACACTTGCCAAATCCTGCCCTTGGTGTGCTATAAAAGAATTGTTGCAGTCGCCCCGCGTCTTTCCTTCGACGGTTCGGCAATCCGCTAACAAAACACCTCAAAATTAGGAGATCCCAAAATGACTAAATATGCGCAGTCCTTCTCTGCCAAACTCGATAAATGCCTTGAATTTGTTAATGATAAAGTCGTTATCGTTTTGGCCACCGCAATTTTTGCAGTGTTGGCAAAATCACTCGGCATCCTTCCGTAGTTTTATTAACTTAATAAATCAATCTTCAATATTAAACTCGAAAGCTACCTTCTCTGTGAATTCTTAAGTTCACCCCATAACATTTCGGCGTAAGGCGAGTGTGCCCCGTCAAGTAATTGATATTGCTTGTCAGCCAAATCGTAGGCTTCGACCTTGATGTAGCACAACCCGAGTTCATAGCGGCTCAAATCGGCATTCGGATTTGTGTCAACTGCTCTTTTGAAGGCTGAAATGGCCTCTGCGGGACTGTTTACTTTGTTGTAAACCAAACCCAATTTATGCCATGTGTCCGAATCATCGGGTTCAATCTTAAGACCCTTTTGGTACGCTTCTATTGCTTGCCCGTGTTGAGCCAATTGAAAATATGCTTCGCCCATTTTGTTGTAAATCCGGGCTATTTTCGGATTTGCAACGGCGGCGGCTTTGTATGCGACGATTGCTTCCAGATAGTTTCCAATCGCAAAGTATTGTTCACCATTTTGATAAAGCTCTCCGGCTTTGCCCCAATCAGCGGGTGAGGCGCTTGAGCCTGTTGATTGTGTGCCTAACTGTGTTGGAACGCGTTGAATCACTTTCAATTCACTGAAATTTGTTCCCGTGCCGTTCCCGCTGCTGCGAACAGGTATGTTAACCGCAGGAGCGCCCGTACGTGATTCGGCTGATTCAGCCGTTACTCTGTGTTTTTCAGAAAATTCTATCTGGCGGATGGTAATCCCGACTCCGTAAGAAACGATGACTACACCGATGACCCAAGCGATTGCTTGCGATTTCAGATCGCCGAGGCGTTTAAAATCGCTTTCAGCCTGTGATAATTCGGCTGCTAATTTGTCTGATTGAGCCGCTAAATCATGGTGTTTTTTAGTCAGCTGGACGGAAATCTGTTGAAGCTGCGGCAAACCGCCGCGCAAATCGGTTTCAAGCTGGGCGCGCCGAAGATAAATTTCGTTTTCAAGTTCCTCCTTGTTTTCTTTAATTACTTTTAACGCTTTTAACGAAGGATTAAAAACATATTTTTTTTCCAATCCCTTGCGCCATTCGAGCAGGATTCCCTTATGCGCGTAACTTAAATTAGTAACGCGGGCTAAAGAATTACTGTCAATCTGCGCTGCGGTTTTTATCCCACCCCCGTTGAGCAAATTTAGCCTTTCATCGTTCAAACCGAAAATCTCAGCTTCTTTAAGGAGAAATCTACTGAGGTACAACTCTAAACTCTGATGATAGTTTTGAGATTCTATTTCCTTTGATCTGGCTTCTTTTTGCCGCGGTAATTCGCGGTATTCCTTTATTTTCTCCTTCAGCTCGTTTCGAGTCTCTTCAAACGTTTTGCCGACACTGGTCTTGCTCCAGTCTTCTTTAAAGCTCTGCCATTTTTGACGCGCGGCATCAACCCGCAATTGCGCGCCTTCCAGCGGCTTTTGGAGCAGTGCTTTAATAATTTCGTTGATCACCCAGAATCCCGCGAATGCCATCCAAAAAACCGAGCCGAAACCAAAAATAAAGCCAAATGCAAAAACTAAAACGGCGGTGATAAAAAGGAAGACTGACAAATTAAACTTGTATTTTGTCAAAGATTCTTCCAAAACGGGCGAAGCCGGAAGCGTTTGCGACGGAACGAGCAGGGTCTGTGTGGCGGCAGGCAGAATCTGCGACAGTTCCGGCGGTTTAATGGCGTCAATCAGATTGCCGAGCGTGTATAAATCAAATTCGCCGTTCGCGTCAAAATTCCCGGTATATTTCGCCGGAAAAAATAACACACCGGTTTGTCCTTCGAGCCTGCACCAGGGGCATCTTTGCAGATTTTGCCAGTAATAATGGCCGGAATTCACTCCGCACTGAGTGAGATTTTGCTCTAATTCTTCGAGCGCGGAAACCCATTCGCGCGCGGTCGGACGGTTTTCGATTTCGAGAAAGGCACGTTCAAATAATTTTGCTAATTGAGGAGAAACGGCCGTTAGCGGCAACGTTCCCGGCGGCTGTTTCATTTGCCGCACAGCCGCGCCGTCGCCGTAAGCGAATCTTCGGTTTTGAATCGAGTTTTCGAGCGTGTTTTCATCAGCACCCTGATAGGTGCCGGAAAACGGATGACGCCCCATAAAGAGCAATTGGAAAATCATCACGCCCAACCCGAATGAATCATGATTGCCGGTTCTCGCAATTTCGCGCAGACTTTGATTTTGCAGCTCCGGCGGCGTGTGCGTGGAAACGCCGACTTCGCACAAATAGCTTTTATCGGGGGCATTTAAATGATAACTGTCGCAGTCAATCAAGCGAACGGTGGCGTCGCGTCCAATGACTATGTTGCCGTGATTAACGTCGCCGACGGCGTGACCGTTGGAGTGAATCACGACAAAAGCGCGGGCGAGATTGGCCGCCGCGTGAATCAGAAAACGCCAGTCAGCGGTGGGAAACAGTTTGCGGCGACTCTGCGGATTGTAAAGCTCGTGAATCGCCGTTCCCGAACCGACTTTCGGCATCAGAAATCCAACGACGCGGCCATTCGGTTGATCGCGCAAAACATCGGTCACCCAGGCCGCCAGCCGCAGAATCTTTTCGTTTTGCAGAGCGACCATCTGCCGCAATTTTTCAGATTTGTCTGCGGAAATCGGTTCGTGATAAATTTTGGCGACGGATTCGGGTTTGTCAAAGACTTCAAAAACAGAACCTTCACCGCCGCGCCCCAGTTCTCTCCCGAGACGAACAACTTCGGTTGTGCTGTAATATTCAGGCATAAAACACCTTTGTGAATTCAAACTTGACGTGAAGCTAAAATCAACGTTTTATCATCGTCGGTGCGCTCGTTAATTTTCGGCGAATCGAGAAAATCGCGCAACTTTTCATTAAGATTGGGAGAAACCCTTTCGGCGCGAAGCGGTGCAAACATCGGGCGAAAAAAAGGTGTGTGCGGCGTGCCAGTTTGATAGTCGAGCGCCATTCGCTGTAAGCCGTCAGTAAAAATCGCCATTTCACCAATGCATTTTTCGATTACTTCAAATTTTAAAACGGCAGCTGCTTCCCTGTCGGTTACAAAATTAGTCATGTTGGCATATTCGCCCTGCTGCGGCGCGGTCACTAATTGGTATTCATCCGGCGCATCAGAGGTTGCATAAATAATTCCGCCGTCGCCGATTTGGCAAAAAACAGAAGTATCATTATGAATTACCGCGCAAAGCAGAGTGCAGGCAAAATCATTTACCTCCAGCTTTTGAGCTTCGGCCAAAACTTGAAAATGCGTTTGTAAAAGCTTGACCCATTCGAGCGCGCGCTCATGCGTAATGTTCCTGATTCCAATATCTTTTTCAACAACCGAGCGAATTTCCCGCATTAAGGTTTGGCAGGCGGTTTTGGCTCCGACTTCGCCCATTTTTGCGCTCCCGGCTCCGTCCGAGACGACGGCAATCAAGATTTCGTCTTTAAATCCGATTACCTCGCAATCAAAGTAATCCTGACATCCGGCGTTTTTAGCGACGTGGGAAGTTCCGGCAACTGACGCGGCCACGGTTTTCCAA
>JBBQUS010000067.1:0-22923 GCA_038212235.1 Pyrinomonadales bacterium
GAACGCGCAGGCGCAGGCGAGCAATGGTTTCCTGTCGCTCACGTTTTTGCAATGTCTTCACGTCTTCTTTAATTAACGTCGGAAAATCAAGTTTTCTCATTCTCCCAAGTTAACACACATTCCTTTACTATTTCTGTATTATTCTGGCAGAAGGCGGCTTTGCCGATAATGTTAGTTTTTTTGTCAACGCCGTTTTTCCGCAAGCCGGCAGTTATTGGCTGCAAACATTGGTTAATTCAAATCTGCGCGACGAATTCGCAATCACAATCAGCGAAATGAATCAATCCAAAGAATCCGGCGGCAACGACGAGTTCCCTGAAATTGTTCAGTAGTTATTCGTAGGACTTTAGTTTTTGAATTTCCCACAAGTTGTTTAATGATTGAGAAATTACTTGCAAAAACCAAAAGCCCAAAATCAAATTACTGCTTTGGTTTGAGCGTTAGCGCGATGCGAAATGCTTCGCCGCCCGAAAACTCAAAATCTTTGATGGTCGGCTCCTCGCCGTTAATGTTGGCAGAGATGCGGTACTTTGCGGTTTCCGCCGGCAGACGAATCGCAAATTCTCCGTTGTCGTCTGAATATTTCTCGGCCAATTTTTTGAGACCGTCGCCCAGAATCCGGGAAACAACTATCTTTGCTCCGCGCACGATATGCCCGCCGGAATCAAATACGCTGCCGCGTACCAGCGCCAGCGTTCCCTTGTCAATTCCAAGGATCAAGCGCGAAAGCTTCAAAACGGTTCCGGCCTTGACTTCAACTTCTCCGGAGACTCCTTCGCTCAAACCCGACTTGTTAAAAAAAAAACGATAAATGCCGGGCTTTAAATTCTTAACCGTGAAATCGCCTTTGCTATCGGTTTTTTCTGTCGCAACGGTTTTACCGTCTTGTCTGGCTTCGATTGTCACGCCCGAAACTTTGTCGCCGCTGGTGTTTTTAACTGTGCCTTTGACGCCGCCGGTTGTTTTGTCCTGCGCCAAAACTACAAGACTTAGTGAAAGGGAGAATAAAATAGTGAAAAACAGATTTTTCATAATTACATTACAGCGCCGCTTGACGACGCCGTTGAGCAAAAATTGGAATCAATTCAAGCGGTGGTTTGAGCTTTATTAATTTCTCCGCGAAATTCGTTCGCTACGTCGTTGATGATGTCGGCCAGCGTTCGGGTTGGCTTGAAACCTATTAATCGTTCGGCCTTTGCCAAACTTGGAACACGGCGCTGCATATCTTCAAACCCTTCGCCGTAAGCTTCGTTGTAAGGAATATATTTGATTTCACTCCGGCTTCCGGTCATTTCAATAGCAGTTTCGGCCAGCTTTTTGATCGAAACTTCTTCGTCATTTCCCAAGTTAACGACTTGACCGTAACAGGCCGGAGTTTCAAGCGTTTTGGTCAAACCTTCAATGACATCCAAAACATGACCGAAGCAGCGCGACTGGGTTCCGTCGCCATGAACCGGAATCGCTTCGTTATTGAGAGCGGCTTTGACAAAACGCGGCACAACCATGCCGTATTGTCCGGTTTGACGCGGGCCGACCGTGTTAAAAAGACGAACGACCGCGACCGGCAGGCGTGACTCTTTCCAATGCGCGAGCGCGAGGAATTCATCAAGCGATTTGGCGCAGGCATAAGCCCAGCGATGTTTGCTCGTGGCTCCGGTCAAAACATCGTCTTCTTCGCGAAAGGGAACCGAAGTGCCTTTGCCGTAAACTTCCGAAGTCGAAGGAATCAGAACCCGTTTGCGGTAGCGCGCGCATTGACGCAAAACAACATCGGTTCCGCCGAAAATCGTTTCGATGGTTTTCACCGGATGCTCCATGATGAGTTTGACGCCGACCGCGCTGGCCAGATGAAAAACTCTGTCCGAATCGCGAATCAACTCTTCCATCAGCTTTTCATGAAGCACAGTATCAATCAGAATTCGGACGCCGTCCTGCCCTTCGAGATGCTCGATATTTGAATAGCGTCCGGTCGAAAGGTCGTCAATAATTGTGATTTCGTGGTTTTCGCTTAAAAGCTTGTCGGCGAGATGGCTTCCGACAAAACCCGCGCCGCCCGTAATTAAATATTTCATGATTTGGAATTTTGTTTCTGGATTCGTTCGGCAAAATATGGAACTGTTTTTTTTAAACCTTCGCGCAGCGGAATCTGCGGCTGCCAGCCCAAAGTTTCCTGAGCCCTGGTGATATTCGGTTTGCGCTGTTTCGGGTCATCCTGAGGCAGCGGCAAGTGTTTGATTTTGATTTCCGTGCCGATTGTCTGCGCCACTTCCTGCGCCAGCTCGTTCATCGTAAATTCGCCCGGATTGCCTAAGTTTACCGGCAGATGAAGATTTTCACCCTCCGTGTTCATCAAACGCACAAACCCTTCGACCAAATCATCAACATAGCAAAATGAACGCGTTTGCTCGCCGGTTCCGTAGATCGTCAATTCTTCGCCGCGCAAAGCCTGAACAATAAAATTTGAAACGACGCGACCGTCATTTTCGAGCATCTGAGGCCCGTAGGTATTAAAAATCCGAGCGATGCGGGTATCAACTCCGTTTTGCCGATGATAATCCATCATCAAAGTCTCGGCAACGCGTTTACCTTCGTCGTAACAACTGCGAATGCCGATGCAGTTGACGTTGCCGTAATAATCTTCGGTCTGCGGATGAACCAGTGGGTCGCCGTAAATCTCGCTGGTCGAAGCCTGAAAGATTCTAGCCCTGACTCGCTTGGCCAGCCCCAGCATATTAATTGCACCCATCACGCTGGTTTTGACGGTTTTGACCGGATTATACTGGTAATGTACCGGCGAAGCGGGGCAGGCCAAATTATAAATTTGATCAACTTCGAGCAGAATCGGCTCGGTCACATCGTGCCTGATTAATTCAAAACGATGGTCTTCGAGCAGTTGAATAATGTTTTCACGCCGACCCGTAAAAAAATTGTCGAGACAGATGACTTCGTGGTTTTCCGAGAGCAGTCGCGCGCATAAATGTGAGCCGATAAATCCGGCCCCACCGGTAACTAATATTCGCATTTCATTCCAGATTTTATTGAGGAGATTTTCTAAAATTAGTAGAAAACAATTGTTTTAAAGTTAAAATCAACAACTTTTGAGACTAACATAAAACGAGCATGAACGACAAAAAAGGCGGAAACAGTTTCCGCCTTTTAAAGTTTGTAAAATAATATTTTTCTTTAGCCGTTCGGATTGGGTGAGAGCAATTGATAATTACCCATTTCGCGATTGTGCGAATCGAGAGCGCCCATTGCGTCCGAGGTTGCGTCCAGCATTTGTTTAGTCATCGCAATCGAATCGGAAAGCTGTTCGAAATCGAGCGAGGAAACTCGTTCCGGCGTTGGCAGCGTGACAATTTGATCGTTAACCAGTCCGAAAAAGTTTTCAATTGACTGCAGTTGTCCTTCGACCAGTTTGACGCTTTTCTCAAGGTCGTCGAAAGCGGCGACGCGGCGCTTTAGAATTTCAACATTAGCCTGCTGGATGCGGCGGGTTCTCTCATCCGTCGCGTTATTGGCCGCGTATTCAGCCTGTTTCAGCTGATTATAAACGGCCTGACGATTGATTGAACGCAGATGATGTTTGCGGCGGCGATAAACATCCAGCAAATCAACAAAATCTTCCCACCGATGATCAAGCGTTTTGATGTTCATCGGGACTTCCTTAGACTGTGTGAATTTTTTGTAGTTGCTGTAAATCTGTTCTTTGAGAACACGCAGGTAAACGACGGCTTCGCGTTCGCGCGGGTCAAATTCTTTGATAAGTTTTTCGCGCTGCGCGACGCGCAGTTCGAGGAGGCGCTTTTTATCCCGCCCGTCAACTAATTTCTTATAAACCGTGGTTGCCGGGACCGAGGCAACGTAAGCGGCTTCCATGCCGAGAGCAACGGCCAAAGGGATCACCGATTGACTGTAAGCGGCAGCAACGGCAAACCCCGCCAACCCCCAGAAATTGACCGGCTCAATCATTGCTTCCTTAACGTATTTCCAATTATATTTTGACCAGTCAGCCATAAAACCAATTTACGAATTACAAACTACGAATTCATTCTTCCTTTTTGATTTACTCTTTGCCATCTTTTAACAAGCTCTGATTCTGACCGTTCGCGCTGTACTGTGAATTGCCCGACGAAAGCAAATTGTCTCCGCTTGGCGCGCCTGGCAGCATTCCCATTGAGGATTTGTATTCAAGCAGCTTATCTTGGAGTTGCATATCCATTGCTTCGCGTTCAATATCCTGCATTTGCGAATCAACGCTGCTGGTTCCAAGCTGCAGTTTTGCTTCTGCGGCCGCGACTTTACGGTCAATTTTCTCGCGCATCTCGTTAAAAGTCGCCGCATCATCGCCCAAATTGAATGTTTCCATCGTTTGCGCGAGTTGTTCCTGCAATTTCGCCTGCTTTGATGCGCTGATTAGCTGCATCGCTTCAGCCTGACGTTTTTGCATTTGCAGCACGTAATTATCACGCGCTTTTAACGCTTGTTTGGAAGCAGAGGAAGCATGGTCGAGTTGCACTGAAGTTTTCTGTAAATCGAGTTGAGCTTGCTGTAACTGCCCGATGTAGGCGGTCGCAATGTCGTCGCGTCCCATTTTAACTGATGCGCGTACCTTTGAATCCAAATCAACCACCTGGCCTTCGAGACGTTCTTTATTTTTCGCCAAAAGGCGCTCGGTCGCCATTACTTGCGAAACCGAATTATTCAAATCGGGCACGCGGTCACGCATGTCACGAATTGTCTGTTGCAAAATCAGTTCCGGGTCTTCCGTTCGTTCGACAATGCCGCCGAATAACGACCGCACCGAACGCTTCAACCTAGCATACAATCCCATCTTTCTTTGCTCCTTCGAATGGACAAACCACCGCGTTGATTGTTACGAAACACCAACAAAATTTGTTCCCGACCGTCATGCCGCCAGTATAACAAGAAACTGCCGAATTAAAAACATTTGAATTGGTCGCCGAAAACCAAAAACGCAGTTGAGTCTATGAAAAAATTATCAGGCTTTTAAGCTTGCAGAAAAAAGGCCCTGAAGTTTGGTAAAAGACTTTTATTTTAATTTTTTAGCATCTTTCGGCTTGGTCAATAAAGCATCCGAAACGGCCGTGTTAAATTCTATTGATTCGTAATTGACGCGACTGGTTTGCTTGCCGTTGCGAAAGTGGTCAATGATATACGGCGCATAGACACCGCCGATTTCGACGAATTGCGCAAAATGATCCTCTTCTTTAATTTCCTCGCCTGAGTTTTGGCGTTTGTAAATAATTTTAGCCGGCGTTCCGTCCGCTGCCGCAAACTCAAATTCAACTGCCAAACCGTCAGCATATGTCAATCTGACGACTTCATTACGCTTGCCCAGTCCGGCTTCGCGCTTTCCGACGTATTCTAGTTTAGCGTCCTTTTCCTGTCGCCAGCCGCCGCGCAGGAAATTGTCCAAACCTGTCCGGAGCGAATTCTTAAATTCAGCGACTTGTTCGGGCGTCTGATCCTTGATGGTGCGCGCCGCGCCGTCGGCAATCCAACCCGCATTGCCAAAATTAGCTTGAATATTTTTTCCGCCTTCGGTTTTAAACTCGGTGCGCTCCTTGTCAGGATAAATTATGTAATCAACAAACGATGAAGGCACACCCGATTCGCCTTCTTTCAGAGACGTCAGATTGCCGCGCGCCGTCATGGTTTTGACATTCAGGTAGCGTTCGCCGCCAAGCCTTTGAATCGCCTTTTGAACAATCGCTTCAGATTTTTCATCTGCCAGAAAATTTTTAGCGAATACAAAATCTGTTTTTGAAAAACTCCAGCCAAACTGATATTGCAATATCTTATGAGATGTTATTGAAACACCGTCTTTTTTTGCAGGCTCAAACCTAATTTGTTTAGAGGCTTCGATTGCAATTTCGGAAATGCCGTATGGCAATCCTCCGATTAGACTTACATTTCCCACTTCGCCGGAAGCTAGAAAATCCACACGTACGCGAACGGTTCCTGTCGCGCAAACATTACCATAATCTCCATTCAAAATGCCCTTCGGTTTTTCTAGAATTTTTACAGGTTGTGAATCTTGAGCCAAAACAAAAACGCTTGAAAATAGTAAAACGAGAAATAGATTTGCGAATATTTTCATAATTTGATTCTAAAAAGGCTTCGATGATTCTATTCACCGAAGCCTTTTGTTTCAAGTTATTTTCATTGAACGATTAATTCAAGCTGAAAGCTTCGGTCGGTTTGACCGTAACTTCGCCGTCTTCTAAATCAACTACGAATCGTGTCGCCGTTTTCCACGCATTGGTAATTGGTAATTTTACTTTTTCGTCAATGTGGCGTTTGAGGAAACGAGCCCCATAAGCCGTGCTGAAACCTTTTTCGGTCAATTTATCAACGGCCTCTTCCGTCACTTCAACGATTTTCCCCTGACGTTCCATTTGACGTTTTAATTTGCTCAAATGAATCCGGGCGATGTCGCGAACTTCGTCCATTGTCAGCGGCGAAAAGATGACTATTTCATCAATTCGGTTACGGAATTCCGGTGAAAATCTGGTTTCAGCGGCTTTCATCACCGAACCTTTGATTTCCTTGATGTCGCCCAAAGTTTTTTGTCCGAAACCAAGCGGTTTTTCGTATTTTTTGAAGTTTTCCGAACCTAAATTCGAAGTCATAATGACGATGGCGTCTGAAAGATAAACTTTCTTGCCGCGCCCGTCCGTCATCCAGCCTTCGTCAAAGGCTTGCAAAAACAGATTCATTAGATAAGGCGAGGCTTTTTCAACTTCGTCGAGCAACAAAACCGTGTATGGATCTTCGCGAAGCTGTTCGGTTAAAATCCCGCCGCGCTCCGAGCCGACAATGCCGCGCGGCATTCCGATCAGCTTTTCAATTCCAACCGTTCCGTCGCCGTATTCGGACATATCAATCCGAACCATTTTTTCTTCGTCGCCAAACATAAATTCGGCAACCGCCTTGGCTAATTCGGTTTTACCAACGCCGGTCGGGCCTAAGAATAAGAGGACGCCATCTGGTTTGTAGTGATTTTCTTTGAGCGGCCCTTTGTTTAAGCGAAGCCGCTGCGCAACCGCTTTAACCGCGTCTTTCTGTCCAATTACGCGTTTGCCTAAATCCGCTTCCATCGTTGAAAAACGATCAGTCGTTTCGCGGAAAATCATGTCTTGCGGAATTCTTGATTCCTGTGAAATGACTTCGATAATATGCTCAGGTTTGACAACTAAACTGTTTGGCTCGTTAATTTCGACTTTAACCGAAGCTGTGTCAAGCCAGCCGATTGCTTTGTCAGGAAGGTGCAAGTTGCGAATATATTTCGGCGACATTTCGAGAGCGGTGTTAATAGCTTCGTCGGAAATCGTGACCGAGTAGTTTTTTTCTAAACGGGGACGCAATCCCAAAAGAATTTCTTTGGTTTCCTCGATTGAAGGTTCTTGAACCTTAACCAAACGGAAACGACGCGCCAGGGCTTCGTCTTCGCCGATATATTCTTTGTATTCGGTTATAGTTGTCGCGCCGATAATCCGCAGTTCGCCGCGGGCGAGGCTCGATTTAAACATGTTTCCGGCATCGGATGACGTTCCCATCGCGGCTCCGGCTCCAATAATCGTGTGAGCTTCGTCAATAAAGAGAATCAAATTTTCCCGCTCTTTAACTTCGTCAATAATTCCTTTGATCCGCTCTTCAAACATTCCGCGCAGCATCGTTCCGGCGACAAGTCCGCCCATTTGCAATTGAACGATGTGAGCGTTTCTCAAACGAGCCGGTACTTTTTCCGGCTCAAGCTCAATTAACCTCGCCAAACCTTCGACAACAGCGGTTTTGCCGACGCCGGGTTCACCGACGAGCATCGGCGAGTTTGAACGCTCTTTGTGGCAGAGAATTTCGATCATTTGACGAATTTCGCGGTCGCGTCCGATGGTCGGCGGAATTTTGTCCTGCCGAGCCAGCTTGTTCATCGAAACACCAAAATGTTTGAGATATGACGGCAGCTCGTATTTCTTGCGCGAGCGTTCTTCTTCCTGTTCTCTAAGGCGAATCCGGGAACGCACCTGCTGCGCCACTTCTTCGCTCGGAACGCCCAAATTTCGCAGAACGTCGCTCAAAATGCTGCGTTCGTCGTTCGAGAGAACAAAAAACATATCGGTTGCGTCAATAGTTTTGCGACCCTGTGCTCTGGCTCTATCCATTGAGCGTTTAAATAAATCAGTTGCTTCCGGAGCGATGCGATAACCTTTTCCCTGATGCGCCCGAACGTTTTCGATGCGCCGTTCGATCATCAATTTGACTGATCGGGGATCAACCGAGAGATCGCGCATGGTTCCATTAAAGAGTTCGGCTTCTTCATTTGAAAGCGCGTGTAAAATGTGTTCGACGGCAACGTAATTTTGATCGCGCCGTTTGGAATCTTCCAGCGCGCTTTCCAAAATCCTTTTACCGTTGTCGCTAAATTTGTCTTTGTAAGCTCCTAAATCTGTCATTATTGCTCCCTAAAATTTGGATACGCGTTCTTAGATGCCAAGAGCGGCTACTCGTTTGTCTCTGCCAAAATTGATAATACCACCTCGCTAGATGTTGTGAACAGTTTGATTCTGAAGCTGAATCGCATGAAACTGATTCGCCAATCTTATGCGAATTTGGACAAGCTAATTTCGTGCCGTAAATTATTCTTTACTAATGACTTTTACCAAACTGACAAACAGATTCCGGCGAACTAAGCAAGCCGCCGCTTCGATAATCATTGAAGCAGCTTGGTCGCTTTCTCGATTTCAGCGGCAAAACTTTCCACCGTGTTCGCCGTCAAACTTATTTGTTGATTGACTTCTGTCCAGTTTCTCTGCTCAATCGCTTCACGCACTCCCGGCATAGTTTTGACACCGTAACCGGTATAAAAACCGGGAGCATAAATTTCATGTTTGAACCAAGGGCGTCTCGGCAAACCGGCATCATTCGTGAGAGCGCGTTCCGATTGAAATAATATTTTGTCAATGTTTGCCGCTCCGCCAGACAAATTTTGTTTGCTTTTAACGGCGCTCTCGTAATTTTTAGCGCTTTCCTGCAATCTGGTGACGGCAGTTTTCAGACGGGTAAAATCAACCGCCGGAACTTCGCCTTTCGGTTTTGGAAGAACCAAATTTTGCTTTGGATCCTGGACAGCCGCATAAGTTCCATCTGCCAAAAGACGATTGAAGCTTTGCGTTTCTTCGCGCATCTGATCGGTCAATTTGGTCAATTCGTTGACATATTGATTGATTGTGTCGGCAGAACCGGTAAACTCAAACGGCAAAACGTCAGCGTTAGCCAATCTCAAGGTGGCGCGTCCGCCGGTTTTTGAGAGCGCTACTCCGTAAGCAAAATCCGGATCAATAAACTTAACGTAATTATCGAAAGAATCGTAAATCGAGTGATAAGAGCCGCCGTTTGATTCGCCCCCAAATCCTAAATCTAATGAAGCTATTCCTAAATGCTGCAGGAACGGTGTGAAATCCGAACCCGAACCGAGCGCTTCAATTCTTAAATCTGGACGCGTTTCAGCTTCTTTTCTCTCGCTCGGGGAGCCATTGATAATTGCTCGTGCCCGGTCGCGCTGCCAGACGCTGCCTTTTGTCTGCGGATCGGGAACATCGCGCGCAACTTCGTTAATAAATTTTTCGAGCGTGTGCGAACCGCCCATGCCGAGAAAACCGCGCCCGTTTGAATCTGAATTGATGTACGCGACAGCCTTTTGTTTAAGCTCGTCAGCGTGAGTTTCCACCCATTCGGTTGAACCGAGCAGGCCCGGCTCTTCGCCGTCCCAGGCGCAGTAAATAATCGTGCGTCGAGGCTTAAATCCAAGTTTAGCGAGTTCGCCGACGTTGCGGGCTTCTTCGAGAAGCGCGACTTGACCGCTGATCGGATCCGACGCGCCGTTAACCCACGCGTCGTGATGATTGCCGCGAATAATCCATTCGTCCGGCAGTTCTGTGCCGGGTAATTTGGCAATCACGTCGTAAATGGTTTTGGTATCCCAGTTAAATTCAAGTTTGAGATGAATTTGAGTAGAATTTTCTCCGCCGCCCAAATGATATGTAATCGGCAGCGCCCCGCGCCAACCGGCAGGCGCAACCGCGCCGGTCAAATTTTTAAGCAGCGGCAGCGCGTCAGAGTAAGAAATCGGCATAACGGGAATCTTGGTAATCGTTGGCGCGTCTTCGCGTTTTATTCTTTTGGCGGTTTTAGTCGCCCCGACGCCGGGAGTCAACACGTCGCCGGGATAAACCGGCATGTCAGCCACCGAACCGCGCTGAGCGCCGGATTCGTTGCGAAAAGCTCCCTTCGGATAAACGTCGCCCTGAAAATAACCGTCATCGCGCGGATCAGAATAAATAATGCAGCCGATTGCTCCGTGTTCAGCCGCAACCTTCGGCTTGATGCCGCGCCAAGAACCGCCGTAGCGCGCAATGACGATTTTACCCCTGACATCAATCCCGCGTTTTTCAAGCTCCTCATAATCGGCCGGAACGCCGTAGTTGACATAAATAAGGCTGCCCGTCACATCACCGTCGCGGGAAAAAGCGTTGTAAACCGGCAGCTGCTCGCTTTGCTGATTGGAAGTCGAATCTTCTGCGAGTGCCGGTTCGGTAAGTTTTGCCGTAAATTGTTCCGGCGCGGTCATCTCTAAAACTCTGGTTTTCGGCGTCGGAAAGAGAACATCAAAGGTTTCAATTTGCGCGTCATAGCCCCAGGATTTATAGAGTGACAAGATAAATTCGGCGTTATCTTTGTCATAGGGCGAACCGACATGATGCGGTCGGGCGCTCAGACGCTTCATCCATTCGCGTAAATTGTCCGCCTTCAAACCGGCATCAAACTTTGCCTCAAGTTGTTTCTGCTTACTGGAATTTTCAGCATTAAAACCAAGCAGTGTTTGATTGGAAACGGTTGTTGTCTGAGCGAAAACCGAGAACGACAAAACTAAGAATACAAAACTGCGCAAAATTGAACGAGTCATGAAAACTTCCCTATAAAATGTAATTTATTTCTCGCCTTCAGGCGTTTCAATAGTAAAATTCTCGTTCTGGTGGCTATTCTCTATTTGTACAACGTTGCCGAGGTTAAATGTTGAGATTTCGCGCAAGCCATAACCTGTTGTTTTACTAATCCAAATATCAGAAACATAGCCTTTGGAAGGCATGCTACGGTAATGATTTGACTCTTGTCCATTAATCGTTTCTACACCAACAAATTTTTGAGTATCTACTAAGGACTTATTAGCTCTAACCCTCATTCTTTCCATGTTTCTTCCTATGCCACCAGTTGGCGATTCAATACGAGCCCAAGCTCCATTTTTTCTATTGTAAATGCGGTAATCGTTGATAGTTTCCCAAGAAATCATTCCTAAGCTATACAACCATTCACCGTCACCTTGGCTGCCTACTCCGCTAATCATAACGTGAATAATCGTTCTTTCGCTGCGTTTATCGCATTCGCCAATAAACTTTTGATCTTTTCCGCGTCCATCCTTTTCTTCAATTGAAAACTGCCAATTTTCCAAACTTTCCTGTAACTTAATATTACATTCATAGCTTCCGAGCGGGCTGTCACCACAAATTCTTGCGATTTGTGCTACGAGCTCTGTATCACGCTTGTTCGAATTTTGAACAGCATATACGTTGCTGATAGCGTTAAGAGAACTACATCCAGACGATATAAAGGCCAGTAGGCTTACCACAATACATGAAAACATCAGGCATTTAGTAATCATAATCGTCACCGCCGCCGGCCATCGGGTTTGCAGCTTTCTTCTTGACCGGCGCGTCAATTAGAGCCGCATCGGTCGTCAGCATCAGCCCGGCAATTGACGCCGCATTTTGCAGGGCCGTCCGGACGACTTTGGCCGGATCAATAATTCCGGCTGCGAGCAAATCTTCATAGACGCCGGTGGCCGCATTGTAACCGAAACTGCCTTCGCTGTTGATGACTTTGTTGACCACCACGGAGCCTTCGATTCCGGCATTTTTGGAAATTCGCCGAAGCGGTTCTTCCATCGCGCGTTTGATCAGTTTGATGCCGGTCAAAACATCCAAATCGGTTTCCTGCAGGGAATCAAGAGCTTTTGAAGCTCGCAGGAGAGCAACCCCGCCGCCCGCGACAATTCCTTCTTCGGCGGCAGCCCTGGTGGCGTTGAGAGCGTCTTCGACGCGCGCCTTGATTTCTTTCATCTCGGTTTCGGTCGCCGCGCCGACTTTGACGACCGCGACGCCGCCGACCAGTTTGGCCAGCCGTTTCTGCATCTGCTCTTTGTCGTAATCCGAATCGGATTCTTCGATCTGACGTTTGATGGTGGCAATCCGGCCTTGAATTTCTTCGGGTTTTCCGGCGCCTTCGACAATCGTCGTGTTATCTTTATCAACAACCACGCGTTTGGCCGTCCCGAGCTCTTCGACCATCACGCTTTCGAGCTTGATTCCCAGTTCTTCGGTGATTACCTTGGCTCCGGTCAAAGCGGCGATATCGTCGAGCATCGCTTTGCGGCGGTCGCCAAAACCCGGCGCTTTGACGGCGCAAACTTTGATCGTTCCGCGCAAACGATTGACGACTAGGGTCGGCAATGCGTCGCCTTCGATATCTTCGGCGATAATCAGGAGCGAACGAGCTTCTTTCAAAACTTGTTCGAGAATGGCCAGCAGCGACTGCATCGAACTGATTTTCTTTTCGTGAACCAAAATATACGGATTTTCGAGAACGCATTCCATTTTGTCGGGATTAGTAATGAAGTAGGGCGAGACATAGCCGCGATCAAACTGCATTCCTTCGACGACCTCAAGCTCGGTTTTCATGGTTTTAGATTCTTCGACGGTCACCACGCCGTCTTTGCCGACAGCTTCCATCGCGGCGGAAATAATTTCCCCGATTTGGCGGTCGTTGTTGGCGGAAACCGAAGCGACGTTGGCCAGTTCGTCTTTGCCCGCGACGGGTTTGGACATTGCTTTAATGGCGGCGACGGCGGCTTCAGTCGCGAGATTTATGCCGCGCTGCAGCGCCATCGGATTCGCGCCAGCAGTGACATTTTTAATGCCTCCCTGGAAAATCGCCTGCGCCAAAACCGTCGCCGTCGTGGTTCCGTCGCCTGCAATGTCGTTGGTTTTGGTCGCGACTTCCTTGACCATTTGAGCTCCCATGTTTTCGTAGGCGTCTTCAAGCTCAATTTCTCTAGCCACCGTCACGCCGTCTTTGGTCACGAGTGGTGAGCCGTAGGCTCGACCGATCACCACATTGCGACCCTTTGGGCCGAGCGTCGCGCCGACTGTGTTAGCTAAAATATCAACGCCCTTAAGCATTGCGCTGCGTGCTTCTTCTCTAAACTTTAATTCTTTCGCGGCCATTAATGTTGCTCCTCATTGCTTTTCAAAGTAAATGATTTGTCTTTCGACTCGGTGCCGTAATAAGCGGTGATTTTAATTTCACAGCTCAATTCAAATTCGGTCTTTTGACCTTTCGTGACTATAAAATCCTTGCGCGCTTCTTCCCGGCATCGTTCGACAACAGCGGCAAAATAGACTTTAGAATTATTTTTTTCATTAGGATACGCTTCCAAATTATAACTGAACTGCGGCGGCAGCGAGCCGTCTCCGGCTTTATCCCAACCAGGTTTGAGCGGTTTCTCGGCTGTTCTCTGAGTGTTGCTGATCGGAACTTGAATTATCTGCGTGTTAGTTCCTTTGCCAACTGTTAGTTCAACTACAATCACGTCTTTCGGCTTCGGTTTATTTTGCGCCGGGATTTGTGTTGAGCCGAAGCCAAAAATAGTTAAAATCATCAGCAACAAAACTGTTTTCATCATGATATTCATTTGGCGACCTCCGCGTGAAGCAGTTTATAATCTTCTCTCTCAACGCGCTCTTTCATTGCGTAAACCGTAACAAAGTTGACTCCGTTAAATTTGCCCCGCCACTTTTCGAGAAACTGCGTTTTTTCAACCGGGGCGGCTTTTCCGACATCAATCGCAAAATATTTTAAGAGCGCTTCGCCGGGCGATTTTTGAGCTTCGCCCAAAACCAAATTAAAAATTAAAGCCTGACCGTTATAAAAATGCACCGACAGCCCTTGCGGATGGTTTGGCGTTTGATAAAGCCGGTATTCGCCGGGCATCTGTCTGGCATCGCCTTTGACGGCTTTGACCTCAACGGCTTTTCCAAAAATTTGCTCAAACTCGGCCGGTGATTTGTAAGCGAGTTTTGAAACGTCAATCGCAACCGCCGTTTGAGCAGGCGCAATTGGCGGCGATAAAACGGGAGTTGCTTCCGCTTTATCTGTCTTTAATTGGCTGACGGGCATCCTTTGGCAGCCGATTGCAGCGCATAAAAGCAATAAGGCAAAACCCCAACTGATTTTTCCAGCCGCGTTCCACAACAAACCGGTTATCTCCGCTAATAAATATTTTAAAATGGCATCATAGAATAGCAAATTGCCGCTCAGATTCATCGCAATAGCCAAATAAATTTATTGCACAGAGAAAGTTATTTCCCGTCCGAAGAATGCAATTTGTTATTTCAACGAGATTTAGTCAAGTAATTCGAGCGGAAACTGGCGATCAACAAATTCGAGATGAAGCCGAGCGGTGCCATCCTTGCCGTTTTTGCGGGCGCGAACAACGGCGACAATCGTGATGTTGTATTCTTCCGAAGTAAGGCGCAGCAGTGAGCCGGGAGTAATTTCAAGAGTCGTGAAAACCGCCGCGCCCGTGGCGCTAACGTCCTCCGTCACCGTCATTTCGCTCGCAACGGTGTCGCCTCGTTCATTGATGACTCCAATCGTCACGCTGAGCGGAACCGTCTGACGCCGTTGTTTCCGCAAATCCGTCCCGACAATACTAATTTCGGAACTTGAGGCCGGCGCGCCGCTTTCCGGGCTGGCGACTTCGCGCAGCTTCCAGAACCCCAGCTCGTCAGATTCAATCGCTTCATATAACTGCCCGGGATTTTCCGCATAACTGGCCGGAGTATTTTTACCAATAAAAGCTACTCCAATCGAGCGGCAGTCCCTGAACAGCGTTGTGCTCGGATGCGGGCGAATGTGACGCACCAGACCCCAAATTTGATACTGCTTTTCGAGATGATCGTAACAGCGCAGGAGACGCGGCATCGGAATAGTTAATTTGATTAATCGTCCGATTTCAATTGAATGAAGAAGCGCAAAACCGGCTCCGAACGGCGTGACATCAATCAAATTGGTAGTTTCCTCCCAGACTTCGCCGATTTTTTCATTATACTGGACACGAATGGGAAGTGATAACTGAAGCCGTTCGCGCTGTCGCCGGCTCCGCTCATTTTCGGTTTCGCTCATAATGATTATATCTGGCATTTGTGAGGTTTATAATAAACATTTACAGATGTTTTCTGACGGCTGAGAAAAACGCTTCGCAGTTGCTTAAAACTCAAATTCAAAGTATAATTAGAATAATCTTAAGTGCTTTTATTTGCAAAAATTTAACGCAAATCTTCGCAGGTTAAACTTAAAATCTTTGGCCGATTATTGGAGCAAATCATAATACCTGAAATTTTGCTGCGATGGGAAACTTTTGTGAACGGATTGAAAGCATCCGGGCCGCGTTTCGCCGGGCAAGTCATTTTAACCGAAAGGCTATTTGAATGGAAACTATTTTAGATAAAAATCAAGTCACTATTGAAGACGAGATGCGGCGTTCGTATCTCGATTACGCAATGTCCGTGATCATCGGACGCGCCTTGCCCGATGTTCGCGACGGTTTAAAACCGGTTCACCGCCGCGTTTTGTGGGCAATGCACGAGCTTGGCAACACCAGCAACAAACCCTATAAAAAAAGCGCGCGCGTGGTTGGCGACACTATCGGTAAGTATCACCCGCACGGCGATACCGCCGCCTACGACACGATTGTCCGTCTGGTGCAGGAATTTTCAATGCGCTATCCACTGATTGACGGTCAGGGAAACTTCGGGAGCGTTGACGGCGACGCGGCGGCGGCGATGCGATACACCGAAATTCGTCTCCAAAAACTCTCAAACGAGATTTTGGCCGATATTGAAAAAGAGACGGTCAACTTTCAGCCCAACTACGACGAATCTTTGAGCGAGCCGGTGGTGATGCCGGTACGCTTTCCAAATCTCTTAGTTAATGGCTCGGAAGGTATTGCCGTCGGAATGGCCACCAAAATTCCGCCGCATAATTTAACCGAAATCCTCGAAGCGACAATTGCCCTCGTTAAAAATCCCAATATTCTGATTGATGATTTAATCAAAATCGTGCCGGGACCGGATTTTCCGACCGGCGGCTTTATCTACGGCCGCGAAGAAATCCATCGCGCTTATCGCGAAGGCAGGGGCGTCATTCAGCTGCGCGCCCGCGCCGCTATTGACCGGATTGGGCGCGGCGGCGACCGAGAAAAAGATGCGATTGTGATTACCGAAATCCCGTATCAAGTCAACAAAGCCAGACTCATCGAAAAAATTGCCGAGCTGGTTAACGAAAAACGGCTCGACGGCATTTCCGAAATGCGCGATGAATCAAACCGCGAAGGAATGCGAATCGTCATCGAACTCAAACGCGACGCGATTCCTCAGGTCGTTCTCAATAAGCTTTATAAATTGACTCCGATGCAGACCAGCTTCGGAATTATTACATTGGCGATTTTAAACGGTCAGCCGCGCGTGTTAAATATCAAGCAGGTTCTCGAAGCTTTTATTGATTTTCGCCGCGAAGTTATTCGCCGTCGCACTGAGTATGAGCTGCGCAAAGCCAAAGCGAGAGCTCACATTTTAGAAGGTCTGGATAAAGCGATTGACGCGCTTGATTACATCGTTCCATTGGTGCGCAACTCTCGTTCGCTTGAAGAAGCCAAAGCCTGGCTGACCGGCAATATCGCCACTTTGCGCGAGCAGAAAGCGTGGAAGGGCGCGCCGTCTGATAAAACGCTCGCCGGGTTTTTAAAAGATTTGGAAACAACCGTAACCCGTCTGCAATTTACGGAAATTCAGGCTCAGGCGATTCTCGATTTACAGTTGCGACGTCTGTCGGCTCTCGAACGTCAAAAAATTTCCGACGAACTGGACGTTTTACGGAAACTGATTGCCGAACTCGAAACAATTTTGTCCAACGAAAAAGTTTTGCGCGAAGTAATCACCAAAGAACTTGAAACAGTCAAGAAGGATTTTGGCGACAAACGCAAAACCGAGATTGTGGATGCCGGAATTGAGATCCGCATTGAAGATTTGATTGCTGACGAAGAGGTTGCGATTACCGTCACCAACGCCGGTTATATCAAACGCACGGCGGTTTCGACTTATTCCAAACAAAATCGCGGCGGCAAAGGGAGATTTGGCGCGACGGCGAAAAACGAAGATTTCGTGCAGCATTTATTTACAGCCTCAACGCACGATTTTTTGATGATTTTCACCGACGACGGTCAGGTTTTCAAGATGAAAGTTCACGAAATTCCTGACGGAGCGGCGGCTTCGCGCGGCAAAGCGATTGTCAACGTGATCAATATTCCTTCGACCCGGAGAGCGGTCGGAGTGATTCCGGTCAGGGATTTTACCGAAGAAAAATTTGTTTTGATGGTCACGAAAAAAGGAGTCGTTAAGAAAACCGCGCTTTCTGATTTCCAGCACATTCGCGTCAACGGCATCAACGCCGTTAACGTGGACGAAGGCGATGAATTGCTCGACGTCATCACGACCGACGGCAATCATCAGATTTTTATCGCCACCAACAACGGCCTGGCTATTAGATTTAATGAAACCGACGTTCGCTCAATGGGACGCGCGGCGCGCGGAGTGCGCGGCATCAATCTGCGTAAAAACGATTTTGTGATCGGCGTCGTCTGCGCTTCGCCCGAAGGCGATGAAAAACTGCTTTCGATTTCGGAGCAGGGCTATGGTAAACAAACGAAAGTCAAGGATTATCGTCTCCAAACACGCGGCGGTTTTGGCGTGATCAACATGAAAGCCAACGCCAAAACGGGCAAAGTCGTCGCCGTTTTCCCCGTCAGCGAAGACGCCGAAGTGATGATTATCACCCAGCAGGCAAAGCTGATTCGTCTCGGAGCCAACGAAATTCGTTCGACCGGCCGGAGCGCTTCGGGCGTTCGGCTGATTCGCACCAATGACGATGATATCGTCACCAGCGCTTCCTTGCTGGATTCGGTCAGTGAGGACGAAGAGGCGGTTAGCGAAGAATAATTTACCTTGCAGTAAACAAAGAAGAGCGGCTCAAAATTTGAGCCGCTCTTCTTTGTTCCTCGAGTTGAAATCTACTTCTTTTCGTTATCACCGATAAACTTTAGAAAATCGCCCGGTTGACATTCGAGCGCGGCGCAAATCTTTTCCAGCGTGACAAAATTAATTCCCAGCGCCTTTCCCTTTTTTAAGCGCCAGAGCGTCGTGTGGCTGATTCCCGCCGTTTTCGCCAGCCAGTAAAATGTCCGTCCGTGTTTTTCCAAAATCGGGTCAATTTGGATTTCAATTTTCATCAAACTTTTCACGATATTTTTACCCACATTTATTATTTCTCGTATGTAAATTATATTTCGTCTTTGACATATAAACTATAAATAACATATTCTGAGCTGGTAAAGAACCCAGCTAACTCTTTATCTCAGCCTTTCTGGAATTCGCCGGATTATCTGAAACCTACAGCTCAAATACCATCAAGCTAGGGGAAATATCATGTCTGAAAAATTAAATATCATCGAAACGGCCAGCCAGGCCGGTAAGTTCAAAACTCTGATCGCCGCCGTGACCGCCGCCGGATTGGTCGAAACTTTAAATGGCGCGGGACCGTTCACTGTTTTTGCTCCAACTGACGAGGCCTTTGCGAAAGTTCCGGCAAATACTCTGACAGATTTGCTCAAACCTGAAAACAAAGAAAAATTGACTTCGATTCTCACCTATCACGTCGTTTCGGGCAAAGTCATGGCCGCAGACGCCGCCAAACTAACAACGGCAAAAACCGTCAACGGTCAAGACCTGAAAATTGATGCCTCGAACGGCGTCAAAATCAATGATGCCAAGGTTGTCACGGCTGATGTCGAAGCGACCAACGGCGTGATTCATATTATTGACACCGTCTTAATGCCGTCGGCTGCAGCCAACGCGAGCTAATTCACCATTTGCCGCACAACCTGGAAAGCCGTCAAAACCGTCAGCCGGACGACGGCTTTTCATTCAGTTTTAGGGTTTTATCAAGGGGGAAATTATGTTTGACAAATCGGATTATCTGATTCTCGGAGCAGCTTTTGTATCGTTCTTGTTTTCGGTCTCGCTATGGTTTGGAGTTCTCGGCGCGGATCATAAAGACGCCGGAATTTTTGTCGGGTTATGGGTTCCTTCGATTCTCGCACTCGGCAATTACTTTAAATCTAAATCGGGAAGAAGTTAGCCATGGCAATTTACATTATTTTTGCCGTTGGTATTTTCGTCTCTCTGTTAGTTGCCGGCGGGTTATTTTTTACCGTGACAGAAATTAAACAAATGGGAAAACACCCGGAAGATTATCGGCCGAAAGCCGGCAGAGCGTTTTTTAAGTAAATGTTTTCCAAACGATTAGCGAGCGGCATGATGAATGAATATCAAACGGAACAAAGAAGATATTGCAAGCAATTTCCTCAAACGCGGCTGGGAGAATCTGACCGAGCGCGAACAGCAGGTTATTGAGCGAGTCGTCAAACAAGCCTCAATCAGCCGCAACACCAACCGCCAGTTTGATGACGAGCGAACTTTTGGTGAAAAATTAGCTGATCGAATAGCCAGATTCGGCGGTTCATGGACGTTTATTATTACGTTTTTTTGTATTTTAGTGGCATGGGTTGCGCTTAACTCATTGGTTCTTTACCGGAGCGGGACGGCCTTCGATTTATATCCGTACATTCTGTTGAATTTGTTTCTCTCAATGCTCGCTGCACTGCAAGCGCCGGTCATTATGATGTCGCAAAATCGTCAGGCGGCAAAAGACAGAGTGGATGCGGCGCACGATTACGAAGTCAATCTTAAGGCCGAACTGGAAATCTGCGGACTTCACGAAAAACTCGATCACCTTCGTGAGAAACAGTGGGAAGAATTAATCATCATGCAGAACCGGCAAATTAGGTTGCTGGAAAATCTTCTCAAATTGCCTGACTCGACCAGTGATGGTTTAAGTGTCGTTCTTTTGCCGGAAAATCATTATCAAGAGTGAGCAATAAAAAAATGCGGCTAAAAACGAAGGCGAAATTGTAATTATCTGACAAAAATATATGAATAACTTAAAAATTAACGAACGCCGCGTCAATGACGTTTTAATTTTGGACATCACCGGCAAATTACGGCTCGGCGAAGGCAGCGCCGAATTTCATACGGCAATTCGCCTGCTGGCCCAGGCCGGCGAAAAGAAGATTATCGTAAATCTCGCCGAAGTTTCATACATTGATTCGAGTGGTCTGGGCGAACTGGTGGCAGGTTACACCGCTCTTAAAAGAAATGAAGGTGAGCTAAAACTGCTGCATTTAACCAAGAGAGTTCACGAATTGATGTTTATGACCAAGCTTCTAACTGTTTTTGATAATTACGAAAGTGAGTCCGAAGCCCTCAAAAGTTTTGAGAATTCAGCCTCAGAAACCGAACGCTCTGAATCGTCCCTGGCAAAAGAAGCCGCATTATAAAAATTCCCTGACATCAATTATTAAAATTTAAGGAACACTGCTCATGCTAAATCTGAAGTTTGAAGAGAAGGTGAACACGGCAAGGCTGGAAGTCGAAACCGGCTCGAGCGAGAATATTATCGAACGCTGCCAAAACTATCTCAGATTGCTCGATGAATATCGCGATGAAATGTACAAATATCGGGGCAATCCGGAAATAAATCGACAGCAAAAATCCTCTTTGTCGCCGCAAGCCGTGGATAGTTTGAGAAAACAAATTCGTCAGGCCGTCGAAAAAACCACGCGCGAGCACAATAAAATTGAAGCATTGCTGAAATCGTTTACGGCCATCAGCGGCTACGATGCTCTGGAAACGTTTAATCGGTGTCAATATAAAGGTTTTAGCAACTGGGAATTAAAAGCCGGAGGCCTCAGATTCGGCGGCGGCACAGAGAGCGACAAAATCAGCATCCAGGATGCGGTGGCAACGGCAAGTTTGCTGCGTCGCAAAGAATTTCTAAATCTACAAACTATCGCGGTAAATTAAAAATATGACTAACACAGTCGCAGAAACCAAAGAGATTTTGCCAATTACTCACGGCATTTTTAGAGAAATGCTCAAACCGGACGATTCAATGTTTGAACTTGTTATCGTCGCGGCTCAGAGATGCAAGCAATTAACGAACGGCGCGAACCCGCGAATCGTCGCCAATCTCGCCAAACGCAAAAACACCAGCATCGCGGTCGAAGAAGCGAGACAAGGTTTAGTGCCGTTTAGCACCGCCGATATCCCACCGAAATAGAGCGGTTAAAAATTAAAAAAAAGGCGGCTTGTTTGGCAAGCCGCCTTTTTCCGTGTTCGATTATTTGAGATATTTATCCAAAAAATCAGCGACCAGCGGATAGACCACGAGGCGGTTTTTGAGCTTGGAAATGCCGTGGCCTTCGTCATCAAAAAGTTTGTACTCCACACTCGCCCCGCGTTTGCGCAGGCTTTCGACGATTTGTTCGGCTTCAGTGTAGGGAACGCGCGGATCGCGTTTTCCCTGAATGACAAAGAGCGGGGCGCTAATCCGATCAACTTTGTAAATCGGCGAAATCGAGCGTAAAAATTCCAAGTCTTTGTCGAGCCGGCCGTATTCGACTTCGCGCTGGCGACGACGATAGCCGCTGGTCCGCTGCAAAAAAGTTTCCCAGTTGCCAATTCCAACCGTATCAACCGCCGCTGCCCACAAATCAGGATAAAGCGTAATCGCCGCGAGCGTCATGTAACCGCCGTAGCTCCCGCCCATCACGGCAATTCGCTTCGGATCTGCTCCGCCATCTTTTTTAAGCCATTCGACGGCAAAAGCTAAATCCTTGACCGAATCCTCGCGTTTTTTGACATCATCGAGATGCGTGTAAGTTTTGCCGTAACCAGTCGAACCGCGCACATTCGTCGCCAAAATTGCGTAACCGCGCGATAGATAATATTGATAAAGCGCGTTAAAGCCGGGACGCTCTTGTCCTTCCGGCCCGCCGTGAACTGAAACAATAACTGGAATACGTTCAGGCCCTGAGAGAGAAATAAAAACATCTTTGTTAACCCAATCTTTATAGACTTTCCTTGTTTGCTGGGTCGAATTCGTTTCGGTAGATTGTTGCGCTTTCTTTGGTGTCTCATCAACTTTGTCTGCCAAATACTCTTGCGGTTTGTAATACCAGGCAGGAATTTCTAGCCCGTCAAACGATTTGTATTTAATCAATTCCGGTTCAATAAAACTTTCCGGCAGAATTCCGGCGCGCGCGCTGTGTGTCAGCTGCGACAGTTTTTTGCCGGTCAAGTCATAAAGCCAAACGTCAGGATTATTTTTCGCGCTGCTAAATGTAAAAGCTATTTGCTTCCCATCTTGGGACATTTCTAACCCACTGACTAAACCTTTACTTGGCAAATTTACTGTGTCACTTTTAATCTTCGCTCTGGTTAAAACCGAGAACAAAATTGAAATCTGAGATTGTCTAAACGCCATCAATTTGCTCACGCCTTCAATATTTGAAACAAAGGCAAGAGCATTATTAGCTGGAGATGATTTAATCGTCTCAATATCAAAGTTTTTATTGCAAACAGTATTAGTTTTGCTGTTTGATAAATCAAAAACCCAATGTGAAATATATTCACAGTTGTTGTCTGAAGCGAAATTGATGAACTTATTGCCGTAAGCAAAACTAACTTCACTAAACTGTGCAGCACCATCATGTTTGGTCAGCAGTTTAGCCTCTCTCGTTTTAGCATCAACCAAATAGAGATCGTTATCTAA
>JBBQUS010000068.1:0-22219 GCA_038212235.1 Pyrinomonadales bacterium
CTTGCGCCTAAAATTTCACGATATCGGCAAGCCAAGCCGTATTGCAGAACAGTTTACCAATCACTCAACCGATATTTTGATGTCCGAAAAAGACGCCAAAGAAATTTTATCCTTTGTCTCTGAGCATTTGACGAAAGTGAAATTAATCGTCTGCCATTGCGAGCAAGGCGTCAGTCGTTCGGCGGCGATTGCGGCCGCTCTGTCGCGTATTTTGCAAAACGAGGATGATTTCTTTTTGCGAAATTACTGGGCGAATCGCTGGGTTTATGATTTGCTTTTAGCAAACGCTGGCGTTTTGCAAAGCCGCCTTTGAGTAAGGATTTCCTTGTTAGCTCACGGCTTTAATCTTTTTTAGCATCAAATCTTGTTTCATCAGGCAGAAGAGCAAGGCGAAAGCCGGTCAGAGACCATTCTTCACCTTCGATTAGATCAATAAACGAAAAATCATTGGGCGCGTTGGCTCCGACGGCGAAACACGTCGCGTTGCCGCGTTCGTCGCGGTAAAATCCGAGTTCGAGCGTTTCGGTCTGGCTCCACTCCGGGTGAAAAACCGTCCCGACGAGATTAAAAATTCCGGGCGGGCAAACTGTCACGCGATAACCCTGGGGCAGCAAATTGCGTTTGCGCCAGTCTTCATTGAGCAAATCAAAAAGACGGCGGAGCGTCGGATAGCCCTGCTCGTATCTGGTTCCGGTCGTTATTCCGGCTGTTCCGAAATAGGAGGCAATCGGATCGGTTGCCGCATCATGACCATACTGCGTCCCGTAAAATTGCCGGTTGCGCGGCAGATAACAGGGTTTCAGCGTGGTTTCGACGCCGATAATAGAACCTTGCTGACGACGATGGCCGCGAATTAATAAATCGCGAGCTTTCAGATCGGCCTTGTGTTGGAGAAAAGAAGCAGTCGGGTAAAACTTTTTTAGATACGCATCGTCAAACGCAATCGCGTCGGCTGGCGGAACGTAATGCCATTCGATATTAAAACGGGCGAGCGCGGCAGTCGTTTCGGGTTTTACTTCAAAACGTGAATTTTCGGACGGCATCAATCGCGCCGCGTCATCAAGTTTAAAAAATTCCTGATATTTTTGTTTTCTCTCGTCAATCCAATCACTCATTTTCCCTACCTCGACTACTTGGCTCGAATTTTACCCGGATTTTCTCTGGCCAAACGGTTAGCGCGGTCATTGAGATCATTGGCCGCGTCCCAGAGTTTATCAAAATTTTCTTCCTGTCGAATAAAATCGGCTTTGGCTTTTTCCGATTCTTCCGCGTTGGTCGTCCCGAATTTGGCGCGCAAATCTTTGGCTACCTGCAGGCGAAATTTAAAAGCCTCAATCTGTTTTCCCAAAGCTTCTTCTTTGAGCCGCAGGTATTCGTTAAATTTGTCGTTGGTTTTCTTTTCGGTCGCCTCACCGATTTTGGCGTTCGCCGTTTCGCCCAGTGCGATTCCGTCGCTGACGGCGCTGATCAATTCGTCCAGAATTTTTTGCGCGGCGGGAGTGTCGCGCGCGCTCATCGCTTCTTTTAAATCATCAAGTTTGCCGTCGTTAGCCTTTTGAATTTTGCGAATCTCGCGTAAATCGTCGTTTGCGTTGTTAACTAATTCGGCAGCCTGCTCGGTTTCGTCGGTTAACCCGAGAGAGCCCAAAATGCCTCCGGAATTGGAATTTGAACGACTGCACCCGAGCGCGAAAACCGCCAAAATCAACCACACGTAAATCGCATTTTTCATCTTTTTGATAATTCTAATCGAGCTTGAAATTTGTCCCTTTGCGCCGCCAGATAAAACCGTCCAGAACGTAATGCGTCAGTTGCGGTAAGGCTAACAGCGGCACGAAGTAAAGCTTAAAGTTTTCCAAATTCCAATTTGCGCCAAAGAGCCATTCGCGTTCGTGCCAAACGCCTTTGTCCCAGAGCAATTCTTCGGTGTATGCCAGCAGCCACAAAACCGAGAGAAAAAATATGATATTGCTCGAAAATAACCGGTACGTTTTCGTCGCGCTCTCGCTCTCGCGTCTCTGTCGAGCGTACCAGTAAACGAGCGCGAAATACGGCACGCCGTGAATAATGACGTTCGTCACGGTAAAAGCGTAATCCGAGTCAAAAGTGACGATTCCCAGATACCAGCAAACGGCCGTGGTCGCAATGACAATATCTTTGCCCGGATTATAAAAGTTTTTAAAAAGCGCTAAATAGAGCGATTTAACGACGTACAAGCTCAACGCCAAAACGTAAATCGGAAACGTGATTTGCGCGGCAATCTGCGGCAGCGCGCCAAAGTCGTTTTGAACAAACCATTCAAAATTTCGCGGCAGATTCGTGTGCCAGTAAACCAGCGGATAAATTGCCGCCAGATAAACTGCCCAGGCGTCAATCCATTTGCCAACGCGGTCGGTTTCGTCGAGTTTCCGGCGATAGAGCGCGACCCAGCCGCGCTGCTGCCGGACAAAATGAAAGACGGCGAGATAAGCCAGACAGCGCCAAAAGAGCAACGAGCTTTCCGAATAAAGCGCTACGCTGACCGCATAGCCGCCGAGCGGAACAATGGCATAAAGCCAGGCGCGTCGTTTTAATTCTGCGAGGTCAAAATAAACTCTAAATCCGGTCGCCCAAACGTGCGCCACGTCAATCAATAAAACGGCGGAAACCCACGTCCATTCGGGCGATTCGCTCTTTAATAAACCGAATTTTGCCCCGATTACCAAAAGTATTAGAGAAACAATCGCGCTTCCAGCAAACGCCCCCAGATCAATGGCGGGAGAAAACAGCCACAGTTTACTGCAATTTTTTTCAGCGCCAGCGGCGGCCTCAAATTGTCCGGCTTGAGCATTCATCATCGGCAGAAAAGATATAAAACTTTTTCACGGGCGATGCAACTAAAAAAGCCCGCCGTAAATTCGACGAGCTTTTAATTTGAATATTTTTAGCTGTTTATTTGGCGGCAAAAAGTTCGTGCGAGAGATATCGCTCGCCAAAATCGCAGATGATTGATACGACTCGTTTCCCTTCGCCTAGTTCTTTGGCTACTTCGAGCGCCGCCCAAGTGATTGCGCCCGATGAGATTCCGGAAAAAATGCCTTCTTCACGCGCCAGTCGCCGGGCAAATTCGATTCCCTTTTCATAATCAACCGGAATCACACGATCAACAAATTCCGCATTGTAATTTTTTGGAATAAAGCCCGCGCCGATACCTTGAATTTTGTTGGGGCCGGGCGCGCCGCCCGACAAAACTGGCGAGCTGGTTGGCTCGACCGCGATAATTTGAACCTGACTGCCGATTTCCTTTTTTAAAATCTCGCCCACCCCGGAAATCGTGCCACCGGTTCCGACGCCCGCGACGAACGCGTCAATTTTGCCATCGGTGTCCTCTAAAATTTCAAGCGCCGTTGTTTTGCGATGAATTTCCGGGTTTGCCGGATTGTCAAACTGCGAAACCAGCCAGCCGTTTTCGGTTTCCGCCGTCATCTGGGCAGCTCGCGCAATCGCGCCCTTCATGCCTTCCGCGCCCGGCGTTAAGACAAGCTCGGCTCCGAGCGCCTGCATTACCTGACGGCGTTCAAGCGTGGTCGAATCGGGCATCACGGCAAAAAGCCGGTAGCCCTTAATCGTTGCCGCCCAAGCCAGAGCAATGCCCGTATTGCCGCTCGTCGGCTCGATTAACACGGTTTTTCCCGCAGTGATGACGCCGCGCCGTTCGGCGTCTTCGATCATTGCCGCGCCGATTCTGTCTTTCACCGAATCCATCGGATTCTGCGATTCGAGTTTGCAAATCATTTCCGCGCAGCCCGGCTCCGGAATTCGGTTCAAACGAACGAGCGGCGTGTACCCGATCAGCTCGAGCATGTTATTGGCAATTTTTGGTCTTTGTGGCATGGATGAATTCCCTCTTGATAAAAATAAAAAGTTGATAACGGTTTCTTTTAAGCCATTATCAACTTTTGGCATTCAACTATCAATTATCGCTGCCGGGCAAACTTTTATTCCTGATTCCGCGAGTTTTGAAAAAGCGCGGTCGGATTTTCCGTTTCGTGGGCGAGATGTCTGGTTGTGCCTTCGGTAACGCTGGGCGGCGGCATCACAAGTTCACCGGTGTTTTGCGCCGGGGGCGCATATAAATCGGCAAAATTCGCTCTGTTCGGTGGCAGCTGGGAATTTTGCTGCGCCGGAAACATCTGCGCTCCGTTTCTGCCCGCCGCCAGAGCTTGAAATTCAGCTCGCGTCCGTTCGATTCGCCTCGCTTTGAGATAGCTGGAAATCCCGCCGCCGAGAGAACCGGCGCCCGGAATCAGGAGCCAAAATCCCCAGACATTTCCGCCCATCTGCCCCGAAAAAGTCAGATAAAGCGCAATCGCGATAAAAGCCAAGCCGACCATGCTGTTTCTAACAAAACTATTCCAAAGTTTATCCGGATCGTTTGAATTCTGGCATTCGTCGTCTTTTTTAGACTTTTTTATACTTTTTTGATTCGGTGAAGCAATTTTTCCGGTTAACGCCGCCGAGACAACTTCTAAATCCGCGCCGCAGTTCCGGCAAAATTTGGTTCCGTCAATCGCCTGAGCTCCACATTTGGGACAAAACATGTTTTTTAAATGGTGAATTAATAATTGTGAATGGTTAATATCAATGAATTTTTCTTTTAATTCACCATTTACCATTCACAATTCACCATTGTTTCTCTGTCTTCTGGCTTCGTACAAGATTACGCCGGCCGCCACCGAAACGTTCAAAGATTCTATTTTGCCTAAAATCGGAATTTTTACAAGGATGTCGCAAGTTTCTTCGACCAGACGATGCAAACCTTTTCCCTCGCTGCCTAAAACAATGGCGCTCGGCTGTCGCCAGTCCCATTCGGTGTAATCCATTTTGGCTTTGAGGCTCGTTCCAACCGTCCAAATATTGCGCCTTTTCATGTCTTCGAGCAAGCGCGTCAGATTTGTCACTTTGGCAACCGGAACATGTTCGAGCGCTCCGGCGGCGGTTTTTGCCACCGCGTCGGTCAAACCGACGGCGCGGCGTTCGGGCAGAAAAATGCCGTGTGCTCCGGCGCATTCAACCGTCCGGGCAATCGCGCCCAGATTTCGCGGGTCTTCAACGCCGTCTAAAACTACCGCCAGAGGCGAATCGTCCGTTCCGATTTTATGCGAGAGGCTCTCGAGCAGTTGATAATCATCAATGTATTTGGCGGCGGAAATTGTCGCGACTATTCCCTGATGATTGGCTCCGGGAGCAACAAATTTCGCCATCGCGCTGCGCGGCACGCGGCTCACGATAATGCCGTTTTCGCGCGCCAGTTCGAGCAATTCACGCATTCTGGGAGAATTTGCGCCTTCGGCAATCGTGATTTGCTCAACGCTCCGCCGACCGGCTTTTAAAATTTCCAAAACCGGCGCGACGCCGTAAACTCTTGAGTTATCGTCAACCGACATAGCTGTTTAATTCGATTTAAAAGCGGCGTATGCGAGACAGAGCCAGCCCGCTAAAAATGCCAATCCGCCGAGCGGCGTAATCGCTCCCAGCCAGCGCGTTTCGGTCAAACTCAGGGCATACAAACTGCCGGAAAAAAGAATTATCCCGGCAATAAACAGCCAGCCGCTGGCGGCCACGATTTGCGGCGAATTAAGAAACCGCGTCGCCGCCCAAGCGACCACGAATAACGCCAAAGCATGATACATCTGGTAACGCACGCCGGTTTCAAAAATCTGGAGCATTTCCGCGCTCAAACGATCTTTTAACCCGTGCGCCCCAAACGCGCCCGCCGCGACTGCAACAAATGCGGAAATCGCTCCCGCCGCAAAAAATATTCTTTCCATTCGTTAGGAATTATCCTACCAGCAAATCACGACGACTAAAATTGAACGAAGCGGCATACAACACAGAGCAAAGAGAAATCTCACACGACGAGGGAAATTATTAATTTCCTCGCTCTAATCATTTCTTGAGCTTAGCGAATTAATAAGCTTACACGATATTAGGTTTTTACGGGCCGCAACAGGATGTACAAACGCTACTCTTTACCAGTGAATAAATTTCGTCGTATAGTTCTCCGTTTAGATAAAATTCAATTTTCGCCAAGCCGTTTCTGTTTCCACCCTCTGTCAAAACCAACTTCTCTTCAGAAATTCTATGATCTTCAACAAAGTATTTTTTTATCGCCCGTAGTCGTCTTTGATTGTAAGTTCTTGTTTTATCTCCTTTACCTGAATACACTACGACGATAGCTTTCTTTTCAGCAGGCTGGGAATTGATAGCATTAATAACGCTATCAATTCTTGCGAGCATTTGATCGCATCGCATAGCTTTTTCAGCTTTTTGCTTCTCTTGAGCTAAATCTATATTTGTTAAAGCAAATGTGAAGAAGAATAGTAGAATTAAATTTTTCATTCATTTATGAATCATTCACAGTATTATGTGGGATTACTTTCACCTTTCAATTTCCGTAACATTCTCGAATATCGCAGGAATTGCGCGGCGTTGTTGACGGTCATTCGGTTGTCAATCGAGATTTTGCCGATTCCTTCGTGCTGCCAGCCCAAGGATTCGTTGCGCTGGTCGGGCGGCCAGACCGGATTTAACGCTCCGCGCAGGCGTTTGTAGGAATCATCGAACGCGGCAGTTGGCGCTTTTTCTTTTAATTTTTCCAGCAAAATTCCGAAATTTTCTCTGGCGAGTAGTTTTTTTTCCGCTCCGAGACAGGAAAAGTCAAAATTTTTAGCCGAAATGCGATAGCCGGCGGTGTCGTTTTTAACGTAGAAATCAAGCAAACTTTCATCGCTCGATATCTCGCGCGACTCTTTGACTTCAAACGAATCTTCTTTTTTGCGCCGCTCACGGTTCTCGACCTGCCGCTCGAAAATCGCGCCGACGATAATCAATTCGAAATCTGCGAAAAGCACCTGCACCGCTTCTTCGCTTTTGCCAAGCAAATGCAGACTTAAATGATTGTCGCCTATTTCCATGCTGCGTACCCGGCGCGGCAAAACGGTGGTTTCCAGCGCCTCGTCAGCGACAAGGGCCGTTTTAAAACCGTTTGCCTGCAAATGTTTTTCGACAACGCTGGCTTCCGCTTCGCTCTCCGCCTGGGCGACCGGCAAAATGTGGTTGGCTTCCAGGATCTTGTCAAACTCCGCTCGTTCGAGGCGCAAAAAAGCGGCGGTTTGCGCAAGCTTTAATTCGTCAAAATCTGCTGTTTCACCGGGCAGATAAAAGACGTTCCAGCCTTTTTCCCAATTTTCAAGACGGCGCAGAACCGGCCGCGCCAGCGCCGCATTTTCTTCGGCGATTTTCATCGTCGTGCCGCAATACAGACAGGCCAATCTGGTCGGGGCGTTGCTGCGTCCGCAAGCCTCGCATGAAATCATTTGGTTGGTAGTAAAACGTTCGGCCGCGGCTTCTTTCGGTAAATCCTGAAGCCATAAAAATGCGTCGGGTAATTCTGGTTTTGTTTTCTTTTCCATGGGTGAGAGTGGTTAGAACCTTCCACTCGGCATTATAAGCCGAAATGTGCAGCAAATTCTATCTTTAAATTCTTAAATTAAAGTGGGATTTAATTAAATTTAATTTTGGCGGCGAAAATAATCCAAAAGTTGAAATTTAGAATCTGGAGTTGACCGTTTCGCTCTCAAACGGCATCTTAGAAGTAATTAAAGTATTTTTTATTAATTCAAACTATTATCGCAGTCTCGTTTTTTGAAAGGTTTATTTAACAAATGCAATTTGACCCGACTCAAAATATTTCATGGCAGTACGGTAATCGCGGGCTGGTCGCGGTTTTTATTGACGGAAACAATTTATTTCACGCCGCTCGTTTTCATAATCTCGACATTGACTACAACAAGCTGTTAAGGGTTTTGCTCGGCGACGGACGGTTATTAAGAGCTTTTTTCTACACCGGAGTTGATGCCGGGGCCGAACGTCAGCAGGGTTTTTTGCTCTGGATGCGGCGCAACGGTTTTCGCGTCGTGCAAAAAGAGCTGAAAACGTTTTATGACGGAACGCGCAAAGCGAACTTGGATGTCGAAATCGCGGTTGACATGGTTTCGCTCGCCGGAAAGTACGACACGGCCGTTTTAGTTTCGGGCGACGAAGATTTTGTTTACGCCGTTAACGCCGTCGCATACAAAGGCTGTCGCGTCGAGGTTGCCGGTTTTCGCTCAAATACCGCGCCGAAACTGATTGATGTCGCCGATTATTTTATTGATTTGGGCGAAATCGGCGACCGCGTTCGCAAGGATTATACGCAGGGCGGATATCGCTACGACGATCTTTCGATTCAACCGGCTTTCGAGGATTCTCTGCCGATTCCGCAACCGCCGCAAATCATGCCCGAAACTGCTGCCGCCAACGGTTTCCAACCGCCGCCGATGTCACCGCGCGATTTTGAGGTTCCAAATAAATCTTCCGTCTCCGGCGCACTTGACGAAAATGAAATGATGCGAGTCACGGACGATAACTAAAATCGTCCGTAGTCCTTAGTCATTAGCCTTTCGCCCTTTAATTTCAGCCGTTACAACAATTATATTTATCAGAACGAAGCTGACAATTGTTAATTTAAAAACAAAGGACCAAAGACAAATGACTAAGGACAATCCTCTGTTGATGTATTACATTATTTTTGTTGACGAAAATTATTGAATTTGTTAGGATTCGCCCTGTTTCCAAAATTCGGTATTAAATTTAAGTAAAATTTCAGTTGGTCAAAATTCCTGCCAAACACATCTCGAATGTTTGGCCTTTCTCAAAAAACTCAAGTTATGCAATGTTCCATTTGTAACAAAATGTTTGCCGCGTCGCTTTCGGTTTGCCCAAGCTGCGGCGCGATGCAGACACAGCACAATCAAGCCGAATCGAGTCTGCGTCTGCTCTCCATCGAAAAAATCAATACTTCCGATCTGCAGCTTGAAATAGAAGACAGTGTGCCTGCCGATGCTGTTTCGAGACAAACGGAAAATGATTTTTACGGCAACACTGAGCATCAGCAAATCAGACGCGGACAGACAACAACTCTTTTGGAATTTCCCAACAAAATGTCGAAAGATCAGGAATGGCGAGAAGAAATTAAAAACCGCATCCGCGAGCGTCAAGAAGGCGGTTCATCCACCATCGGAGACGCAGGCGCCAGTGTCAGAAAAACCGCCAGGACCGGGCAGAGCGCCGAATCATCTCTGGTTATTAATCTCAAACCAAAACTTGCCGAAAAGCAAAATTCAAAGGCAAAAGATGTAGTGGCGGAAGCCTTAAAGCGAATCGAGCGTTCGCGGCAGAAATTTGACAACGAAGAGGCGATAGCTGACGATCTGGTCAAAATGGCTTTGCCAACCGTCCCGGAAAACGCTCCGCCAAAGCAATCTGAAAACTCTAACTCGCCATTGACGCTCGTCCCCGCCCGAAAAGTTTTGCCGATGATCGAGGATGATGCTCTTAAGACCGGCGAGGATAAACAGCCTCCGGCGAAAACCTTGCAAAAAAGCGTTTTTACGGTTCCGCTGACAGTGCCGACCGGCGCTCAGCCTAAGCCGAAGAATGAAACTGCTCGCGAAAGCTCACTTAGTTTAGGTGACTTGGACGATGACGACGCGATTGCCGCCTCGCTCCAGAGCATTAGAAAAACTTCTGTCAAATTAACGCCAGTGAACGAAGAGGAATTAACTAGAGAGCATAATTCGGCTGCGGGTAACGCGGCTTATCGCCAGTCAAATGAAGATTATGCGCCGCTCGCGCCGCGTTTTATTGCCGGTTTGGTTGATACGCTTATCTGTGCCGCCGGCGCTCTGGCGCTCTCGCATTTCGCTTTTGGCGCTCTAACCGCAACGACGAGTTGGGTTTTGACGGCAATTACCTTTGCCGCGATTTTATTTGCTTATCTGACAGCCGCTCTCCAGTTGGCGGAAACAACGCCGGGTTTACGTCTTTTCAGGTTATTTGTCGTCACGGCTGAGAACGGCGAAGCGCCGACCTTGTCGCAAACGGCCATCTCAAATGGAGTTTATTTGCTGACCCTGGCAACCGGCGGAATCGGACTTGTGACGGTGTTTTTTAGTTCCGAATGGCGCACCATCCACGATTTGCTGTCCGGGACAGTGGTCGTTAAAGAGTAAGTTTACCTTGATAATGTAAATTTCAAAAGCGGGTTTTAGCTCCCGCTTTTTTATTTGTCTGAATTTTATTTTCAGCTATCTCAAGCCCTGACCAAACTGCTCTGTCCCAAACGCGCCGATGCCGTTTAAGCGAAAGCTGAAAATAAAGCGATTTTCGTTGCGCAATCCGACATTAAAGCTTGAGTATTGCAGGTTTACCGCACAACAGTTAAAAGCATAACCAAGCGTCACGGTCGAACTAATGAGCGGCGAAGCACGCAGCGCGCGGCGATTTTGAAAGTCGAAAAAGAGCGAAGCTCCGCCGTAAAAACCGCGCGCCTGATTGCCCAGAAAAACTGTCGGACTCCACTGCGAGCCACGGATCGTTCCCGGCTCTTTGCCAAACGGATCGCTGTATCTCCGGAGGCTCGGAACCAGATCAATTGCACGCGTGTAATAAAAAGTCTGAAAAATTTTGAGGAATTGAGTGTTATATCCCAAAGTCACGGATAAATCCCGAAAGCCTAAATTTTGGACGTCGAAATCCATTCGCGTATTGGCGAAAATTGTCCGGCGCGGCCGGTAAGTCGAATCAATATTAATTGGCGAAAAGCGACGCGGAACGCCGCCGAAGGTAAACGCCGTGAGATCGGTAAACGAGCTTAGTTCATTGCGTCTGCCCGGAATGAGCGCCCCGCCGAAATACGGGTCGCCAAAATATTTGCCGCGGACGGTGAGCGTAAAAATTTCGTAAGGCTGAATTGAAAGCGGAGTGGTCGGGTTTTTTGAGATCTTCCTGAGCGCCTCGCGCGAAACGCCTTCAGCCGGGATTTCGGTATAACGCCGGGTATAAAAACGGTTTGTCAAACCGTATTCGATTTCGTTGGTGTCGGCGACGGTGTCATTGTAATCAAATAAAATCGTTCGCCGAAAATCCTGTCCGATTCCGCTCCGTAAACGATAAATCAGATACGGCTCAATAACATGGCGAAATCGAAAGAGCCCGTCTTTTTCGTAATAGTTTTTGGCGAGCGAGGGAGGGCGAAAATCAAATTCGAGTTCTCCGTAACCGCGCAGCAGATTTTTGCCGGTCACCTGACGGGTCACAAAATCCTGCGAATCCGAGTAAAAAGTTGAGCGCAGTCCGGCAGTTGTCGTCAGACTAAATCCTTTGTAATAAAGCGGAATTTCGACCTGCGGATTAAAATCAAGCCGCTGACCGAGCGCCGGCGTGCGCTGCACCTGATTGGAAACCGATTCAACGGCTGACGCTTCGGCCGTCTCCTTCCGCGAAACGCCTTCTAAACTGCTCCGAAACGAAAAATAGACGGGAAGCTTTTTGATAAAACTGACCGCGCCCGGACGTTTTTCGAAATAAACGCTCGGCAAATTTCGGGTTGAAATTCGCACATCCGGCAGGCTGATGACTTGCGCCCGAGCCAGAAAATCGAGACTGTAGTTATTCCAGGATTTATTGACGAAAACCTGTGAAACTTCAATCGGAGAAATTATTTGCTGAATTCGGTCTGAGAAAACCTGCCGGAACGCGAGGTTTGAAGTTAGTTTGATATCAACCGCAGCCGTAAAACCATTCGGAAAATACTGCACTCCTTCAGCATAAGTTGAAGTGCCGCCCTGATTCGGTTTGTCCGGCCCCTTGCCCCCAAAGATTCGATCTTTTACGGCAAAAAATCCGAAATTCAAGTAGGAGCGCTCATTTGCGCGTGTCCGCACGTCAAAACCAAATCCCAGTCCGCGCGCCGAATAAATGTCATTTCTCAAGGTAACATCAGCCGATTTTCCTAAAGTTTGATAATAGGCGTTTGAAAGACGAAAGCCTTTGTCGCCGCTGCTGCCAAAAGTCGGCGTTAAAAATCCGGAAGCGCGGTCGCGTTTTTTAATCGGAATCGAGGCGTACGGCAGAGGCAAAACCGGAATGTCGAGAACCTTAAATGTCGGACGTTTCATTTTAACCCGGTCGCCCGCTGTGATTTCAGCCTTTTTTGTGGTAAAACTCCATTTTGGAACCAGGTCGTCGCCGCAGGCGGTGACTTTGCCGTTGGTAATCAAAATTTTATTCAAAGAAATCCGCTCAACTTTGTCTGCGGTAAAAAAAATCACGGTTCCGTCGGCAGTTTGGTTGGTAAATCCGGTCGAATTCTCAAAATAGCCAAGTTTAGTAGCATAATTCCATTCTGTGCGAACCCCGGTGATTCGCTGATCATTGCCCTGATCGAAAACGACGCTGCCTTCGGCCAATATTTTGTTGGTCGCCTCATAAACCGTTACTTTATCGGCCTGAAGACGATAAATACCGAGTTTGACATCAACGTTGCCCTCATAAACGAAAACGCGGGCGTTTTCGGGTCCGCTCACTGATTGCTTGTTGGCTTCGACCGAGAGTTCATCACTGTTCGGAAATTCTTTTCTGGCTGCTGGCGGCGGCGGCAGCAGGTTTTCGTTTTCGAACGGATTAACGCTTGGAGTATCGGTAATCGGGTTTGTCACTTGCCGATCAACCGGATTGGTTTGCTGCGCTAAAACTGTTTGCGCTGATAAAAAACACAGCCCAAGCAGAAAAAATCTAAAACTTGAATAAAAACGCATGAAATGTTTTCGGGATAAATTTTAGGCAAAAAGCTTCCGCAAGGAATTGTCTATTTTTGCTTGTTTTTTTTCAAGTCACCATTTTAAATGCGGTTAGAACACAGTAAACAATTGTCTAAACGAGAACTACAAAAAAATGATATTTTTGAGTTGATTTTCTCGTTAACTACCTTTAAACTTGTTTTAAGTTTGCTGCTCATTTTTATTTCCGTTAAACCTTTCCCAAAGTGGTTGGAAAATAAAAACAATTTCACAACTTGATTTTGACAGTATTTATGGCATTTATTTTGTCATTTTAGCTTAAGAAGGGCTGGGCTTCCTTTTATTTTTATTTTGCTTTATAGTTTGCACGAATTTGAGCTTAATTAAATTATGTCTGCAGTACAAAAAGATATTCTCGTAAAAGAAGAAACTGAAAAAGACTCGGTTTTAAATGAGGAAATCCTTTTGTCAAATGACGACGAAAAAGCAGAAAAAACGTTGCCGCCCGCTTTGCCCGCCCGCCGTTCGCGCATTCCTGCATATATTATTGGCGCAATTATTTTAGTCAGCGCGATTGCCGGCACAGGTTACTGGCTCTATGCGCGCCAATTTGCCGCGACCGACGATGCTGTCATCGAAGGCAATATCTCACTCATCAGTCCCAAGATTACCGCCCGAATCGCCAAAATTTACGTTGAAGATAATCAAGCCGTAAAAAAAGGCGATTTGCTGGTCGAGCTTGAAGCCGGTGAAACAGCTGCTAAGCTTCAGAAAGCGCAAGCCGCGCTGCTGACCGCACAAGCCGGTCTCGAAAAAGCCAGAGCTAATGTAACTCTAACCCGCGTTGACAGCCAGGCCGGTTTGAATCAGGCCAATTCCAATTTTCAAACCGCAAATAAGACAATCGAGCAAACAAAAATCGCTTCGACAATGCGACAGAGCGGAATTGAACAGGCTCGCAGCCGGGCTGAAATGGCTGAAGCAAGTGTCAGACAACTGCAGGCGCAGATTCCGGCGGCGGAGGCTTCGATTGCGCAGGCGCAAGCGCAAGCCGGAGCCGCGAAAAGCACCGCAGATGTTGCTCGCCTCGAATATGAACGTGATCAGGCGTTGTTTCAGGCCGGTGACGTCTCAAAACAAAAACTGGATTTATCAAATCGCGAATTGAGCGAAGCAACCGCCGGTTTGACTTCGGCAGAAAAAGGCGTGGAAATTGCGGAAGCGCGTCTCAACACTCTGCGCCGACAAACCGATGTCGAAGCGGCACACGTTCGCGAAGTTCAGGCCGGAATTCAGGCAGCGGAAAACGATTATCGTCAATCAATCGCGCAGGTTGACGTTGTTGCGTCACAGGCTGACGAATCAGCCGGGCGCCTGGCTCAGGCCAGGACTCTGCCCGCTCGCGTGGCGGTTGATCAATCTGCGGTCAACATCGCCGAAGCAAACATTGCCGAGGCTCAAGCTGCGGTTACTGAAGCGGAAATTGAATTGCAGAACACCAAAATCTTCGCTCCGCAAGACGGTTTTATTTCACAAAGAGCCGTGCAGACGGGACAGCTTGTGCAGCCGGATTCATCCTTGATGATGGTGACGCAGCCCGGCATCTGGGTCGTCGCCAACTATAAAGAGACGCAAATCGAGCGCATTCAAATCGGCCAGCCGGTTGATGTTTATGTTGATGCTTATCCAAGCGTCAATTTTCACGGTCGGGTTGAAAGTTTTCAGGCCGGAACCGGCTCGCGTTTTTCGGTTCTGCCGACGGAAAACGCGACGGGCAATTTTGTCAAAGTCGTTCAGCGCATCTCGGTCAAAATCGTCTTTGATGAAATGCCTGACAACCACAAATATCTGCTCGTCCCGGGAATGTCGGTCGTCCCGAAAATCCGAATCCGATAAATGAAAAAAGCTGTCACATCTTCAACGGTGTCTGCTTCCGACGCCGATGACCTGCCGCTCAATCCTTATTTTTCGATTTTTATTTTGACGCTGGCGACGTTTATGGCCACGCTCGACACGAGCATCACGAACGTCGCGCTGCCGAAAATGGCCGGTGATTTGTCCGTCACGCCAAGCGAACTGGTCTGGGTGATTGGCTCGTATCTGGTGGCTACGGCGGCGATTTTACCGATTTCCGGGTGGCTGGCGACTTACTTCGGACGTAAGCGCTACTACATGATTTCGGTCACAGTTTTTACCATCAGTTCGGTTCTTTGCGGGCTGGCGACTAACCTCGAATCATTAATTTTTTTTCGTATTATTCAAGGCTTGAGCGGCGGCGGTTTGGCAACCAGCGAACAAGCGATTATTGCCGACATTATGCCGCCGGAAAAACTGGGGCGGGCGTTTTCGATTTATGCTCTCGGCATCGCGGTGGCGCCGGTTTTCGGTCCGACGCTTGGCGGTTTTATCACCGACACCTGGAGCTGGCACTGGGTTTTCTTTATCAACCTGCCGGTCGGAATCATCTCTCTGGTTTTAAGCTGGCTCTTTGTTTACGAATCCAAGCAGTCAAAGCAAGCTCGGGCAAAATTTTTCAGAGAAGGCAAAACGGTTGACTGGCTCGGGATTCTGCTTTTTGTCGGCGGAATCGCCGCGCTCGTAATCGTTCTCGAAGAAGGTCCGAAAGAAGGCTGGTTTGATTCGAACTTTATTCTGCTGCTGACGATAGGAGCATTTTTCTCGCTCCTCATTGGTTTCGCCTGGGAGTATTATCAGGAGAAACCGGCGGTTGACATCACGATGTTTAAAAATCGCGGTTTCGCCGGAGCCTGCACCTTAATTTTTGCCCTCGGTTTTGTCATGACGGGTTCAAGTTTTTTAATTCCGTACATGACGCAAACTCTGCTCGGTTACACTGCAATGGATGCCGGAATGATTTCGCTGCCGGGAACGATTTTGCAGGTCATCGGAATTCAAATTGCGAGTTTGCTGATGGACAGATTTGATATCCGCAAAATCATCTTTTTCGGCTTGAGCGCTTCGACCCTGGCGGTCTGGAATCTGACAACGTTTAATCTCAACGTTGATTTTTACACTTTGGCAGCCGCGCGCGCGTTTCAGCTTTTTAGTCTTTCGTTTCTGGCAGTGACGATTAACACAGCGGCATATTACGGGCTGCCGAAAGATAAAAACAACAGCGCGTCCGCTCTCCTCAATTTGTCTTTGACTATGGGTTCGAGCTTCGGCGTCGCGCTGACTTCAACCGTAATTACGGTTCAGACTCAGGTTTACATCAACAATTTTAGTTATCACACTAACAATTTCAACCCCAACTTTGTTCAAACGGTCAAGCAGTTAACTCAAAACTTTGGCCAGCACGGCCTAAATACTTTGCAGGCGGTCGGCGCGGCTTACGGCACAATTTGGCAGAACATTCTCGCGCAAGCCTCGATGAAGGCTATTCTCGACGTAGTCGGCATTTATCTGGTTTTGTTTTTGTGCGTCTTACCGCTTGTTTTTCTGCTCAAGTCAAAACCATCAGACGATGCGCCGAGCGGATACTAATGGTTACTCTGATTAATCGCCCGCTTGACGCAGCAGCTTTTAACAAGACTTTTGCGGCGGATTCTGTTATAAATTGCCACGCTTTTGATTAAATCCACCGAGGGAAACGATTTGATATGCTTTTTCGGATGCAGTCAGCCGCCGTTTACGGGATTGATGCCGACATTGTTGACATCGAAGTCAATCTGCAGCCGGTCAAAGGTGAAGCTGATTCGGTCGGAATGATTACGATTGTCGGACTTCCTGACGCCGCCGTCCGCGAATCCCGCGAGAGAATTCGCGCCGCCATCACCAACAGTTCCTTTTTCTTTCCGTTTCACAAAACCGTAATTAACCTCGCACCCGCCGATGTTCGCAAGGAAGGCGCCAGTTTTGATTTGCCGATTGCGCTCGGTATTTTAGGAGCCAACGGTGATCTGGGTAAAACCGAAGATTTGTCCGACACGCTGGCGACCGGCGAATTATCGCTTGACGGGCGCGTCCGGACGGTGCGCGGCGTTTTGCCAATCGCCATCAAAGCGCGCGATAACGGCATTAAAAATCTGCTCGTGCCGGAAGATAATGCCCGCGAAGCAGCGGTCGTCGCGGGCGTCAATGTTTATCCGGTATGCACGCTGCGCGAAGCGGTCGAATTATTAATCGCGCTCTCTTCCAATCAGCCGCCCGTACCGATGAAACTAAATTCGGCAGAAATTTTGAACGAACGGGAAAAGTACGCCGTAGATTTCCGCGAGGTGCGCGGACAGGCATCGGCCAAGCGAGCGCTCGAAATTGCGGCTGGCGGTCTGCACAATATTTTGCTGGTTGGGCCGCCCGGATCGGGAAAGACGATGCTCGCCAAAAGAATTCCCTCGATTTTGCCGCCGCTCGAATTTGAAGAAGCTCTGGAAATTACCAAAATTCATTCGGTTGCCGGACTGACTAATAATTCCGGACTGGTTTCAACCCGCCCGTTTCGCAATCCGCATCACACGATTTCTGACGCCGGATTAATCGGCGTGTCTCAGGCATCAAAAGAATATGAGACTGTGCAGAAGTGCTGAGACTAACTCAAAAGTAAGTGAGACTGGCAATTCTTCTCAGTGAGATAGTCAATTTTTTAGCGCCTCTTACAGTATCTATATTTTGTGCCGGAACGAAGCAGCTAATAATAAATTACTAATGCATTCCAAGTTTTAATGAGTTAACAGATTTTCCCTTCTTTTTTGTTGTACGCTGTTGGAAGATGTTTTAAATTGGAAGCAAGATTAATTCTTACTGCCTGACGGTAAGTTTAATCGCTTACATTTTTTCTCATTCTCAACCATGGCAAAAACAGTTTTCAAACTACAAATCGCCGAAATTGCTGCCCTCTCAAAACAATATCTCTACTGGAAAGTTCACTGGTTCGGCGGGCTAAGTTTGAATCTCACAACCTATGAGCCGCAAATTGACGTTTATCTAGCGCCCCTTATATCTCCGGAGAGCGCCACTAAAAAAACGGGTAAATTGATTTTTAACGGCAGCTATGAATTTTCGGAAATGAGATTTGTTCAGATCGGCATCGGGCATTTGCCTATTTTCGGTTTGGGAACAATCTTTCGCGATGGTCGCCCGTTCTCCCGTCCCAAATACGTGACCAAAGAATTCACGGTGCGAATTACCGAAAGCAAACAGGAATATATTCCGGTTAGAGCATCGTGGGGCAAACATAACGGACGGCCAAGCTATTATGTGCCGCACAAACAATATCACAGCTTCCCAAGCGCGCTGTCTGCTCATTCATTAAACGAGTCACCGAATAAAACTGAACAATGGCAATCATCCCGTGAAACGTTTCACGGCAAATTGCTTCTGATTAATTTTGATGAATCGGAACGTCCGCTCGTTTCGAACAAGGATAATCCTCTTTATTCTCACTACTGGCAACTGGAAAGGCTGGGCAAAAAAAATGATAAGGAGCCGGAAACCATGTTTCCGGTTCACGGATTGATTATTAATCCGATTGAAATGGTGAGATTTTATTACGCCAACTCATCGCAGTTATACCAAGAAATATTAACCGGCGGTTTGTCAAATGATCCGAATCGCATCTTCAACCCGGCGCATACCATTCAGCCTAACGCGGATGGCAACGGTTTTCTCAGGTTAACGAAATATGTGAAAGACGTGGACGCGCCGCTCATCGCGCGCCTGGCGTTTGATAGATATGCCCGCCGTCAAGCCGCGCATATCTATGCGTCGTCGCTCAATTCGGGAGCGGTGTCGCTCTCGCAAAAAGAAGGCACTGCGCAAAGCCGCTTCTGTGAAGCTTTTTTCCCGTTCGAGAATCAGGAAACTAAACTTAAAGTTCACGGCACATATTTGCAATCGAGAGACCGCATTTATTTTCTCGTGTTGTGGATTGAATCCTGCACCGCGCCATTTCCGTATCAAAAGTTTGACTACTGGCGGGACAATCCGGGCAATAAGACTGCCGAAGGATCTGAGATTAGCCGGGATGCCACCTTGCCGCCCAAACTCGTGCCAACCGAAAAGCCGCCGCCAGGTCCGGATGACAAATTTTACGACCCCGACTACACACCGTTTGACGTGACGGAATACATCAAAACTCGGCATCCGAAAGAGACGACTCTGCAAAGCGAAATCTCGCCGTCCGTTTCGCGTGACGAGTTGGAATTAATCAGCGGAGCGAGAAACAAGTTTCCCGACCTTAAAAAGAAAAAATGGGAAAAGAAAACCGACAACGCCAGTCGGGAAATCATCCAGGTTGAAGATCCCGAACTTGACCAGGTTTTTATCGGTATCAGCGAAGACACGGAAACGGGCGCGACCGGACCGAAAAGCGGAACCAAACCCGTCACCCCCGTCTCGTTTGCCGAAGACTTTCAAGACGAAGCCAACGAAAATACATTGGCGGATCAACCGCTCTTCGACATCCCTCAAGATGAGGATTTAACTTATCAGCCGACTGAGCGCAAGAAAAGCGAGGCTGAGGACTCAAAAACCAAAAGTAATGCCGAAGAACCGGATGAAGCAGAACAGCCGAGCGGCGAAAAAACTTTTGAAACTGCCGAACCAACATCCGGCGAAAAGCTGCCGGAAGATGAGCAAATTAATGAGAATTTAGCGGCTTTAGAGCGTTTTCCGATTGTTCAGGGAATTTGCCGGGTGATGCCAGAAGTCGAGCCATCATTAACTGCGAGCATCGTGGAGATTACGCGCGACGGCGAAAAAGTTTACCGGGAAACTCCATCGCGATTTCCGACTTATTGGAAACATCGAGCAAATCCGGTTCAAGATTACGAGGAAAAGCCGATTTACGAGGCGCTTGCTTACATTATTGAGATTAAAAGCACAGACGACAGATTCGCGTATCTTTTTAACATCGAACCGCTGGTCAATGCGGCGGGCAACACCGAGCGCGAATATCGAATGTTTCTCTGTTTTGACAAAGAGCTATTTAAAGAATTTGCTAAATCGGCGTTGCTGCGCGTACTGGCAATCGGAGAAGAATCGGACGGCAACTGGCTGCCCAAAGATAATAACAACGCCAAAGTAGGGAGACATCGTTTTAATCACAATGCCGACTCTGACGCACAGTATGCGATGCGAATTGCAGGCGTACTGAAAAAAGCCAAAATGCTGATCAAGCCAAAGTCTGAAGCGAAGCCTGTAACACCGGAGCAGAGCGAAACGATGACCCAAATTGATAATGTTGTGATTGCTCAAGTTGACTCTCATCCACCGGCGCTGGTTTAAGGTATCGCTACGGCAATGAAACAGAGAATTATGATTCTCGCTTAAACCGTTTAAAATCTGTCGGCAGATTCTTTTTACTTTTGCTCGTAATCGAAGAAGTTGATGGCGTTTTGCTCCAGGTTTTCTCTCCCGTGATCATAGCGCATCACTGTTTTGGGATCTTTGTGCCCGCTCATCATCTGCACCTGACGATAGTTTAGTCCCTTATCAAGGGCAGTCGTGATCGCGGTTCTTCGCAAATCGTGCGGCGATAACTTGCCGATGCCAGTAAACGCTCCCCATTTCTTCACAATATACCAAACCATCGTGGTCGAGAGTGGTTTGTCGTAAACGAGCGTGCGATAGTTTTGCAGCGGCTGAAAGAGCCATTCATCCGCCGCCTTGCCGCCGCTTCGAGCCATCTGGCGGCGATCACGATCAAGTTTCAAATAAACTTCAACGGCGGTTTTGACCTCCGCAGGCAGCGGGATGGTACGCTCTCTCCCGCCTTTGACTTTAAACTTCAGCGTCCACCGCCCGTTAATCCAACCGATTGATGACTTTCTCAATGAACAAGCTTCCGCCACTCGCATACTGGTTCTTAAGAGTAGCAATAAAATGGTGTAATCTCTGGCTCCCACAGCTTTGCGAGTGTCCGGACCGGATAATAAATATCTGACTTCTTTAAGCGTCAACGCGCGACCGCGCAAATCTTCAGCCAGGGCTGGCGGTGGCACGAGTTTTGTCTCAGCCGGATTGCGGATGACCTGCCCATCCGCTTTCAAATAATCAAATAATGAGCGGATCACCGATAGTTTAAATGCCACTGTTGCCGGTCTGCGCCCCTGATGAATCAATGAGTCACGAAAACTCAACACATCACCCGGTTCAACCTGCCGGGGCTGAATATTGCCGACGAAGCCAAAGAATTCCTTGACCACGCGTTTGTATGAGCGACGCGTTTCTTCCGAAACGCTTTTATAAATGAAGGATGTGACTTGTCGAACATCAAAGGTGTCCAGCCCGTTTTCAGGTGGAGCGGGAGCTAGAGCTTCATATTTCGCGAGCATAAAAATCAATTTCCGAGTCAAAATTAGAGAACATTAGAAAGAAAATAAAGGAGAGCCGTTATTTCACACTCTAATTATCACTCAAACCAGTATTTTTGTTGATCTAAGTTACAACTTTCCACTTTAATTTCCAACTGAGTATTTAAGAAAAGAATCATTACCTTAAATGCCACCGTGAAAGAAACAATCTCGTAATGTAAGTTTTGGAACGGACTATTTGGGACGACTTATACAGGCACGGTTGAGTCTTGAGAAATTCTGTGTTTTTTCGCAAACGAAATATTCACAACAATTATCTTTCTAGATGGATTTCTCTGGAACTTTAAATTTTAAGCCCTTCTCCAATAAATGAAATTATTAACAACCTTGTGCCACATTTCTGTGCCACATTTTCTAGTCCAACAGTTTTTAATCTTGGGATCATTTTTGGATTCTAAAATACCGATTTTTACTAGCTCCGAAAAATGTATAGCCAATTCGACTATCGGTATATGACCTGAAACACGCGGCATATTAGGTGGTCGAGAGGACAGTGATCAGCCAATTTCAGTAAATGCTGCTTAAATGGTTTTGAAGAGCAAAATGTTTCGCCGAATCTTAATCAAATAATTGTTTTTATTGGCTTTATCGTAAATTTTTATAACCATTTTTTCTCCAATTTTAAGCTAAAAATCTCGGGGAGAGAAAATCCTCCAAACTGAATCAAATCAAAACGTTACTGAAAAAGCTATAAAACATTTTTATCTTTTGTAACAAATTTAACCAAATTGGTGGAAAATACAGTCAGGATGATTTAGATCATAAAATCGAATGAAAATAAGCACCAAGGCTGGAGACAGGAGCGTGACACTTACGGATCTTCTGCTCAAGGCGCAACATAAGGAATCATTGGACGCTCTGCGGATCACTACTACTAATACTACTACTACTGCGGGCATCATCTGGATTTGCGCGGCCCAATTCTTCGTTGCTCAAGTAATTGTCCAATCTCGATGGACAACCTCTTTCAGTTGGGCGACAAATTATATTAGTGATTTGGGCAATACAAAGTGCGGATTCTACCCCGCCGTCACTGATTCCTACGTCTGCTCGCCATGGCACACGTTGATGAACCTCTCGTTCGTGCGTATTTCGGTGAAGATGGGCAGTCAGTCCGGCATCATCGTGGGCGGTGTTTCGCTCTGATCGTGGGCAGCTTTTTCATCTTTTCAATCTTTCATTACCAGCCTTCCTGCCTGAAGCCTGTTGCCCTTTTACTCCTTT
>JBBQUS010000069.1:0-21049 GCA_038212235.1 Pyrinomonadales bacterium
GAATGGCTTTCCAATCAAAGGCAGCTGTTCTTCTTTTTAAACTTGCCGTTTGATTCCGGGAATTTGGAAAGATAAATTTGTCGGGAATGTGGGCACAAGTCCACAAAAAATGAATTTACACAAGGAAAAGATTATGAAAAATAATGAAGAACTCTAAGTATGGGACAAAAAGTTGATATTTGAAAATTAAAGGTCATTGAGTTGTAAACTTATTTGAGATTTACGCCAATAAATCGAATAAGGAAACAAACTCAATGACTGAATATTCGCTTTTAGAGCGAACTCTAGGGGCTAATTTATCGTGGAATCGCGCGCGGATCAAGTTTCTGGCTCGCTTTCTGCTAGCATTGTTTGCCGCCAAAACGGTTAATCTGGCGCAGATTGCCACCTTCTTTGTCGGGCGAGCGACAATTGATTCAAATTACAAACGAATCAAACGATTTCTGCGCTTTTTTGAGATTTCTGACAGCGAAATAGCGTCATTGGTGATTCGGTTAATGAAACTCTCGCCACCATTTGTTTTGACAATTGACCGAACCGAATGGCAGCTAGGCAAACGGTGGGTCAATGTCTTGATGCTGGCAATTGTCTCGGAGAGCGGAGTAGCAGTTCCGCTCCTGTGGACGGTGATTGCCAAAAAGGCTGTTCAAATGACTCGGAACGAAAAGCGATACTAGAGAAATACTTACAAATATTTTCTGCCCAGAGCATTAGCTTTGTGACGGCTGACCGGGAATTTGCCAGTCAAGAGTGGCTGAAGTTTTTGAATCAAAGAAAGATTGGTTTTTGTCTGAGAATTAAAGCTCATACGCAGATTACGGACAAACGGGGAAAACCGATGGCAGCGCGGCAGTTGTTATCACTTGGCAAAACAGGCGAAGCGATCAATTGTCATCGTCGGCGCAAGCTATGGAATGTTCCGGTGCGCCTCTCGGGGCGGCGCAAGGCGTGCGGTGATAATGTGATTGTCGTGTCGTCGGAAAACGTTTCGGACTTGCTCTCTAGCTATCGGCTGCGGTGGCAAATCGAAACGTTATTTGGTTGTTTGAAGACAGGCGGATTTTGTTTGGAGGCGATGCATTTGACTGAAACCGAAAGAGTCTCCAGATTACTGTCTGTGCTCGGTCTGGGGTTTTGTTGGGCAATGTTGAGCGGTCAGATTGCAACGGCGCGCAAGCCCTTGAAACGAAAGAAACACGGACGGTTGGAGAAATCGGTGTTTCGAGCCGGAATAGATTATTTGAGACGACTCTTATGCCGTCCAACAAACAACGGAGAAAAGCAAGAAAAGAAACAGCTTATCTTACTTTTGTCCCGTACTTAGCTCTAGTTTATTGCGCTGTCGCTCTGATTCGCGGATTTCTTCTTTGAGCGCGGCGAGCTGTTGCTGATGCAGATCGAAACGAGCCTGCAGCAGCCGCAATTGGTGATTGAGCGAGAGAGCGGCGAGACGAACAGGCGACGGGGCTAGATCCCATTCGTACTGACTGAAATTGAAGCCGCCAATCATTGTAGAAAAGCATAGCGGTCAAAACCGGAGTTATCCATGTTTCGTTGCTCCGACTGAACAATTAAATTCCGCCATTCATATTAATTTTGTGTTGTATCTCTTCATTTATACTCCCTATTTATAACCTCTTTGCCGCGTCCAGAACATTATAAGTAATGATGTATAAGTAGTTGTTCACAATTAAATTGAATCATTCTTGAAAGTTGAAAATCTGATTTTTAAACTTCTTCCAAACGCCGACAACGCTTGTCTGACGGCATACTGTAGATGCCCTTTTGACTCGTAATCCTCCGGTGCGAGCCATTCGTATTTCAGCTTGCGCCAGACCGTTTCGGCAATGTTCAATCGCTTATTTCAACAACTTTTGTTTTACCCATCGTGCCAAATAGCTTAATCTATTTCTGCCCCATTACTTAAAACGAAATAATTCTATATGAGCGGCAGCACACAGACTGCCGCTTTTTATTTGTTTACATTATTGCTTTAAGCACCTGCGGATTGTTTTTGTATGACCCGGCGGTTATGCCGGAAATTTTTAGGATAATACGGTTCGCATTTTTTTATGACGAAACAAGGTGGACAACGTAGTAAGTATTCGGACAGAATTGTTTTATAGATGTTCTGCCCCTAAATTTGATTCTGTACTTCTTTCCAATTTCTCCTAAAATCTCTTTGACCGCTGTCACCAGTCTTTCAAATGAAATATAATCTTCCGACTTGAGCCATTCGTATTTCATTTTCCGCCACAGTGTTTCAATCAAATTCAAATGCGGCGAATTCGCTGGTAGATAGAAAATATACAAATTCTTCCGTTCCCATTCCGCCAATTTGCTTTGCACGAGCAGTGAGCGATGGATTCGAGCATTGTCTAAAACCAAGACTCTCGGTTTAGGTAGCCGTTGCCAGACCCATTCTTCAATCGAATTAACCACAAACTGCGCCGTCACTGCTTTTTCTGTTGTCCAGGTCTGGGATTCATTCGATTGATTCAAGAAACCAAAGACATTTAACCTTTTGCTGTTTTCCGGCGTAATTCTGATTTCTTCGCCTCGAAACTGCCACGCTCTTGCGACCACCGGCACATTGCAAAATCCACTTTCATCGCCGAAATACAGTTCAATGGCTTGTCTAGATTCCAAGTTATTTAACTTGGCTAACGCCTCTTGTTTGATTTCTTGTTCGAGTGGGCATTGTTTGCGTTTTAAACACTTGCGCCATCTTTTATATCGGCAATCAAATTTTTTAAGTACCGGCGTAACGTCTTCTCCGAAAACTGGCGCTCCAAATCTTGCTTTAATTCTTCGCGCGCAACGCGCAACTGCTGTGCGTTAGCTTGCACTCGTTCTTTGACTTGCGCTAAATCAGCCGCGCTCAAGATTGGTTTTCTGCCGCGCCCTGCTTTGTCGCGCAAACCGGCAATGCCGCTCGTCTCCCAGCGATTGAGCCAACCGTAAACGGTAATCGGAGAAAGAGAAAAAACTTGAGCTAAGCTCTTGACCTCGTAACCTTCTTGGCCCAACAATAAACAGTGACAGCGTTGGCGAAACAAATGAGCCGAACCGTTTTTCTGGTAGTGTCCTAATTTTGTGGTGCTATAATGTTCAGTGTTTCGAAAACGACCCTACTTGATACATAAGCAGGTAACAGAAAGTTTACAGGTATAATGCGACGATGAAAATACCAACTAAATTTATCACTGATTTGTCGCTTGAAGAAATTACGCAACTGATTGAGAATCATCAAGCTCATCCGAATTTTCGCGTCCGTAATCGCTCGCACGCCGTTTTGCTTTCGCATCAGGGTTACTCGATTGATCAGATTGGCCAAATCTGTCGGGTTGACCGCGATACTGTTAGCCTCTGGCTCAATCAATGGAATGAATCAAAATTTGTCGGTCTCGCGGACGAGGCACGTTCCGGACGTCCGAAAACATTGACCGCTCAAGAAGAAGAGCAAGCAGTAGAAATTGCGCTGTTGAATCCACGCTTTCCCGCTCGGCAAATTAATGAGATTAAGGCGGCGACCGGCAAACAGATCAGCGAGTTTTCGCTTAAAGCGTTGCTCAAAAAAAAGATTATCTCTGGAAGCGAATCAAGTTAGGGTGATGAAAGCGAGCCAATGAGACGGAGAAAACAATTGCCCGCTAAGAATTGGGGCAACTGATAGAGCAGGCTTGCCGGAGCGAAATTGATTTAGTGTATTTTGACCAATCGGGGTTTAACTTATGGGCGAAAGTAGTCTATGCATGGCAAAAGCGTGGGATGCGGATTATTGTGCCAGTCACCAGAAGCAAACAGCAAAACGTTTTAGGGTTTATGTGGCACGGATCTCAGCACTTTGAATCGTTCGTCTTTGAAGGTGGCATTGATGCGGGCGTCGTGATTGATTGTGTCGACCGAGTGGCGGCAACTTTAAAGCGTGAAACCGTGATCGTGATTGACAACGCCCCGATGCACACAGCGGCAGAGTTTGATGAAAAGATTGAAGAATGGGCGGAGTTGAGATTAACAATTTATCGTTTGCCGAGTTACTGCCCGGAGTTGAACAAGGTTGAAATGTTATGGGAAAAGATCAAATATGATTGGCTTTCGTGGGAAGCATATAAATCGGAGAAAAGTTTGCGCGAGGAACTGGATAAAGTGCTGTCGCAGATCGGATCACAATACCTGATAACTTTTGCTTAGGCGCTTATCTTACTGATAGGGAAAAGAAACCAATCCTTTTTAATATCAACTCAAACAAAAGGAGAAGATATGAAAGCAAATGCCAGTCCTACTAATGCGCTAGAAAATCATCTGCTCGCCGCTCTGCCCGACGATGAGTTCGCGCGCGTCAAAACTAAGTTAGAATTCGTCTCCTTTAAGCTCGATGATGTTCTCTATGAATCCGGCGCTAAAATGGGTTACGCATTTTTTCCGACGACGGCGATTATCTCGATGCTCTATATTATGGAAAACGGCAGGACTGCCGAAATCGGTGTGGTGGGCAACGACGGGTTAATGGGAAACGCGCTGTTTATGGGCGGTGATACGACCACGAGCAGGGCGATATGTCAGAGTGCGGGCGTGGCTTTCCGAATGAAGGCAAAGGATGTGAAAGCCGAATTTGCGCTCGGCGGTATGTTTCAGCAGATGGTGCTGCGCTACACGCAGGCGTTGCTGACGCAGATTTCACAGACCGCCGTTTGCAACCGTCTGCATTCGGTTGAACAGCAGCTATGCCGCTGGCTGCTGCTTGCCCACGACCGGATTGACTCGGACACACTGTTTATGACGCACGACCTTATTTCAAATATGCTCGGTGTGCGCCGCGAAGGCGTTACGATGGCGGCTCAAAAACTGGCGAAGCGCAAACTAATCAAAAATGGGCGTGGAACTATTACGATAGTTGACCGGCAAGGACTCGAAGAAGCCGTCTGCGAATGTTACAAAGTAGTCAATGATGAATACAACCGTCTGCTCGGCAGAGGTATCTCCAGAAGTTTCGGGTAACACGCAATGCTTCACTAATAACAAATCTCAAAACTAAATTTCTTTGCTGACTTTTGAAACATTTATAAATCGCCATTTCTAAAAGTCAAAATTATTTACTATCAGCACCACAAAATTAGGACACTACCGTTTTTCTTACCCTCTTGCAAGGTAATGCTCTCTTGTGTTGTTAATTGAACAAATCTCTTTTGCATAAACAGCAGAATACAGAAAAACATCTTATTTATAAAATAATTCTGTCCGAGTACTTAATATGCAGGAACATATGAAAATCAGCCCTCTTGCTGGAAAACCGGCAGACGCCAATATGCTGGTCAATGTTCCGAAATTGATTACTGCTTATTATACGGAAATTCCCGATCCTTTCGAGCAAAGTCAAAGAGTTTCCTTCGGCACATCCGGGCATCGCGGTTCATCCTTCGATAAATCCTTTAACGAACAACATATCCTAGCTATCAGCCAGTCTATTTGTCTTTACCGAAAACAGCAGAAAATCGGCGGTCCATTATTTCTCGGGATGGATACGCATGCGCTCTCGGTTCCGGCTCTTTCAAGCGCGTTAGAAGTATTAGCCGCTAATGGAGTCGAAGTAATGCTCTCCGAAGGTGATGAATATACGCCGACCCCTGCCGTTTCTCTGGCAATTCTCAAATATAACAAGGGACGCAAAAGCGGATTCGCCGACGGAATCATCATCACGCCGTCGCATAATCCGCCGCGTGATGGAGGCTTTAAATACAACCCGCCGCACGGCGGTCCGGCGGACGGCATTATTACCAATTGGATTGAAGCGAAAGCGAACGAGTTTTTAGAGAAAAGGCTTGAGGGAATTAAGAGGTTTTCTTTTGAAAAAGCTCTGCATGCACCTAATACCCATCGTTACGATTATCTCAATCGCTACGTTGAGGAGTTGGCGACCGTAGTGGATATGGAAGCGATTCGGGAATCAAAGATCAGACTCGGAGTTGATCCGCTCGGTGGCGCGGGCGTTCATTACTGGGAGCCGATTGCCGAATATTACAGACTGGATTTAACGGTGGTTAACCGGGCGGTTGACCCGACCTTTCGTTTTATGACGGTGGACTGGGATGGTCAGATTCGGATGGATCCGTCTTCGCCTTATGCGATGCAGCGATTAATAGATTTGAAAGATCAATTCGACCTCGCCTTCGCCTGTGATACCGACCATGACCGGCACGGAATTGTCACCCGAAACGAAGGACTCCTTCCGCCAAATCACTATCTCTCGGCGGCAATTTATTATCTTTTTCAAAACCGACCGCAGTGGCTCAAAAGCGCGGCAGTCGGCAAAACTCTGGTCAGCAGCCGGATGATTGATCGCGTCGCCGCGAAACTTAAACGCAAATTATATGAAGTGCCGGTCGGATTCAAGTGGTTTGTGAATGGTTTGCTTGACGGCTCGCTTGCCTTTGGCGGCGAAGAGAGTGCCAGCGCGGCTTTCGCCCGCATGGATGGAAGTGTTTGGACGACTGACAAAGACGGGATAACTCCCACTTTGCTCGCGGCGGAAATTACCGCCCGGACAGGACGTGACCCGGGCGAGATATATCAGGAACTGACGATGGAATTCGGCGATCCGGTTTACGAGCGCATTGAGGCAGCAGCGACCCCGAAACAAAAAGAGATCCTTGGAAAACTCTCGCCTGAGCAGATCAAGATCAAAGAACTGGCGGGTGAAAAAATAGAAGCCGTTCTCACTAACGCTCCGGGCAACAATGCTCCTATCGGCGGTTTGAAGGTGGTCGCGGAAAGCGGTTGGTTCGCCGCCCGTCCGTCGGGAACCGAAGATATTTACAAGATTTACGCGGAAAGTTTTCTCGGCAAGGAACATCTGCGCCGCATTCAGGAAGAAGCGCAGACGATTGTGAGCGACGCTTTGGAAGAAGGCAGCGCGGCGGAAAAATAGCCAGCCAAAAGATCATGGACATAAAGAAAACAATCGCGTCAGCTAATCCTGAAATGAGCAAAAAACATTCGATCAGGACTTTGTTTCTGGACATCGGCGGCGTACTGCTGACAGATGGCTGGGATCACAACGCTCGAAAAAGCGGGGCGGAGAAATTCAAACTGGAGTTTTCCGAAATGGAGAATCGCCACCAAATGACTTTTGCTGCCTATGAGGAAGGAAAACTCACACTTGAAGAATATCTGAATCTGACGGTTTTTTACGAAGAGCGGCAATTCACCTTAGATCAATTCCGGGAATTTATGTTCGCTCAATCGAAACCACACATCGAGATGATCGAGTTGGTTTGCAAACTCAAAACGAAATACGGTTTGAAAATAATTGTGGTCAGCAACGAGGCGCGTGAACTAAATGCTTATCGGATTCAAAAGTTTAAGTTAGACGAATTTGTAGATGCTTTTGTTTCATCCTGCTTTGTCCATCTTCGCAAGCCTGATGCCGAAATCTTCCGGCTTGCACTCGACATTGCTCAGACGCTTCCCGAACAGATTGTTTATCTCGAAAACACAGAGATGTTCGTCGAGATTGCGGCAGGATTGGGGATTCGCGGCGTTCTTCACACGGATTACAGTTCGACTACCGCGCAGCTTGCTTCATTCGGTTTGCAATTGAAGGCAAAAGGAGTCAGCCGTGAAAATTAAAAGCTCAGATATTCTGGCCATCAACGGCGGATCGTCAAGCATTAAATTCGCGCACTTTGAGGCAGAAAATGACGTGCTCCGGCGGATTTGTGAAGGCTCGATTGAGCGAATCGGACAACCCGATGCGACCATGCAGATCAAAGCATTGACGGCGGCGGACAACTTTTCGCATTTGGTTAAAGCACCCGATTACAAAACGGCGATTGGCATTCTGCTCGATTGGATCGAAAAAAGCGGCAAATGCGAGCAACTGAATTCCATCGGACATCGAGTCGTGCAGGGCGGTCAGAAATATAACCGGGCGCAGCAAATCACGCCGGAAATGATTGAGGAACTGCGGCGGCTCAGTCCATTCGATCCCGAGCATCTGCCGGAAGAAATACTTTTGATTGAGGCGTTTCATCACAGGTTTCCCGAACTGCCCCAAGTCGCGTGCTTCGACTCGGCTTTTCACAGCGATCTTCCGCGAGTTGCCCGTCTGCTGCCGATCCCGCGCCGCTACGAAGCGCAGGGCGTGCGGCGATACGGGTTTCACGGATTGTCTTATCAATATCTGATGGAAGAACTTACCCGACTTGTCGGAACTGAAAAGGCAAAGGGACGGGTAATTCTCGCCCATCTCGGAAGCGGCGCGAGTCTGGCGGCAGTGCGTGACGGGAAATCAATAGACACCAGTATGAGTTTTACGCCAAGTTCCGGTGTGCCGATGAGTACACGCTCCGGTGATCTTGATCCGGGTCTCGTCGGTTATTTGGCACGCTCCGAAGGACTCGATGCCGAAGGTTTTAACAAAATGGTTAATTTTCAGTCGGGACTGCTCGGCGTATCGGAAACCAGTTCCGATATGCGTGTTTTGCTCGATCTGGAAACACGAGACGAACGGGCAAGCGATGCCGTTGCGCTCTTTTGCTATCAGGTCAAGAAATGGATCGGTTCATTCGCCGCCGCCCTAGGCGGGCTGGAGCAATTAGTTTTTGCCGGCGGCATCGGCGAAAACGCGCCCGTTGTCCGCTCGCGGATTTGCAATGGGCTGGAATTTCTCGGAATTGAAATTGATGAAAAACGAAATACGGCAAACGAGCGCGATATTTCGGCGACAGGCGGACGGGTGGCGATTCGAGTTATTCATACGGATGAAGAACTGATGATCGCAGAAACTGTCTGCCGCGTTCTTGGCATATTAGCCGGACAAAAGTTGAGAAACGCTGCTTGATAAAAATGTCGGTATGGAAAGCGTTTTAAGAAAATCTTCCCCTGCCGAAAGTGATGCTTTTTAATTTATGACAAATATTGAAACTGAAACAAACGCTCTCTCGCCAGAGATGCTCCGCAAAATGGACGCTTACTGGCGCGCTGCCAACTATCTTTCGGTCGGACAGATTTATCTCTACGATAATCCGCTCCTCAAAGAACCGCTGAAACTTTCGCATGTCAAACCGCTGGTGGTCGGGCATTGGGGAACCACGCCGGGGCAGAATTTTATCTATGTGCATTTGAACCGGATTATTAAAAAGTATGACCTTAATATGTTCTACATTGCCGGTCCCGGTCACGGCGGACCGGCGATTGTCGGCAATGTTTATCTCGAAGGCACCTGGAGCGAAGTTTATCCAAACGTGACGCGCGACGAACCCGGACTGAAGAAACTGTTCAAACAATTTTCTTTTCCCGGCGGAATTTCCAGCCACGTCGCGCCGACCACACCGGGTTCGATTCACGAAGGCGGCGAGTTAGGATATTCCTTAAGTCATGCCTTCGGAGCGGTCTTTGACAATCCCGATCTGATCGTCGCCTGCGTAATCGGCGACGGAGAAGCGGAAACCGGACCGCTGGCAACCGCGTGGCAGTCTAATAAATTGCTCAACCCGATTTCCGACGGAGTGGTGCTGCCGATTTTGCACCTCAACGGCTACAAGATCAGCAATCCGACCGTTTTAGCCCGCATCGAGCATCAGGAGTTGGAACAATTTTTAACGGGCTGCGGCTGGAAACCGTATTTTGTCGAAGGCGATGATCCGGAAAAAATGCACCAATTGATGGCTGAAACTTTGGATAAAGCCGTCGAAGATATACGGGAAATTCAAACCAACGCCAGGAATAACAACGATACTACACGTCCGCGTTTTCCGATGATCGTTCTGAAATCGCCCAAAGGCTGGACGGGACCGAAATTTGTTGACGGTTTGCCAAACGAAGGAACATTTCGTTCGCATCAGGTGCCGATCATCGTTGATGCCGAACATCCCGATCATGTCGGGCAGCTTGAAAGCTGGATGAAAAGCTACCGGGCGGAAGAACTTTTTGATGAAAACGGCACGCTTAACGCCGAATTATTTGAACTCGCTCCCGTGGGCGACCGGCGGATGGGTGCCAATCCGCACACCAACGGCGGCACTCTGCTGCGCAATCTGCGGATGCCGGATTTTCATATTCACGCGGTCAATGTGCCTTCGCCCGGAGCCGTTGACGGACAGGATACGATGATCCTGGGCAAGTTTCTGCGTGATGTCGCCGAGTTGAATAAGGAGCATCGAAATTTCCGCATCTTCGGTCCCGATGAAACGCTCTCAAATCTGCTGGGTGCGGTCTTTGAAGTGACCAATCGGCAATGGGACGCGCTCGAAGAAAACAATGATGAGTTTCTGGCACCCGCCGGACAGGTTCTCGATTCGATGCTCAGCGAACACCAGTGCGAGGGTTGGCTGGAGGGTTATCTGCTTACCGGGCGGCACGGTCTGTTCAACAGCTACGAGGCGTTTATCCGCATCGTTGATTCAATGTTCAGCCAGCACGCCAAATGGTTAAAAGTCACTTCGGAACTGCCATGGCGACGGAAGATCGCCTCGCTTAATTACTTGCTGGCATCGCACGTCTGGCAGCAGGATCATAACGGTTTTACGCATCAGGACCCCGGTTTCCTCGATCACGTCATTAACAAGAAGTCCGACATCGTGCGCGTTTACCTGCCGCCCGATGCCAATTGCCTGCTGTCCGTTTTCGATCATTGTCTGCGAAGCCGCCATTACGTCAACGTCGTGGTCGCGGGCAAACACGCCCTGCCGCAATGGTTGACGATGGATGCCGCCGTAGTGCATTGCACCGAAGGAATCGGCATCTGGCAATGGGCAAGCAACGATCAAAACTCTGAACCGGACGTGGTGATGGCTTGCTGTGGAGACACGCCGACGCTGGAGATTATGGCGGCGGTGTCCATTCTGCGCGAGCATCTTCCAGACCTCAAAATCCGGGTGATCAATGTCGTTGACCTGATGAAACTACAGTCAGCGAGCGAGCATCCGCACGGGCTGAACGAAACGGATTACGACTCGCTTTTTACCAAAGACAAGCACATCATCTTTGCCTTTCATGGTTATCCGTGGCTGGTTCACCGGCTGACCTATCGCCGCACCAACCGCAATCTTCACGTTCGCGGCTACAAGGAAGAAGGCACGATCACGACCGCTTTTGATATGCGGGTGCAGAACGATCTTGACCGCTTTCATCTGGTGCAGGACGTGATTGACAGAATTCCGAATCTGGGTTCTAAGGGAGCGTATCTCAAGCAGAAAATGCAGGACAAGCTGATCGAACACAAACTCTATATCAATCAGCACGGACAGGATTTGCCCGAAATCCGAAATTGGAAATGGGAACCAATAAAATGAGGCGGAAATAATGAACAGCGAATTAGAACTAAACGCGGAAAAACTGATAAAGACTGCACAGGCGTTGGTTGCCGATGATAAGGGATTGCTGGCAATGGACGAAAGCAATGGAACCTGCGACAAACGATTTGCCGCTGTCGGAATTCCGCAAACAGTTGAATTTCGCCGAGCCTATCGGGAGCTAATCGTCACTACGCCTGACCTCGGGAAAAGCATCAGCGGTGCGATTCTCTATGACGAAACGATCCGCGAAAAATCTGCGGACGGCGTTTCGTTTATTAAAATCCTCACTGATGCGGGAATCATTCCCGGAATCAAAGTTGACACCGGGGAAACCGATCTGGCAGGTCACGCGGGCGAGAAAATCACCGAAGGTCTGGATGGATTACGCGAACGCCTCGCCGAATATTCGCAAATGGGCGCGCGTTTTGCCAAGTGGCGGGCGGGGATCGTCATCAATGATCGGCTTCCGAGTCGCGGCTGTATCGAGGCGAACGCACACGCGCTTGCCCGTTATGCAGGGTTGTGTCAGGAAGCAGCAATCGTTCCCATCGTCGAGCCGGAAGTGATTATGGACGGCGACCATACTTTGGAGCGAAGCCGCGAGGTGACGGAAGAAGTCCTGCACACGGTTTTCAAACAACTTTATCTGCAACAGGTGATGCCGGAGGGAATGATCCTGAAGCCGAATATGGTGCTTCCGGGATTGGAATGCCCCAAACAGGAAACGGTTGAAGAGATCGCCGATGCCACAGTCGAGTGTCTTTTACGGGTTGTTCCGGCGGCGGTTCCGGGAATTGCGTTTTTGTCGGGCGGTCAATCCGGCGAGTTGGCTTCGGCGCGTTTGAATGCGATGAACGTCCGGTTCAAGTCGCGCCTTCCGTGGGCGTTAACATTTTCGTTTGCCCGCGCCATCCAGCAACCGGCATTGGAAATTTGGCATGGCAAAGAGTCGAATGTCGAATCCGCGCAAAGGGCATTATTTCATCGTGCGATGTGCGACCGGGCGGCGCGGCGCGGCGAATACGATGCTTCGATGGAATTAAGCGACGGCACGAACGGTTATATGGAGCTGCCGCATGGTTGAAAAAACTGTCAGTTCAAATTTCGGCGCGGTGGTCGCGGTGCGCGGCAGTATCGTTGATATCCGATTCGATGAACATTTGCCGCCGATTAATTCCTTGCTGCGGGCGGGAACAGATGCACAAATTGCCGTCGAAGTGCTGACGCAGCTTGATGTCAATCACGTTCGGGGCATCGCCCTCAATCCGACGCAGGGACTCGCTCGCGGTATGATAGTCGAGGACACGGGCGGGACATTGAAAGTTCCGGTCGGCAAACAAATTCTTTCGCGGATGTTTGACGTTTTCGGCAATGCCATTGACCGAAAGCCCGCGCCGACCGATGTCGAGTGGAGAACCATCCACCGCGACCCGCCGCCGTTGGTTGATCGCTCCACCAAGACCGAAGTATTTGAAACGGGCATCAAGGTCATTGACGTTCTGGTTCCGCTGGAGCGCGGCGGCAAAGCCGGATTATTCGGCGGCGCGGGTGTCGGCAAAACTGTTTTGCTGACCGAAATGATTCACAACATGGTCGGAAAGCAGAAGGGTATCAGTGTATTCTGCGGCATCGGCGAACGTTGCCGGGAAGGAGAAGAACTTTACGAAGCAATGCAGGAAGCGGGCGTGCTGCCGCAGATGGCGATGATGTTCGGACAGATGAATGAGCCTCCGGGCGCGCGTTTCCGCGTCGGGCTGGCAGCGCTCACGATGGCGGAATATTTCCGTGATGATGAACATCGTGAGGTCTTACTGCTCATTGATAATATTTTTCGTTTTATTCAATCGGGGATGGAAGTTTCCGGGTTAATGGGACAGATGCCTTCGCGTCTCGGCTATCAGCCGACGATGGGAACGGAACTCGCCCGGCTGGAAGAACGCATCGCCAACACCGACACCGGAGCAATTACATCTATTCAGGCGGTCTATGTCCCGGCTGATGATTTGACCGATCCGGCGGCGGTTCACACATTTTCGCATCTCTCGGCATCCATCGTGCTTTCGCGCAAACGGGCGAGCGAAGGACTCTATCCGGCGATTGATCTTTTGCAATCCAACTCAAAAATGGCGACGCCGGGAATTGTCGGCAAACAGCACTATCTTTTAGCACAGGAAATCAGGCGGAATCTAGCGAAGTATGAAGACCTCAAGGATGTGATTGCGATGCTCGGACTGGAACAACTGTCGCCGGACGACCGCAAAGTAGTCGCCCGCGCCCGACGTTTGGAGCGTTTTCTGACGCAGCCGTTTTTTACGACCGAACAATTCAGCGGCATCAAGGGTCAGCAGGTCAGTCTCAAGGATGCGCTCGACGGCTGCGAAAGAATTTTGCGTGATGAATTCAAAGACTACTCGGAAAGCGCGCTGTATATGATCGGGGCGATTGACGAAGCGAAGAAAAGTGCGCCGCCCGAACAACCGGCACCCGAAACAGAACCGAAACAAGGGGAGAAAAATGTCTGACACATTGATGAATCTTAAAATTCTCCTGCCGTTCCGAATCTTCGCCGAGAAAACGGGCGTTTCGCGCATCGTCGCGGAATCCGTGAACGGCTCGTTCGGACTCCTGCCGCATCGCCTCGACTGCGCGGCGGCGCTCGTTCCGGGAATTTTCGTTTACGAGACCGACCTCGAAGGCGAAGTCTATGTGGCGATTGATGAAGGCGTTTTAGTCAAGTCGGGTTTTGACGTATCGGTTTCCATCCGCAACGCGTTTGGCGGAAGCGATTTGACTGAGCTTCAAAAAACCGTTCAGCAGGAATTTGTCAATCTCGACGAACAGGAGCAAAACGTGCGTTCGGTGATGGGGAAAATGGAGAGCGGCTTGATCCGCCAACTAGCCGAGTTTGATCGGGAGTAAAATGATTGAAAAAAATGAAACGGTTGATCGGAAAGCGGAAACTGATTTTAGTCGTCGGATCGCGGCAAAAGCCGCCCTCAAACGGAAGGCACAGCGAAATTCGGCGCAGGGGGTGTGGTACGGATTGGGGATGACGGGTTTGATCGGTTGGTCGGTGGTCGTGCCGACACTGGTCGGGACGGCGTGTGGTATTTGGCTGGACAATCGCTATCAGGGAAGTCATTCCTGGACGCTGACGCTGCTGGTTGTCGGTCTGACGATTGGCTGCATTAATGCCTGGTATTGGGTTTCCAAAGAAGAAAATGAGATTCGGGAGCAGCAGAAAGACGATGAATGAATTTTTGAGTTTGATTTCGGCTTTTGCCGCAGGCGTTTTGCTCGGCGGGATGTTTTTTGGAGGACTCTGGTGGACGGTGCAAAAGGTGGTTGCCTCGGACCGATCTGCCTTCTGGCTTTTCGGCAGTTTATTACTGCGGACGGGCATTACCCTTGCTGGTTTCTATCTTTTCGCCCGCGGCGGGTGGGAAAATTTAACTGCTTGCCTGCTCGGATTTATCGCGGCGCGGCTAATTGTCACGCGCCTCACCAAACCGGCGAAAAATCAAAATTTCACCCAGCAGGAGTCAAATCATGCACCTTAGTCCCGATCAAATAATTTACTGGCAATACGGTTTTTTTGAACTCAATGCGACGATTGTTTTCACATGGGCTTTGATGCTCGCGCTGGTCGTCGGATCAAAACTCATTACGCGCAAACTGTCAACGGATATGCAGCGTTCACGCTGGCAGAATCTTTTGGAAATCGTGGTCACCGGAATTGTCGGGCAGATCGAAGATGCCGGACTAACCGAGCCGCGAAAATATCTCGGTTTTCTCGGCACTCTCTTTCTATTTATCGCCGCCGCCAGCATCGCCACGATGATTCCGGGTTACGAACCGCCGACCGCTTCGCTTTCGACGACGACCGCGCTTGCGCTGTGCGTCTTTGTCGCCGTCCCGTTTTTCGGCATCAGGAATCAGGGTGTCTGGAACTATCTCAAAACATTTGTAAAGCCGACGTTTATCATGCTTCCGTTTAACATCATCAGCGAACTTTCGCGCACATTGGCACTGGCTATCCGGCTGTTCGGTAATATGATGAGCGGCGCGATGATTATCGGCATCCTGCTGACCATTACACCTTTCATTTTTCCGCTCGTCATGACGCTGCTCGGACTGCTGACGGGGATGGTGCAGGCTTACATCTTCAGCATTCTGGCGACGGTTTACATTGCCGCTGCAACTCAAATTCGTCAAGTCAATCCGGCATCGGAGGCGCAGCATTGAAACATAAAAGACGACATCAAAAGGATATATATTATGGATAACATGACTATTATCGCGGTGGCATCAATTGTCATTGCGGGAATCTGTACCAGTTTCGGCTGTCTGGGACCGGCGCTGGCGGAAGGCAAAGCGGTTGCGAACGCCTTGACTTCGCTTGCCCAACAGCCCGATGCATCCGCCACCATTACCCGAACCCTCTTCGTCGGTCTGGCAATGATCGAATCCACAGCTATTTATTGTTTTGTGGTTTCGATGATTCTCATCTTCGCCAATCCGTTTTGGAATCACGTCATCGCCCAGACGGCAGGAAAATAAACGGCAGGGAAATAAACGTATGTTAATTGATTGGTTCACGGTCGCGGCGCAGGCATTCAATTTTTTGATTCTGGTGTGGCTCTTGAAGCGTTTTCTTTACCAGCCGATTCTTAACGCCATTGATGCGCGAGAGAAATTGATTGCCGCCGAGCTTGCCGATGCTGCCGAAAAAAAGACGGAAGCTCAAAAAGATCGTGACGATTTCCAGCATAAAAATGACGATTTCGACCGACAGCGGGACGCTCTTTTGAGCAAAGCCAAAATGGACGCAGAGACGGAACTTCAGCGATTGCTCGGTGAAGCAAGCAAAGCCGCAGACGATTTAAGTACCAAACGGCACAAATTGCTGATTAGCGAATTCGCCACCCTTAACAGTGAAATTAGCCAACGGGCGGAAAAGGAAATATTTGCCATCACGCGAAAGACTCTGACGGATCTTGCCGGTGCGAGTTTAGAAGAACGAATGTGCGAGGTCTTCATCCGTCGCTTGCACGAACTGGACGACGGCACAAAAAAAAGTCTCGCGGAGGCTTTAAAGAAAAATTCCGATCCGGCAATCGTGCGGAGCGTCTTTGAACTGCCGAAAGAACAACAGACGGCGATCCAAACTGCGCTTGATGAAACTTTCTCCGCAAAAACCTGCCTTCGGTTCGAGACCGCACCCGATTTAGTCAGCGGCATCGAACTCAAATCGAACGGGCAAAAAGTGGCGTGGAGCATTGCAGATTATCTAACTTCGCTGGAAACGGGAGTTCAGGAAATTCTGAACAAAAACAGCAACATCGAAACAAAACCCGATTCTCCGCCGAAACAAAAAAATGATGCCGCGCCGGAAAAAACCTCAGATTTGCCGCCGGCTCCGGTAATTGTTCCGCCAGCCGAAATCAAAGCAGCCGAATTGCCGCAAAACAAGCAAAAAGCTCAAAAAACGAGCTGATCTGAATGGAAATCGAAAGCATCAAAAACATTTTCGAGAACACCTTCACGGCAATCAGTCAGGCGGAGGAAGCCGTCGCGCCGCAACTGACGATCCGCGAAGTGGGAACTGTCACGAGCGTCGCCACCGGCGTTGCAAAAGTTTCCGGTCTCCCGAATGTCGGGTTTGACGAATTAATAATATTTCCCGGCGATGTACTCGGCATCGCGTTTAATCTCGATGCGGATGAAATCGGCGTAATTCTCCTTGGTGAATACTGGCATCTGGAAGCCGGAGATGAAGTCAGGCGGACGGGGCGCGTGATGGACATCGTGGTCGGCAAAGAATTACTCGGGCGCGTTATTGACCCGCTCGGTCGCGCCCTCGACGGCAAATCTCAGCCCGAATCCGGCAAACGGCTGCCTATCGAACGACCCGCGCCGCAAATTATGGATCGCGCCGCCGTTAACGTTCCGCTCCAAACTGGGATCAAGGTCATTGACGCGCTGATTCCGATTGGACGCGGACAGCGCGAACTGATTCTCGGCGACCGGCAGACCGGCAAAACCGCGATTGCGATTGACACCATCCTCAACCAAAAGTCTGAAAATGTCGTTTGTGTTTATTGCGCCATCGGACAGCGTGCGTCCGCCGTGGCGAAACTCGTCGAAAACCTGCGGGAAAAAGGCGCGATGGAATACACGATTGTCATCGTCGCCGAGGGGAACGATCCGCCGGGACTCGCCTACATCGCTCCATACGCGGCGACCAGTATTGCCGAATCATTTATGGAAGACGGGCGGGATGTGCTGATAATTTACGACGATCTCACCCATCACGCCCGCGCTTACCGCGAGATTTCGCTGCTCCTGCGCCGCCCGCCGGGTCGGGAAGCGTTTCCCGGCGACATCTTTTATATTCATTCGCGTCTGCTCGAACGGGCGACGCATTTGCGCCCCGAACTCGGCGGCGGCTCGCTCACCGCGTTACCGATCATCGAGACCGAAGCGCAGGACATTTCCGCCTATATCCCGACCAATCTGATTTCCATCACGGACGGACAAATCTACCTTTCCCCGACGCTGTTCGAACTCGGCGTTCTGCCTGCTGTTGATGTCGGAAAATCCGTCTCGCGCGTCGGCGGCAAGGCGCAGCTTCCATCTTTCCGCGCGGTGGCAGGCGACCTCAAACTAGCGTACGCGCAGTTTGAAGAACTGGAGAGTTTTTCCCGCTTCGGCTCACGGATGGATGAAGCGACCCGCAAGATTATTGACCACGGTTCTCGAATCCGGGAGTGTCTTAAACAGCCCGAACTTTTCCCAGTTCCGGTTGCCGCGCAAATTATCGTTCTGCAAGCGTTGACCGCAAAATTATTCGATCAAATTCCGCTCGACCGAATGGATGAAGCGGAAAAAGCCGTCCGCGAGGCGGCGACGCAAATCCCGACGGATTTGCGCGGGCGGCTGATTTCCGAAGACAAATTAAGCGATGCGGATCGCGTGGCTATTAACCAAATCGCCGTTACGTCGCTTGCTCCGTTTCAGTCCAAGCCAGAAACTAATCCTCCGTCTTTGCCGGAATCGGAAACCGCCGCGAAAGACCAGCCTAAACCTGCAACGCCCGCGAAGCCTTTGGAAAAGGAGAGTAAATGAGCGACACACTGGCAAGTCTGCGCCGGAAAATCAGCGGAGCCGGTGATCTCCAATCCGTCGTTCGCACCATGAAAGCGGTCGCTGCCTCCAGCATCGGACAATACGAGAAAGCGGTCGAAGCCTTGTCCGATTATTACCACACGGTAGAACTGGGATTGAGCGTCTGCCTGCGAAAAAACGGTGCGAAATCGCTGAAGCCGGACGGGGAAAAAACTGCCGGACCGACTGCCGTCGGCGCGGTTGTTTTCGGTTCCGATCAGGGTCTCGTCGGTCAATTTAATGATTATATTTCCGATTTTGCGGTTAGTGCGCTTACGGGAAAACCGAAGGTTTGGGCAGTCGGTTCACGAGTGGGCGAGCGTCTGTCGGATGCCGGACTGCCAATTATCGAAACATTTGAAGTGCCGACCTCGATCAATGCCGTTACGCCGCTCGTCGGAAAAATTCTTGTTGATTTCGAAACCCGCCGGAGTCGCGGCGAGATCAACGAACTTTATCTTTTCTACAATCGCCCGACGACCGGCGCGGCTTATGCTCCGGTCAGCCAGCGTTTGCTGCCGCTCGACGATGCGTGGCGGCGAAAACTAATCGAAATTCCGTGGCAGACCAACAATTTACCCCAAGTCATCGGCAACACTGATTCAACCCTGCGGGCATTTATCAGCGGTTATCTGTTCGTTTCGCTCTTTCGCGCCTGTGCCGAATCACTTAAGAGCGAAAATGCGAGCCGGCTGGCGGCGATGCAGCGTGCCGATAAAAATATTGACGACCTGCTCGACCGGCTCAACAGTAAATATCATCGTTTGCGCCAGAGCCGGATTGACGAGGAACTGTTCGATGTGATCTCCGGCTTTGAAGCGTTATCAAAAGGAAAATAGAAGTAAAGCCAGAACTTTTAAGAACAAATTTCGAAAAAAAAGGTTGGGACGGAGATTGGTATCTACGGGCGTTTTTTGACGACGGAACGCCGCTCGGTTCAAAGAAAAATGACGAATGCCAAATTGACGCAATCGCGCAAAGCTGGAGTTTAATTTCCGGTTTCGGCGATAAAAAACGCGCGGCACAAGCGATGAAGCCAGTTGAAAAATTGTTGATAAAACCGGATGCAAAACTCGCGCTGCTGCTCACGCCGCCGTTCGATAAAACTAAACTTGAACTCGGCTACATCAAAGGTTATTCGCCCGGAATCCGCGAAATCGGCGGGCAATACACACATGCTGCCGCATGGACGATTATCACCTTTGCAAGCTTAGGCGACGGCGACCGGGCGCACGAGATTTTTGCGATGATCAATCCGATCAATCAAACGAAATCGAATGACGATCTTGAAATTTATAAAACCGAACCGTATGCCGTTGCCGCCGATGTTTATTCGAATCCGCAGCACGTCGGGCGCGGCGGCTGGACGTGGTATACAGGTGCGGCGGGCTGGCTCCATCGCGCCGCGCTCGAAAACATTCTCGGTTTCCAAAAAGACGGCGAATTTTTGACGATTGCGCCCTGCATTCCGCCAGATTGGAAGGAGTGTGAAATCATTTACCATTACAAGTCCGCGACCTATCACATCATGGTCGAAAATCCGCATAATGTTTGCGTCGGTTCGGTAAAAATCGAAGCCGACGGCGAAACGCTTTCATCGAATCGAATCAAACTCTCCGACGATGGACAAATGCACCGCGTGCGAATAATTCTCGAAGACTCATTAGTTAAAGTAGCTGTCAATTGACGATGCAATGCAAATCGGGCAGACGGGAGGGAACGCGTTATATACCCACACAGAATGGGTTATTTATAGATAAAATTGGTATTGTTTTAATTCGGTTGTCCGAATTTGCAACGACTTTTGGTGTTATTGATTCGGACACCCGGATTATTATTCATTGGAATTAAGTCTCAAAGTTCAGTTTTTGTGTGAACCTTTTTTCTTTTCCATTTTTTCCTGCTTCTTTTCGGCAGCTTCTTTTTGGGCATTTTCTTCGTCAACGGCGACAACTGCTCCCGTGTAAGCATCAACATTTACTTCGGTGATCGTTCCTTTCGAGTTGCGAACATCAAAGGAATAAATCCATTTGCCTTTTTCATTCTCAAGCTCGCTCGATTTGATCTTTCCCGAAACCTGTTTCATAGCGATAGCTTTCGCTTTCGCCATTCCGATCTTCTTTGTTTGAGCATTCGCCGTTAAAGCACTGATGCCAAACACTAAGGCAAACAATGTTGCCGCTGCGACTGATATTTTTTTCATTATATAACTCCTATATTTTATTCAAACCCGTGGTTTGTAAATTCAATTTACCACTCCAAAGATAAACACAGGATTAACAAAACCAAAGTTTTCAATTATTTAAGGATTTATCTCAAAAATCTTTTCCAGATTGGGGTTTTCCGCCCATCCTCCGAAAAGTATCAACAGGGAATTTTTGTTTGCGTTAACGCAAGGTGTTTTATTTATTATAACTTTAGACCTCTTAAACGCAGCGCATTTAGAATGACTGAAACCGAACTGAAAGTCATCGCGGCACTGGCAATCATCGGACTCAATAGAACACCGATAAATGGATACAAAACACCTGCCGCAATCGGAACTCCGACCACATTGTAAATAAATGCAAAGAATAGATTTTGCC
>JBBQUS010000070.1:0-20593 GCA_038212235.1 Pyrinomonadales bacterium
GTTCTTCAGGCGCATTATCAATCGAATCAAACGAGCGAAATACCATCTTCGGATTGTTCTTTGACATCACCTTTGTGATGGCCGCCGTGAGCGTGGTTTTGCCGTGATCAACGTGCCCGATCGTGCCGATGTTGACGTGCGGTTTACTTCTATCAAACTTCTCTTTCGCCATTTTTAATAACCTCTACTCAAATAATGTTATTTGATAACTTTAAGATAAAAATCAAGAAAGCCCAAGACGGGACTTGAACCCGTGACCTCTTCCTTACCAAGGAAGTGCTCTACCACTGAGCTACTTGGGCAAGAATTTCTAAAACTAAACTGGAGCGGGAGACGAGGCTCGAACTCGCGACATTCAGCTTGGAAGGCTGACGCTCTACCAACTGAGCTACTCCCGCCCAAGTGATTGCGGAAGTCGGATTTCGAATCATGGATTAAAAACTTAAATCCGAAATCCGAAACCTCCAATCCGAAATCGATCTGATGCAGAGGATAGGATTTGAACCTATGTAAGGCGTTAGCCTGCCGGGTTTACAGCCCGGTGCCATTAACCACTCGACCACCTCTGCGTTTTATCAATGATTACAATACTGACGTAGATATTCAATCAGTTGCAAAACTCTGATAATAGTCAATTCCTTTTTTCTTTGCAAGTGGCGAAAAGCGGTTAGTCGTTTTTTATGTTGAGACTGTTCCGAGCCGTTGCTCGCGGGTGATGTTGTTCATAAGTCGCCTTCAAATGATTGTCGGTAATGTGCGTGTAAATCTGTGTCGTCGAGATGTCGGCGTGACCGAGCATGGCCTGCACCGAACGCGAATCGGCTCCGCGCTGCAGCAAATGCGTGGCGAAACTGTGCCGCAGAGTGTGCGGCGAAACGTTTTCAAGCCCGGCTTTTTCAGCGCAGTTTTTAACCAGATTGTAAGCGTCGCCGCGCGTCATCGCCCGGCCGGATTTAGAGACAAATAAAAGAGAATTTTGTAAATTGCCGTTTCTGCCGCGTACCGCTAAATATTTCAGGAGCCAGTCAACCGCGCTGCGCCCCAGTGGAACGCGGCGTTCCTTGCTCCCTTTGCCGTGCGCGTTGAGGACTCCGGCGTCCAAATCAACATCTGAAATTTTTAATCCGACCGATTCCGAAACTCTCAAACCGGCTGCATATAAAACTTCGAGCAAAGTGCGGTCACGCAGACCCGTTTCGGTTTCAACATTCGGAACGGAAAACAAACTTTCAATTTCGCTCTCGATCAAAAACCTTGGCAGATAAAAAGCTTTTTGCGGTGCGATCAAATCTTCCGCCGGACTTTTCTTCAAATGCCCGTCAAGCATTAAAAACTTGTAAAAGCCGCGCACCGCAGCCACCATTCGCCCGGCCGAAGTAGATGACAAACCTTTTTGCAGCAGCAAAGCCTGCCATTTTCGCAAATCCGCCCGCGTCAGCTCAAGCAGTTCCAATTCGTTTGTTTCCGCCCATTCGCGCAACTGCCGCAAATCACTTTCGTAAGCGGAAAGGGAGTTTTTCGCCAGTCCGCGCTCAACTCGCAAATAATTTAAAAACTCTTTTACTAGATCACGTTTTGTCATTAGAAATCGCTGTCAGTCAAATGTGATTCAGGGCAACTATTTGTCTCCGAACTGCTACTGTATCCGGCCATCTCGAAAGTTGCCATTTGGCGCGACCAGTTGAAAGTTAGCAGCCCGATAGGTTCTTCCCTATTAAAGTTGCGCAATAATTCCTGCTTGACTATACACTGATTTTCAAAACTCATTTTTTCCGTTGCCTCAGATAGAATCGGAACTGCGTCATCACTTAATTTAGAATTATAGCGAGCGTCGAATTGCCGCCCTTGTTCCATCAGTTTTATATTGTGGCGAACGATAAAGTCATCGGGGCTTAAAACATGCAAACCGGCGACGACGATTAGCGCCATCCATAATGTGCCCCACGCGAATCTTTGGTTTTGTCCGCGCAACACTGTTAATCCAAACCAAACAAACACCAGCGCGAGCCAAAACATAAACGCCGTCGGGTAAAATCTCATTTCGGTTAACCCGTAACCCAGACTTCCCGTGTAAAGCAGCATTCGGTTGACGGCTGAAAACATAATGACAAAGAGCAATCCGATGTTAACGGCGGAGAGCGCGCGAAACAGTTTTTCGTTCAGGCCATTATTTTTCCTCAGCAGAAAATGGGTCGTTAAAAGAATCGGAAGCATCAGCGCGGCAACCCAGCAAAGTTCAAAAAATCCGCGTCTGGCGTATTCGGCAAGCTTAAAATTTTCCGTTGTTTGGATAAAGCTCATCCCGCCGAAAAAATAGCGCAGTTGAATAATTACAAAACTCAAAAACAGCAGATTTACCAGACCTAAAATCACGCCGACCTCGATTGCGCCGAGCCGTAAAAAATCCGGCAAAGATTCAGTCCAGTTTTTGTTTTCGTTTGACTTTTCGGGCGTCGCGTCAGTTTTGTCAGCGGCATAATTATGAACCGCACTCTGAGTATTTTTGTTAAGGTCTAAACCAATATTTTGATGAGCGGCGAGATTCATCGGCGCGTCGCTGCTCAGAACGCTGCCGAACAACAGGCCGCGCAAAAATCCCGCGCAAACCCACGCCAGAAAGCTAAACAGAAGAACGTGACTAAAAACTATTTCCGGCCTGATCTTAAAAGTGTTGTTGACGATGCCTTCAAAAACCGCGTCCGCCGCCATAAACAACGCGCCGAAAATCAGCATCAGCGGCGCTGCAATCGCCAAACCGCGTAAAACCGCCGCCAAATGTTTGGTCCAACCGGTTTGCGGAATAGTTTTCCACTTAATATCGCCAAAGACGAGCGCGAACGGCGCGCAAGCCGCATTGAAACCTGAGTTTAAAGCTCCCAGCGCATATTGCATAAATCCGGTTAAATGAACTTGAATCTTGAGCGCCGGCAAACTCAAAATCGCCAGAATCGCGAGGATAATCAAGACATCCAAAGTCTGCAACGTCAGCGAGTCGCGCCAGACAAATCCGGCGGCAAAGCAGACCAAAGCAGCGTGCAGAGCGATGATTTCGCGGCTCCATATTTCACGCTTGCGGCGCAGCGTCAAAGTAATCATGACGCCGACGAGTGCTCCAATCCACAGCAAAACATTTAAACCCCAGGGCGTTGCGCGGAGCAGCGCGTCACCTAAAAACCCCAGAAACAAAGCGGCTTCGATAATTTCCAGTCCGATTTTGGTTTTTGCGTTCATAATTCCTTTGTCATATTCCTCAAGTTCAAGCGATTTTTAGTGATTTTTTCTTTTCAAATTGCGGTAGGTTGACGTCGTCGGGAAATGAGCCGCGCCCAAAGAAAATATGCCCGGCAAATGAGCGCATGAGCGGCAGACGCATCGCCGCGCAACCAAGCTCGAGGACTGTCTGATTGTTCATTGCGGCCAAAACTCGCCGCATCCAGATGCGCGAAACAAAGCGCGCCCTAAATAAATCGCCCGAATATGTTTGCAATACTTCCGGCTTTCCGGTTCGCAAACTTTCCAGAACGACATTTGCGGCGATTGATGAGAGCCGGAGACACGGGTCAAGTCCGCCCGCCGTCAGCGGCGAAACCGCACCCGCCGCATCGCCGATCAGGAGTCCGCGTTCGCAGGCAATTTTGCTCAAAACTCCGCCGACCGGGATTCGTCCGCCGCGTGTTTCGATTAATTCGGCCTGCCGCAAATCAGCAATCGCCGGACTAATTTTTTCACGAAATATTTTCAAGGCTTCGCGGGGATTAAATTTGTTCGCGTAACCACCGACGCCGACATGAACGTCTTCGCCGTCGTTTGTGACCCAGGCGAGATAACCCGGCGCCAGTTTGGAGTCCAGAAAACAATGCAGGCGCGGCTCACCGCCAGAGGGAACGTTGCGATAAACTTCTTCGCATCCGACAATCCATTCCGTGTTTTCGTCCAACCCCAAATCGCGTCCGATTTTTGAATTCGCGCCGTCCGCGCCGATCAAAACTCGCGCTTTCACAGCCCAACTTTTTCCGGCGGTTTCAAATTCAACGATTGTCTCGGGCTCACTATCATCAATTCCGACGTATCGCGTTCCGCCGCAAAATTCCGCGCCCCGTTCCAAACAATCCTGCAAAAATCGCCTGTAGAGCTTGCCCATTTTGCCGATGCGAAACTCATCGTGCCCGCTTTGCAAATTTAAAATTTTTTGAGCAGGCGAATAAAGCGAAACGTGACGCACCGGGCTTCCTAAACAATCTGCGGGGAGGGCAAAATCTTCGAGCGTTTTGCGAACAAAAATCCCCGTCGTGTGAACGCCTTCGTCAAGCGCGATTTTGCGGTCAACCAGCAAAACTTCCGCTCCGTTCGCGCTTAATATTTTCGCGCATTGCAAACCAGCTAAACCCGCGCCGACAATGACTGCATCGAATTTCTTCATAAATCTAAATCAGCTCAAAAAGATGAAAAATATGTTCGCCCGCTCTCTTCGTCATGAACAAAAATTGCGGTGCAAGCACTGTGCTCTTCATCACACGATTTATTGAAATTTGACGAAACATAAAAACGAATGTGCGGTTTATCTAAAAACTCTCGTAAATCTTCGTCGTCAGCCCGACTAAATTGGCTTAATTTTCGTTCGGTGAAAAATCCTTGGCTGATTATTTTTTCAACTGTCAGGTTGTTTGAGCGGAACTTTAAATCAACTTCACCAAAACCATTTTTGCCCCAAATTTTGTTTGAACCTTGTAAATTTTGCACATCATCGGTGGGCGAAAAACCAAAGCTTCGTGTAAAGATTCGGCTCGGCATCAAGTTATCAAGAACAAAACTACCGAATGCAATAACTGTTATCAGCCCCGCGATAAAAACCAAGACTAAAACCAAACTAATAAAGCCGTCTCTAACCACTCCGGCAACATGAAATTTTCTGGATAAAAATCCAAGTCCGAGAAATAGCGATGCGATCACTCCGAGAAATATCAGCCAGAGAAATGCAACAAAACCAATGCCCATTTATTTTTTGGTCATCTCACTGTTTGTATTTAATTTGAAAAATGTTCGTTTGTGGCCAAGACTGTCTTCATCATCAATCAAAACTGCTTCAATTAACCGGTCAATACCGTGAGTGTTAGTGACGGAGAGTTTCAAACTCTGGGCAGCCGGCTCGGTGATGTCAAAAACGATTTCCTTTTCAAAACTCCCGCCGGCTGGAACCTTTTGGTCAAATGGAACTTTTGCGCTCTCCAAATTTTTTTCAGCGGCTGAAATTCTGGTGTACATTCGCCCGCCTTCGTCCAAAACTTCGAAATCAGGAGCTGTCATTTGCAATGCTTCGCGTTTTGCGTCGTTGGAAATCTTGACTTTGACTATATAAAACAACTCTTGAGCTTTAGTGTTGCCAATTTCACTCGCGGTTCTAATGCCCGACACACTCGCGTGCAAATGACAATCAAAATAGAATCCGCAAAACTCTTTCGGCTCATTCAAACCGAGAACTTTTTCCCGACTGAAAAATGAAGCGGTGAAAAATAGAAAAGCATACGTTGTGAACCAGACTGTCAATCCGCCCAAAACAAAATGTTTGAGCCAGGATTGTCTCTTCCAAAACGCCAGGAGCAACAGGACAGCCGCAATCATCAACCCGCCGATTGTCATTAGCATCATTAGAACGCCCATTTTTTTTCCTCCGCAAAACTCTTGGTTTCAGAAAGATTTCATCGCCTTGATTAACGTTTCCATATGGCTCAGATAACGCTCCAATGCCGCGCGCCCGGCGCTGGTAATTTTGTATTCGGTCAATGGCATTCGCCCCTTAAACGACTTGGAACATTCAATGTAACCGGCTTCTTCAAGCTTGCGAGCGTGGACGCTCACATTGCCGTCTGTGGTTTGCAACAGCCGTTTCAAATCGTTAAAACTCAAACTTTCATTGGCCACCAGGGCGCTGATAATTCCGAGCCGCATTCGTTCGTGAATCACTTTATCCAAATCGTTTGAAACCGATTCGGCGGCCTTTTCAACTTTTTTTATATTTGAATTACTGCGTTTTTGCGATTCCGATTCTTTCTCGGCCGGATTGTCCGATTTCCATTCGTCTTCGACAAACTGATATTTTCTTTGTGCAGACATTCTTTACCCTCCGTGTTTTCGCCCGATGACGATTCCAAAAATGATTTGCAAAACTCCAAATCCCACGCCCATAAAAAAATTGCCGTACTGCAAAGGCGCCAGCGCGGCAATTAATCCCAACAACAAAAAACAAACGCCCATGGCCGGAACCGGTTTGACCGAAAACATTCCGCCCGTCGTTACCGACGCGCCATACATCAACAACCAAACGACCGGCAAAACCTGAATTTGATCAATTTTGTAAAGCACAACTGTCAAAACAATTCCGGCAAAGAGCGGCGGCGCAAACCCAAACGCAAACTTCTGCGCCGGAGCGGAAAAAAGCGAGCTGTTCGCCAGCCGCGCTTTTTGCCACATCGCCAAAAAACCAATGGCGAAAGCCAATATCGCTTCCGCCATCCAGGTTATCAGCCAAAATTTTGTTGTCGTTTGATTTGCCGCAACGATGCTCGCGCCAACTGCGGTCGCGCCCATCAGCGCTCCTCCGTAACCCGGAACCGCCGTAAACGAAGCGGAAGCCCGTTCCATCGTCTCGCGGATAAATCGTAAATTGTCTATTGCTCGGTCGCCAAGGCGCGGCGGCTCGCTCGCGGTTTCGGATTCTTCTTTAAAGCGAAATTGATGAACTGACATTGAGAATTTGTGTTCCTCAAAAATTTGAACTGCTGACAAGCGAAATAATACTCTTTTCAAAATATCTGTCAAGTGCTTTACGACATAAAGCCAGTTTTAGTTTTGAGTTTAGACTTTATCAGTTTATGCAAGAAGTTCACTGCACTCCGTTCAAAGTTCAAAATTCAACAATTAAGGAAATTCTATGAAGAACAATTTTCAGTTAGCGACTCTGCTGCTTGTTGCACTAGCAATGTTTTCCGTGACACTGTATTGGTTTCGCCCTGTTCCTGATAGATTGACGCGAGTGACAGTTGCAGGCGAAGCCGAATCGAAAGTCGCACCCGATACTGCGGTCATAACCTTTTCCGTTGTTACGCAAAATAGCCAGGCCGTCACCGCTCAGCAGGAAAACGCCCGCAAATCCGAAGCCGTCAAACAATCCGTCCAAGCAGTTGTCGCCAACGCTAAATCCGAAATTAAAACTGCTGATTACAGCTTGCAGCCCGAACAGGATTACGGCGGTAAAATGCCAAGAATCGTCGGTTACACGGCTCGCAACAGCGTAACCATTTCGATTGCTGATTTAAACGCCGTCGGCGCAATTATAGATGCGGCGACCAAAGCCGGAGCCAACAGCGTCGAAGGCGTTTCATTTGTGCTGCGCGAAGATTCACCGGCGCACGGCGACGCTCTCGCACTTGCATCGCGGCAGGCAATGGCAAAAGCTGAAGCAATTTCCAGTTCGCTCGGCGGACGAATTGTCCGCGTGGTTGAAACTCATGAAGGCGGAGTTCAACCGTATGCGCCCGTTATTGAAAACAATTCTTATGCGTCAGCGTCAAATGCCAATATGAGTCAGGCAAAATTATCTTATACAACACCGGTCGCGGCAGGCTCGCTCAATGTGCGTTCCCAAGTTGTTCTGACGGTTGACATTGATGTTAAGAGATAAATTCAACTGACAATGATTTCCATTTGACACTTTTGCCACTATCAATGGCACAATAAGCTGTTTTATCAAATGGAGAACAAATGCTTGAACTTCGCAATATAGCTAAAAGCTGGGGCGACTGCGTTGCTAACAAAGATGTTTCGCTCAAGGTGCAAAAGGGCACAATTCACGCGATTGTCGGCGAAAACGGGGCTGGTAAATCAACCGCCATGAAAATCGCTTACGGGTTTTACACGCCGGATGCCGGTGAAGTTTTGGTTGATGGACGCCCCGTCACAATTCGCAATCCGCATGATGCGATTGCTCTGGGAATCGGCATGGTACATCAGCATTTTATGCTGGTTGACACGATGACTGTGGCTGAAAACATCGTCTTGGGTGCGGAAACCGGCGGCGCTTTTGACCTTGATCTAGCTGAAGCGCGAGCGAAAATCAAAAGACTTTCAAGCGAGCTAAACTTAAAGATCAATCCTGATGCGATTGTTGAAACTTTATCGGTCGGGCAGCAGCAGCGAGTTGAACTTTTAAAAGCGCTCTATCGTGACGCGCAAATTTTGATTTTGGATGAACCGACCGCCGTTTTGACTCCGCTTGAAGTCGAGGAATTTTTTCAAACTTTGCGGCGGATGCGCGAACAAGGGAAAACTATTGTGATCGTCACGCACAAGCTGGACGAAGTTTTGGCGATTTCAGACGAAGTGACGGTGATGCGCGACGGCAAAACAATCGGCAATGTCAAAACTGTGGAAACGACTGCCAAAGATTTAGCCAGAATGATTGTCGGGCGCGATGTTCTGCTCAGAGTTGAAAAAACCGTCGCCGCGCCGAAAGAAACTGTTTTACAAATTGAGCATCTAAGCATCTCCGGAATGAGCGCGCCTCACGCGCTCAAAAATGTCTCGTTTGAAGTTCGAGCCGGTGAAATCGTCGGCGTTGCCGGGGTTGAAGGCAATGGACAAACCGAACTGATTGAAGCACTTGCGGGATTAGTTTCGCCAAATTTTCTAAGCGGTAAAATCAAGTTTTTTGGCCGGGACATTTCCAATCTCTCGGCTCGTCGGCGTAAAAAACTGGGCATCGCGCATATTCCCGAAGACCGTCATCGGCGCGGCCTGCTGCTTGATTTCGATTTGGCAGAGAATTCAATCTTGGGTGTTCAGCGAGACAAGCCAATTTCAACCAGCGGCGGATTTTTAAGTTTTGCGGCAATCGGAGAGAAAGTCGGCGGAATTATTAAAAACTTTGATGTGCGACCGGCCAACCGCGCTTTGGCGGCGCGCACCCTGAGCGGCGGCAACCAGCAAAAGCTGGTCATCGGACGCGAATTTGATCTCAGCCCGAAACTTCTGCTGGTCGCGCAGCCGACGCGCGGGGTTGATATCGGCGCCATCGAATTTATTCACCGCAAATTAATTGAACTGCGCGACGCTGGCGCGGCGGTTTTACTGGTTTCAGCTGAGCTCGAAGAAGTGACAGCGCTCTCGGATCGTCTGCTCGTCATTCGCGCGGGCGAAATTGTCGGCGAGGTTGATCCCAAAACAGCAAACATTGAGCAAATAGGCTTGATGATGACCGGCGGAAAACAAGATTAGCTAAGTCCGAAAAAGCGTTTGATTCCGGCGAAAACTCCGGCGCGGTGCTGCTCTTTAATTTCGTGTTCGGTTTCGGTGCTGGCATCGAGCAAAGCGCGTCGTTCGGCAATTGCCTCGCTCAAAGATTCCGCCAAGTATGGATTTACTTCAAACAAATTTTTGATGGCATCATGTCCGATCTCAAAAACCTCGCTTTCTTCAACAGCGACTACGGTCGCCGAGCGCGGTTCACCGGTTAGCAAGGCCATTTCGCCAAAAAATCTGCCTTCGTGCAGCGTCGCCAAAGTGGTGCTTTTGCCGTTGGCGTCAGCGGTTCCGGGCAGCTGAACTTTGACGCTTCCTCGGTTAATGACAAACATCGTTTCGCCCGGTTCGCCAACACGAATAATAACCTCGCCCGGGGCAAACACGCGCCGCGCGGTTTGTCTGGCGAGTTGCATTGTTTCTTCGTCCGTCAACGGTTCAAAGATTTCGATTGCCGAGAGACGCTCGAAAACCCTGTAAGTTTCGTCTTCTTTTTTGACTTTCGGCGGCTGGCGGCGTTTGAGATAGATTGTTTGCGACTGAGCGGCAAAATTGATATTTTCGCGCAGAAATGCGTACCAAATCCGCTGCCGAATAAGCGCGTCGGTATCATTATATTTACTGTAATCCTCAAGCCAGTATTTAATTTCCCAATCAACACCGTGATCAGTAAAATCTTTTATTCGAACAACGGGTTTAAGTTTTGCCGAAACGTTTTCCGCCTCGCGGACGGCTTCGCGGACAACATGAATCGTGCGGGTCGGCGAATCGGTGGAAAGTGTCGAAAAATAGACAATTCTGGCATTAAGGTTGTCGCGGGGAGCGACTTCGATTGATTCCTTGCCTAAAATACTGTTGCTGATAATCAATAATTTGTTTTGAAACGTGCGAATTTTGACTCCCCGCCAGGTAATATTTTCAATGACGCCCGCGCCTTTATTGGGAATATTGACGACATCGCCAACCTGAAACGGTTGATCGGCTTGTAAACTCAAACCCGCAAACAAATTTCCGAGCGTGTCCTGCAGCGCAAGTCCTAAGATTACGCCTAAAATCGCGCTCGTCGTAAACAGCGCGGCGAGGTCAACGCTTGGGTATTGCGATTTGAAAATGACAAAAAATCCGACCAGATAAAGCGTAATCGAAAACACGTTGCGCAGCAGACTTGAGGTTTGAGAGCCGCGTTGCTGTCTGAATACCGAGCCAAAAATCAGTCCGTTGAGGAATCTGACAGAGACAATTACCAAACCCATCCAGAGCGCAATTTTGGCGATTTTGACGAGATTATCAAACGTTTCGCCCGCAACGGCGTCCATGTTCATCATCTTGTCACTCAAAAACGCGACTATGTAACCGCGCATCGGCAAGGTGATGGCTTGAATGACAAACAAAATCAGCAACAGCGCGACGATCACGCTCATCGTGATCAAAATCTGTTTTTTTAATTCTGACAGTTTCATTGGAGAATGGTTTAGATTGCCGACGGATTACTCAAACTCTCTAGAAAATCAAGTTCCATAATGTCAAACCGAGCAGCAGGAACGACAGAATTGAAACAACTATCGTGGTCAAAACGGCAAAAATATTGTAACCCAGACTATTAACGTATTCGCCCATAATTTCGCGTTTGTTAACGAGCAAAATAATCGCCACCAGCAAAATTGGAAGCAGCAATCCATTAATAACCTGAGTGACAAGCAAGATGCGAATCGGTGAAAAACCCGGCAGCATCGCAATTATTGCTCCAACTATTATTAAGCCCGTAAAAATACCCAGAAATGTCGGGGCTTCGCGGAAATTTCGCGAAACGCCTTTTTCAAACCCGAGCGCTTCGCTAATTGAATAAGCTGTTGCCAAGGGCAATACTCCGGCTGCCAGCATTGACGCGCCAAACAAGCCGACGGCGAATAAAATGCTGGCGTATTTTCCGGCCAGAGGTTCAAGCGCGCGGGCGGCGTCGGCAGCCGTTTCGACATGAAGCCCTTGTTTATGAAGAGTCGCAGCGGTCGAAACGACTATAAAAAAAGCAACTGCCATCGCAAACAAAGTGCCGATAAAAACGTCTGCCCGCGTCAACTGGTATTCCTCAATCGGAATTTCTTTTTCAACCACCGATGACTGGACATAAACCTGCATATACGGAGAAATTGTCGTTCCAATAACGGCAACCATTGTAAATAAATAACCCGAATCAAATTGAATCGTCGGCTGGATAAAACCCTGACCGACTTCGCCCCATTCGGGCCGCGCCAAAAAGGCCGAAACGATGTAGCCGAAAAAAACCAGCGACATGACGAGAAAAATCCGCTCGACACGCTGGTAGGAACCTTTGACAATCAACCACCAAATAGCGATGGCGGCTAACGGAACGCTGATGAAACGCGGAATTCCGAACATTTCCAGCGCCAATCCGATACCGACAAATTCCGAAATCGTCACGCCGCCGTTAGCAATTAAGAGAGCAAACATGACCAGGGCGGTCGGACGCACTCCAAATTGTTCTCGAATCAAATCTGACAAGCCCTTGCCCGTAACGACGCCCATCCGAGCGCACATTTCCTGGACGATGCAGAGACTGATTGTGATTGGAATAAACGTCCACAAAAGTTTGTATCCGTAATCAGCGCCAACCGAAGCGTAAGTGGCGATTCCGCCCGCGTCGTTTCCGGCATTGGCAGCAATCACTCCCGGTCCCAAAATGGCGAGGTAGGCAAATAACTGACGCGACGAAAAACCGCTTCGGACACGCTTTGCGCCACGCTGAAGCTGCAGCTTTGCTTTTTGGATTGCTGTGTTTGACTCCGCCAACGCCCGTTTCTCCGAGAAATATGTTTGTAAACCAAACGCCGAATTTTAAAGGTTTTAAGTTAAACGCACAAGGCGGCGCAAGAAAAGATTTTCAGAGGTCTGAACCACTCCGCGCAACTTCTCAGAGCAAATAAAAATAGCGTAGAAAGCTACGCTATTTTTATTTTAAGATTGTGTTGAAAAATACTGATGAATGAAAGCTATTTTTTTTCGAGTATGACCGAGAGGGCTTCAAGCGGAAAATAAAATTGACCGTAAGTTTCCAGTGTTTCAGCATTAAAATGACGTCGTGCTCCGCAGTTTAAACAAACTCGATAACTATTATTTGAGGTAGTAAAAGGACGACTCAATTCTTTGTGCCAGCAACCAAAAATCCCCGTAAAAAAGCTCACTGCTTTTTCTTTTTTTCTGATTTTCTCTTTTTCCCAAAGTTGCTTATTTTCTAAAACTGCCTGCATAATATTTTGCACAAACTCCGTTTTATTTTTTAGCGCGATTTAATTTATCTGTACCGAGACGGAACGCATCCATCGTTTTGCCAAAGCTCAAAGCAAAAAACGTGCCTAACGCTGTTGAGTTAGACACGATGCTAATGAAAACACTTTTTGAGGCTTAACTATTTTGTTTTGACAACTTATTGATTTTCTCCAGAGGCGCAAAACGATAACCGACGTTAACCATTGTTTCTATCATCAACCCGAATGGTTGAAATTTGCGCCGCAGCCGGTACACATAAACGTGCAAACTGACTGAATTGAATTTTTTGCGGCTGTTCCAAGCCGCCTGCCACAATTCTTCAGCGGAAACGAAACCCGCGGGAGTGCGCACCAGACGCGAGAAAATCAGAAATTCGGCTCGCGGCAGTTTGACGTTTTTTCCGTCGCAAGCCACAAAATAATTTTCATGCTCGACGCGCAAAAAACCGTCGTCGTAAATCTCCGCTTCTCTGGCTAACTCTTTGAATAAGGTCGTCATTTTCTAAATTGATTTTTTTTCAGCAACATACTGATGGCCACTTTTGAAACAAAAGGCGGACTCAAATTAGCCCGCCTTTTGATGAGAGCCGTTTTGCTCAAATTAGAAATTTAGCCGCAGAGCAAACTGAATCTGACGGTTTGTTCCAAGCCCAACTGTCCGCCCAACGGTTGAGCGCACTTGACCAAAAGTCGAACCGGCAAGTGATTGTGTATAAGACTGGCCAGGTTGGAGAGCGGACGTTAAAACAGTTGGTAATGTTGCCGACGGATTAGCAAAGTTGGTTGTATTAAAAATGTTAAAAATTTCCGTGCGGAACTGGACGTTCGCACGTTCTGTTAAATTAAAACGTTTATTTAGAGTTAGATCAAATTGCCGGAAAGTCGGACCAACCAAGGCATTTCGTGGTAGGTTACCGAATGTTCCGGGAGCTGGAGTTGCAAACGCGGCCGGATTAAGAATGTTACGATCATTATTGAGATAAAAGGGTTGACCGGAAACCACATCTGGACGGCGAATGTTGCGCGAAGCGCCGCCGCCTGGCGTGTTAGCAACAGCAGTGAAGCCGGCTGGAAGAGGAGTAGTCGCATTAATTGTTCCGGGAAGTGGAAGAACTTGTCCCGCGACACAACCGGCAGCCGGATTTGTACATTGAATAACGACGTCGGGACGAACAATGTTAACCTCAATCGGGAGACCGCTGCGCGCATTAACGATTCCGCCGATTTCCCATCCGCCGAGAAGGTAATTAGCAGTGCCTCCTAAATCATAAGTTTTGCCCTTGCCGATTGGCAAAGCATACAAAGCGCTGATGTTGAAAGTATGACGCACGTCAAAATTGTTTCGTCCGAAATCAGCTTCAAAATTATCAAGTTGTGCGGAAGTTCGGGCTTCGTTTGAACCGGCGGATGTTCCGCGGCTGCTGGCAAAAGTGTATTGCGCGTTAAGCGTCAAGCCGCTGTCAAAACGACGCGATAAGGCAGTTTGCAAAGCATTATATCTGTCTCTACCGCCGCTCGTTTTGTAATCAATTTCAGCGAAAGGCCGAAGCGGATTTGCCGCGCCGTTTAAAATATCGAACTGACGAATGGTATTGACTGCGATAACTCGTCCGGTTGCCGGATCAGTGCGGTTGACAACGCCAACGCCAGTGGGTAAGTTTGTGCCGTTGACTATTGATGTGCTGCCGGGCAGGATTTGGTTAGCCACGCTACGCAGGAAAAGGTTGCGTCCGGTTCGACCAACGTATGCGACGGTTGAAACGAGATTATAGGGTAGTTGCTGTTGGTACGAACCGCTATATTGATACACGCGTTCGGGAACAGAATAATTATCGGCGTAAGCGCGCGGTTGATATTGACGATCCAGCGGAGTGCTGGTGAATCGGGTGGCAATCGCAGCAGCATCACCGGATGGATTACCGGAAAAACTTGCAAAAGCGCCCCCGGAAACGGTTGAGGCAATACGGTCGCTTTCAATCGGTTGAATTTGGTCTTCAATTTGTCCGGGACCGTAATAGATACCGAAGCCGCCACGTAGAACAGTTTTGTTCCCGCCAAAAAATCCGTCGCTGTTCGAAAATGGCGAATAGGTTAAGGCGATACGCGGCCCAAAGTTGCTCTTCTTGGTTATGTACGGATCGCCTTTCGGATCGCGCAACGTTCCGTTAGTAATGTCAAAATAAATCTGTGCATCATTTCTCTCACGCAACGGCGTATAATATTCGTAACGCAAGCCATAGCTTAAAGTTAAATTCGGACGAATTTTCCATTCGTCTTGACCATAGACAATGTAAAACTGCTCGCGTCCTTCGCGTCTTCCGCTCGCACCAGTAAACGGGCTTGTCGCGCTCAGATCGCCGAGATATTGAATAGATTGCAGATTGCCGGCTAAGAAGTTGGCTAAATTTGAGAAAACATATGTAGTGCCGCCTAAACGATCAGTTTTCAAACTAAGCAAACGAATTTCACCGCCGAATTTAATGTTGTGATTTCCCTGCGTGTAGCTCAAACTGTCAATAAAGCTCAGTGAATAAGGAGTATATGGTTGTCCGCGTCCATTGGTGGCGCTGTTGGCGCGAACCAAAGAACCGGGAACAGAAATACCAGCCGATTGGCCTTGTCCGGCAATTGTGTTGCTTGGCAAATTCGCGGTTGTCCCGGAGACGTTAACAGTAATGCCGTTGTATTCGGGGCTGCCGGCAACACCGTCAATAGTTGTTGTGGCGCCGTTAAAGCCCAAACGGAACTCATTGATAAAACGTTTGCTGAAAATTGAGGTATAACCGAGAATGGCATTCTGCGGTCTAGCCGTAATCAAAGTGCGCCGTCCTGAAACACCTTCTGGTGTGCTATCAGTTCCCTTGTCACGGTTATAGCGAACGTACAATGTATTGTTGTCGTTAACATGATAATCAAGACGCCCAAAGAAAGCATCCTCATTGGTTTTCTCGGTGCTTTGCAACTGCGCAATATCCAAAAGAGGATTCGTCGAACCAGGAACAATTACCGCTTGCGATGAACGAAAACCTGCAATATAAGGACGCACTGAAGCAACGGCGGTAGCGGCGGCGGCGGCTGAAGGAACTAATTCAACAGAATTGACGCCGGCGCGAACGCGATAGCCTTCATATGATCCAAAGAAAAACAACTTATCTTTAATGATTGGTCCGCCTAGACTTCCGCCAAACTGATTAAGACGTAAAATGCTCTTCGGAATACCTGGTGTTATATTGTCGAAGAAGTTACGGGAATCGAGTTTTTCATTGCGGAAATATTCAAAAAGCGAGCCGTGAAAATTGTTTGTTCCCGATTTTGTGACGACGCTAATTTGACCGCCGGTGCCGGTTCCGAGTTCGGCCGGAAAATTATTTGAATCGGCGCGAAACTCTTGAACATTTTCCAAACTAGATTGTAAACGAAATGGCGAGGCAACTTCACCATTTAAGTTACCTGGCGAAGCGTCAATAATCGCTGTTCCTTCTACGCCGTCATAACGAACGACGTTTTGCTGATTGGCAGCGCCAGAGAAGCGAATATCGCCAAATGTGCCGGTGCCGCTATTGACGGTTCCGGGAGCCTGCAAATAAAGCTGCGAAAGCTGCCGCCCGTTAAGGGGTAAATCCAGCACTTCGCGTTGGTTGACAGTTGCTCCAATGCGCGCCGAACTTGTGTCAATTGCGGCTGCGCTCGCATCCGTAACCGTCACAGTGGTCGTTGAGCCTTGGAGTTGGACAACAATTGGCAGATCCAGTTGTTGTGCCACTGATAATTGCACGTCAGTAATCGTATTCTGTGCAAAACCGGTTGCTGTTACGGCGATGGTGTAAACTGCTGGCCGCAAATTAGCGATGAAATAGCTTCCGTCGCCGCCTGAAGCAACGGTACGTGATTCATTGGTTTCAATGTTGGTAACAACAACCGTGGCATTTGGAACAACGGCTCCAGCGGCGTCTTGGATTTGTCCGGAAATGCGAGCATCTTGCGATTGGGCAAAACTGCTGGCGCCGGAAGAAATAATAAAAACAATTGTAATTGCAATTACAAAAGCGCGGTTTAGCACGCTTTTCCGAAAGAATAAAGTGTCAGTTTCAGAGATTTGCATTGGTTCCTCTCCTGCTTTTTGTCTTAGCAGTTTTTGAATTTTAATTATGTTCTAAGCGTTCAAAAGATGATTCCCGACGCCGAATACTTTTATGACGTATAAGGCAAATTTAAATGGAGTGAATTAACGCAAAGTGAAAAGAGTATTAATTTTTCGTAAAATTAAAATTAAATCTGCGTAACAAAAATACAAATGCAGTGTTAAGAAAATACTTTAAGAGCGGCTTAACAGTGTCACATGGCTTTTATTTTTTTTGGCTGTTCTGCTAGTATTGCAAACGCTTTAATACTTTCAATTTTAAAACGCGCCGGTTTTTTCGCGCACTTTGGAAGGCATTGCAAATGCTTTGTCTAAACAAATTTGCGCTTTATTTTGTTTTCAGCATATGGAATTTATGAGCATGGTAAACGAGCTTAACAGCGAATTGGCGATGGCTTTTTTAAGACGCGCCCAGACAGACGCAAAATTTGACCGGGAAAAGCTGCCCGCAATTTTAAGACAAATTGATTTGACTTTGCGCCCGCTCTCAAGAGCGGAGCGTCGAACAAAATGGGCAAGTATTCGCAAAACCGAAGAGCGGATCGCAGCTGCAAATCACTAGAAGATTTTTGCGTTTATTTTAGCGGGGTTATAGTTTAAGTTCTAAACGGCGGAAATTTTTAGATTATAGCGGACTGCCTTCTGGGGTTAGTCCGCTATTTCTTTGGGTATAAAAAGGTTGCAGAGTTTTCCACAGGCTGGGCTAATTTCTCTCCATTCTTCGATTTTTAATTCAATAATTGCCAGAGCCGCCGTTGGCATCGTCTGAAATTCTCCGGTCAAACTTTCGATCAGGATTTCCAGTCCGGGGTTATGTCCGACCAGCAATAAATTTCCGATATCAGCGGGCGCGCGGCTGACGACCTCAAACAAATTTTCGATTCGTGCTTCATAAATGCGCTTCTCAAAGTGAATTTTCGCTTGAAAATTTGCCGCTTTTTTGACAATCTCTGCAGTCATTTTGGCGCGCGCGGCTGGCGATGAAATAATCAAATCCGGAATAATTTTTTGGGCGCGCATTAATTTGCCGACGCGCGGCGCGGTTTCCAAACCGCGCCGGTTTAAGGGGCGTTCAAAATCCGTTTGATTATTCTCCCAACTTGATTTGGAATGTCGCAAGACGTAAAACATTTTCATAATTCTCTTTCGGCAGCTATTTTGTATCGCCGCTTACTAGCAAGAGTTCGGTCGCAATGGTGGCGGGCAGCGCATTATTATTTTCAAAGACCAGATAATAATCGCCTGTTTTGAGTTTTTCGTTAAGGATTTTATTCCGGGTCTGCTCTAATTGAACCGGCTTTAAACCGTTAGTCGGATATTGACTGTAGGCGTCTGCCGGATAAACATAAAAATTGATTGGATTGCCTTTTGTAACGCGAAAACCGCCAGCCAATTGCGCTCCCGCCGGGTCTGTAATTGAAAAAGGAATGGCGCGATGCGATGACGCCGCGACGCTAAACTGTTCATCAATCAGCCCGGTGCTCTTGCCCGGAGGCGCAATTTTGTTTTTTAAATCTTCAAAGGTCGTCGGCGAAGGTTTGGCAGTCAAGCTAACATTGGTATTTGCGGCGATGACGTTTGTATTTACATTTGCGGTAGCAGTTTCCCTGTTTCCGCGAGTGGTGAGAAGGATGTAGCCCACAAGCCCCGCCCCGCAAGTAAGCAGTAAAGTAACCAACACCGTCAAAACGATAACAATACCGTTCGAAGCTGATTTTACAGGCTGTTCGATGATAACGGGCCGCGCTGCTGCCGGCGATTGAGGCAACGCTGTCAGGGTCTCAGCTTGAGGCGAGATGACAATACGAATCGGTTCAGATTGCGGAATGTCGTCAAACCGATGACCGCAGTTCTGACAAAAATGTGCATTTTTGGGAACCTCAGAGCCGCAATCTGGACAATTCATAAAATCAAAATTTTCCTTTTCAATGATTTTAGCAATCTACGGCAAACTTTCAACTGTTTCGGGGTTGAATTGATTTTGTGTCTTATATTTAAGCGAATTAATACCGTTTATCCGAATTCGCAAAGATTAGTGTTTTGTAATAATAAATTTTAAGAATAAATCTAAAGTTTCAGCACCAAATGCCGACAAGCAAGTTAAGCAAAACCAGCGATTTAGTTTTGCTCCATCTATCCGGTACTGTCATAAATACAATACCAACGCAATTTTAAGCCTCGTTTCTCACGCGCAAAAAGTTAAAAATAACAAACAATTTTCCGGACTAATTCTCGCCCAATGGAAACAACATTAGCGCCGTCAAACGGTCGCGCCATTGATATTTTTAAAGCTCATCAGCTCGCCGTTTACAAGCGCACCGACAAGATGTTTGCAGTTTTGTTACCGCTTCAATGGTTAGCCGGAATTATTGCATCATTATTTATTTCCCCGCTTACCTGGACGGCTGATCAAAGCAGTATTCACCCGCACGTCTGGACTGCTATCTTTGTCGGCGGAGCAATTATCTCGCTCCCGCTCTTTCTTACCCTTAAATATCCGGGCGCAACGCTTACCCGATACATCGTCTCCGTCAGCCAGATGATGATGTCAGGATTGTTAATTCATATCTCGGGCGGACGCCTCGAAACACACTTTCATATTTTCGGTTCACTGGCTTTTCTTTCGTTTTATCGAGACTGGCGCGTCCTGATTCCGGCAACGCTGGTAACTACGACTGACCATCTGCTGCGCGGCGCGTTTTATCCGGCTTCGATTTATGGTGTTTTAGGCGGCGCTGAATGGCGCTGGTTCGAGCACGCCGGCTGGGTACTCTTTGAAAACTATTTTCTGATTATCTCTATTCGTCACAGCATCAATGAAATGTGTAATATCGCGCTGCGTGCCGCCGAGCTTGAAGCCAGCAAGGAAAGATACCGCGCTATTGTCGAACAAACCGGCGAAGGCATTGCCTTACTGGAGGCCGGAACGCTTGCCGTCCTTGAGTGTAACGAGGCGTTTAGGCACCTGATAGGCTGCGAGACAATTGCCGAGGCAAAAAGTTTGACGGCCTACGATTATAACGATTTAGACCGTGCTGAGATCGGTGAATTCATCGAGTTGTTGAAAAATCAGAAAGGCCCTTTCACTGATGAGAGAGTTTACCTGCGTCGAGACGGAGTCAGAATTGCCGTTGAGATTACCGTCTGCTCGATTTTCTACGATAATAAAAAGGTTTTCTGTACTGTTGCCAAAGATATTACCGAACGAAAATTAGCTGAAGAGACGCTGCGCAAAGCGCATGACGAACTGGAAATTCGAGTTGAGGAACGCACTGCCGAACTTATTAATATTAATAATGCAATACAAATTGAAGTCAATGACCGGAAACGCGCCGAAGTTGAGTTAAGCGAAGCGCAAATGTTTTTGCGCAAGGTCTTGGATACCGTTCCAAACTTGATTTTTGTTAAAGATATCAACGGGAATTTTGTGCTTGCCAACCAAGCATTGGCTGATGTGTTCGGAACAAATGTAGAGAATTTATTAGGAAAAACAGACGCCGATTTTGGTCACAACCCGGAAGAATCACAAGTGTTTACCGACGTAGACATTGAGCAGCTGAAGAATCTTGAAGACAAGTTTATTCACGAAGAAAAACATACCGATGTCAATGGAGTTGTTCATTGGTTTCAAACGTTCAAGCGCTCGATAGTATCCGACAAAAACGGCACCAGATATTTAGTCGGGGTAGCAACAGATTTAACCGAGAGAAAGATTTTAGAGAGCCAGCTCCGACATTCGCAAAAACTTGAATCAATCGGCCAAATGGCCGCCGGAATCGCTCATGAAATCAATACTCCAACGCAGTATGTCGGTGACAACACGCGTTTTCTCTGCGATGCCTTTAACGACATTCTTCCCGTGCTGGCCAAATAT
>JBBQUS010000071.1:0-20011 GCA_038212235.1 Pyrinomonadales bacterium
GCAGATACAGCAGCCGCCCAAAAAAGACCCGAACGATGACGATGATAATGACAATAATTAGATTTCGGATTTTGGATTTCGGATTTTGGATTGTTAAAGCTGAGAATAACCCGGCAGAGGAATCTGCCGAATCAGTTACCTCAAGCAAAGGGTTTCTCTCAAATCCGAAACCCGAAATCCGAAATCCGAAATCGAGTGATTCCGGCGCGGCGTTAATCGCTTTGCTGGCGTTGATGGCAATTATCGCCCTCCTGTTGCTCGCGGCTGCGCCAAGTATTAGCCAGCAAATCGAGCGCGAAAAGGAGCTTGAAGCGATTCATCGCGGCGATGAAATTGCCGAAGCCATCCGTCTTTATGCTCAATTTAAAGGCACTTTGCCAAAAAATATGGACGAATTGCTCGAAGGCGTTCAAGTGCGCGGTCGAACCAAAAAGCTGATGATCTTGCGCGAATCGGCTGCCAAAGATCCGCTCTCAAGCACGGGCAAGTGGAAACTGATTCAATCAAACGACTTTAAAACTCTGGCAAATTTTCAAAGCAAACTGTCGAGCTATACCGGCAGCACGACCTTTTCCAATCCGCAGCCGCAGCAGGTTTTTGACCAGATTGCGAGAGGCACAATCAGCACGGTAATTGACATCAAGACAAGCGAAGAAACTGACCCGCCCGGCGGCGAGGATGACACGGAAAATATTGACGCGCCGTTTGTCGGCGTTGTCAGCCGGTCTCAAACAAAAGCCGTGATGACTTTTTACGGCATCGAACGTCACGATTGGTGGGTTTTTACCCCGCTCTTTCGCGGCGCGGGAAATGGAGGGGGACAAAACCAGTTTCCGATTTCTGGAGTGCAGGGCGGACAAAACAGTCCTCAAAATTCGACAGAGCCGCTTCCGACTCCGGAAGTCGGCCAACCGCTGCCGACGCCATAATCAGCTTTCGAAAAGTTGTTAAAATAGCGAGAGATGCGTCTCTCGCTATTTTTCGCTTAAAATTTCTTCGAGTTTTGCCGCGTCTAAAAGATATTTATTGTTGCAAAAGTGACAAATGAGCGTCGCCTGTCGGTCTTCGCGGAGCATTGCTTCTAGTTCTGTTCGATCAATTGCGGAAATTATGCTGACGGCGCGCTCGTATGAGCAGTTACACTCAAAGCTGATCGGTTTTTCTTCTAAAATTTCAAATTCGACGATGCCAAGCGCGTTCTTGAGTAATTCCGCGGCGGTCGCGCCTTCGTTAATCGCGCTGGTGGTTGCCGGCGCAGCCAGAATCGCTCGTTCGATTTCGGCAATAATGTTTTCATCCGCGCCCGGCATCATTTGAATCAAAACTCCGCCCGCCGCCAAAACCTTGTCCTGCGCCGGATTAACCAGTACGCCCGTCAGGACGGCTGAGGGAATCTGTTCTGATTTTGCTAGATAATAAGCAAAATCTTCCGCAATTTCGCCCGAGACAATCGGAACCGAACCGCTGTACGGTTCACGGTAAAGCCCGATGTCATAACCCGATTCGCGCGTCACGTAAAACATGCCATCACCGACGATTCCCTGAACGTCGTATTTTCCCCTGGCGTTTAAAGGCACATCAGCCGCCGGATTTTTGACGTAACCGCGCACACCGCCGTGCGAATTGGCCTCAGCGACGATTCCCTCAACGATTCCCTGACATTCAACGCGAACCGTCAAGCGGTCAAAATCCTTGTAGGTCGCGCCCAACAGCAGCGTTCCGGTTAATAATCGCCCGAAAGCCGCAGTCGCGGTCGGCGCGGTCTCGTGTCTGGCGGCAGCTTCGCGCACCAAGTTGGTAGTCACGGCGGCGACACATCGCACGGTTCCATCGGCGGCAATCCCGTGAACCAAAACATCAGCCAAATTGTTGTCGTTTGTTGCTTGATAATTCATACTTAAATTTTAACGGCGAGAGCACAAAAACGGCAAAACTCTATTTTTCGCTTGACCTCAAGCAAAACCTTAACTTGTCCACACTTTAGCGCTTTCGGAAAACTTAGACGCAACATCTTGTGCAAAAGTTGTTGACAAGCAGATTGAAAAAGTTTTATATTCTGATTCTCACGCAGAGCGACGAATGAAGATCGTCAACAACTAGAAAACCTGAAAAGTGTCGAGTTCAAAGCTCAAAGTTTGTTCAAAAAACTTGAATCTTGAGCACTGAACCCTGATTTTAAATTTAGAAATGAACACAGCCACCGAACAGAAAATTACGATTGATATTACAGGCGCGGCAGCCAAACCGCAGGCGGACGCAAAACCCATCGGTTTGAACGCGCAAAAAGTCGTCAGCAAGCGTTATTCGCTCAAAGACGCGCAGGGCAATCCGATTGAACAATGGGACGATATTGTGCGCCGCGTCGTCGGGCATGTCTCGACCGCCGAACGGAGCCCGGAAAAACGCGATGAATTTTACAACGCGATGACCGAGATTATGCTCGACCGCGAATTCGTCCCGAACACGCCGTGTCTGGTCAACGCCGGAAAAACCAACGGCCAGTTGGCCGCCTGTTTTGTGCTCAACGTCCCGGATTCGATTTCCGGCATTATGGAGCACGCCAAAAACGTTTCGATTATCCATCAATCGGGCGGCGGCACGGGCATGACATACGAATTTTTGCGACCGGCGGGTTCGATGGTTAATTCTTCGCGCGGAGTCGCTTCCGGCCCCGTCAGTTTCATGAACATCGTCAACGAAGTCACCGATGTCGTCAAACAGGGCGGTGTGCGGCGCGGCGCTAACATGGGCATTTTGCGCGTCACGCACCCGGACGTTCTGCGTTTTATCCATGCCAAAAACGACCAAACGACGTTAACCAATTTTAATATTTCCGTGACGGTGACGGACGAATTCCTGGCGGCAGCTGACAACAAGGAATGGTTTCAAACCGAATTTGAAAGCGACGAATGGAAACAGCCGATTTTTGATGCGGCGACAAACGCGGATTACGTTGTCTATCGCCGTCCAAACGGCGAAACCGTGACATTTGCCGATAAAAAAGCGTTTGAAAATGCCGATTTGTCCGATTGCACAATGGAAGAACCGCCCGCGCCGGGCATGATTTACGCTCCCGACATCTGGAATCGCGTCATCGCTTCGGCTCACAAATACGCCGAACCGGGAATCATCTTTATTGACGAGGTAAACCGCCACAATCATATGATCTCGTCAATGGGAGAAATTTTTTCATGTAATCCTTGCGGCGAACAAATGCTCCACTTTAATAATTCGTGCAACCTCGGAAGTATAGACGTAGCAAAGTTTTACAAAAAAGTTGGCGACGGAACGGAGGCGGACGCCTGTATCGAATGGAATCGTCTGGCGCGCGCCGTTCATTACTCGACGCAGTTTTTAGATAACGTTATTGACACCTGCAAATTCCCGATTGCGGAAATTGATGATGTGGTTAAACGCACCCGCCCGGTCGGACTCGGAATTATGGGTTTTGCGGATTTATGTCTTGCACTAGAGGTAACTTACGGCGAAGAGGATTCGATTGAGCTGATGGAAAAAGTGATGGGTTTTGTCCGGCGCGAATCATGGAACGCGTCTTTAAAACTCGGCGCGGACAAAGGCGTTTTTCCCGAACTTGAACCGAACAAAGAAGATTACGCCAGGTTTTTGTATGATGAAATCGGTATTTCCAGAGACGTGCCGCTGACTCCGCGCAATTACGAAGTGACGACGATTGCGCCGACCGGAACGATTTCTCTCGTGGCCGAAACTTCTTCCGGCATCGAACCGAATTTCTCCTGGGCTTATGTTCGTCAGGACACGCTCGGAAGCCGCGTTTACGTTCACACTCTGGCCGCCAACGCGCTCGGGATTGACGTTGATCAAACCGACGAAGAATCAATCAAACGGGCGGCGGAACACGTTGTCACGCACGAAAGCGAGCTGCCCAAACATTTTATTTCGGCAATGGAAATCGCGGCCAATCAGCACGTTCAAATTCTGGCCGCCGCGCAAAAACACGTTGATAATTCGATTTCAAAAACCTGCAACGGCGCGAATGACGATACGGTCGAATCGGTTGACGAACTTTACAAACTGGCGCGTCAACTGGGCTGCAAAGCCGTCAGCTATTACCGCGACGGTTCGCGCGAAGGACAGGTTTTGACTTCGATGAAAACCGAAGACAACAAAACCGGAAAGGTCGAACAGGAAGACGCCGAAACTCAGGAAGCGGCGGTAGAAATTCCGCTCGAATTTGCGCAGGAGGAAACAGCTTCAAATAACGGCGATGATAAAACGTCTGCCGTCACTCTTGAGAAAAGCCCAACCGTCGTCAGAATCGAACGTCCGCGCGAATTGCAGGGCGCGACCTGGCAGATTCCGTTTGACGGGCGCAATTTGTACGTCACCGTTAACCACGACAGCAAACGGGTTTTGGAAGTTTTCGCGACCGGACAAATTTCCGAAGGCGTCGGTCTGCTCGCCTCAAAAATGCTGCGCGGCGGTTTCGACGTGCCGGAGGTTGCGTCAAGCCTCAACAAAGTCACCGGAACGCATTCAATCTGGTTTAATCAACGATTGCTGACTTCGCCCGAACAGGCGGTTGCCGAATGTCTCTTGCTGACCATGCGGCGACTCAAAAATCTGCCTTCTTCGGAAAGACAATCGGGAAAAAAAAACTTAGCTGAAGAAACCCCGGCGGTTAAAGTCGGCGAAACGGCGAGTTTCGAACCGCCTAAAAACGCGATGTCCAATCTGATTGGCTCCTGCCCCGAATGCGGCGGACAATTAGAACATGCTTCGGGCTGTGATTTCTGCCGAGATTGCGGTTACAGCAAGTGTAAATAGAACTAAATTATAATTTGTAGGGGTGTGGGCTTGTCCCCACCCAATGAGCGTTTGGCTTTGCAAACTCGAAAATTGTGATCAACCAGCGAATATCTCTGATCAATAAACCTTTGTGAATGAGGACGCGTTGTTCGCCTACCGGCTCATCGGGTGGGGACAAGCCCACACCCCTACAAATTTTTGCCTGGATTGTTTTTTACTTCCTGCCTAAATTAAACCGTAGACCTACTCGGACGGAACGCGGCGCGCCAACGTTTAAAGTCGGCGTCAGCGCGATGTCATAACGTTTATTAAAAATATTCTCCGCCGCGGCGAAAAGCTCCAGATTTTTGCGCAGTCGGCGCGATGCGAAAGCGTCAAGCGTGAAAAACGGGCGCAGACGAAATTGATTTTGATCGTCGTCAAATTGCGCGCCTGAGATTCTGCCCTGCAAACCAAAAGAATATTCGGCGGGACGGTAAAAAGTTTGAAAAGTAAACTGCTGATGCGCGACTTGCGGCAAAAGTTTATCAATCAAAGTCGCATTTCCCGGAAAACTCACGACTCGCGCGCCAACCAGCAAATATCCCCACGAAACCTGAAAGTTATCTCGCAGATTCGCTTCAAAATCAAGTTCGACGCCGTTTGAGCGAGTTTTCCCCAAATTTTGTCTTTGTCTGGTAATCAAACTCGGCGTTTGGGCGAGCGTGACGCTGACGACCGGGTTTGTCACCGTTGTCGTAAAAACAGTTCCGCGCAGATTTAATTTATTTTTCCACACGACGTATCGCAAACCGCTTTCAAAGTTTGTCGCGCGTTCGGAGGTTAAATTTTCATTGGCTAAGGTCAGTATGTTACCGACGCGAAATGCCCGGTAGAGTTCATTTAAAACGGGTGCGCGAAACGATTTATTAAAAGTCGCCGTCGCAGTTAGTTTCTCGTTGATTTGGTAAAGCGCGGAAATCTGCGGACTAAATGAATGCTCGCGTCTTTCGGGAAAGAGAGTGACGCCGGCGCTGCCGTTTCCGGTCAAACTTCTCGCGGTCGAAAGTGCGTCAAGATTACGCCAAAAATCGAAGCGAGCACCAAAATTTAAGTTTAGTTTGGCATTAACGCGCCAAAAATCCTGAGCAAAAACGCCAAGGAAATTTTGTTGTCCGCCCGCGCCGACCCTCGCAGTCGCGCGATTATTGCTAACGGCGGTTTCGTCGCTAAAACCGTTGACTCGCTTGACCTCCAGCGAAGCCGACAAAACATGACTGGCGACGGGACGCGTCCAGGACAAATTGGCGCTGACGGCTTGAGACGGAACGCGCTGGATTCTGTTTAAATTTTCGACGTTTCTGTCAGCTGAAACGGCGGAAAAGGTTTGATCGTAAACTTGCGCTTCGGCACTTGCGCGGAAATTAAAATTACCGAGCGCTGAGTTGCCGAAATCGCCGCCGAAACTGATCTGTCGAAAGTACGTGCGGTTTTTTTGCAGATTTGTGCCGTTCTCGCGCCTTTCGGAAAAAATGCTGCCCCGCGCAAAAATGCGGGCGTTTTTAGCGAATTTTTTTTCGATTGTTAAAAATCCGTTGTCGTGTCGGCTGTCGGCGCGCGCATCGGCCGCGCCTCTCTGCGTTTCAGGAACCGGAAAATAACCGGCAGTTTGAAAAGTTTCCGCCGCTAAATCAAAGCTCCAATCTTTGACCGCGAAACCTGTAAAAAAGCTGCCGTTAAGCGTGTTTTGAGTTCCGCCGGAAGTGTCCACACGCAAAACCGGCGTGCCGACATCTTTGCTTTTCGAGACAATGTTGACTGCGCCGCTCAAAGCCTGATTGCCGTAAATCGAACTGGCTCCGCCGCGCAAAACCTCAATCTGCTCAATCGCCGCCTGAGGAATGCGATCCCAGTAAGTCCAACCGCCGAAAGCGTCGTTGAGCGATGCGCCGTCAAACAAAACGGCGGTTCGACTGGCGCCGCTGCCCGAAACGCCGCGCAAATTCGCCCCCTGCGTCGTCGGATTTGACGTTTTGCTCGAAGCGCGGCGAAAAAGCGTAAACCCGGGAACCTGTCGGAGCACGTCGTCAACCGTTTGCGCAGCCGAATTTTTTAATGTCGTACGATTTAAGACGACAACGCTGGCCGGAGTTTCAGCCAATCTGGTATTCGTTCCCGTCACTGAAATCGTCACGTTAGCCTGCACATCTTCCGGCGACAAAACTATTATTAGCGAATTTTGCGGCTCGTCGGTCAGCGTTTTTTCGAAAACGGCAAAACCTTGTGCTTCAACGCGCAACGACAAATCATTTTGGTTGTCAGCCGCTAGAGAAAAACGTCCTTGCGTATCGGTCTGTGTTTGTTGAGCCTTAGCTTTTTTGACGAGAAGATTAATTTTTGCTCCGGCAACCGGCGCTTTTTGAGTATCAGTAACAATTCCGGAGACAGTTTGCGCTCTTGCGGTTAAAGCCGCGAGGCCAATCAGCAAGAGCGCAATAGCCAAGTTTATCTTCGCAGTTTTCACTGTTTGTCGCGCACGTCCGGGCGACGCTGATAAGTGCCGACCGTTTCGCCTTTGGCCAAAACGTTTTTGTTCATTGCGTCGAGCAATTCAGTTCGACTAAAATCAGCGAGTAAATCAATGGTCGTGTCGAGCGCAAAAATCTGAAAATGATAATGATGCGGCGCGTCTCCGGAGGGCGGCCGCATTCCATAATATCCCTGACCGCCGGCGTCGTTAGCGCCCTGCTGCGCCGCGTTAAACCGGACAATGTCTTCACCGTTCGGCACGTTTTCTGGCAAACTTGTTTCGGTCGGCAGCAAATTGATAATCAGCCAATGCACAAAAGGCTCGCTGGTCGGCGCGTCGGGGTCTTCGAGCATCAGCACAACCGATTTTGCCTCAACCGGCACGCCAGACCATTCGAGCGCGGGCGAAATTCCGTCGTGGTAAGCCGAATGTTTATCCGGCACGGGCGCGTTGTTTTCAAAAGCCGGAGCGCGTACGGTTATCTTTTGTGTCGCCGAAGCGGTTTCCGGCAAATTGATTGAAATATCTTTTCTGCTCATAATTCCCTGGTGTTTGCGCCGATAAGCATTTAATGCATACAGCGCCTGGTTGAAATCGCCTGATGTTTGGATTTACGTTAATATTGACATAAACAAATTTCTCGAAAAGTTCTCTATCGTACATATCAGCTTTTAATTATCGAATGATGAAAGCGGTTTTTTTTGATAAAGACGGCACGCTGATCAAAGATGTGCCGTACAACGTTAATCCCGATTTGATTGAACTAAAAACGGGAGCGGCTGAAGCTGTTCAAAAATTGAAAAAGGCTGGCTGGAAAGTTTTTGTAGTTTCCAATCAATCTGGCGTCGCGCGCGGTTTTTTCGACTCGGGAGATTTGCGGGCAGTTTGGCAGAAACTAAATGAATTGTGCGGGATAGAGTTTGACGGATTTTATTTTTGCCCGCATTACGAAACCGGGAGCGTACCGCAATTTTCTGTAGCGTGCGACTGTCGCAAACCGAAAGCCGGCTTGCTGTTGCAGGCGGCGCGCGAACACAAGCTTGATCTCAAAAAGTCATGGATGATTGGCGACCACGCCAAAGATATTGAAGCGGGTCAACGCGCCGGCTGCCAAACCATTTTAATCGGCGAAACAGACGAGAACTTTGTTCAACCAATCTATTTCATCGCGGCAAATCTGAAAGAAGCTGCTAATTTGATTTTAGAACGAAGTCGAGACAAATAAACGTCGGGGCGGCGGACTTGTCCGCCGCCCCGACAGATAATTTATCCAGTCACATTGATTAATAAATTCCTTATTGATCAAGTTTGAAAAGGGTTTGTAAACTCTTTGCGGCATCTTCCGTAATCATTGCTGCCGGCGTCGGAGCGGCAAGAAAATTTCCCGGAACCAGCGGGTCGGCGTTCGCCACTGCCACAACATTAACAAAAGGAATATTTGCACCGTAACGCGCGTTGATGCGGTGAATAAACTCATTGGCGATAATCGCGTAACCGGTGTTGGTCGGATGAACACCATCAAGCGAAAACAAACCGCCGAGAAAGCGTGTTCGCAAAACGCGACCGTCGCCGAGTGGGTAACCATTTGCTTTAACCCCGCTGATTAGCGTATTGATGTCCACCAGAACTCCGTTTTTCTCGGCGACTTTCGCGGCAATCACAGCGTTGTAATTATTGACGGCGGCGCGAACGGTGGCGACTTCAGCGGTGTCCAAAACGACGTTCGGCGGAAGCGGGCCGGTTGAGGGATTTGCCAGAATTCCCGCGATTAGCGGCAGTGCGCTTGGCGTCACGTATTCGCCCGCTCTGATTCCTAAAATCGGCCCGATAATCGTTAACGGCAGTCCGATTTGCGCGGCTAAATCTTCGGCTGAAATTAAAAAAGGAACTGCCGTCACATCGGGAATGTTGGCGACGACCAATTTTGCTCTGGTCGCTGCCAGACGGTCGAGAAGCTGAGAATAGTCGGACTGAAACTGCGCTAGCGGAGTCAGACGGGAAGCATCGCCGGAGAGCGCCGCGCCGAGCGCGTCATTGTTGCCAATCCAAACAATTAATGTTTGCGGACGATAGAGTTCGGCAAACTCGATCTGACTTTTTGAAACTCCAAAAAAGAGCCACGGCTCTCCCAGGACGAGATCGGTCAAACTGTCAATCGGCAGATTGGGACGAGTGACCAGCGCGTCGCGCAAATTGGCTCCCGGGACGGCCAGATTTGTGACCGGTAGAAATGGCTCGTCGCGTCCCGTAGAAACACCCGGAGCCGGAACGATAATTGGCGGCGGGCCGGGGCTAACAAGCGTTAAAACGTTTGGAATTCCCGGAGCGGCTATCAGCGGCTGAACGAGCGGCGTTCGGGCTTGTCTTGCAACCAGCGCGGCATAACCGTTTCGCTGCTGCCGGTCAAGAAGCGAACCGTTTTGATAACCGGCGGAAAGCGAATCTCCGACAACGTTTAAAAATCCCAGTCGTGCGTTTTGCGTTTGGTTTTTCGGCTGTCTGATTTCTTGTTCGGTTGTTTGAGCAAATACGGCCGAAACTGAAAGTGACCAGAATAAAGTTACGAGCAGAAAGGAAAAGAGACGGCGCGGCTGAATACGATTCATATTCGATATGCCTCCAAATAGTTGAGAATCAATTTGTCTAAAGATGCTCAATAACTTTAATCCTAGACGAACAGATAATCAATATCTAAAGTCTTTTTCGTTGAACTAGACAAAAACGGCAAAAACCTCGTTTGAAAATAACGCTCCCGTAGTTGTCAACTGCAGTTTATTTCCGTTTATCTGCAATAATTGCGCGTCAAAAAATCTTTCCAGGTCGGTTGAGTATTTTTCGAGCAGATTAACGCCGAAACGCTTTTGATATTCGAGCAAATCAATGCCGCGCATCAATCGCAAACCTAAAAAAGCAAATTCCGAAGCGAAATCAATTTTCTCCGGCTCAAGCGCTGCGGTTCCGACCGTTTCAATCATTTGAATGTAAAGATTTGTCTCTCGCTCGTTTGCCCACCGGGTTTTTAAGCCGTCAAACGAATGAGCCGAACAGCCAAAACCGAAAACCGTATCGAGCGTCCAGTATTTTGAATTGTGCCTGGATTCAAAACCGGGCAGGCAAAAGTTAGAGATTTCGTATTGTACGTAACCTGCCTGAGCGGTTTTGGCAACCATCAGCTCGTACATTTCGGTTGATAAATCCTCGTCCGGCTGGGGCTGTTTCCCTTCCCGAATATGCTGCGCGAGCGGCGTGCCTTCGTGAATTTCCAGCAAATAAAGCGATAAATGTTCAGGCCGGAGTTTCAAGGCTTCATCTAAATTTCGCTCCCAATCCGGCAAAGTCTGACCGGGCAATCCGGCGATTAGATCAAAGCTGACGTTTTGAAAATCGCTTTGGCGCAGCAAATCAATGGTTTTGCGAACATCGTCCGCCGAATGCCTCCGCCCCAGCTTTTTTAGTTCGCGGTCGTCAAAAGTCTGCGCTCCAAAGCTCGCTCGATTAACGCCGAGGGCTCGAAATTCCTGCGCCTTGTCGAGCGTCAGCGTTGCCGGATTCATTTCCATTGTGATTTCGGCGTCTACAGCGACGGCGAACTTTTCGTTGACGGTTTTTAAAATTTTCTCGATTTGATTTGGGAAAAGCAGCGAAGGCGTTCCGCCGCCAAAATAAATTGTGTCAATCTCAATCTTTTGATTTTGGATTTGGGAGTTTGAATTTTGGACTTCCAGACAGAGCGCGTCAACGTATTTTTCAGCTAACTCAGTTTGATAAATGCTGACGGCAAAATCGCAGTACGAACAGCGCGAACGGCAAAAAGGAATGTGCAGATAAACTCCGGCTTGGGACATCACTCGTATTTTACGCTTTGCTCTGCCGGAACAAAAATCAACCTTTGTCGTACAGCGTTTTGACTCAAGCGGCATTCGACCTTCAAAAAATTATGGACAACATTTCTTCTAACGTAACGGCAATTTCATTGGCGGTCGTGATGTTAGTTTGGTTTATTTTCGCGGGCACTTTTTTATTAGGTTTTGCCAGAAATTTGGTGATGAAAAAAGATGATTCTGCCCGGGGAAAAACTCGCGCCAACAATTCGTTTATCGGAATCGCGCTGCAGGGTTTGGGTTTCGGGTTAGTCTGGGCGCTGCAGCGCAGACCGTTTTTGTCGCCGTTGATCGAAGATCAGTATATTTTGAACATTATTCTGCAGATTTTGGCAATCGCCGTCGTGATTTTTTCGATTTGGCTGGCCACCAGCGCCATCCGCGAGTTGGGCAAACAATGGAGCTTTGCCGCCCGCTTAATCGAAGAGCACAAACTGGTGACAAGCGGCGTTTACCGCATCGTCCGCCATCCGATTTACACGGCGATGCTCGGAATGCTCCTGGCAACCGGAATTGTATTTACTCACTGGATAGTTTTAATAATTGCGGTAATCGTTTTCTTGGTCGGCACAAGGATTCGAACCTCAGCTGAGGAAAAACTTTTACGCGCCGCATTTCCCGTCGAATACGACGAGTTTGCCGCTCGCATTCCGGCGCTCGTTCCCTTTGTCAAAATCTTTTAACTTTCGAGACTACTTTCGAGCGAGTTTTGCCAAACGCTTTCGAGTTCGCTGATAACCGCTGAAATTGCTCCGGTTCCGTTAACCGTAATTCGCAGTTTTCCGCCTCCGACCTTTCCTAAAACCGTCAGCGGACAATTAAACTGAGCGGCGGTTTGCTTTATTTGCTCCAGATTTTCCGGCGCGAAACTGATGACAATGCGCGACGGTGATTCGACAAATAATAATTTTTCAGTTGAAAGATTGCTTTCCTCGAGCTCGATTTCCACCCCCGCAGCTTTTCGATTCAAAGACGAAAAACAGCTTTCGGCGATTGTCACCGCCAAACCGCCGTCCGAGCAATCATGGGCTGATTTGAGCAAACTGGCTTCGGCCAGTTTGCAACAAACCGTTTGCACCGTTTTCTCCAGCTCCAGATCAATTACCGGAACTGCGCCGCCCGCAATCATTTCGTCGGTTGAGATTTTCAGACAAGTTGAAGCATATTCGCTGACCGTTAAATCATCGTCATTTGTCGTTCCGAGCAAAACGATCATATCGCCCGCATCTTTAAATCCCTGAGTCACGATTTTGCGCACGTCGTCCAACACACCAACCATTCCGATCGTCGGAGTCGGTAAAATACCGCGTCCTTCGGTTTCGTTGTAGAACGAAACGTTGCCGGAAACAACAGGTGTTTCAAGCACGGTGCAGGCCTCGCTCATTCCGTCAATTGTTTCTGAAAATGACCACATTACTTCCGGTCGTTCGGGCGAAGCGAAATTCAAACAGTTTGTCACGGCGACCGGTTTTGCTCCGACGCAGGTGACGTTTCTGGCGGCCTCGGCGACGATTAGTTTCGCGCCTTCGCGCGGATTGACGGCGGAAAAACGCCCGTTGCCGTCCAGACACATTGCAATTGCGCGTCTGGTTTCTTTAATCCGAATGACTGCCGCGTCAGCGCCCGGCAAAACGGCCGTATTTGTCCGCACCATCGTATCGTACTGTTCGTAAACCCAATGTTTCGAGCAAATGTTCGGCGAAGCCAAAAGCGCCCTGAGCGCTTGTCCAAAGCCCAAAGTTCCAAACTCCGAATCGGTTCGCGGTTGATTTTCGGACATTGGACTTTGAACTTTGGACGCGGCGCTTGGCGCAGACATCGGACGATTATATTTCGGAGCTTCATCGGTCAGAGCCGCCACCGGAATATCGGCAACCGTTTCGCCGTTATGCTTGACGAGCATCCGATTGCCCGTCGTGACGTGCCCGACGACGACCGCATCCAAATCCCATTTTTTGAAAATATCAATAATCTGTTTTTCGCGTCCGTCATGGGCGACGATAATCATTCGCTCCTGAGATTCGGACAACATCATCTCGTACGCCGTCATGTTTTCTTCGCGCTGCGGAACAAACGCCAGTTCCATTTCGATGCCGGTTCCGGCGCGCGCCGCCATTTCGCAGGTCGAAGAAGTCAAACCCGCCGCGCCCATGTCCTGAATTCCGGCAATCGCGCCGGAACGCATTGCTTCAAGACAGGCTTCGAGCAGCAGTTTTTCCATAAACGGGTCGCCGACCTGGACGGTCGGGCGTTTTTCGAGCGCTTCGTCATCAAATTCCGCCGAAGCCATGGTCGCGCCGTGAATTCCGTCGCGCCCTGTTTTAGCGCCGACGTATAAAACAGGATTGCCGATGCCTGAAGCTTTCCCAAAAAAGATTTGATCCTGCCGAACTAATCCGAGAGCAAAAGCGTTGACGAGCGGATTTAAATTGTAGGCTTTGTCAAAAACCACTTCACCGCCGATTGTCGGCACTCCGAAACAGTTGCCGTAATGCCCGATTCCGGCGACACAGCCTTTTAAAATGGATTTATTGCGATTACCGTTTTTTTCATCCGTTAAAGGCCCGAAACGCAATGAGTTCATGGCGGCCAGGGGACGCGCTCCCATCGTAAAAACATCGCGTAAAATGCCGCCGACGCCGGTCGCCGCACCCTGAAACGGTTCGATAAAAGACGGATGATTGTGCGATTCGACTTTGAAACAGGCGCACCAGCCGTCGCCGATATCTATGACTCCGGCATTTTCTCCCGGCGGCACGATCACGCGCGGGCCGGTCGTCGGCAAACGCTTTAAGTGGATGCGCGATGATTTGTAAGAACAATGTTCCGACCACATGACGGAAAAAATTCCGAGCTCGGTCATTGTCGGCGTCCGTCCAAGTAAAAATTTAATTTTTTCGTATTCGTCGGCAGTCAGATTATGCGCTTGGACAACTTCAGCGGTGATTTCTTGATTCATCGGTTTTGCTTTAGATTGAGGATTCAAACTAAACTTTTATCAGACTTTGCCCGAAAATCAAAAAGCAGCTTTTTAACATCATGCCTCAATCCGCATGATTATTCGCATTTAAGGATTAAAACAATCTGAGAATAGTTATTGAAATAGAACTTTTTAGCAGCAGGCGCAGCGCCGACATCATGCCGGTTACTGTGACCGGCTAACCGTTGCTGCAATTCAAAAACTCTGTAAAAGATGGGCGGGCGTCTATCAATTCAATTAGGGAAGAATATTTTTTGCGCTAATGACCTGGGGGGCCGTTCGGTGCAACTAATTCACGAATGGCGGATTGCAGTAAGTTTGCAACAGCCTTTTCTGTGTCCTCAACATTGGCGTAAAGTCGTAACGCGCTCGGCCATTCTGAGCGCTGGTAAAAGCAAAGAATTGCGTCCGGATCAAAATCGAGTTCGTCTTCAACCGGATAAATTAATCCGCGAACGACAAATTCATGGAGATCGAAAGAGCCGTAGTCTAAACTCTGTATATATCCGCTCGGCCGCCCGGCAGTGACTGCTTCAACAAGGACGCTCGAATTGCCGCCGAGCACGATATCCGATTCCTGCAAATCAGCCGACACAGAGTCGTTTAGGCTCCGGCAAACGCGATTGTCATTGAGCGACGCGAACCACTCGTCAAATTCTATAAAAAGATTTTTCGGATGCGGGCGAATAAGAATTCTCGCAACTCGTGAATGGTTGAGTAATTGCTTAACGACGAAATCAAGTTTTGCTTCGTTGACATCTTTGCAAAGAAATATTCCGATTGTCAGACGTTCGGGAAGCTTCTCACCGCCAGGCATCGGAGCGTAATACTGCCGCCGACCGTGGATTATCACCTGCCCCATTCGGCAGCCCGCTTTCGAGTATATTTGACGGGCAAATTCGCAGTGAATTACTGCCAGATTGTAGGAAAGTCTGGCAACCGGGCGAACCGGCATCCCATGCGTGATCAAAACCGTCGGAACATTGCATCTGCGAGCCGCCAGATTAAAGGCGAGACCATGCGGGTTACTGTGACTCGACATCACAGCGAGGCTGAAATTCCCCTTTTGAAAAATTTCCAGGTAACGCGTGTAATAACCTATTAGTTCCATGACGCGAAGAACTTTGAAAAACTTATGCTCTTGCCGCAGCAAAAGGCGCGTTAGTCTAAAGATTCGACTCCGAAGCGGAAATAATCTTTTGGGCAGAGCGCTGATAGATGCCAGGTCAGGTCGCCGACAGAATTTCAGTTCAATCCAATCAAGTTCAGGAAGAAGCTGCGGTAATGTTTCCAAAACGCGGCGTTCATTAGCGAGACGGGCAATCCAAACCGCGCCGTCCAAACGATGACCAACCCGCACTTCGAGAAATCTCGTTATCGCGCCGAGAAAAGCGGCTATCGGTGGAATCAAAGTCTGTCGGTTTTGTTCGATAAACTCCGAGCCCGCTTTTAAACTGCGGTATTTTGAAATGACGTAGCGAGCTATTCCCTGAACGGTTTCCGCTTCATCGCACCGAAGAAGGCTTTTAATACCATGATGAAGCAGCCAAGAAAGCTCTTCTTTCGTGCCCACGGGATTCTTTTCCGCCTCATACTGAGTCGTCATGAATTGATGTTTAAAAGGTTACCGAATTATTTGAATCTCTTCGTGTTCAATCTCTGCTTCCTGAAGTCCGCGAAGAAGATTAGCGATTGTGCATTTATGAACCCGTTGCTTAGCGACCGGACTGCTGTTGGAATTATGCGGCGCTAACAGACAATTATCGAAAGCGCGCAGCGGGCTATCGGGCGGAAGCGGCTCGATCTCAAAAACGTCCAGCGCGGCTCCGGCGATTTGCTCTCTCTGCAGCGCGTCAACGAGTGCCGGTTCGTTAATTACCGGCCCGCGTGACGTGTTAATGAGATAGGACGAGGAGCGCATCATTTCAAATTCGGCGCGATTTATCAGGTGAAAAGAAGTTGGGTTAAGATCGCAGTGCAGCGAGACGAAATCGGATTTCTTAAAAAGCTCGGTCAGAGACGTCATAATAATTCCGGTTTCCTTGATAAATGAAGCAGAGATTGCTGCCGGATCGTTCCCAATCACCGTCATTCCAAACGCACGAGCCCGACGCGTCACGGCCCTGCCGATATTACCGACTCCGATGACGCCGAGAGTGCATTCTCGGAGCGAGACGCCTTTTTGCTTGATCCACAAACCTTCGCGAATATCATGATCCATCCAGGGGAGGCGTCGCGCGAAGCAGAGCATATATCCTAGAACAGTGTCGGCTACGGCATCGGTAAAGGCGTCAGGAGTGTTATAAACCTTAATACCAAATTTTGCGGCGGCTTCGTGAGCGATGGAATCTATCCCAGTGCCCCATTTCGAGATTACTTTCAGACGCGGCGCCAAGCGGAGAATTTTCTCCGTAAACTGGTCATCGCCGCAAATTACTCCGTCAATTGTTTTGACCAAAGGAATAAGCTGCTCTTCGCTCAGCCGTTCGTTGACCGCTGCTCTCAGAATTTCAATGCCCGCAGCTTCCAAAAGCGGACGAAACTCTTCGATAACCGGAAGCAGGTAAGGCGCGCTGATTAAAACCCGCCATTTCATCGGTTTTCCTCTGGCAACCAAAGTTTTTTTTCGTATTTGGCTATTGGCGGCTCGTTTTTCATGAGCTGTTCGACCAAGCGCAAATCGTCCGGTGTGTCCACGGCACGGGTGTTTATCTTAGTTTCTATCAACCGCACGCGGTAGCCGCTCTCAACCGCGCGGAGCATATCAATTGATTCCGCCTGTTCCAGCGGAGTCGGCGAAAGGCTGGCAAATTTGCGTAAAAATGCGCGCCGGAACGGAATAACGCAGACTTGTTTGAAGACAGGTAAAAGATTTATTTGGGTAGAATCAATCGCCGGAATCGGATTGCGCGAGAAATAAAGCGCATCGCTGTGAATATTCATGACAACTTTGATGATATTAGGGTCAAAATATTCCTGCGGATTTTCAATTCGGCGCGCCAGATTGACGCAATCAACGGATGAATCCCGAAGCAGCGGGGCGAGAGCGACAGCGATCATCTCCGGAGTAATCATCGGTTCGTCACCTTGAATCATTACCACGATATCGGACGGCGCTGCTTGCTCGGCGGCTTCGGCAACGCGGTCACTGGCCCGTTCATGAGCTGCCGATGTCATAATAACCGAACCGCCAAAACCTTCAACGACGTTCTTAATTTCTTGATCACAAGTCGCGACATAAACCGAATCGAGTTGTTCGCACATCAGAGCGCGGCGAACAACGTGTTCAATCATCGGTCGCCCGAGAATAGAAGCCAGAGGTTTACCCGGAAAACGAGATGAGTTCATCCGCGCCGGAACTATGGCAACTATTTTGACCATGTAATTCTCAATCTAACATCCATTAATCTCTAAATTTCAGGGATAGAGGCTCACTAATTAGATTTTTGATCAGACTTTATTTATCTTTTACAGTAATTGCCTTTTCGATTTGCGCGCGCAGAATTTCGGGTTTAACCGCGCCCATTCTCGTAAAAACGGGTTTGCCCTTAATATCGTACAAAACCGTTAACGGAAGCGCGCCGCGCCAATCTGGAGCGATTGAATGAATCGCCGCCTCTTCATCGTCGGTTTTGAGCAGGTAAGCGGGAATCGAAGACTTCATTTCCGTCAAGAAAGCGGGCACGTCGCGGTCAATTTCAGCCAGATCGTCGAGCGAAACTGTGACAAATTCCAAACCCTGCGGGCGATATTCCTGATCAATTTTAACCAGTTCGGGAAACTCTTCGCGACACGGTGGACACCAGGTCGCCCAAAAATTAACCAGCAGCGGGCGCTTGGCATCGGCGTTAGATTTCAAAAGGGCTTTTAAGCCTTCAAAATCTATTTTTGTGATTGTCGGCGCAGTTGCCGGAACGGTTTTTGGCGGCAGCGGCTTAGCCGGCTTAGCAGCAGGTTTCGCGGCAATCTTCTTTGAGCGCGCCGGGCGCTTTTGTCCCAGAACTAGATTTGCGCCGCCTGTTTCAAACAGAAACAGCGCGGCGCAGATGATTAACGAGACGCGTGAACTTTTCATTTTCGTTTAAGAAACCCGTTTGATTCCGCAGCCGAACGACGCGGTTTCCGTTTTGGCAACAGTTTTTCCGGCAAGAGTTGCGTCCACAGCATCTCGCAAATAGTTAGCGGTAATTTTTTCGCCCGTCCGGTCGTTGTCAATGGCGCCTCGATAGACGAGTTTGTCATCCTTGTCAAAAAGAAAAACTTCAGGCGTTACGTTGGCGCCAAGTTTGTCGGCGATGATGTTGCCCTTATCAATCAAAACCGGGAAAGCGTAAGCTCGCTCTTCGGCGTTGGCTTTGATTTGTTCCATCGTTTCGCCCGAATTGGCGTTTAAGCCGACAATATTAACGCCTTTCGCTTGATAATTTTTGGCGAGCGCGGCGATGCGGTCTTTGTAAAAACGATTGACGACCGGACACATCACCGAGAGAAAAATTACTACCGTCCCGTTTTTGCCTTTGACTGCAGCAAACGCGTTTTGCTTGCCGCTCGCGTCGGAGAGCGTAAAATTGTCCATTTTCTCGCCGATTGCTAACTTCGTATCAGCATGAGTCGCAAACGGCAGTGCGGCGATGCCGCCTAATATCAAAATGATTAATGCGAACGAAAAGAATTTTTGTATTTTCATTTGTTTGCTCCCTTAAAATCAATTGCAAAGATATTTAGTTTATAAAAGTAAACCAAATGTTGACAAGAAATAGACCGCAGATGACGCCAATCAAGCGGATTTACGCAAATATATAAATTTTAAATCTGCGATTATCTCCGCCCAATCAGCTTCATCTGCGGTCTATTTGTGACGTTTAAACAAAAGCAAAATCAAATTGTTCCTGATGAATTGCCGCGTCGCTGGTAACGTCCACCGCGCCCAAGTAATCTTCAATTTCGGTCAAGACATCGCGTTCGGTCGAACGCAGGGCTTTGGCGATTTCCGGATGCACGCGGAGCGTCGTCTGCTTGATGCCGTCTTCCAGATTGGCCTTTGTCAAGCGCCTTGCCTCAGTTAAAATTTCGTAAGCCACCGTTTGCGGAGATTTAATTAATCCGGCTCCCTGACAATAATGACACGGAGCGCAAAGAGTTCGTTCAAGCGACTGCTTGACGCGCTTGCGGGTCATGATGACGAGACCGAAATCGTTAAACGACAAAACTTTGGTCGGCGATTTATCGCCCTGCAAAGCTTCCTGCAGCGCCTGCAAAACTTTTTGGCGGTTGCGCCGGTCTTCCATATCAATCAAATCCAAAACGATAATGCCGCCTAAATCTCGCAGACGAACCTGACGCGCGATTTCGTCAACGGCTTCCATGTTGGTTTTGGTAATCGTATCTTCGAGCCGGTTGTTCCCGCCTTTGCCGCCAACGTATTTTCCGGTGTTAACGTCAATCGAAACGAGGGCTTCGGTTTGATTGATAACGAGATAACCGCCGGATTTGAGCCAAACGCGCGGTTTAATCGCTTTATCAATTTCTTCCTGGACGTTATAGGCTTCCATAATCGGCATCTCGCGGGTGTAGAGTTTGACGCGGTTGGTCATTCGCGGCTGAATCCGATTGATAAATTCGACGACGCGCAAATATTCGGCTTCGTCATCCACACGAATCGCGGCAAACTCTTCTGAAAGCTGGTCGCGCAAAATTCGTTCGACCAAATCCAAATCTTGATGCACGAGTGCGGGCGATTTTGATTTTTCAGATTGTTTGCGAATGTCGAGCCAGGTTCTGACTAAATATCTGGCATCATCGCGTAAATCCTGTTCGGTAATGCCGACTCCGGCCGGTCGCACGATAAATCCA
>JBBQUS010000072.1:0-19034 GCA_038212235.1 Pyrinomonadales bacterium
GAATGGCTTTCCAATCAAAGGCAGCTGTTCTTCTTTTTAAACTTGCCGTTTGATTCCGGGAATTTGGAAAGATAAATTTGTCGGGAATGTGGGCACAAGTCCACAAAAAATGAATTTACACAAGGAAAAGATTATGAAAAACAATGCAGAACTACAAACAGACGTTCAGGACGCAATCAAATGGGAACCGTCGATGCACGCCGCAGAAATCGGCGTCATAGTCAAAGACGGGGTGGTGACACTGACAGGAACCATTGATAGTTACGGCAAGAAAATAGAAGCCGAAAAAGCCGCTAAAAATGTCGCTGGGGTCAGAGCCGTGGTCGAACAAATTGAGGTTAAGTTTCCTAGTTCGTGGAGCAAAACCGACAACGATATCGCCGCCGAAGTATTAAACGCTTTAAAGTCGAACTGGTCAATTCCTGCCGATAAAGTGAAGGTTAAAATCGAGGACGGATGGGTTACTCTGGACGGCCAGTTAAACTGGAATTATGAACGCGAAGCAGCCCTCAATGCCGTCAGATTTCTGATGGGTGTCAAAGGCTTGACCGACCGCATTACCATTAAATCGGAAATACTTGAGGCGATTGAAAAGGCGAATATTGAAGGCGCGCTCAAACGCAACTGGAATATCAATGACGATGATATTACGGTTCAGGCGACAGGTCACAAAGTAACGCTGACCGGAACGGTTAATTCGTGGTTTCAAAAAGATGAAGCGTCACGAATAGCCTGGGGTGCTCCGGGTGTCTGGAATGTAGATAATGAATTGGCGGTCGAATATGCCCAAAAAGCAATGAAAACTGCAAAATAGTTAGAGAAGCAATAACACAAGCGGTTACCAAAAGTTCAGATCGGTAAAGCGCGACTGTTTTACAGCTTAAATATCAGAACGGAAGGCCCGCTTTTGGTGAAGAAGTTAATCTAACAATCGTAAACGAACCATGGGCAGGTTTTAACGGGCAATGGCACTTTTATTGGAAAGTGAATCGGGAGTTGTAAAAAACATTGAAGATTGGTGTTTTTTACAACTCCCGATTTCGAAAGAAATGAATAGTTTTGATGATGAGCTTGGTCATTGAAATTTTAGCGGCAGTTTTTCATGTTCTGACAAACCAATCCACAGGTCGTCTTAATGAAACCGGATCAGGATAATTTTTTAAATAACCCAAACGTAAGATAAATTGAATGTTGTCGTTGATCCCGATTGATTGATTAATTGTTTGTTTGGTTGATGGTTCTTCCAAAACTTGAGTCATCGGATGAAGAGCAATGCTTTTATCCCGGACTTTTAAAAATAACCTTTGCATTCGCCTTCCCGTTTCGAGCAGTGTTGCCGTTAAATTATCTTTGCTGGTAATAAGTAACCAGCCCGCAGATTGTGAGACCTGAGTTTTTACATTATCAACGTTCTTATCTCTGAAATCTTTTTTCATGACGCTCTTTTTGTCATAAAAGTTACGCACAACCCAGCCTGAAATTCCTTCTATTTCCATACTTGCAGTTGTCAGCCCATCACTGTATTTCTCCGCATCATTACTTGAAAATCTAATCCATTCTGATAACTCTGTTTGCGCGGCATCGCGATCTGCTTGAATTCGGTTGGCTTCAATGGTTTGCTCATTCAGGTAATGATTTTCTTTGGCGGTATTAGGGATGAAATGGAAAAAGTCTTGTTCTTCGTTCATTAAATAAACCATATCTTCTTTTTTCAACAAATCGCTGAGATAGTTTGAACGGACTGTTCTCCGGTTTTTTATTTTGGCAGTATCATAGCCAGTTGCACTGCCTGATTTATTAAGTTTTACTACTACAATATCTTCATCCTGATTGGTTGTAGCTTTAACATCGAATTGACAGTTGTAACCGGCGCAACTAGCGGCATATTCAAGATTTTGAATGAATGCGCCGATTGACAAAATAGTTTCTCGCTGGGTCGGGTCAACCGCCGGAAGCCATTTGCTTTTGTCGCTGCAAATAGTCCAATGATACGGTTCAAGATATTTGACAAACCACGGTTGAGTATTGTGTCCGCTGGGGGCGAGAGAAGACAGATAGAGAATTTCTCTTTCGTCCGGTTTAAGTAAGGATTTATCGGAAGAGCCGACTTTAAGATCGGTTCTGACAAAATTATTATGGTCGCTCATGAAATAAGTCAGACCTCCGGCAGTTAAAACTGTCCCTCCGGCAACGCCTAAAAATTTTCTTCTATTCATTTGTAAATTACCTTAATTTTCAATCTGCTCGCCGCGCACAATTTCAACTGAGCAGTGAGCGCGTGCGGCAACCGCGTAGGAAACGCTGCCGAGAAGGATGCGCTCCAGCAAGTGATGTCCTCGCGCCCCGATGAAAATTGCATCCGCGCCCCATTTTTCAGCTTCTTTAATGAGTATTTGTTTGGCTTCACCAACTTGAACTGTAGTTGAAACATGGAAACCCGTATCTGCAAGCTTTTGCGCGGCGAGTCGGCAAATTTCTTCGGCTTGCTGAATTTCGTTTCCAAGCCATGGGCTTAACAACGGTTCGACCGTATTTACTAATCGCACCGAACTTTCTTGCCGCCACACGCGGCGAGCGACGGCTTCGACCGCCAGAGACGAATCGTGCGAACCGTCAACTCCGATAATTAACCGCACCGGCGAATCATCGTCGGATGATCTCCCCGGCGATTTTCTGGCGATTCGGACTGAACATTCGGCTCCGGTCAGGACTTTGAGCGAAGTGCTGCCCAAAATAAAACGTCCTGCCGCGCCTCGTCCGTGCGAACCCGTGATGATCAAATCCGCTCTCAATTCCGCCGCTTTTTTAATGATCCCCGAAGTCCGAAAATCGGCAATTGCTTCGTGCCGCACCTGCCAGTGAGGAAACGCGCCCTGCACCCGCTCGCTAGCGGTTTGAGCAAATTTTTCGGCTTCGGCGAAGGCAGCCAAAGCGTCCTCGTGAATTCGTTTGAGAGTTTCCGAATTGCTATCATCAATGGTGTCAAAGGCGTTCGCATTTTCCTGCAAATCCTTTTGCTGTTCTTCCAGAACCAACGTCCAGTTCTCGGTTAAAGTTAAAACCGTGGCTTCGGTATCAACCGGCAATCCGGCTTGACTTAAATTCTCAAGCGCAGCGTCCGCACACTCCGACCCGTCGTAACAAATCAGGATTTTCATATGAGTTTGTTTGACCTTTATGCAAATATTTTTAGTTTTCGGTTGTGCCGTAAAAACGACTTAGACAAAGGCGGAACGTCACCATTTTAGGTTGTCGCTTCAGTCTTTGCTGCTGATAAAGGTTGCGAATCTCGTTGCTCGTTATGAAGCGGAGATTTAGCACACTTTAGACGCGAGAAATCACGCATCGCGCCCTGATCAAGTTTTACGCCCTATTTTCAAGTTCCGGTTTTAAGTGCCGGGCAATTAATACCGGGCAATTTACCTGTCTTAACACTCGGTCAACGTTTGAGCCAAAAAGTGCGTTTATCTCAAAACCCGCGCCGTGCGCTCCCATCGCAATCAAGTCAATTGCATGTTCTTTGACGTAAGAGAGCACTTCGCGGTATGGTTTGCCCCATCGCACAACGGTTTTCACCTGGCATCCTAAACGAGCTTGAGCTGAAATTGCCGTGTTTAGCCGCTGAGTTGTTTGGTGATAAATGTTTTCAATTGCGGCTTTTGACCCCGCCGGTTCAGACTCCTGCAAAACCGGCTCGGAAATTACGTGAAGTAGATGGAGCTCAGATTGAAACTTTTGCGCCATCGCTAAACCGTGCTGCAATGCCAATTCGGAATAATCGGAAAAGTCGTGCGCGACTAGAACTACGCGCAAGTCAATTTCGCCGGTCGTCGCGCCAACCCACTCGTGTTCGCTCGGGTGCGTCACGAGCACTGGGCAAGGTGCGGTGCGACAAACGCTTTCGGCAACCGAACCAAGCAAAGCGTGAAGCACGGGATGACGGCTCGCAGACATCACAATCAGGCTGACGCCGCGCCTGGCGGCTTCCTGGACGATGCCTTGCGCGACATCCTCGGCTTCAATCACAATTGATTCCCAATCAACTTGGGACGCACTGGGGACGGCAAGATAAATCTCGAGCGCGCGCCTGATCAATTCATCCATTTCTCGCTCGGTCGCGCTCTTGATGGTCTTCGTCGGCAGCTTTGAGCCGCTGAAACAAAGGACTAGTTGCGCCCTGAAACTGCCTGCCAAAGCAATCGCATAACGGAGCGCGCCGCCCTCGCGTGCAACTGATAATTCAACCGGGTTCAGAATGCGATTAATGTTAATTGGCATCGGTTCACTATGTGCGGCAAAACAAAGAATTGCTGGCAAAGTATCCTGGTACGAAGTTCATGAGCAAGACGTATGCCAATTGATTTACCTCAGTAAAAGCGCAAAAACTCGCGTAAACTGCGCGAGTTTTTGCGCTCTCGAGTGCGAAAAATCACTTGTTACTGATTATTTGGGGGCGGCGAGAAGCCGTTTCCGATTTCAGCTAAGAAAGGCAGACGAATGGTGAAAGTTGAACCGTGACCCACCGTTGAGCAGACTTCACAATTTCCGCCGTGAGCGCGAGCAATTCGGCGCACGGCCGCTAAACCTAAGCCGGTTCCATTCTCGGTGGTGGTAAAAAAAGGAGAAAATATTTTTGGCAGTTCCGGTTCCGGGATGCCGCGCCCCGTATCTTCAACTTCGATCAGAATTTCACCCCGTCCGTCTGCCTGAGCTTTCTTGAGACGCACAATGACGCGTCCCTTGTTTTCTCCAATCGCTTCGATACCGTTGATAATTAGATTTAGAACAGCATCTTCGATTTGGGCTGCGTCGTGCGGAAAAATCAGCGGCTCCGGCGGTAAATCCGATTCGATGGTAATTTCCTGATTGCGCGAGCGGTGAAATGACGCTTGATGAAAAGCCAGTTGCGCGGCTCGGCTAATGGTTTCGGTTAAAGATGTTTGCTTAAAATTTAATTGACGCGGATGAGCGCGATTGAGAAGGGCGCGAACAGTTTCGTCAATCCGTTCGATTTCGTGGCGGACGCTTTCGAGCACCACGCGCTCTTCATCTTCAGCCGTTCGCCGCTGGATTAAAATATCCACTGCGCCTTTGATTCCGGCGAGCGGATTTTTGATCTCATGCGCCAGGCTTGAAGCGAGTTCTCCGGCTAAGGTGAGCTGCGCAGTGCGCCTCAGTGCGGATTCGAGATGTTTGCGCTCGGTAATGTCGTGGCTAATGGCAATATACTGAAAGGGATTTCCATCTATCCCTAAAAACGGAACGATAGTTGTAGCAACCCAGTAAAATGTTTTATCCTTGGCTTGGTTCTTAATCTCACCGTGCCAGACTGCCCCTTGAACAATTGTTTGCCACAAATCTTGAAAAAACTCTTTTGAATGAAAACCCGAATTGATAATGCGATGATTTTGACCGAGCGTTTCATCCGGCGAGTATTTTGAGATTTCGCAAAATTTAACATTAACATAAGTGATCTGCCCCGTTTTGTCTGTAGTGACTACTATTGAGGATTCATCAAGCGCTTTTTTAATTTCGTTTAAGTTTATTAACGATTTTTCCAAGTCTCGGCTGGTTCTCAAGCCCTGGGTCACATCTCGCAATACTAAGAGATGGCGATCCGGGAGAAAATGCGCTTTAGCGGAATAATCAACAATAATGACTTTTCCATCAGCTCGTTCGAGCTCAAAAATGCATTTTTGAGCTCCGTCCCGGAGGAAATCAATCCACCTCGTTTCAGCCGCATCAACAGATTTGGTTGGACTAAATTCGGTTAGTTTACGCCCGATGAGGTGTTCGGGCGGCGCCCCCAGCAGCTCGCTCGCCGCAGGATTTGCTTCCAGATAAACGCCATTATTGTCAGCAATAATAATTGCGTCCAGCGCGTTGTCAAAAACGGCGCGAAACCGTAATTCTCGTTCGCTCCCGTTTTGCTCTTCCGGGTTTACCTGCGCTTTGGTCCCGGTGATTTCTTGCTCCATAACAAAATCGAGCGTCCGCACTTTTCGCAAGACCTCTTTATTTTCACTTGTCCGGATTAATTTCCATTTTCCAATTTACCTTTGTTGAGGCGGTAGCGCATTCGGTCGCGCGAAATTCCCAAAAGCTCTCCGGCGCGAGTCAAGTTTCCGCCGCTCCGCTCAAGGGCTTGCTCAATGAGAGACATTTCCACCGTCTCCAGCGGAATGCCTTCGGGCGGCAGATAAACACAACGGCTGGCATTTATTTCATTCGAGGTTGGTTCGTTATGGTTAAAATACCCATTTACCGACAGCTCGCGCGGAATGTATTTCATCGTAATTTCCGAGCCGTCTTCTAAAATTAACGCCCGTTCAATCGCGTTCCGCAATTCACGGACGTTTCCCGCCCACTGATAAAGGCAAAAGGCTTTGGCAACTTCCGGTGACAAAGTGCGCGGAGAAGATGCGGAATGCTGCCCTGCCTTGTCAAGAGTTTTGATAAAGTGGCGCGCGAGCAGCAGCACATCGTCGCCTCGTGAGCGCAAAGGCGGAAGGTCAATCTGAATTACGGAAAGCCGGTAATACAGATCGAGTCGAAACCGAGCCGCCTCGCTTTCCGCCTTTAGGTTGCGGTTTGAGGAGGCGATAACTCGAATATTTAAGGGCAAATCACGCAAACCGCCGACACGCCGAAAGACCCCTTCTTCCAGCACGCGCAGCAATTTAGCCTGCAAACCGATTTCCAGCTCACCGATTTCATCGAGAAAGAGCGTTCCGCCTTGGGCTTGTTCGAATAATCCTTCTTTGCGCGTCTTGGCATCGGTAAAAGCGCCTTTTTCGTAGCCGAATAATTCGCTTTCCATCAAATTTGCCGGAATCGCGGCGCAGTTAATCGCGACAAACGGTTTGGAAGCCCGATACGATGAGTAGTGAATCGCTTTGGCGACCAAATCTTTACCCGTGCCGGATTCGCCCTGCAGTAAAATACTGGAAACTTCGCTAGCTGCGACTTTCCGGGCGAGGGCAATCGTCTCTTTAATGGCAGGTGACTCGCCTATTATCTTCTCAAAACCGAAAGCCTTGATTTGGGCTTGCCGGATCTGTCTGACTTCGCGGCGCAGCTCGCGGGTTTCGATTCCATTGCGAATCGTAATGTGCATTTCTTCGAGGTTAATCGGTTTGGCGATAAAATCGTAAGCCCCGGCGCGCAGTGCCGCAATCGTATCGTCAACCAAGACGTTGGCGGTGATCATAATGACAATTGCATCGGGCTGACGGTTTTTTATTTCGCGCAGGACATCCAAACCCGAGCCGTCCGGCAAAGTAATATCGAGCAGGGTCGCCGCCGGCTGTTCCGAGTCAAAAAGTTCGAGCGCGTTCCGCACGGTCGCAGCTTCAATCGGCGCAAACCCCCACCCGCCGAGTGCTTGCAAAAGCGTCCACCGAATCAATTTTTCGTCATCAACTACTAGTATTTTTTCCCGCACTTAAGACCGTCGTCTCCTTTTGCGATGTTAAACCGTTTCGTTTTATCTTCACATTTTAAGAATTCTAATCTTGCTGCAATGTAAATAATTTGTTTGGAGTTTATCAAGAATTTGTCGCTTGACAGAATTATTTGTAAATCGTTTTTTACGTGAACTCAGAAATATCCGCCAAAAATGAATTCTTTGCAATAGCTTCTAATTCTTTCAAAACTAATGCTTTCCATTCATGCTTTCTGAGGTCCGCACTATCAGAACTGAACATCTTGCGTGTAGGACGATTGATTGCGAAACTGAACCTAAAAACATTCGTCCCCAAAACCCCCGACCATGCGACCCCATGACAATTAAATCCGCGCCGAAAGCTTCGGCTTCTTCGAGGATGATTCGTTCGGGAGACCCCATCGCAACCTTATGCGTCAACTCAATTGTCGAGTCAGGAAATCGTCGTCGAATCAGGTTTTCGGCTTGACTGACATATTCAGCGGCTTGATTGCGAGCGGCTGCATCTATTTCCCGGACGTAATCAGCTGAAACGTTAAATGGCTCTGCCGCCACCTGTGCAGCTGATTCGACCGTTGAAACAACGTTTATCCACGCGTTTTTCAAATTGATGATTTCGCAGCATTTTTCGATTGCCGCGCTGCTAAAATCCGAGCCATCTGTAGCTAATAAGATTTTCATTTGTTCATCTCCTTACGATAATTTTGCGAACGGCAAATTTCCTTTTCCTGTTTTTATTTCTGAAGCGTAACCAACGCATTGGAAAGGCAAAAACTCTCTCTTCGGCAAATCCTCCGGTCGCATATTTCTGTTGCATCGCAAGTGATGTTCCGCACCGTGCTCAAACAAATAAATTGCTGTGTTTGACAGAGTTTTATCTCAATCAAAGCGGTCAGTTTAGCAAAGCGACCGCGAGAAAATCCGCGCTCGTCCAATAATTTTTCGCGGCTGGTTTCAAATTTCTTTTTTGGAGCAACGAAAAAGTTCCGCCATGAATTTTTAACTGTGGAGATTCCCGCACTCAGAAAGTAAAAATCCGCGCTTTCAACATTTTCCTGAATCAGGTTTACCTTTGTTCACAGGTGACTGCCATTTGGCACGTCTGTTGCAAACTACAAACAGCAAAAACCTTCATGTCTGACAAAAACTTTTGCAGGAGAGCTTCAATAACAATTTATGTTGAAAATAACAAATTTGGTTGAGGCAGAAGCACGAGTTTTGTTAAAGGCACTCAAACACGGGCATTTGGGCTGCTCCTTTCACGATCAGCCGTATGTCGTCCCGATGCATTATGCTTTTGATGGCGAGAATATCTACTTTTTCACTACTGAAGGAATGAAAACCGAGTACCTGTCGGCTAATCCGAAAGTTTGTTTGCAGGTAGAACAGGTAAGCGATGATCGGCACTGGAGAAGCGTTATTGTGATTGGAGAAGCCGAGCAGTTGACTGGGGCGGAAGAAATCGGACGTGCCGCCGAACTAATTCTTAAAAACAATGCCTCGCTGACGCCAGCCATTAACCAAACCATCATTGACAACAAGGAGCGAAACGGCGCAGCCGCTGTTTATCACATCCGTCCGACATCAATTACCGGACGCCAAACAATCAGACATTCATAATTATTTGCGCAAGGAGATTTCGGCAATGATAGAAATTGAAGAAATGGGCGAGAAAGAGATGAAGCGAGTTCTGGAGCGGGTCGGCTATGGACATTTAGGTGTGGTGCGCGACAACCGACCATACGTTGTTCCGATTCATTATAACTATGATGAACCGCACATTTACTTTTACACAACCGAAGGCATGAAAACCGAATATATCAGTCAAAACCCGGAAGTATGTCTGCAGGTCGAGGAAGTTAATGATTCGAAAAACTGGCGAAGCGTCATCGCATGGGGAAAAGCAGAGCGACTGACGGAGGAAGCAGAAATCGAAAAAGCGATGAAATTTATTCTCGAACGCAATCCCACTTTAACGCCAGCCCTTAATTTAATGTGGATTGATACTTGGGGGCGCGCCCTCGTTAAAGCCGTTTACCGAATTGATCCGCACATAATCAGCGGGCGGATGACTTTGCCCGAAGGCGAAACGCGTGGCGCGCCAAGCGATAATCAAAACAAATCAACGATAAAAAATTGAAAAAGAATAATGACAATTAATAATTGAATGTTCTCTGATTGGAGAATGCAACGGTGCATTTAGAGACTCTGGACTCCCCCATTTATCTGCAGAAAATAACGAAGGGGCTGACGGGAATAAAACTTGATCAATTTTTGAGCAACTGCCAAAAGTTCCGGCAGCGGCTCATTTGATACTCCGGCCCAAAGGCTCGAGTATTTGAAGGTTGCACTTCCAAACGAGGCGGATTTGTCAATAACAGTTTTTTAAATCGGACAATTTTGTTCTTCCAAATGCCGCAACCACTTTTAGCCGATAAAAATCCAGCTTTTTTCCGGTTGTTCTGAAATTCGCTGGAGCAGGTAATAATCATGACGGAAGATTATTAAGAACGCCTGATAGAGCCTTGAGCACCACAGCACCGCACCGCCGTTAACCTGGACAGCTAATGAATGAAACCATCTCCGATCTTGAAACACCGAACGCGCCGAAACCGCCGCTGACAGGTAAAGTCCACAAGTTTTTTGCCGAGCTTGGACCCGGCTTAATAACGGGGGCGGCGGATGATGATCCTTCCGGCATTTCTACTTATTCGGTGACGGGGGCGGCTTTCGGTTATCTGCCGCTCTGGACGGCGCTCTTTTCTTTTCCTTTAATGGCCGCCGTGCAATTGATGTGCGCCCGTCTTGGCTTAGTGACGGGGCGCGGACTGGCTGGAGTTGTGCGGCTGAACTATCCTCGTTGGGTGTTGTGGGGAGCGTGCGCGCTGCTGATAGTAGCCAATGTTTTTAACATCGGCGCGGATTTGGGCGGAATGGCTGAAGCGAGCGAAATGATGACCGGCATCAAGGCTTACTATTGGACTCCGGTTTATACTTTGCTGATTATTTCGTTTCTCTTTTTCTCTTCCTACCGTCATCTTGCACGCATCTTTAAATGGCTCACTCTTGTCCTCTTTGCATATGTCATTACGGCATTTCTGGCTCAGCCCGATTGGTCTCAAGTTTTACGCGCAACTTTTATCCCTCATGTCGAATGGTCGAGTAGGTTTCTGGCAACTTTCGTCGGCATTCTGGGGACAACCATTTCACCGTATCTGTTCTTTTGGCAAGCTTCGCAGGAAGTTGAAGACGAGCGGGCTCATGGAAAAAGCACGGTCGCGAAGCGCGCCGCAGACGTGACGGACGAACTATTACGAGCAGCGCGCAGAGACGTTTTCATCGGAATGTTCTTTTCCAATCTCGTGATGTATTTCATTATTTTGACGACCGCAGCCACATTGCACGCGCACGGGCAGACAGACATCGAAACCGCGCGGGATGCGGCTGAAGCCTTGCGCCCGCTGGCCGGAAACGGAGCATATCTGTTATTCACGCTTGGAATTATTGGCACCGGTTTGCTGGCGGTTCCCGTTCTTGCCGGATCAGCGGCATATGCCGTAGCGGAAGCCGAACAGTGGCAGCACGATTCTCTCGCAGACCGTCCGCAAATAGCGCCTCGGTTCTACGCGGTCATAGCGGCAGCCATGATTTTAGGATTAGGCCTTGATTTTGTCGGCTTTAACGCGGTCAAGATGCTTTTTTATTCGGCGGTTCTCAATGGATTGCTGGCTCCGCCGCTGATTGTGCTGGTTATCCTGCTCACCAGCAACCCGGAGATTATGGGTGATCGTGTCAGTTCGCGCCCGCTTCGTTTCTTAGGATGGGCAACAGCTGCCATTATGGCAGTCGCTGCGGTCGGAATGTTTGTCACGATGTGAAAAGAGAGAGACGTTTTTTTATCAATAATCGGCTTGGACTATCATCTGAGCGAAATTTGTTCGCTCCCATTTTTCTCGCTCCGAATCTTATCTGTCCAGTAATTTCAAGAGATCGCTCGTTAATGCAAACGGATCGGTTGGCGGCTGATTTAGGGTGGCGGCTTCGACGGCAGCTATCAATTGCATCAAGGAATCATGCAATTCCAGATCAAGAGAGTTAATTTCCAGCCACTTCTGCGAATACAACGGGGTGATGTGTAAATAACGAGGAGTGTGGCGATTTTCAAGTGGCTCACCCGGTCCTAAAATCAAAAGAACGCCGTTCGAATTTGCATAGCGGTGTGATGATCCGGTCTGTTTTTCCCAATGAAGCGAATTGGTCTCGGTCAGATCAGTCAACTGCGCTAAAATCTGTTTTAATTGCTCAGTTGTCGCCAAATCACGATTCATATGAAACTCCTAGCTTTTTTTAGTTGTCGTATTTGGCTGGCAACAGATAATCAAGGCTCGTCAAATAGTGGCTCTTAAGCTTGTCACTCCGGTATCCGTTGTGCAAAGAGAGTAGAAGTAGCCTCATAAAAACGTCAAGCAGTTGACTTGAGCCGAATTAAGAATTAACCGAAATTTTGAAACCCATTTACGCCAGGATATCACGAAAAACCTACTCTCAATGCAACATTTCTGAATAATCTCTCATTTGGATGTTATATCCTCTCTGGGTAGTGGGCTAAAAGTGATGTTGAGTTGAAAAATGTGGAGCAAATTCTTATTGCTTTGTGATTATTACTTTTAGTTCATCACCACAAAATGAAGTATTTCTCCACGATTAAAGAAAGCCTTGAGTCATGCATAGAGAATTAAAACCAAAACTGATTACTATCCTCCAGGCAGGTTACACGCGCAAGCAGTTTTTCGCGGATTTAGCCGCCGGAATTACGGTTGGTATCGTTGCCCTCCCGCTTTCGATTGCCCTGGCGATTGCTTCGGGGGCAAAGCCTGAGCAGGGACTTTACACGGCGATTGTCGCCGGGTTCGTGATTGCTGTTCTCGGCGGCAGCCGCGCTCAAATCAGCGGTCCGACCGGGGCGTTCATTGTTATTGTTTACGGCATAATTCAGCAATACGGCTACGAAGGACTGGCGGTCGCTACCCTGATCGCCGGATTTTTGTTGATTCTCATGGGACTGGCGCGGATGGGAGCCTTACTCAAGTTCGTTCCCTATCCGGTGACAGTCGGATTTACATCTGCTATTGCGCTGATTATTTTTTCCTCTCAAATTAGCGATTTTCTCGGGCTAAAAATTGAAAAAGTCCCGGTGGATTTCGTCGAAAAATGGGTTTCATATGCACAGAATATTTCGACTCTCAATCCTTATTCGCTCGGTATCGGAGTCGTTTCATTATTGATAATAATATTCTGGTCAAAAATTACGCGCCGCATTCCGGGAATGCTGGTTGCCATTATTGTCACCACTCTGGCGACACAGTTTTTTCATCTGCCGCTCGAAACCATTCAGAGCCGGTTCGGAGATGTTCCGAATTATCTCCCGGCTCCTCACCTTCCTTTAATGAGCTGGGGATTGATTCGGCAGATGTTTCCACATGCCGTCACCATCGCTCTCCTGGCAGCTCTCGAATCTCTTTTGTCGTCGGTTGTGGCGGACGGGATGCTCGGCACGCGCCACCGCTCGAATATGGAACTGGTGGCGCAGGGAGCCGGCAACATTGCCTCGGTGCTTTTCGGAGGACTTCCGGCGACGGGCGCGATTGCCCGCACCGCGACCAACATCAAAAACGGCGGTCGGACACCCGTCGCCGCCGTCATCCACTCCGTTGTTTTACTTTTGATACTGTTGTTTGTCGGGCGGTGGGCATCATTGATTCCGCTGGCCACGCTGGCCGCCGTGCTGATCGTTGTCGCCTACAACATGAGCGAGTGGCGCGAGTTTATTCACCTCTTAAAAAGTCCGAAAGGCGATGTTGCGGTTCTTCTGGCAACATTTCTCTTAACGGTTTTTGTCGAGTTGACGACCGCCATTCAAGTCGGTGTTTTGCTGGGTGCTTTTTTGTTTTTGCAGAGAATGTCAACCAACACCCGTTTTAAAGAAATCACGGAAGAACTCAGAGAGCGAGAAGACGATGAAACCAGAGATATGTCGCAGATTAACATTCCTTCCGGGGTCGAAGTTTTTGAGATTTATGGTTCACTATTTTTCGGGGTGGTCGAACATTTCAAGGACGCTCTTCGCCGCGTTACCGGCAAACCTCAAGTTCTTATTTTGAGGATGCGCGATGTTTTAACCATTGATGCCAGCGGTTTGCATTCTTTAAGTGATTTACATAAAGATTTGACAAAACAAAACTGTGTCCTCGTGCTGTCAGCTGTTTCGCCGCAAGTATTGAGCGTGATGAAAAAAAGCGGTTTTAGCAATCAATGGGGGGAAGACAAATTTGCCGCCGATATTTTCGAGGCTCTGGAGATTGCACGCGGCATTTTAAGCGAGAAGACGCACAATCCGCCGCCGAGCCCGGCTCCAGATTAAAAGAAATGAAACTTCACGGAAACATTCCACAGAGAACTAGATCTGATTGCGAAGTTCTATATTTGTTTTTCCAGCCGTAACATATTATGAGTAAAGGGAATAGGACTAGGGGGCAACTAAAAGGTTGGTTTTATCTCAGATTCTAATTTGATAATAGTTCCCGAATGTTCATGAATCCCATGGATGTTCGCAAGCATCGTTTCAGTAGTTTTATCTGGATTATCTTTTACTTCTTCCATGAGATAACTACAAAGACGGATTAAATCTTGCAGTTCAGTTTTTACCTTTTCGTTTATATTTTGGTTTGTCATGTTCTCCTGTGGTTATTCATTCTGAAGTTCTTAATTAATAACTGATGTTACGCAAAAAGCATTGAGATACGAAATTTGATAGCATTTCTCGCATGACTGAATTACTGGATTTATACACCGATTATCTGCAAGTGGCTTTTGGACAAGCCAGCGCCACCGGTTTGTCCGAACTGCTTGATCATAGCGTCAGTCACGACAAAATCACGCGCTTGCTTTCAAACAATAATTTTTCTTCCGCTGATTTGTGGCTTTCGGTTAAAGCGTTAGTGCGAGAACACGAAACAACTGAGGCTTGTCTGATTTTCGATGACACCATTATCCACAAACCACATACCGACGAAAACGAACTTGTGACATGGCACTTTGACCACACCCAAAACAAATCAGTCAAAGGCATCAATCTCTTAACGGCCTTTTATGTTTCGCAAAAACCTGACTCGGAAGTGGCCTTGCGTATTCCAGTTTTATACGAGGCGGTGCGCAAAGAGATTCTTTTTTGCGACAGAGAAACTCGCACCGAAAAGCGTCACAGCACAATCACCAAAAATGAGTTGCTGCGCTCGCTGGTTGAGCAAAGCCTCAAGAATCAGCTTTTGTTTCGGTATGTCTTAGCCGATTCCTGGTTCGCCTCAAGCGAGAACATGCTGTTTATTCACCGTCGGGGTAAGTTTTTCATTTTTGATCTGAAAAGTAATCGGCTGGCGGCACGAGATGCCGAGCGACGAAACAAAGGTTTGTTTGTCAGAATTGACCAATTGCAATTGCCCGAACACACGCCCACTCGTTTGTATCTCAAAGATTTAGAAATTGAAGTCTTAATTTGCAAACAGGTTTTCAGAAACGAAAACTCTCAGGTGCAAGGCGTGCGCTATTTGGTGAGCAATGATTTGAATCTGAGAGACGAGCAATTCCAGAGACTCTACAAAAAACGGTGGAGTGTCGAGGAATATCACAAATCGCTCAAACAAAACACGGCAATCGGTAAATCGCCGACGCGGACAGTGAGAACACAACTGAATCACTTATTTGGTTCAATTCTGGCATATGTCAAATTTGAGCGGCTCAAATTGGCGCACCAATTGAATCATTTTGCCTTGAAGTCGAAACTCTACTTGAGTGCGGTCAAGGCAGCGTTCAAAGAACTGTCAATTTTAAGAATGGCAGAAGCTAAAACCGCTTCTGCGTAACATCAGTTAATAATTCCATTAAATTGCTCTAAAAATGTTACTGGATCAAATCCTATCGCGTGAGCTATTTCAACAAATTCGACGATATCCACGCCGCGCTCGCCACGCTCTATTTTAGAAATATAGCTTTGCGGTTTGCCTAACTTGGAAGAAACTTCGGCCTGTTTCAAGCCTGCCTTATTGCGCTCATCAATGAGCATTCGTCTGAGCAAATCATATTTATCAGCTAAGTCCATTTCCTACACGCGTCCGGTTGAATCTTTTTTACCGAACTATTTTTGAATAGACTCTTGCTTTATAACCCATTTTGGGTTATCGTGTTTTTAGAGTTTCTCGCTCGGTATAAAGTGCCGTCAGTAAAACGCCATTTTAGGGCGGCACTTTATTGAAGTTTATTCATCGAGAAGAATAATGTCCACAAAAGTTTTAATGCGAAAATGCAATGTTATCAGTAACGCCTACCAAACTCAGTGATTATTTAACTTGTCCTTTCAAGTATAAGCTGAAGCACGTCGAAAAAAATGGAGATTTCGGTTATTCCGCAGCTTTGTCTTTTGGTCAAACAATGCACAGCGCGCTCCAAGAACTTCATCAACTGAACAGAGATTTGAATGATTTTGTTGAGATCGCCGAACTTTTAACTCGCTTTTGGGATGGCGGTGCGTACTCAAGCCCAGAAGAAGATGAATCGTATTTTCTTAAAGGATGCCAATCTTTGAGAGCGTACTGCAACGCTTTTAACCAGGATCAAGAAATGACTTTGGGAACGGAAGTTTATATGTCGTACATTCTCAAAATCGGCGATTTACAAGTACGACTTGGGTGTAAAGCCGACCGCGTGTGCGCTCACCTAGATGGGTCGCTCGAAATAATAGACTACAAAACCAGCAGTTCAGGGAAAGTCCCGGTGGCGGAATCGTTGCGCGGTGATTTACCGACGTTTCTCTATTATGCTCTCGCACGGGTTAATTACCACGAGTACCAGCAGGAGGTGAAAATTTCTTTTCTCAACGTGCTAACGCTCGCGAAATCAGTTGTGAAATACTCGCCCGAAGAAGTCGCGGCTAATAAACGATCCCTTTTAGCCTGCTTGCGAACGATGGCAGCCGATTCTTTCGCCCCACGACCGTCCGAAGCCTGCTCGTGGTGCGCATTTCAGGATGTTTGTCCGGCGACCAACAAAATAGTAGATTTGTCTCTAATCACTTAAATGCTGCTCATTATCTTGTTTGTATTTAACTCGGCATAATCCTTGCTGTTCATATCATTGGATAGTTTGCCTCACTAGAGCTATTTAACCGCAAACCCTTTTGCAAACAATAAGATTAAACCAAATACAATCTAAATGTTTTGTCTCTCACAACAAGAAATTCTGTCAGAGTGTTGACACTCAATTGCAAGGGTATTATAATGTACCCCAAAAACTAGACAGAGCTTTAAGGTGGTAAAATGTTGTTCCAAGTTTGAAAATTATGAACAAACCGGGACGCAAAACTTATTCATCGGAATTTAAAGCCAAAGTCGCACTTGAAGCCGTTCGCGGACGGCTGACGGTCAATGAAATTGCCAAGCAGTTTGCCGTTCACCCGAACCAAGTAAGCATTTGGAAGAAACAATTGCTCGACTCCATCACCGAAATTTTCGCCGATAGACGCGGCAAACAAACTGCCAGCGAGGATGCCGAACAATTACAAATGCATCTGTACCAGCAAATCGGTCAACTGAAGGTCGAGCTTGACTGGCTCAAAAAAAAAGTTGCCATGGTCAGTTAAAGTCCGGCGCACTTTGGTCGAGCCGGAAACGGAGCGGATCAGCATCGAGCGGCAATGTCAATTGCTGGGCGTGAACCGGTCAACGTTTTATTATCGCGAGCGGAGACCGGAGAACGCGGCGGAGAATCTGATGCTGATGCATCGGCTCGATGAACTGTACACGGCGCATCCGTTCTTTGGAGTCAGACGAATGACGGCAGTTTTGCAGCGTGAAGGCGTCCGGGTCAACCACAAGCGAGTTGAGCGATTGATGAAAGTGCTGGGTTTGGCGGCGATCTACCCTGCCCCGAAAACCACCACCGCCCATCCAGAGAGTAGGAAATATCCATATTTGCTGCGGCATTTGACAATCGAGAGAGCCAATCAGGTGTGGGCATCGGACATCACTTATATTAGACTTCGCGCCGGGTTCGTTTATTTGACGGCAGTGCTGGATTGGTATTCAAGACGTGTGCTGTCGTGGCGGCTCTCGAACACGATGGAAACTACATTTTGCGTGGCAGCCGTTGAGGAATCGTTGTTGAGTTGGCAGCCGGAGATTTTCAATAGTGACCAGGGAGCGCAATATACGAGTCTGGAAATGACCGGCTTGTTATTGTCAAAAAACGTGAAAATTAGTATGGACGGACGCGGGCGATGCCACGACAATATTTTCATCGAACGGCTCTGGCGGTCGGTGAAATATGAGGAAGTTTATCTGAAGGAGTATTCGTCAGTGTGGGCAGCGGAAGACAGCTTGCGGGCATATTTCAAGTTTTACAATGAAAGCAGACCGCACCAAAGCCTGCAATATCGAACGCCGCTGGAAGTGTTCGAGGAATCAATCAAAAGCGGAAAAACGCAATAAAAAAGGAGCAAATGGGACAGCCAAAAACCACTTAAAAAAGAAGGATTTGCTGTCTAGACAATTGGGTACACTATATATTTCCAACTATTTCTAATATTGAAGGAAAACCTGAGATGGACAAGAAAGGCGCTGATGAAGGAATTGACGGGGTGGCGTTTGTTGCAACATCCCGCGATTAAGTTAAACCGGCAATTCTATCGGTCAAATCTGGCCACGTCGGTGTTAGCATCATGCACGAATTGCGCGGAGTAATTGAACGCGAAAACGCGGCTTGCGGAATTCTTCTGACGCTTGAAAAACCGACTGGTCCGATGATTAAGGAAGCTAAAATGGCAGGACAGTTTAATACTGATTATTCCCGCCCGATTGACCGATTACAAATTGCTACTGTCGAGGAAATATTAGCTGGTGCTTGAATGAATTTGCCACTTGCTGCAGAAGTTCTTAAGAAAGCACAAAGCAAATATACAAATAGCCAAGAAACGTTTCAGTTTAATTAAAGTGACCGCAAGCAAAGCCTACCAAAGCGCGATGCAAGATGCCGACAAACAAACTGCTTGGCATGAACATGATCGCGTCATAAACGAAATTGTCATCCAGCTTGCGGCCGATCACATAGAGTTTTTCAAGCAGTTTATGGATAATGCTATTTTTAGGAAATGGGTTAGCCACCGAAACTTCAGCGCAACCTACGAAAAGCCAAAAAACACATTTTGAAACCGGCTGTAAATGATTGAAATGTTTGCCTTTTGCATTTTATACAACTTTATTATTACAAAAGATGCGGTTTTTTAGTGAATTGGTCTACAATGATGGATGCATTATACAACTTTATTTTTTGGTTAATATCTCTTTAACCTATAATCAATAACTTACGGACTATAAATTATACGACTTAATTATTTCTGTACAACAACTGCCATACATTTCGGACAGATTGATTGAGAAGTGTGGGCGGAGATGTTTCGTATTCAGCCCCGGTGACGGGTGAGATAAAAGTCGGAGGTTTCAGTTCTGTGGGATCGAAATAAAAGAGTTGTCCTTTTTCATGA
>JBBQUS010000073.1:0-18899 GCA_038212235.1 Pyrinomonadales bacterium
ATGAGATTCTCCAAATAATTTCAGTTTCGGTAGTTGATAAAATCCAATTAAATCAACTACTTAATTGAGGAGAGTCAAAAAGATCGGCGGAGTTGCTATCTAAACAAATAATTCCATTGAACTTATAACCGGACACTAATGCTTACAACTATATTTATTCTTGTGAGAAATGGCTTTAGCGAAAAAAGGTTCAAGAAAAATAACTATCAGCGGCAATGTTTATCGCTGGAAGATTAGGCACAAACCAACTTATACACAGTGTGTCTTTTCGGGGAAAATGACTGCGGCTGTCGAGCTTTCTGAAAATCCGGGAGCAGTTTTATTAATTACTTTTCCTTGGGTGAGTTATGACAGTTGGATAGGAAATCCGGAAAAACCAGTAACGCCAAAACATATTGAGCAATCAATTCAGGCCGCATTATCTATGGGCTGGAATCCAAATGAAAAAGGTAAGATCTTTGAGTATTCTCACATCGGAAAAAATTAACTTGAGTAGATACGATTAGTGTATTGTCTCAAACATACTTTTTGAAATCCTCAAGCGGAACATCGAAATCAGACGCAAGCGTGTATTTGCCTTTCGCACTTCCAGCTTTACGTTTTTTCGTTTTTTGATTTTGTGCGGAATACTTGGCTTGCAAAAACTCAACATAATGCAAGACTTCCTGTTGAAGCTGTTCGGGAAGCTGCTGTATTTGTGCCAAAATTATCTTTTCTTCAATCATGAAATCATTTTCGCTCAATAATTTAAAATTTTCTAGTAAAACTTTTACTCCCACTCAATAGTTCCCGGCGGTTTTGAGGTGATGTCGTAAACGATGCGGTTAATGCCGCGCACTTCTGAGGTAATGCGAGCGGAAACGCGGGCTAGAAAATCGTGCGGCAGGCGCGCCCAGTCAGCCGTCATTCCGTCAACGCTCGTCACGGCGCGAATCGCCAGAGTTTTTTCATAGGTGCGAAAATCGCCCATCACGCCGACCGTTTCAATCGGCAGCAGAACTGTAAACGCCTGCCAGGTTGCGTTATACAAGTCAGACGATTTTAACTCCTCTTGAAAAATTCGGTCGGCGGATTGCAAGAGTCGGACTTTTTCGGTGGTCACTTCGCCTAAAATCCTGACGGCTAAACCGGGGCCGGGAAACGGATGACGCTGCAAAATTTCGTCAGGGATGCCTAAATCCTTGCCTATGGCGCGCACTTCGTCTTTGAAAAGCTCGCGCAACGGCTCAATCAATTTCAAGTTCATTTTTTCAGGGAGTCCGCCGACGTTGTGATGGCTTTTGATGGTGACGGACGCGCCGCGCAAAGACACTGATTCGATGACATCAGGGTAAAGCGTGCCTTGAACGAGAAATTTAACATTGCCGATTTGTTGGGCCGCCGTGTCGAAAACCTCGATAAACGTGCGCCCGATGTTTTTGCGTTTTTGTTCCGGGTCGGAAATTCCAGAGAGCGCGGCGTAAAACTCCTTTGAAGCGTCAACGCCGCGGACATTTAAATGCAGATTTTGCCGGTAGATTTCGAGCGTGTCTGCAAATTCATCAGCGCGGAGCAAACCGTTGTCAACGAAAACGCAATTTTGCCGGTCGCCGATGGCTTCGTGAACCAGAACGGCGGCAACGGTCGAATCAACTCCGCCCGAAAGCCCGCAAACGACCGAATCGGTTTCGCCGACCGTCTGACGGATTTTCTCGATTTCTTCTTTGATAAAGACATCCGGCGTCCAATCGCCCCGGCAATCGCAGATTTGAAAGAGAAAATTGCGAATAATTTCTTTGCCGCGGGGCGTGTGCGCGACTTCCGGGTGAAACTGCAAACCGTAGATTTGGCTGGCTTCGTTTTCGATTGCCGTAATCAGTTCGCCGGTCGTCGCCGTTACTGCAAAGTTTTCCGGCTGGACAAAAACGTGATCGCCGTGACTCATCCAGACGTCCAACTCACGCGGCAGATCGTGAAAAATAATTGATTTGTCGGTGAGCACCTGTAAATGAGCGTGCCCGTACTCGCGTTTACTCGAAGGCCGAACGTCACCGCCAAACTCGAGCGCGACAAGCTGCATTCCGTAGCAAATCCCTAAAACCGGAACCTCGATTCGTTTAAAAAAATCGCTGGAAACTTTCGGCGCATTCTCTTCATAAACCGAGTTTGGCCCGCCGGAAAGAATTATTCCTTTTGGCTGTCGCTCAAGGATTTTTTCGAGCGCAAACGTAAACGGCACGATTTCGCAATAGACGCCGCTCTCGCGCACTCGACGGGCGATGAGCTGCGTGTATTGCGAGCCAAAATCAAGAATTAGAATGAGTTCGTGTTGCAAAGTAAAAGTCTCCAGAAAGTTTTTGAAACAAAGATTTTAACAGGGATGGACAGGAGGCAGGGGATGAAATCTATGTCAATCGAAGTTGTTTTAATCCCCTGCATCTTTAGTTTATCCCTGTAAATAATGTTTTCAGCGATTGAAAGTTAACTTCAATGATTGTCAAACAATCGGTTCCTGTTGCGTCAGGCAATGCAGCGTCCCCAATCCCCAAACCAAATCCACGGCGTGAATACCGCAAACTTTTCGGGTCGGGAAAAGCTCTCCCAGGATACCAAGCGCAGTTCGGTCATTTTCGTCGTTGAAGGTCGGCACTAAAACAGTTTCGTTGGCGATGTAAAAATTTGCATAGCTTGCCGGCAGTCTTTGACCGCAAAAGACGAGCGGCGACGGCATCGGAAGGCGCAGTATTTCGATTTTTGACTTGTCTTCCAAACGAAAACCTGCGAGTCTTTCGCGGTTTTCTTCGAGAATTTCGTAGTTAGCATCGCTCGGATTTTTCTCCTCTGCCAAAACAACCGTTTTTGAATTAACAAACCGACAGAAATCGTCAACGTGTCCGTGCGTGTCGTCGCCCACGATGCCGCGTTTGAGCCATAAAACGTTTGAAGCGCCGAGATAATCACGTAAAAAATTTTCGGTTTCATTGCGCGAAAGATGCGGATTGCGGGCTTGAGTTTCCAAATCAAGCAGACATTCTTCGGTCGTTAAGAGCGTTCCCGTCCCGTTGACATCAATCGCGCCGCCTTCTAGAATAATTTCCCGGTCGTTGAGCTGAGCTTTAAATATGCGCCTTTGCGCGTTTTCGGCAAATTTTGTAGCGACTTCGTTGTCGAGCTGCCAATCGTCGTATTTCGCCCACGCATTAAACTTGAATTTGACAACGGCGACTTCCGCATCGCTGCGAACAAACATCGGCCCAGAATCGCGAACCCAGCCGCGATTATGCGGAATTTGGTAAAACTCGATTTTCTGGAAATCAACTCCGACTTTGGCCAAAACCCGGCGCGCCAGGGTTTCATGATTTTCAGAATTGACCAGAATGCAGACCTGCTCGCTTTGGGCTAGCTTGCGCGTGATTTCTCCGTAAACCCAGTGAATCGGACAGATTTTACCGGGAAAATCGTTTTTGTTGTGACACCAGCCGATCCACGTCGCGCGATGTTTTTCCCACTCGGCGGGCATTTTAAAGCCGGCTTCAAACGGAGTTTTTTGAAAAGAATCTTTTGGCATTTCTTTTAATCAATAAATCTTTTTTGCAGTTCGCCGTAATTCTCAATTCGGCGGTCGCGCAAAAACTGCCAGTTGCGGCGCACGTCTTCCATCCGAGCGCGGTCAATTTCGACGACTAAAACTTCTTCTTTGTCAGAACCGGCTTCGGCGATTACAACGCCGAACGGGTCAGCGACAAAACTCGTCCCCCAAAACTCGATGCCGTCCGTCCCTTCGTTAAAAACTTCGTGTCCGACGCGGTTAACAGCAGCGACGAACAGGCCGTTGGCAATGGCGTGTGAACGCTGAATCGTCTTCCAAGCATCTTGCTGTGACGCGCCAACCTGTTCTTTTTCGGCGGGATGCCAACCAATGGCAGTCGGATAAAAAAGAATTTCCGCCCCACGCAACGCCGTCAACCTCGCGCCTTCGGGAAACCATTGATCCCAGCAAATAAGCGTGCCGACTTTGGCAACCGCAGTGTCAAAAGCCTTGAAACCCAAATCGCCCGGCGTAAAATAAAATTTTTCGTAATAAGAAGGGTCGTCCGGGATGTGCATTTTGCGGTAAATTCCGATGATTTCTCCTGCTTCGCCGAGAACGGCCAGGCTGTTGTGGTGCATTCCCACCGCGCGGCGTTCAAAAAGCGGTGCGATGACCGTCACTTTCAATTCAGCGGCGATTTTTCCCAGCGCGTTGGTTGAAACTCCCGGAATCGTTTCGGCGAGATTAAACAGTTCGACGTCTTCGCGCTGGCAGAAATACTGCGAGCGAAACATTTCGGGCAAACAAATCAGTTTCGCTCCGCGTTTTGCCGCCTCCCGAATAAATTCTCCGGCGCGCTTTAAATTTTCGTCCAAATTCGCAGACATCGCCATCTGCACCAAACCGATTGTAAATTTTTCGCTCGTACTCATATTTGATAAGACTACAAAACAATTCTTCGGTTTCCAAGAATCGCCGCGGCTTTAATTTACAGTTTGGCAAAACAGCTCCGAAATCGTGAAAATCCGCTGACCAGTCAAAAACAACTTGACAGCTTAACAAAAAGCCGCGTAGTTTCATTTCTTGCCGGGTCTTGCCGGGCAAACTCGACGGAAGCGCATCTGTTCTGGTGAATGGCGCGGTCTTCAAAACCGTCTGTGAGACTGTGAGAGCAGGCTCAGGTGGGTTCGATTCCCACACGCTTCCGCCAAAACGATTTTAGATTTTAGATTTTGGATTTTGGATTGACGAAGCAATGAACGAGTAGGAATTCAAAGACCGAACTAAAAAGTTGGCTTTGCGGATTATTCGCTTAATTGAAGCATTACCAAATACGACAACGGCAAACATTATTGGAAAACAATTGCTTCGTTCCGCAACTTCGGTCGGCGCAAACTATCGTGCGGCGTGCCGAGGTAAATCCGCCGCAGACGTTTTGCATAAACTCGCTATCGTTGAGGAAGAAGCTGATGAAAGTTTGTACTGGCTGGAATTAATTATAGAGTCAAACACAATGCCCGAAAACAAGCTGGCAGAATTGAAAAACGAAATAAACGAAATTATTGCAATGATTGTAGCCTCAATAAAAACGTTGCGTTCCAAACAAATCCAAAATCCAAAATCTAAAATCCAAAATCAATGAGAGAGTGGATTGCATTAAATATGACGCCGGGCGTCGGGCCGCGCGCCGCAACCAAACTTTTGGAGCGGTTCGGTTCGGCTGAAGCAGTGTTTAATGCCCGGCGCACTGAATTAGAAGGTTTGCGACTGCGACCCGAAACAATCGAAAGCCTGATCAAAAAAGAATTTCAAGAGCACGCGACAGAGGAAATCAAAAAAGTCAGAGAACTTGGCGGCGACATTCTGGTTTTGGACGACGGCGTTTATCCGGCGCTGCTGCGTGAAATCGCCGATCCGCCGGTTGTGCTTTATGTTAAAGGCGATTGGCAGAGCTGTTTTGACGCGCCGTGCGTAGGTTTTGTCGGTTCGCGCCGCGCTTCGACTTACGGCGTTAACGCTTCGCAAATGCTGGCGCGCGATTTGGCGAAAAAAGGCGTTTGCGTTGTTTCCGGCTTGGCACGGGGAATTGACGCGGCGGCGCATCGCGGCGCGGTAGAAACGGGCGGAAAAACCGTGGCGGTTTTGGGAACCGGGATTGACCAGGTTTATCCAAAAGAAAACAAGGCACTGGTGGCGGAAATTCTGGCAACGGGCGGCGCGCTTCTGTCGCAATTTCCGCTTGAAACGCCGCCGCTGCCGGAAAATTTCCCGTATCGCAACCGCATCATTTCGGGTTTGAGTCTCGGCGTGGTAATAGTTGAAGCGACCGAACGGAGCGGTTCGCTGATTACGGCGCGGCTGGCGATTGAGCAAAACCGGGAGGTTTTCGCCGTTCCGGGCAACATTACTTCGAGCAATTCTTACGGAACAAACTACCTGATTAAATCGGCCGGCGCCAAACTCGTTCAGCAATGGCAGGACATCGCGGCCGAGATGCCGCCGGAAATCGCCGCGCAATTGCTGCCACCGGAAACGACAAAAGAGGCATCTAAAATGAGTAAAGCGCAATCTGAACTTGTTCCGGCGGATTTGACCGCTAACGAGCGCTCTGTCTGGCAGCAGCTTTCGGCGGACGAGGCGATGCAGATTGATAGTCTGCAATCCGAAACCGGTTTTTCATTCGGAGACCTAAACGCAGCTTTGCTCGGACTTGAAATGCGTGAGCTGATTCGCGTTCTGCCCGGCAAATGTTTCGCCCGAAAAATCTGACGGGCAAGCAAAGATGAACGTTTTATGGGTGAACAGCAGTTGTTTCAAATTACGCTCAGCAAAAAGTTTTCGGAGAATGAGTTTTGGGCGATGATGTCGGCGCTTTACCAGCAGCAATTGGAAAAATTTGCCGAGCCGCAATTGCCGCTTGAAGATTTACCGCATCGGAGAGCGAAAAATTTTGTGACGCCGCCGGAAGCTCCAGTTCCTGATTGTTTGATGTGCGGAGCGTGCTGCACGTTTTTGTTTGTGATTGGCTTAAATCCGACCGACCAGACACCGGCGGAAAATCTCTGGAATATTACGCAGAGAACGAAAAATCAGGAAATCGTGATTGACCGTTTTCTGCGGCGTGATGAAAAAACTTTGTACTGCGCGGCGCTCGATACTACAACGGAAACCGGAAAAGCGGTCTGCAGAATTTATGAACAACGCCCGCGAGCTTGCCATAATTTTGAAGCGGGCAGTGATAAATGCCACGCTTTGCGTCGCCTTTACGAATTTGAGCCGCCTCTGGCCATGATGGAAATGTTCAATGCGATAGAAGTTATCGAAGCAAAAGCTGAGGTTGCGGCTTCACCGGAAAAAATTCGCCGGGTCGAAATGGTTGAAAACGCGGAATCAGAAAAGTTGACAATCCTGGCTCAGGTAGAGGATGGTTCAAATCAGGCGCTGCATAGTTTTGATCCGAACAGCGAATTCTGGACGCAGTTTGAATTTGCGGGCTTAACGCTTGACGCCGCGCGGGATTTAATCAATTCTCGTCTGCCAAAAGCCGCAACACTTAATTAATTTACATCTTTAAATATTTTTTTAGCAGTTATAAAAAATGAGTAAAAATCTCGTTATTGTCGAATCGCCCGCGAAAGCGAAGACGATTAATAAATATCTCGGAAAAGATTATTTAGTTCTTGCTTCAATCGGGCATATCAAAGATTTGCCGTCAAAAGGTTTGGGCGTTGATATTGAAAACGATTTCGAGCCGACCTATGAAGTTATTCCAGACGCGAAAAAACGTAATAATAAAAAGGTCGTCAGCGATCTTAAAAAAGCCGCGAAAGAGGCTGAGACGATTTATCTGGCTGCTGACCCCGACCGCGAAGGCGAGGCGATTTGCCAGCATCTCGCCGAAGAAATCGTGCCGAAACGCCCCGCCAAACTGGTGTTTCGCGTGATGTTCAACGAGATTACCAAAAACGCCATCAAAGACGCTTTTAAAGAACCAAAGCAAATTAATAAAAACTTGGTTGATTCGCAGCAGGCACGGCGTATTTTAGACCGGCTGGTCGGTTACAAAGTTTCGCCGCTGTTGTGGAAAAATATCGGCGGGAAACTATCAGCGGGACGGGTTCAAACCGTTGCCCTACGGCTCGTCGTCGAGCGCGAGCGCGAGATCGAAGCCTTTGTCAAAACCGAATACTGGACGATTGCCGCCAATTTGGGCGCTAAACTGCCGCCCGCCTTTGACGCCCGGCTTTATAAAATTGAAGATAAAACGCTGAAAACTTCGGGCTTTGACAAAGAACCCGGTAAAAACGAAGTTCACCTCAGAGATGAGCAAAGCGCGACGGCGATTGTCAGCGAAGCCGAAAAAGAAAAATTTGTCGTTGATTCGGTGACGACCAAGGAGCGCAAACGCAATCCGGTTCCGCCGTTTATTACTTCCAAACTTCAGCAGGAAGCCAGCCGCAAGCTCGGTTTTAACGTTAAGCGGACAATGCAGGTCGCGCAAAAACTGTACGAAGGAATCGAGATTGGAGCCGAGGGCGCAGTCGGTTTGATTACTTATATGCGAACCGATTCGACCAGAGTTTCCGACGCGGCTCTGGCTGATGTTCGGCAGTTTATCGGCGACAAATACGGCGCTCAATATTTGCCTGAGAAACCAACATTTTACCGTTCAAAGAAAGACGCGCAGGACGCACACGAAGCGATCAGGCCGACCGATACAAACCGCACGCCGGACGAACTGGCAAAATTTTTAGGACCGGACGAACTAAAACTTTACCGGTTGATCTGGCAGCGATTTGTTGCTTCGCAGATGACGCCGGCAGTTTTTGACCAGACAACCATTGACATTCTAGCTGGCCGATTTACCTTTCGCGCGACAGGTTCAGTTTTAAAATTCGACGGTTTCCTGAAAGTTTACCAGGAAGGGCGCGATGAAAAGCCGGCGGACGCCGAGGATTCGGACGAAGAGCTAAGGCTTCCCCGCGTTGAAAAAGGCGAGCAGTTAAAGCTTAACAAAGTCACGCCGGAGCAGCATTTTACCGAACCGCCGCCGCGTTACACCGAAGCGACTCTGGTTAAAATTCTGGAAGAAAAAGGCATTGGACGGCCCTCGACTTACGCGGCAATTATGACGACGATTCAGGATCGCGAATACGCCGAAAAGCTCGAAGGCAAATTTCATCCGACCTCGCTCGGGTTAACCGTTAACGACGTTCTGGTGCAAAATTTCGAGACGCTTTTTAACACGACTTATACGGCGCGGATGGAAGAAGAACTCGACGAAATTGAGGAAGGGAAAATCGGCTGGCGCGAAGCCCTCGGCGAATTTTACGGCAAATTTAAAATAGATGTTGAAAAGGCCGAAGCAAATCTGAAAAACGCCAAACAGCAGGCGATTCCAACCGACGAGATTTGCGACAAATGCGCTTCGCCGATGGTGATTAAATTCGGGCGTTTCGGGCAGTTTCTGGCCTGCACGAATTACCCTGAATGCAAAACAACCAGGGAAGTTTCAACCCTTAAGAGCAAAGCGGCAAACGGCGCGGAAAAAGAAAACGGCGACACACTGCCAAACCCGAATGCCGAAACAAACAGCGAATCAGAAGTGCCTGTTTGTGAGCTGTGCGGCAAGGAGATGGCTCTTAAACGCGGGCGTTTCGGACAATTTTACGGCTGTACGGGTTATCCTGAGTGCAAAAATATTCGCAAAATCGCTAAAGGCGGCGAAGTCAAACAGGTCGCGCCGCCCGTTGAACTGGACGAGAAATGCCCGCTTGACGGCGCTAAACTGGTCAGGCGTCAAGGACGATTCGGCGAGTTTGTCTCGTGTTCAAATTATCCGAAATGCAATTACATTCAGCGCGAAACGACCGGCGTTCCCTGTTCGCGTCCCGGCTGCAAAGGCGAAATCGCGGTTAAAAAATCAAAACGCGGCAAAACCTTTTACGGCTGTTCCGAATATCCAAAATGCGACCGCGTTTACTGGGACAAGCCGGTTCCTGTTCCATGCCCGAAATGCAACGCGCCGTTTTTGCTTGAGAAAACAACTAAAAAAGACGGCCTGATGCACGTTTGCGCCAATGAAGACTGCGATTACAAGGCTCTGGTCAGCCAGCCATATGCTGCTGCGAAAAGCGGCGCTGATGAAGAAGTCAGCGCAATTTTCTAAAACAAAATGTGAGAGCGGAAATTTATTGGATACTCAAAAGTTCAGCAATCGCCGTCCAGTTCATAGGTCGGCGATTTTGGCTGAAAGGCGAATCAAATTTTTGAGTCGTGAAACGTAATTGTCATTATTAATCTTCTCAATTGATCAAAAAGTTTGTTTAACCAATTCCAAACGAAACCTTTTGACAATTTGTGCGGTATAAAACTGCAAAATCTATTCACGTCGTTGAAAGTATTTCTCGACGCCAAAATATTTTTCAGGATTTATATCTAACCATGCTACACCGTAAGATTGCCGTTTCGTTACTGGCCTTTTCGCTTTTTACGCCGAGTTTTTCCACGTTCGCGCAAACCAGCTCAAAGCAATGACTGCAAAGCAGTAATTCGCTTGTTAAAGATAGCTGGAAGGGACGGTTAAATGACCGTCCTTTTTCATTTTCCTATTTCTGATCTGCCAAGACAATGCGCGGCTGAATGGCTTTCTCTGGTTCATTAAAGACACCGATGGCGATGAGGTTTTCGCGTTCGTCGTTCATTCTGACAAACTCACCGTTTTCAAAACTTAAAGCGGGCGGGAAAAACTTCATGCCTCCGGTTGTTTTGATCGTCGCCGCTTCGTCCAAAACAACTGCTGACAAATGCGCCAGAGCTGCGTTCGGCGAAATTATTTTCCCCCCTAGTAGATTCTTATTTACCGCTAAATCCTCTAAATCTTTGAGCGTCACGGCTTGCGATAAATCAAAAGCTCCGGCGCGCGTCCGTCGCAATTCCGCCAGATGCGCTCTCGTCCCCAACTCGCGCCCGATGTCTTCGGCCAGCACGCGAATGTAAGTTCCGGCGGAAACCGCGACGCGAATTTGCAGTTCGTCGCTTGATTGTCGCAATTCATCAATTTCCAGTTTGGAAATATTGATTTTAACTGGTTGGCGCTCGACCTCCTGGCCCTGACGGGCTAATTCATAAAGTTTCTTGCCGGCAATTTTCTTGGCCGAATACATCGGCGGCGTTTGCCATGTTTCGCCGCGAAACTTGATTAATACCTGTTCGATTTCCGCCGCTTGAATTTCAAACTTCGGACTGTGGACTGTGGACTTTGGACTACCGGTTCTGTCGCCCGTATCGGTTTCAAAACCAAAACGGATTGTGGCCAAATATTCCTTTTCAGCCTTATCCAAAAATTGCGCGAGGCGCGTGGCTTTTCCGACCAGCGCCACCAGCACGCCGGTCGCAAACGGATCGAGCGTTCCAGTGTGTCCGATTGATTTTATCCGCAGGATTTTCCGCAATTTGCCGACGACATCATGCGAAGTAAATCCTTCCGGTTTATCAATAACAAAAATTCCGTTCATGACATCCGAGGAAATAAAAATCTCAGCACGTCGTCAAATCTGTCCGCCCAGGCCGCTTCGTCGTGCCGCGCGTTGGAAATCTCAAGATAAGCCAAATCAGCGCCCAATTGCCAACCCTGCGCGAGCAGCATTTCTTTCAGCGCTCGAACTTGGTGTTTAATCCGAATCCCTTCTTTTTTGCCGATGTCGAGCCAGATTCGCAAAGGAATTCGTTCGGGAAGCTGCGCCGTTTCGCGAATAATCTGGTTGTTTGCCCACCAAACCGCCGGAGAAATCGCCGCCACGCGGCTAAAGATATCCGGACGTTTAAAACCCAAATACAGCGAAACCAACCCGCCGAGACTGGAACCGCCGATGCCTGTAAATTCACGTTCGGGGCGAGTCAGATAAGTATTGTCAATAAACGGTTTTAATTCTTCGATAATCATTCGCCCGTAAGCGTCGGCTTGACCGCCGCGACCGCGCGTTCCGCGAACCGGCGTGTATTCATCAATTCGTCGCTCACCGTTGTTGTAAATTCCGACAATAATTAGAGGTTCAACTTCTCCGGTCAAAATTAAGCGCTGCGCCGTCTCGTCAACTCCCCAGGCAACACCGCCGAAAGCGTCTTGCGGATTAAATAAATTTTGGGCATCGTGCATATAGAAAACCGGGTAACGATGGTTGGGAACGGTTCCGTAACCGGGCGGCAAATAAACCAAAACATTGCGCGGCGCGATTAAGTGCGCCGTCCCAAAATTCTCATGAATCCTAAGCTGTTCTGCGATCATGTGAATATTTTAACAAGTTTGCAAAAGCTGTGTGTGTCCGAAAACGAACGCATGGTTAATTTTCGCTTTTTTCCCTGTAATTTCTTAAACTTAAAAGGTGTTTAGAAAAAAGTGGAAACCAAAAGTAGAGCGTGACGAAGAACCGCCTGAAATCAAAGATACTGAAAAGGCTCGGACGCGGACGATGCAACGCGCCGTCACACTGCTCGCGGCAAAACCGCGCTCTCGCGGCGAGCTGCGGCAAAGACTGCTTGAAAAGTCCTGGACGAACGCGGAAATCGTCGAAAGCGTTTTAAATAAACTCGAAGACTATCAGTTTCTCAACGACGAAAAATTCGCGCACGATTTGGCCGCTTCCAAATTGCGTCAGAAACCACAGGGAAGGCGCAAACTGCAGCAAACTTTGGCGCAAAAGCAGCTTGACAAAGAAACGGTCAACACGGCGCTCGCACAGGTTTTTGAGGAAACGCCCGAAAGCGAGCTGGTTGAAAAAGCCATCGAAAAACGAATTAATCTCAAAGGCTTTCCAACTGACCGCGACGAAACCAAAAAGTTTTACGATTATCTGCTGCGGCAAGGTTTTTCCTACGGTTTAATCAGCGAGAAAATGCGTGAAATCAAACTCGAAACCAGCGATGAAATCGAAGAATAATCAACATATTGATTATGACAACCGTTTTTTTCGCTCCGTCTCTAATTCTACGAGCGGCGAAGTTTCCCCTGAAACAATTTTTCATTACCGCCAGAAAGATAACTTGGTCTGGGCAACTTATGAAGGCGGCGCAGTGAAATTTGGAATGCTCATAGCCAATATTTTGGCGTCAGGGGAGTTAGAGATGCGTTATTCTCACGTCAATCAAAAGGGCGAGTTAATGACCGGAGAATGTCGCTCAACTTCCGAAGTTTTGCCGGACGGCAGAATCCGTCTGCATGAAAAATGGCAGTGGACATGCGGCGATTTTTCTACTGGCGAATCCGTTGTTGAAGAAATTTCAAATTAAAACAACCGCGGCTTTATCATCCACCAATCCGATTTGATGTAAGCGTTCGTATCTCAACTGAAGCTAAAAATAATTCACTCCTTCCGGCCGTCTGTTTTTGCAGACGGCATTTTTGATTTTCTGAAACCGCTTTGTCATTAACTATATAAATAAAACAATATATTTCTGACTTGCCGCTCACGACTCGAAAGGCATTTCCAGACAGGATTTTACGGATGTTTCCAGCGCGAGCGCGTTCAGCGGGGGACATCCGAAAAGCGAAAATTTCAGACGCACGCAAAGAATATCACTCGTCTTTGCGCCGGAAATCGGTTTTATTTAAAGTTTTCTCCTCGCCTAAGCCGATAGATAATTTGACTCTCCCGATTCATTTTGACGAATAACGTAAAGGACATTCAAATTCTATGGCTTACAAACGCCAAATTACATGTATCAATCAAGGTAACCGTCAAGATATCCACGAGCGAATTTCTCTCATCGGAGGATTAGATGAAAACGGCTCTCGCTGGAAAATGACTCGTCAGGAGGCCATTCACGGTATCGAAGCAGGTGAGTACGAATTTTTTATCAAAAAGAAAGGCATCACTTACGAAGTCGTCGTTGCCGTCAGCAGATTTGATTACAAATATCTCAAGTTAATCTCAGATGGAGATGAGCCTAACAGCCTCTTAAACCTTCCCGAATGTCCGCAGCATTAGCAATAAATCTTTTGCGCTTCAGCCTTTCTTTAGCGTTATCGGCGGCGAAATACATTAAAAACATTGCTGGGGTGAACTTCTCAAATTAAAGTTTATTGGCCTTAATAGATCATAATTTCTACTAAAGTTTTCTGCCTGATGTGCCGATGAGTTAAATAGTTAAAGTTTGAACATTCGTGCCGCCTTTCTCCCCTCTAGGCGGCTTCTTTCTTTTGTTCGGCGCGGTTGATCAGCCTCAATTAGATTTGCCAGTTCGTCAAAGTTTTGACAGATAATGCGTCACTTAGAAAGAAATTTTGTCTTGATAATTTGACACTGCAATCGTCTGTTACCAATCACGGAGCCGCGTCGGAGAGGCGAACTTAAACTCATTCAGATAATTAGCTGCGCTCTTTTGCCTGCCGGAAAGATATTTAGGATTTAACTTTACAGACGGCACCAAACTTGCAGAACGAGCGCGGTGGATAAGGGCTTAAAGTGGATTTCTCACCTGCTGGAGTCAAACAATTTCCATCTGCTCAACCCAAGCTGTCAGCCTTCGGTAAAATAACGCGGTTTGAATCAGAGCAGCGTGTTAATAAAAAATCAGTATTTATAATTAATTGCTCATCGGATTACCGAAAGCCGCGTTGTTAGCGGTTGAAGCGGTAATAATAAATTATCTTTTAAAAAGATTAATTTTAAAAATCGAAACTTATTTTAGGAGATTAGGTCGGAGATAAAAGAATAATGTCACGCTCAGTTATTTTAAAGGATCAAAAATTTGGCGAACTGCAGGTTGTCGCTGACGGCATTGTCAGTGGTGACTACACATTCTGGAACTGCAGCTGCTCTTGCGGTAATATCCGCGTGGTTGAGGAAAAACGTTTGGTTTCCGGCAAAGTGACGGCGTGTCTTGACTGCGAGACGAGGATCAAAACCAGCAAAGCCAGCGGCGGCAAACAAAATTAAAAGCTCTGAAATTTTGCCTAAAGCATTCCTATCGTTATGTCTGATTCTTCAAAACATCTCATGTTTACTGCCCGCGAGACCAGCGAAATAGCTCAAAAACTTTTTCAGAAGGCGGAAACGATGGAGAAATCAGAAAAATATTTTGAAATATTGGAAGAAGCGATTGCAAAAATCGAGGAATCGGCACAGTTGCGAAGACAAGCAATTGCGCTTCAATTTGAAGAAATCAGAAGAGAAAAAAGCAATTCTCAGCCAAAATCATCCTGAGCTGGCTGAATATTTCATCCAATAAGAATTTAACAAACTAAAAATTTGAATCAGGCGGCCCATCAGCATCGTCAAAGCGACTGCGAAATTGAGCCGCCTTTGCTTTTTTCGAGCGCGTGTCTAAAAATATAATTACTGCATATCCGCACTGAATAATTCGAGAGCTTAAAAAAATCCGGTTATGCTTTAGCATCAAAACGTCTTCAAATTATTCAGCGCGTTTTTGATGCTGTAATGTAAATATGAACGCCAAAGAACTCTTTTCAGCAGCAATCAGAGTGGTTGGATTACTATCTTTGGCTCGCGGCATCGCTGATATATCTTTCGTCGTTTTATTTTACGCGGGGATAGGCGAATCCTCAGTTATAGCCAAAGCGCCAATGACGGATTTAATATTCGGACTTTTTTATTTTCTTGCTGGCTTATATTTGTTGCGCGGCGCGCCGTTCATTATGGATTTTGCGTTCCCAGCTAAGCCGGAGGAAATAGAACCACCGCCGCCACCTACTTTCACGGAATGATCCGGCAACCCATTTGGTAACCCTATGAAAGGCGGAAAAACCTATGAAATTGATGCTGCTTATCGTATTTATTGTCTTTGTCGCCACTGGTCTAGTGTTTGGACAGAGCACGAAAAGAAATGACGCGCTCGAGCAGAAAATCAGAGCACTTGATCTGGCCCACGCCGATGCGATTTTGCACCGTGATGTCGAGGCGTTGAAAAAACTGATCGCCGAAGACGCAACGACTAATCATCCGACCAATAAAATAATCAAAGAGCGAGAAGGCATATTCGAGCTGATCCGCAACGGGACGATCAACTATTCTTCGTTCGTGCGAGAACCGGAAGCTTTCCTGTTTTACAAGAATATGGTCGTCGTAATGGGCCATGAAACGCTGACAATGGCGAGCGATGCAGTTGGAGGAGGGCAAACCATCCACCGCCGTTATACAAATATCTGGATGAAGAGAAAAGGCAAATGGCTGCTGACGATAAGACACGCGAACATCGTCTGTCCAAGTTAAGTTTCGCTAGAGAAAACAGCAGTTAGGTATTGTCGGTTTTGTCAGTGCCATTCTTACCTGTTTTTAGATTTTGAGATGTTTGACAATTGAATATTCATGTATCTGAAAATGTATCTGTTACCTGTTATCATAGAGTGCTAGGGAGTGAGTTAAGAGTAAAGATTGTTCACTGTATAACACTCTGTAATAACAGGTAACTATAAGTAGAAAAAGAAGATAATGAACGGACACGAAATTAGACAAAAGTTTTTAGATTATTTTGAGCGAAATGAACACAAGATTGTTCATTCATCGCCGCTCCTGCCGGCCAACGATCCGACGCTGCTTTTTACCAATGCCGGAATGAACCAGTTTAAAGACACGTTTTTGGGCAACGAAAAACGCGACTACACGCGCGCGACTTCGAGCCAGAAATGTATCCGCGCGGGCGGTAAACACAACGATTTGGACGAGGTTGGGAAAACCGCGCGTCATCACACGTTTTTTGAGATGCTGGGAAATTTCTCGTTCGGCGATTATTTCAAAGCCGACGCTATTCGTTTTGCGTGGGATTTTCTCGTCAACGAATTAAAACTGGAACCCAATCGTTTGTGGTTTTCATATTTTGGCGGCGACGAGGAGGTCGCGGCGGACATTGAGGCGCGTGATTTGTGGATTAGCGTCGGCGCTGCACCGACACGAGTTTTGCCGTTCGGACGAAAAGATAATTTCTGGCAAATGGGCGACGAAGGCCCTTGCGGTCCGTGTTCGGAAATCCATTATTACATGGAAGACGAACCCGACAATCCGGAAAAAAATCACCCAAAATGGGTTAACGGCGAAGGCGACACAACCATGGAAATCTGGAATCTGGTTTTCATGCAGTTTAACCGTTCAGGAGTTGGCGAAAAAGGAGCTGACGGCAAATATTCAAAGTTTGATTTAACACCGCTGCCCGCGCCGTCGGTTGACACGGGCGCTGGTTTAGAGAGAATGGCGGCGGTTCTGCAAGGCGTCAAAACCAATTACGACACGGATTTGCTGTTGCCGATCATCAAATTTACGGCAGAACTGGCGGGTAAAACTTACGATTACGACACACAGGAAGGTTTTGCGATGCGCGTCGTCGCCGACCACGCCCGCGCCACCGCATTTGCCATTGCAGACGGCATTTTGCCCGGCAACGAAGATCGTAATTATGTCCTACGAAAGATCATGCGCCGCGCAATTTATAAAGGACTAGGCTTATTTGAGGAGCAAGTAGATTTTGATGGTTTGTTTTTCTTTAAGGTTACCAATTTCGTCGTTGATTTAATGAAAGAAGCATATCCTGAACTAGAAGCACAACGTGATTTTATTCAAAAAATAGTCATACTTGAAGAAACGCGGTTCAGCAATACTCTTAAAACGGGAATTGGCAAACTATCACTTTTAATTTATGAATCAGACGCTAGTGTTGACTATGACGAAGAAAGCAAGCAGATGATTGCTTGGACAGGTGGTATTCCAATTAAGTCATTAGCAGAACTTAAGAACACCTATGGTCTACCAACAGATTTAATGTACGTCATTCTAACTGAACGGCAGAGTTATGGAAGAAATGTAATCGAGCTTGAGCCAGCTAAAGAAACTGAAAAGGGTGTTTTGTATAGTACTTGTTTTGTTGATGAGTTTAACTCTGAAGAATTTAGCGAAAGAGTTGACGAGGAAATAAAAAAACTCCAACAAACTTCTGAAATCGGCAAAACAAAACAAAGCGAAAAAATTAATCCTATTTATGTCGGTTTGCAAAGAACTTCAGTTCGTTCAGAGTTTCGCGGTTACGAAGTTACAACGGTTGAAAATGCGAAAGTTGTTGCGTTAATAAAAAACGATGAGCGTGTTGAAGACTTGAGCGAAGGTGACGAAGGCTTGATTATTTTGAACGAGACGCCATTTTACGCTGAATCGGGCGGGCAAGTTGGCGATATTGGAAACCTAATTAACCAAAACATCAACGCAAAAGTTTTTGACACTTTTGCGCTGCTCGGCGGAATCGTTTTGCACAAATCGAAAATTGAACGTGGTTCGGTCAAAGTTGGCGACACGGTGACGGCGATTGTTGACGCCGAAAAACGCGATGCGACCCGGCGCAATCACACGGCGACGCATCTGGTTCACGCCGCTTTGCGCGAAGTTTTGGGAACGCACGTCAAGCAAGCCGGTTCGGTCGTCGCGCCAAACTTTCTGCGGTTCGATTTTTCGCATTACCAGGCGTTAACGCCCGAAGAAATCGCGGAAATCGAAACGCTCGTCAACCGCGAAATTCTAAAAAACGATGCGGTCAGTACCGATTTGATGGCGATTGAAGAAGCGATGCAAACCGGCGCGATGGCTTTGTTTGGCGAAAAATATGGCTCAACCGTGAGAGTTTTGCGAATCGGCGAAGGCGCATTTTCAAAGGAATTGTGCGGTGGAACTCACGTTCGAGCGACGGGCGACATCGGCAGCTTTAAAATCGTCTCGGACGAAGCGATTGCTTCGGGCGTTCGCCGCATCCGGGCGATCACCGGAATGGACGCTTTCGCGCGTTTTAGAGAAGACGAGCAATTGATTACCAAATCGCTCGGCGCTCTGCGGACACAGCGCGACCAATTGCCGACGGCCATCGAAAAATTGCAGGAAGAGCTAAAACGCGCCAAACGCGAAGTCGAAGATTTGAAAATGAAAATCGCTACGGGCGCTGCCGGCGGCAGTTCAGACAACGGCGACGAAGCCAGAGAAATCGCGGGCGTCAAAGTTTTAACCAAAATTGTTGAAGGACTTGATTCAAGTGCGATGCGAAATCTGTCTGACACTCTGCTCGGCAAAATGAAATCGGGTGTCGTCGTTTTGGGACGCAAGGACGAAGACAAAGTTTCACTGATTGTCCGAAGCTCGAACGACATCAAGGGGCGAGTTCAGGCAGGGCAGGTAATCAAAGAAATCGCCACGATTGTGGGGGGGCGCGGCGGCGGCAAACCCGACATGGCCGAAGGCGGCGGCAATCAGCCGGAAAAATTAGAAGAAGCTCTGGAAGCAAGCTACGGCGTGATCGAGAAAATGCTTAATCAAATGTAGGGGTGCGGGCTTGTCCCCACCCAATGAGCCGACAGGCGAACAATGCGTTATTATCCAAAGCATTTTCGCGTTGCAAAGCC
>JBBQUS010000074.1:0-17788 GCA_038212235.1 Pyrinomonadales bacterium
GCGTGAACACGCAAAATAATCAAATTCTGCCTAGAGACAAAGGTTTCCAAAGAAATAGCTGAGGGGTCAGCCAGCAAAGTCGAAACATCCATTGACAAAATTTACTACTTTTTCCTTTTGCACCAAAAGTGCGGAAGTTCCAAAAAAGCGGGGGAGATTTTGTTCCCGCAGTTCTCTTTTAATAATTTCGCCTAATACCTAAAGAGCGAAATCTTTTCCGCTTTTTCTGCTTTCTTTAATATCTTTTCTCGAGTAAAATCAAGGCTGATTTCGGACTGCATCCCGTAAAACGAATTCCTGATTTTATGAGCAAAGCGCAAAATTCTGTTGCTATTCAAAATTCTGACGTTAAAGAACTCAAAGAACTCATCAACTCGACCGTCAAACTCTGGCGCAAATATCACCTGACTTACGATCAAGCCGGTTACGTCGGTAAAGAAGTCCGCCGCCAACTCGGTATCAAAAGGTTAAAGGCGCGCAAAAACGTCATTCACCGCCTTTCCCGCGATGAAGAACAAAAACTGATTGGTCAAGCCTACCGGGAAAACAGTTCACACGGCTTGCTGCTGAAAACGCTTTTTCTGACCGGAGCCAGAGTTTCCGAATTCGTTTCTCTCAAAGTCGGAGATTTTTACTTCGATGAGCAAATGATTCTCATTCAAAAAGGAAAGGGCGGTAACAGCCGTTATGTGCCGCTTCTGCCCGAATTGGCTCAGGAACTAAAAACGCATCTCGGTTCTCGAAAGACCGGCTATGTTTTTGAGAGCAATCGCCAGACGAAATTCACCACCCGCCGAATTCAACAAATCGTCAAAGAAACAGCTGCTTCCGCCAACATTACCAAAAAAGTTCATCCGCATCTGCTTCGCCACACGGTCGCTACTTTTTTACTTGAAAAAGGAATGCCTCTCGAACAAATTCAAAAATTCCTTGGTCATTCAAAAATCGAAACAACGCAAATCTATGCTGAATCCTCAACTGAAATGATGAAGGCAGGTTTTCAAAGAGCCTTTTCAAACAGCTAAAGCCAATTCCTCGGAGTTTTCAGGATCAGCAGCTTTTTTGATCTCAAATTGCGGATACCACTTGCTGAAATTTTCTTGCAACTCATCATTGAGAACTTTGACTCTGACCTGCAGTAAAAGATGCGCTCCGCGCTTTGTCCAGCGCATTTGCTGTTTTTTGACAAATCTCTTGGCAATGATCTGATTGACGGCTGATTCGACAAAACCCGTTGCGATTGCTTCTCCATTTCGGTAGCGTTCGCCGTAATTGGTGATCATCGCGTGGTTATTTTCAATGTAGATTTGAAATTCTTTAACCGCTTTTTGCAGTTTAAGCTCTTTTATTGTCGGAATTTCCGTATTCAAAAAACACCAGCAATCTTCTATTTTCTCTAATGCCCGAACGACGCTGCCGTGCCAGAGATACCATTTCGCGCTTTCAATCATCGGCAAAATCAGTTCTTTCAACTCCGTATTTTCAAGACCGAGTGTCATTTGCCGCATGACGGTCAGGCGCATCGTGATATGAAACCAGTCGAGTAGATGTTCCGACTGCGGATTCAGATAATACTGCAAATTTCTGACTGTTTCTCCGCCGTCCGACAAAAAAGTAATCTGCTGATTCATCTGCATTCCTTGAGATTGCAGAACTTGGAAAAGGCGGCGGCGCGGTTTCCGATCAAGACCGCAGACAAAGCCGAAACATTTCGACGTGCCGTCGGCTTTGATGCTTTTCCCGACGATCACTTCAAACCAGCCCTCAGTCCGACTTTCAGGATGAGTGGAATGAACATAACCGCCGTCAATTCCGACCGTCAAAGGCATCTCCGGGCGCGGCAGATTCGCCCAATCCCGTGGACAGCCTTCGATGTACATTCCTTTGTCTTCGCCTAATTCGCCTTCCAATCTTTCACCAATTTGATGAAGATGATTTCTGATGGTCGCGTGATTGAATTCTTCGTGCAGCGGCAGAACTTCCGCCAGTAATTGATGACTCAGATCAAACGAAATCCGCGCACCGAATTTCGCTTCCAGATAAAGCAGTTCCGGCGATGTCCGCTCCGGCAAAGCGATGGCTAACGGGCTGAATGTTTTCGCCAGCGGCAACTCTTTTTCCAGTTCACAATGGCAATAAAAAAGCCGTGGACTGTCGAGTCCCATTTTGCCGAAAAGTGTTCGATAGACCAGACGATGTTTGCCTTTGCTTAATCTTTTCCGCACACAATACGGACAGGTTTCGGACTGTTTGAGAAACTCTCTGACTTGCTCGTGAACCATCGCTTGTTGAGCTTTTCGCAATAACTCTTTTGACTCCGACAATCTCAAACCCAGATTTTCAACCGATGAACTTTCCCGTTCAAATTTAATACTTTCGGTTAATAAGACTTCATCGCCGTCATCATTTTCCACTAGAATCCGCATCTTGAACTTCATCCCAATCCTCCTCCGGCATCACCCCTCTATTTTGGGAATAGTGTAACAAACGGCGGTTTAGTTGGCGGCGGATGAATGTTACTGGTAGCAGTAACTGATTCAGTTTTTTTATGTCTGCGGCTTCGTCCTGCAGTCTTCTGACTTTTCTGCCAATCATCTCGATGGCTTTTCCGGCGTTTTCCTGATCGGTGACAAAATTTATCAACTCTTGATATTCTTTGAGAAACGCTGGCAATTTAACTTTCAACTGATTAGAAATCTCATCTTCGACTCGATCAAATTCTGTCGCTTTTCGCTCAGCCTCCGAAACCGATAAATTTCCGCCGCCGGTGCAAAGCGGATATTTCTTCTGCGGATTGATACTTAAAACGTCCTCGATTCTCACGAGATGTTTCCAGCCATTGAAAAAATCATACTCGTAAAGAAATTTCTCGCCCTTTCTAAATTTGAAATTAGCTAATCGGATTTGATATGGATCGTCGGAAAAACTCATTCCGCCTGAGTGATAAATCCCGTAATCTTTGCCGTGAATGAAAAACCGATGAAGATTCCAATCATCCCAATCAAAAGCGATCTGTAAAATGAAATGGAGATCGGCAATCGAATAATCACCCGGCACCAGCAGTCTTCGCCAAATCAACGGGCTGATGCCTTCAATAACAACCCGTAATTGATAAACAACCGGTTCTCTGGCGGTTTCCATAGAGATATTTTACATCAGATGATCAAAAATCTCCCCTGCTTTTTTCTGCTCTCGCAGTAAACCAATCTTTGCCGATGATTGTCTCAGATGCGGAGAACTTGGTGATATTAATGTTTCTCATAGCTATGAATCGTCGAATGGGTTGATCACAATGCGCGGTTTTCCTGCTCGCGGTGAAGCGTGTCTTAATCGAACAATTTTGAAAATGTTTTTGTTGGGCAAAAAGATAATTTTGTTCAGTAAATAGGGCTCACTGGAACATTCGTGCTATAAATTGCAAAATGCAAAATACCATCTTTTATTTCATCAGTCACCAGCATTCGTTGCTTTTTCATTACGCTTTTTACTTTGAGATGACGAAATAAAGAGTTTGTTTGAGTCTCATGCTGTCCAAAAATCCGTTTAATAATTTTTATCGAAAAGAATTTAATGTTTATTGTTGTGCGGCTTCAGACTTCAGCATGCGCAGCATTTCGGGAGTATCGACATACACTTCAAAGCTCGTCAGTTTCTCGTTTTTAATAGTCCAGATATGGACGAAACGAATCTGGAACGTTTTTCCGTTACTTTTCACCCGCCCCTCTGTCAAACCTCTCGCCACAACCTGATCACCCGCTTCGATTATCTCTCCAAGCTTTGCTTTTGATTCAATACTTTCAAGCATTTTGAAGGCGTAACTGATAAATCCCGGATGCCCTTGAAACCTCCCGCCCCAAGGCAAAAGCTCAGATTGATAAATTTTCACTTCCACATCGAGCAGCTCCGACAACGCCTTTGCGTCCCGGTTATTAGCTGCCTCATAAAACTCAGACACAATTTGTTTATTTTCTTTAACCATTCTCACCTTTTAGTTGAGCTGTCGTCTGTAAGTTAGGAATACCAAGCTTTGCTGCTCTTGCCCAAAGAAAGTAGCTTAATACATTCTTCGACGATAAGACGAAGCCGTCCGAGAAAGTGAGAGCCGCGAGCCAGCTGACCTTCTCAGCGCGCGACTCGAGATAAATTTATCAATGCTGCCACCAAACGCATTTTTGATAAAAGAATTCCGGAATTACCGAAAATATCTGCTGGACTACGTTTTGTCGGCTCGGTAAGCGGTAGAATATTAGTCCATGATTAATTGTTCGATCAAGCCCCGAATTATTATCGCAGGTGCGGGACCGGCCGGTTCAAGTCTAGCCATTCGCTTGGCGCAAAACGGCTGGCGGATTTTGCTCATTGAGCGCGAAAAGTTTCCGCGTCAAAAGCTTTGCGGTGAGTTTATTTCGCCGGAATGCTTCGAGCATTTTCAGCAGCTCGGCGTTTTAGAAGAGATGCGGGCGGCAGGTGGCAGTACGATTTTGGAAACCGTTTTCTTTGCGCCGAGCGGGGCAAAAGTTTCGGTTCCAAGCCACTGGTTTGATAAAAATGCTACCGGCGCGTTGGGTTTAAGTCGCGCCGAAATGGATTTGCGGCTGCTCGAGGAAGCGCGAAGCTGCGGAGTAGAAGTTTTGGAAGGAACTCAAGTCGTCGGATTGCTCCAAGAGAAAAACCAAGTTTGTGGTGTCAAAGTTCGCGCGAAAACCGGCCAACAATCTGAGTTTGCGGCTGATTTAACGATTGACGCCACCGGGCGCTCCTCCGTTCTCTCACGTTTTGTCCTGCGTCAAAACGGTGAACCGTCGAGGCGCTCCAAACAATCCGGGATTTGCGAGACAAACAACTTAAAATCAAAGCTGATAGGTTTTAAAGCTCACCTGACAAACACTAAGATAGCTTCCGGCGTTTGTGAAATTTACTTTTTTCAAGGTGGTTACAGCGGTTTAAATTTGGTTGAAAACGGTTTGAGCAATCACTGTTTTTTGATCCAGGCGAAAATTGTCCGCGAATGTGGCAATGACGCTGAACGAGTTGTGCGTGAAATCGTTTTTAAAAATAAGCGAGCGGCTGAAATATTAAAACAATCGCAAACCGTTGGTGATTGGCTGGCGGTTTCAGTAGAGAGCTTTGGCAAAAAAAGTTTGACCCCTGCGCCGCGGCTTTTAATGGTCGGCGATGCCGCGGCTTTTATTGATCCTTTTACGGGAAGCGGCATGTTAATGGCGTTGGAGTCAAGCAGAATCGCCGCCCAAGCAATTTTAGCGAGCGGCGGAGAGGCAGGAAAAACCGCGGCAGCTTATCAAAAATTATATGATCAAAAATTTAAAACCCGTTTAAGCATCTGCTCGTTGTTCAGACGTGCGGCGTTCGCCTCAATTCTGACGGAGCTTGGTATTCGCACTTTGAGTTTGAGCGGGGCAGCGCGGCGAATTTTAGCTCAGGCGACGCGTCATTAGCAAGCGGGAGGATGCAAGCTGAGATTGAATTAAGTCAGCTTTCTTATTTTCGCCTTCAACAATTCTGACAAAACTGTCGTCTCCCGTTAGGTTAAAAACCCACGAATGGGAGAACAGTTCCAGAGGGTCTGTCAGAAGTTGTTGATTTGTCTAAATTTAAAAGGAGTTTATTGTTGCCCAAAATGAACGTTCTCGAATACTATTCTGTTAAACAACAAATATTTTTATCAAACTAAAAGTAAGTGCCACAAACGTCCGGATACTGTTGTCGAATTCAATGTGCCAGCTTGGCAAACCTCGAAGTTCTGGTTTTCGCCATTGGCTTACCGTTCAGAAAGTTGATCGTCCTCAATAGATTGATGCCCGTTGCTGTTGCTACTTCCTGAAGATGTGTTTTTGGAAGACCCCGGTATCTTGACCGGCGAAAGCTGCCGCGCCGCACGGCTTGCGAAAGCGTTCCTTCAATTCCGGCGCGGTTTCGATATTCGCGCTTTCCCTCTTCTGTGGTCAGCAGATTTCGAGTCATCTCCAAGGCTTCGTAAAGCGGTTGGGGCGGCAGATTTAGTGACCGCGCCGCACCGGATTTGGTTTTCACGCATTGGCTGCGATTCAGGCAATCCCGGCATTCTTTCCGATTGAATCTGACTGTTACCACACGCCGCGAATATCGTTCATTGGTCTGACGTTCATACCAGTAAGTACTGCGCCTTCCTTCCGGACAAACGACTGTTTGATTACTCCAGTCGATTTGAAACTGCGCCTGATCATACTCGCCGGCTCTGGTTTGCCAACTCGGATTAAGGCGCGTCGGTCCGAATAACTCAACGCCATAAAGAGTAGGACTTTCCACCAGCAAACCGGCATCGACGTAGCCAGCATCAACAAAGTGCCGACTCGGCAAGCGACGGTTTTTCTCTAATGACTGATGAATTAAAGCGGTGCAGGCGACATCCTGCTCGGTTGCTGCTGTCGTCAGAACATTAGTGATCAGGCGCGGCAAGTCCTGGTCACAAGTTTCAGTCAGATGAACTTTATACTCCGTCCATGAAAGTTCGCGTTTGTTACTGTGCCGAGCCTCAATATCGTAGGGCGATTCTACAGCGGTGGCGGCTCTCGAAAGATCGGCGTTTTTTCGCCAGCCAATCTCGCCTGTTTCCTGACGCGTGTAGTGCCGCTCCCATACTTTTCGCAGTGTTTGAACCGGTTCGAGTTTTAATAGCTCAGGCTGCTGTTTCAGAAGTATTTCGAGCAGCCGAAAGCCGTCTTCTCCGACTTGCCGGGCAAACTCTTCGCGCGCCGTTTCTCCGCGCGGAAGGCGTGTATCTTCGATTCTGGCGCTGTAACGAGTAAACCATTCGGGCTGTAGTGCTATCGAACTGAGCCAGATGGGTGAAACAACGGCTAGTTCATTTAATGCCGCACGCATTGTTTCAGTCACCAGTTCCAGTCGATTCATCACGCGAATCGCGGCGAGCACATGAGTTGAATCGGTTCGCTGTTTGCCCCGCATCTTCAAAAGATTCTTTTCCCGCAGCATCTCGATCACGCGATCAAACAACAAAGCTGACTGCTCGCCGACCGTTAAACGCTCACGAAAATTGCTCAATACCGAATGATCAAAGCCCGCATCGGTCAACTCCAAACTCAAAGCATATTTCCAATCAATCCGCGAACGCACCGCATCACTGGCTTGGCGGTCGGAGAGATTCTCCAAAAACTGCATTACCGTGATTAATGCCAGTCGCCATGGCGCAAAAGCCGGCTGCCCTCGTTTCGAATATAAAGAAGTAAAATCGGCATCTTCAAACAAAGTGCCGAGCTCGTTGCGGATTGAAATGTAAAGATTGCCTTTCGGAAAAGCCGCTCGCGCCACTCGCGCGGTTTGCTCAGGAACCGGTTCAATAACAGAAGGTTTCAGACTCATGGCAACATTGCTCCTTTGATTGTTGGAATAGCCTGATTGTAGAGTTAAAATCATCTCAAATGAATTCGACAACAGTATCCGTCCGTTTTCGGCACATGGTTGACGATCTTGCCAGAATTCTCAAAAGAAACGAAAATCTGTCCTACAACTCATCCTGAAATCAACGCCCCTAAATTCTGCTCTTCGCTTGACTTTTGGTACACTTGATTCGTTAGAATCGTTTTTTATTCTTTTTTCCAGAGCACAAGTCGTCTTTTTTATGAAAATCGGTTACGCCCGCGTTTCTACTTTTGACCAAAATCTTGATCTTCAGCGAGATGCTTTGGAAAAGTCTGGCTGTGAAAAGATTTTTACCGACACAGCTTCCGGTGCCAAAGATGATCGCGCTGGACTTGCTGCGGCAATGGAATTCGCCCGCGCCGGTGATTCACTCGTCGTCTGGAAGCTTAACCGGCTGGGGAGATCACTCAAGCACCTGATTGAAACCGTCAATCAGCTCAATGCTCGCGGCGTTGGATTTGCCAGTTTGCAGGAGAGCGTTGACACGGCGACGCCCGGCGGGAAACTCGTTTTTCACATTTTCGGCGCGCTGGCTGAATTTGAACGCGAACTGATCAGAGAACGCACCACCGCCGGGCTGGCCGCAGCTCGCGCGCGCGGCAGACAAGGCGGGCGACCAGCCAAGCTCTCCGCCAAGCAGGTCAAACTCGCCAGGCAGCTTTTCGCCGACCGCTCTCTCAGCATCAAGGAGATTTGTCAAACACTTTCAATCTCACGCACCACACTTTACCGGTTGGTGGGCAACAAAGCGGCACCAACTTCTGCGCCCGGGGCGAAGAGCTGATGACACTTCGTCTGAAGATTCTTGCGCCATCAGGGAACAATTAATTCGAGTTATTGTGATCCGGAGGCTGATTCCGTTGGCAGATCACCAGCTTGCCCAAATTGCAGAGTGGTGAATCGGTTTAGCAGTCTCAATAAAGAAGTGTTACCCGCGCCCGACGGTCCGGCGATTGCCGTCAGCGCATTCTCCGCAATTTCCAGATTGATGTCGTCGAGAATCAATTGATTTTCCCGCACCTGCTGAACATTTTTGAGAACAAACGCTGCCAGTGAGTTTCCCTTCTCAACTGTTAAATCTTTTGTCTCTATATTCAACGCTAGAAAAATGAAACTTTTCCGAAGCCTTCAAAATTTTATCATCGGCGACGAGCAAACACTTCGATTTAATCGCTCATTCGGCAGCCAAAGGTTCGTTAGCCGGAAAATAATTGATCTTTGTGACTTTTCGTGAGGGATCCGGTGCGATATGCGGGAACGTGAAGCAGCAATGCTGATAACGGATCAAGCGATGAGCAGGCAAAATACTGCCTCCGAGCAAACAATTGATTTCATACCAGCCATTTGAGCGCAATTAAAACGAGCGTGACCGTAATCGCGCCGCCGATACGCGTTGCGACTTGAGCAAATGGCATTAACGTCATCCGATTAGCGGCGGTTAGAATAGCAACGTCGCCCGTTCCGCCCTGCCCACTATGCGTGGCATTGATAATGGCGGTTTCTATCGGGTACATCTTGAGCCATTTGCCGACGAAAAATCCGGTTGCCATTAAGGTCGCAACGGTGGCGAAGATCGTAATGACATTGGCGATGTGAAACGCCTCGACTAATTTATCCCACGGCGTAATCGCAATTCCAACTAAAAACAACAAAGGATAAACTACCGCTGTCGCAAAAAACTTATAGACGGCGAACGCTCCTTCCTGAAGCTGCGGCGACGCGCCGTGCGCTAGTTTAACGAGGACAGCGAGAAAGAGCATACAAACCGGCGCGGGCAAACCGAACACATTGAAACATAAGACACCAAGCAGATAAAGTGCGATTGCCATAATACCGCCGCCGGCGATATGCGTGATGTCCATCTGACCTGTGATTTCCTCCTGCTGCGGATCGAAATCATCATGCTCGTTCGGCTGCAGCCGCCCTTCGCCCGTTAAATGCGGATATTTTTTGCCAATGAAATTCAGCCCCCCCGATAATAAAATCGCCGTTAAACTGCCGAGCATCACGGGCGGCAAAACCCTAGCTAAAATAGCCCCCTGATCCTCTTGCAGAATAGCGGCGTAACCGATTGAGAGCGGAATCGCGCCTTCGCCGACTCCGCCAGCCATAATCGGGACGACCGTGTAAAAGAATGTATGCTGTGCTCCCATTCCAAGCAATGTCCCAACGAGCGTGCCAACGATCATTGCCGCGATTGACCCAAGCGCGAGCGGCACAAAAATCTTGAGAAAGCTTTTAATGAGCGTCTGCCGGTCCATTCCTAAAATGCTGCCGACGATAATCGCCGTGATGAACAAATAGAGAAAATTCGTATTTCTGTAAAAATCCGTTACAGTTTGAATAATCGGCTGGGGCAAAACGTGATAGTAAGCCAGACAGGAGGGGATAAACGTGGCGAATATCGCCGCGCCGCCGATTTTGCCGAAAATGGGAATCCGTTTACCAAGTTCGGCGCAGGTAAAGCCGCCGACGACCATGATAGCGATGACGAGCGAAATATCACCAGAGATTTTATCGAGCGCGACGAACGCCGTAATAATGCCGAGCAACAGCAGATAGACGGGCAGCGGAATGATGCCGATCCGTATTTCCATCAGCTTCCACCAACTGGCGTGATAAGAACTCGCAGGAGGAGGTGTATTCGGTTTGTCGTCCGCAATGACTAATTCGTCAATTTTTTCGGCTTTAGCCGCTCCTGCCATAAATTCTCCGAGAATTGAAAAATGTTACTTAAGTCGCTCGCCTAACTCTTTACGGCTTAAAATTAACAAAACAAAATTTCCCGGAACAGCTTTTTGTCCGGTCGAAACATCAGCGGCTTTAAAGTTTTCGGAAACCGGCAAAAACAATTGTTGAGTTGCCGGATCATAAGTCATTGTTTTTGCGCCCGGTAAGGTTTGAACAGTTTCGATTAAACTGAATTTATCGGGCGAATCTTCACGAAAAACGAAAACTGTTCCGTCGCCGCAGGAATTGAAAATCATTCGAGTCGCAGGATCGAAAATGGTCGTATCAACCCGCTCGCCGATGGGCATCGTGTTAATCGTGCGACCGCTTTTCGCGTCCATCACCGCCATCAGATGATTGCGGCAACCGACGAAAAGACGATTATTTTTGCCGTCGAGCGCGACGCTTTTTGGTTCGACGCAACCGGTTATTGCCCAATGGTTTTTGACGCGGAGTTTTTTCGTATCAATGTTAACGATTTCGTTTTTGTCCGCGATTGCCAGCCAGAGTTGACCTTTGCCGTCAGCCGCGATTGATTCCGGATCGCCGCCGACCGGAATTGTGCCGACAACCGCGCCGCTTTGTGCGTTGATCGCCGTCATATCCGCGCTCTCGCCGTTTGAAGTAAATAGCCGCTTGGTGGCGGGATCATAAATAATCGCGTCCGGTCCTGCGCCGGTTTTAATTTTACCAAGCGGCAGCAATGTTTTTATATCAAAAATTCCGACTGAATCTGCTTTTCCTTCGCTGATGAAAATTTTGCCAAGCGCGGGAACCGGCGCGATTCCGTGAACGCCGGAAACATTTGTAATGCGCCCGACAATCTCGCCGCTGACCATGTTGATGACGACGACTTCCGTTTCGTGGGAAACATAGAGACGGTTGTTTTGGCCGTCAAAGGCGGGATAATCCCAGCTTCCCTCGCCGCCAATCGCAATCTTTTTAAGCAGGCGATATTTCGCCCGCGTGGGCGATTTTTTTTGAGCCGCGACAAAATTTGGTAAAATCAAGCCGACTGCAACAAATAATACGCTTAAATAAAATTTCATTTTTCTTGACCTGCGCTGTAGTTAAAATTTATCGAATTCTTTGAGATAAACGCACGAATTGTTCACTCAAATTTCGACAAACCGCTCACTTTGTTTGGCAGCTTGTTTTGAAGGAATGCGGCAGTTTCTCATCCGTCGCATTCCTTCAATTAAAGCAATCAAAAGTTGATCCGCAGTCCGAGCTGAATCTGACGCGAACTGGTCTGCGTGGACGTGATGCGTCCGGCGGAACCAATCGGCGCACCCGTTTCACCAAATACTGCGTTGTTAGCGAGAGGCGGAGCAAAATTCGTGTGATTCAGGATGTTGAAGGCTTCGAAACGCAACTGGACGCGAAAACTCTCCGAAATACTCGTAACGGGAATATTTTTATAAAGCGCCGTATCGAGATTGAACAGACGTGGACCGGTTGCGATGTTTCTGCCCGCGTTACCCAATCGCTGCAGCGGGTTCGGGGCGGTGAAACAACTTCTGTTAATATAATTCAGCGGGTCAGACGGATTTTCGATTTTGCAGCCCGGCACATAATCCGGGAATCCCACAACGTCAGTGCCTTTCAGTCCGAGCGGGTCGCCGCTGATAATAACGGAAAAAGGCACCCCGGAACTCGCGCTGACGATCCCGCCAAGCTGCCAGTTGCCGAGAAGCGCCCCGGCGAGACCATTTTTTGGACTCGGCAAATTATAGAGCGCGTTGCCGACGAAAACATGGCGTAAATCATAAGCGCAACGTCCGCGCCGATGCGCTTTTTCGATGAACAGCGGCGACGTGATTCCGTTTAAAAATTGATCGCCGCGCGACGCTTCTGAACCGTCATCAACGCATTTGCTGTAAGTGTAGGAAGCCTGCGCCTGAATATTATTACTTAGTCGTTTATTAAGCTGCAATTGCAAGCCGTTATAAAAACTGTTGCCGTCCCAGAAAGTGCCGCGTTCCTGCGATGTATAAGGGTTCAGCCGGTTGCATAAACTCGGCGTGGCGGTACATTGCGCCGGTGTCGGAAAAAGAAGTCCGGCGGGTGTATTGGCAACGGGCAGCACGATATTTACTTCGTCCGTCCCGAACGCCATATGAACGCCGCGCGAGCCGACATATGCCGCCGTTAAAGTTACATCCTTGATTAATTGATGCTGGAAAGTAAAATTCCAGTTCATAATGTAATTGCGCTTCGGATGTTGTTCGATAAACTGCACATCGAGCGGCGCGGTGTTGAAATTAATCGTGTTGTAAATGTTGCCGGGAAACGAGCCGAGCGGCAGTCCGCCGGTCGGAGCGAGTGTCGTTCCGGTGTTGAACGGCGCGCCCTGCGCTTCCTTCGGCGTGAAAATCCACGGCAACGGCAGCGCGTCATAAATGCCGAAACCGCTGCGAATTGATGTTTTGCCATCTCCGAAAACGTCGTAGGCGAAACCGACGCGCGGTTCAAAATTGTATTTTGTCGGGTTGCTGGCAAAAAGTTTTTTGACGTTAACGGGCGCACTGCTCAGCGTTAGCACCTGCTGAAACAGACCGTTCGCCTCGGTCGGAATTGTACTCATCTCGTAACGCACTCCGAACGTTAAATTTAGCTTCGCGCTGTAACGCCAGCTGTCAGTGACGTAACCCGCATAAATGCTTGATCGCACGTCGACGGGCTGCGCTCGTGATGGATCAAGTGCAAAAAAATCGCGCGGTCTGTCGAGCAAAAAGTCGGACAGCGAACGGAATCGGACGCGCCCGTTCGGTCTTCTCAGCGAGAGCTCTTTATATGAAATATTCTCAAAAGCGAAGCCGAATCTAATCGAATGGTTACCGCGTGTTAAAAAAGCGTCGTCGTACGCCTGATAAGAATTCTGCAAATGGTTAAATGAAGAATTGCCGCCGACGCCGACGGCATCATTTATTCCCGGAATTGTAATAATCGCCGCTGCCCGATTGGGCGCGCTGCCGAGAGCCGTATCCGCCGCTGCCGGATTTAGTGCCGCTCCGGCAATGTTGACATCGCCCGCCGAGCGGCTAAAGCCGAAGCGGACTGAATTAACCAGATTTTGGCTGAAAATATGAGTTTCTTCGATGGCAAACACTCGCCGCCTCGTCTTGTTCGGAAAAACCGCGTTATTTAAAGCGTCGGGAATAATCAAACTGCCGTTGTCATATAAAAATGTGCCGAACAAATTATCATTGGCGGAAAAACGATGATCAATTCGCCCTGTCACAAAATTTTCATTGAAAGTCTGTCCGAGCGAAGTCGCGTAAATCCCGGTGTCGCCGTTCCCGAGTAATCCGGCATTCGGCAGCGGATACAATCTGAGGAATGGGACAATTAGTGGATTTACAATCACAGTCGTCGGAGTGCAGGGAGGATTGACGCCGGTTGGAATTGTGCAAAGATTGCCGGCGCGGGCAGCGGGAGACGGAACGTTGACGATGCTGGCAAAACCCTGTTTGCGGCGAATGCCTTCGTAATCGGCAAAAAAGAAAGTTTTGTTTTTGATAATCGGACCGCCGAAGCTGCCGCCGAATTGGTTACGGCGGAGCGGTGGTTTCTGCCGGTCAAAAAAGTTTCGCGCGTCGAGCGCGTCGTTGCGGAAGAATTCATAAACCGAGCCGTGCACCGAATTTGTTCCCGAACGAGTAATCGCGTTGATCACGCCGCCCGACGTTCTGCCGTATTCCGCCGTGTAGTTGCTCGCCAGAACGGAGAACTCCTTAACCGCGTCTGCACCCAAATTAACGCCGCCCGCACTGCCCGGTGCGCCGTTTGTATAATCGTTGATGCTCACTCCGTCAATGCGGTAATTATTTTCCTGTGGACGGTGACCAGTGATCGTCAGTTCGTCGCCATAACCCCGATTGCCGCGCGATGCTGTGCCGCCGCTCGCGTATTGGGTGCGAATGCTGGAAATTCCCGGCTGCAAAGTCGCTAAACTCGTCCAATCACGCCCGTTTAGCGGCAGCTCGACAATCGTCCGTTCGGTCACAACCGCGCTGATGGTTGGCGAAGTCGTTTCAACCGCCTGAGCATCATCAGAGACTACGACGGTTTCCGCCACTCCGCCGGCAGATAATTTAAGATCAATCGTTAAATCCGCTCCAACAGTCAGCGTAACTCCCTTCTGAAGAAAACTAGCGAAATTAGTAGCTGAAGCAGTAATTTCATATTCGCCAGGCAACAAATTAGTCGCCCGATAAACACCTTCTTCATTAGCAACCAAATTGTTTGTCGCGCCGGTCGCAATATTCCGCACCGCGATTTGGACTCCGGGAATAGCTGCTTCGGAAGTATCTGTAACTTTCCCAGAAATTGATCCGCCAGCAACCTGTGCATTAACGCCGCACGGTATTATTAGCGCTGCGATCAGCCCAAAAAGACAAGCTAAATTCCGGACATTGAAATTTATCATAGTTAATTACCTCGATTTATAAACTAAAATACCTTAAGATTTTCGCCCTTTATTTATTAAGACGACTGTTCTTGATCGCCGTTTATGCAAACCGTCAAATCTGAGATCAGGTCTGGATCCGTTCTTATTATTCACCCAAGAGCCATATTTTCAATAGTTGGTTTAACCAACAAATTGGGGATATAATTTTATGAATTCGTAACTTGCGCGTTAAGTTTTGCTATTGCTGGTTGTGTTTTCAATCTGCTTAGAGCGCCAGAACAGCTTGCTAAAATTAGAAAATTATTTGATTTCGTCAAATTATGTGACAAGCCCAGAAAAGTCTTTAGGTTTGCCTTATAAAATTATTAAATCGGTTATAATAGCTATTAAAGAATTATTGTAGTCAGATAACTCGTTGCAAACACAAACCTTATACATCTTCGGTCCCTTCCGGCTCAACGACGTTGAAAGAACATTACTGCGTGACGACGAAAATATCGCACTCACTCCAAAAGCATTTGAGACGCTTTATCAACTCGTTATTAACAATGGTCGCCTGTTAAGAAAAGAAGAATTGATGGAATTGGTTTGGACGAATACGATTGTTGAGGAAAATAATCTTAATGTGATCATCCACACTTTACGAAAAGCTCTCGGCGACGATCCGCGTGAAAGCAAGTATATCGAAACTGTGGCAAAACGCGGATTCCGCTTTGTAGCGAAGGTGCAAACCGAAACTGCTGACCGAATGCCAAACAAAAACGATGTGACCGCTCAAAATTTTTCCTCTGCTCAATTTTCTCCTCCGCTTCAAATTACACCGGCTTCTCCTTCTCCTGTAACGACTCCTCGCCCGAATAATTATCGGTTAATGACGTGGATAGCGGGAGCAGCTGCTGTTGTCTTTACGGCGGCATTTTTTTTCTTTGGGCAAAGAAATTTGCAGCCTGAGACGCAGCAGATCACCGCGCCGCCAGCAATCAGAACCATCGCAGTCTTACCCTTTAAAGTTTTAAGCACGGAAAAAGATGATGAGTATTTGAGTTTAGGGTTGGCGGATGCATTGATTACAGCGCTTAGTCAAACGCGTCAGGTTATCGTCAGGCAGACTGAAACTATTTCAAAATACCAGACCTCCGGCAAAGACCCATTGGAAGCTGGACGCGAACAAGATGTTGATGCCGTGCTTGAAGGTCAGGTGCAGCGAATGGGCGACCGTGTGCGGGTTACGGCGCGGCTCATTCGCACCAGCAATGGCGCATCGCTTTGGGCTGATCATTTTGATGAACAATTCACTAATATTTTCGCCGTTGAGGACATTATCGCTGAAAAGGTCGTCCGGACTTCGATTCACGCGATGAACGACAATAATAATGATGTGGCAACCGGACGCTTAACCAAACACTATACCGATAGTAATCAGGCATATGAGGCTTATCTCAAAGGTCGTTATATGTGGAATAAACGAACGGTTGACAGTCTGCACAAGGCGCTTGCATATTTTCAGGAAGCTATTCGCCTTGACCCTAATTATTCCCTCGCTTACGTCGGGCTGGCTGACACTTATACATTGCTCAGTTTTTTTACGCTCGCCGCTCCGAGTGACGCTTTTCCAAAAGCACGTGCGGCGGCTGAAAAAGCTCTCGCTATTGATAACACTCTGGTAGAAGCTTATACAGCTCTCGGACAAGTCAAATCATTTTATGAGTGGGACTGGAACGGAGCTGAAGAGCAATTCCAGAAAGGAATCTCGCTTGACCCTAATTATCCGCTGCTTCATCACTGGCGAAGCCTTAACCTGATGGCAATGGGACGCTCGGATGAAGCGCGGGCGGCGATGCAGCGCGCTTTGGAATTAGATCCTCTCTTGATTATCGCCAATGTTAATTTAGGTCGGATTGATTATTATGAGGAACGCTATGACGGGGCAATTAAACAATACCGGCGAGCTCTAGAGCTTGATGATAATTTTATGCGGACGCATCTCAGGCTCAGTTTGGCATTCACGCGGCAGGGACTATATCAGGACGCGCTCAACGAATCCCAGAAAGCCCGCATCATCGCAGGTGATACGCCGCAAGTCACTGCCCAGATAGCATATGTCCTGGCCGTTTCCGGACAACAGACGAAAGCGCGGGCCGCTCTTGCCAAATTAAAGGAACGCGCCGTGCGGCAATACGTTCCGCCGTATGACTTTGCGCTTATTTATACCGGTTTGGGCGATAAAGATCAGGCTTTTGAATGGTTTGAAAAGGCTTACGACGATCACTCGACTGAAATGATCTATTTCAAAGTCGAACCGATGCTTTCGTCTCTGCGGTCTGACCCACGTTATCAAAATATGCTTGTCAGAATGAGACTTACACAGTAAATTTTATCGGGATTACCGGTAAATCCGCGGTTTTGATTAACTAATACCAATTCAAGATAGGTTTGACGCAGTGATATATGGGAAAGAAGTCAGCGATCTGATTAACTGCGGTTCTTTCCAATATCGCCGCAGAATTTGTGTGATCTTGTCCTCAATCTCCACCAGCGTCGCAAACACCTGATTGGCTAACTGCCTTCTTAGCTCCTGAAAAAACCGCTCCGCTGGATTCAATTCCGGCGAATTGAGCGGCAGTTTTCCACCCTTAAACACGAACCGGCTTTCAAAACATTTGCCTGATGCGAGCCTGCTCCGTCTACAATCACCAGTGTGGTTTTTGCCTTGACTCCCAGATACTCGGCGAATTCAATGAGAAATCTGGCGAAACATTCTTTCCGCATCGAGGGCAGCAGCTGGATCGGCTCTTCTTTCTTTTGCATTACGGCAGTTCTACCTTCGCTTTAGTGGGTTGTTATATCGCGTTCGATTAATCCACCACGATTAAACTCATGATTTATGGATTTACGGGGATTCGTTGTGAAACAAAATCATCAATCATTTTAAGATCGTTTTTTGAGAGCTTGTATTTATAGGCTTTGCCAATTTGCAGAATGACTTTCGTGCCGTTTTTGATCTTTGAAAAATTCTCGAATGAAAGCGGCGTCGCCAGCACTTCAACAAAACGCATTCGCGCGAGGTTGTTTCCGAACGTCCGAGGGAGCGGCGACTTTCTGCCGCATTCGCTCACATCTTTCGTCGGCCAGAAAGCAAGGAAAAAGTCTGCTCGCAGCCATTGAACACGCGCTAAAAGGCAAGCCAATTGCATTGACTACCTG
>JBBQUS010000075.1:0-17535 GCA_038212235.1 Pyrinomonadales bacterium
CGCGTCTTTGAGAGTTTGGAAGCGGTTGAGGAAGCAGTGATTGAAGCCGTCAAGCCTTATTTTACTGACGGCTTGAGAGTGAAAAAACTAACATTTTACGGTTGGCTGCATAACACACCAACCTAAATTATTTCTGTATAATTTGTGTTGGCTGTGAAGCCATCAAAACCTGCATTTTATCCGGCGACAAAATTCGCACTTCCGCAACGTAGCTGCCCTCGCCGCGCCAATGCTGCACAACCGCAAATTTCATCAGCGAAACCGGTGTTTGTTCGACCATCATATTTTGAAAAATACCCATCAGCGACAGCTTATTGCCCAGTTCCAGCCGAACATCGTCACATAAAATCGTATAAACGAGTTGTAAATTTTCAGTTGACATATTTTTTAGTAAATGAAAAATTAGCTTATCAATTAGCCGCGAGAAATAAAATGGAGACGCTTGAAAAAGCTGAACAATTAAAAACCGAACTTGATAAGCTGCGCCCGCTTGATGCTGAAGCCGAAGCTCGAATTATGCAAAAATTTCGGCTTGATTGGAATTACCACTCCAATAATCTCGAAGGAAATTCGCTCACTTACGGAGAAACCAAAGCATTGATTCTTTTCGGTATCACAGCCCAAGGCAAACCGCTCAAAGATCATTTTGAAATTACCGGACACAACGAGGCGATTAATTGGATTTTAGAAATTGTTAAAGACGAAACGCCTCTGACCGAAAAATTTATTCGCGAGCTTCACACGCTTTTGCTCAAAGAATCAAGCTACAAGGAAGCTCAAACCGCCGAAGGCAGACCGACGCGCCGCAAAATCGAAGTCGGCAAATACAAAACCCAACCAAATCACGTTATCACTGTCACAGGCGAGACTTTTTACTTTGCTACGCCCGAAGAGACACCGGCGAAAATGCATGAGTTGGTCGAATGGTTCAGGAATGAAAAAGAAAGGCCTGACGTCAATCCGATTATTTTAGCCTCACTTTTCCATTATCGTTTTATCCGCATTCACCCTTTTGACGATGGCAACGGCAGAACAGCGCGAATTTTAATGAATTTCATTCTAATGCAATCCGGTTATCCGCCCGTAATAATCAAAACCGAAGATAAAGAAAATTATTACGCTGTTTTACGCCTTGCCGACGCTGATCAAATTGAGCCGTTCATTAGTTACATCGCTCAAAACTTAATTCGTTCGCTAACAATAATGATTAAAGGCGCAAAAGGCGAAAGCGTTGAGGAACCTGATGATTTAGATAAAGAACTTGCTTTGCTTGAGAGAAAAGTGAGAGGAGTTGGGGGGAAAATTGAAGTTACCAAGAGTCGTGAATTGATGATGCAAATTTACAGAGAATCAATAACTCCTCTTTTCGTTAAGTTTATTGAGTCGCGTCTAAAATTTGATAGATTTTATTTAGAGAAAGAGTACTTTTTGTCAACTGAGGAATTTGCAGCTCAAAATCCTAAAACCGAAGATATAGAAGACATATTAGAGAATAAAATTAAAGAAGAAACGACACAAATTGAAATCAATTATTGGCATACAACATTTAATCAATATGGGTTAGGTTCTCTCGACTTTTCTTCAAAGATACGAATTTATTTCGGTTATGCAGACTATGACATTCAATATGGCGATAGATTGAATTTAACCAAAAAATATCCTGAAAGATTGTCTGAGGAAGAAATAAATAAAATTATAAATTTAGATGCAAATCGGCATAAAGATTATATTGCTAAAAGAATTGAAGATCGAACCAAATAACGGATTTTATTTACTGAAAACTAACATCTCTCTAAACTGTTGTTCATCAATCACGTTGATTCCCAGCGCATTAGCTTTATCTAATTTTGAACCAGCGTCATCTCCAGCTAAAACAAAATCAGTCTTTTTGCTGACTGAACTTGAGACGCGTCCGCCGCACTCTTCGATGAGATTGGCGGCTTCGTCGCGCGTCATGGTTTCTAATTTACCGGTCAACACAAAAATCTTGCCGCTGAAATTAGCTTTGTCTGCGCCGGAATCTGGTTTTTCTTCCAGCTCCGTTTTGACTCCGGCGGTTTTTAATCGCTCAACCACATTCTGGTTTCTCTTGTTGGCGAACCACTCTTGAACGCTTAAGGCGACGGTCAAACCGACTTCGTGAATGTCGTCAAGTTCTGAAACCGTCGCTTGCGCCAAATTGCTCAGAGAGCGAAAATGATTTGCCAAAATTTGCGCGTAACGCTCACCCACGTTGCCGATATCGAGCCCGTAAATCAAGCGACGCAGCTCGCGCTGTTTGCTTTGCTCGATTTGAGCGATAAGGTTTGACGCTGACTTTTCGGCTTTGCGTTCCAGCGCGGCGATTTGTTCCTGCGTCAAACTGTAAATATCGGCCACATTTCTGACCAAGCCGGTTTCGTAAAACTGCTCGACCACGGCTTTGCCTAAACCTTCGATATCCATTGCTTTGCGCGAAGCAAAATACAAAATTCGCTCCTTAACCCGCGCCGGACAATCGTAATTCGGACAGCGCGTGACGGCTTCACCTTCCGGCCTAACAACCGGAGTTGCGCAAATCGGGCAATTTTTGGGAAATTCATATGGAATTTCCGCGCCGGTGCGTTTAGTCGAAACAACCTGCAGAACCTGCGGAATAATTTCGCCAGATTTTTCGATTAAAACAAAATCCCCAAGCCGCACGTCAAGACGTTTGATTTCGTCTTCGTTGTGCAGACTGGCGCGTGATACCACAGTTCCGGCAAGCAAAACAGGTTCGAGATAAGCGACCGGCGTCAGCGCTCCGGTGCGTCCGACTTGAACCTGAATCGAATGAAGCTGGGTTGTTGCCTGGCGAGCCGGATATTTGTAAGCGATTGCCCAGCGCGGCGATTTATTGGTCGTTCCGAATTCTTCCTGGAGCGCGGTCGAATTTACTTTGACAACAACGCCGTCAATTTCATAATCGAGCGCGTCGCGTTTTTCCTCCATCCGGCTGCAAAACTCGATTACTTCTTCGATGTTTTGACACAGAACGCGATTCGGATTAACCGTAAATCCGGCATTTTCGAGCCAGCTAAAGACTTCCCAATGTGTCGGAAACATTTTCGCCGCGCCCGCAAAAACATCGTAAGGAAACATATTGAGGCGGCGCGCGGCCACCAGTTTGGCGTCAAGCAATCTCAGAGTTCCCGAAGCGGCGTTGCGCGGATTGGCAAATGTTTTTGCCCCTGATTCGGCAAGTTCATCGTTCAGACGTTTAAAACTCGAACGCGATAAATAAACTTCGCCGCGCACCTCAACATTTTTGACTTCGGATTTTGGATTTCCGACTTCGGATTTAAGCTTTAGCGGTATCGAGCGAATAGTGCGGACATTACTTAAAACGTCGTCGCCCGTCCGACCATCGCCGCGCGTGGCTCCGGCAGCGAGCAAAGCGCTTTCGTAATGCAGGGCGACGCTCAACCCATCAATTTTAAGCTCGGCGACATAATCAAGTTTGCGTCCATCGGCTAACCGCCGGCAGCGTTCGTCAAAAGCCTGCAAATCGTTGATGTCATAACTGTTATCAAGCGACATCAGCGGAACGCGATGCGTAAAGGGTTTGAAACCGGCGGCTTTGCCTCCGACACGCTGCGTCGGCGAATCTGCGGTGACAAGCTCCGGATGCGCGGCTTCGAGTTCCTGCAAATGTTTTAAAAGTTGGTCAAATTCGGCGTCCGAAATTTCCGGCGCGCTCTCCACATAATAAAGATCGTTATGGCGACTGATTTCAAGGCGTAAGTTTTCGATTTCGGAGACTGGATCCATTTCAAAACTTTTCCAAAGCTGTTGCGTTTAATAATTTAGATTAGCTGTTTGTTTAGAGAAAGATTTTTCAAAATGTCAAAGAGATTCTTGCAAGTTCCAATCATGTTTTCTCTGATCGTCTTATTGCCAGCGCTCGCTTTATCGTGTTCTGAGAAATTTTCAAACAATGATTTTGTCGCCAAAACGACTCTTTTTGCAAACCCCGAACGAGTAACTATCAAAAATTATGACGGCAACGCGATGGAATCGTTTCTCTCCAGAGACGGGCGCTACTTGTTTTTTAATAATTTGAACGAGGCTCCGGAAAACACTAATTTGCACTACGCCGAACGCCAGAGCGAGACGGTTTTTTTGTATAAAGGCGAGCTGGGCGGAATCAATACCGCGTCGCTCGAAGGGGTCCCGACAATGGATAAAAACAACCACTTTTATTTCGTCTCGCCGCGCAGCTACGACCAAACCTTCTCGACAATTTATCAGGGCGAGTTTTCAAATGGAACAATCTCAAATATTGCCTTGGTTACAGAAATTTCTCGCAAAAAACCTGGAATTGTCAATTTTGATGTTGAGATTAGCCCGGACGGAAATACAATGTATTTTGTTGACGGAGATTTTACTAGGTCAGGAGTTCCGCAAAAAGCCGATTTGGTCATCGCGGTGAAAACCGGAGACGGGTTTAAACGGCTCGAAAATAGCGACGCAATCTTGAAAAATATCAACACCAAAGATTTGGAATACGCGCCCTCGATTTCAGCCGACGGAAATGAATTGTTTTTCACTCGCTTTCGGCCGGGCATTTTAGCTTCAGGCAGTATTGGTATTTTTCGCGCAACCAGAAGTTCAGCCGATAAACCATTTGAAATGCCCGAAAAAATCGAAGCTATCACTGGAGATTTTTTTGAAGCTCCGGCACTGTCCGCCGATGAAAAATCCCTTTATTATCACAAAAAAGAAAACGGATTGTTTGTTATTTACAAAGTAACCAGACAAAGTGTCAACAAGTAAATTCAGTAATTTAACCACGAAAATAAAGCCTTTTCATTCCGACCTATAAAGTAAATATTTTGAAGTTTCCGCGCCGCGCTCAAATCCGGCGCACATTAAATTTTCAGCGAAGGCCTGCTGAAACTCCCGTCTGACGCGTAATTGTTCAGACCTGGCTTTTTCAAAGTCGCTTGCAACCAGCGCACTCCAATCTGCCGGGATTTCTATTGTCCGTATCGGTTCACCCGAAATTGCTAGTTGTCTGCCCTCGGCAAACGCGGTAACTCTCGTTGAATCAAGCTCCCATTCGGCAAAGAGCCGGTCACTGTCAAGATGGGCTCGTTCGCCAGAATCATCTTTCGCCCTATTGTAATCAGTGCCGTAATAATTTTCCGCGTAACTGCGAATGACGGCTCCCAAACGATTCAAATTAAAATGCGCGTTGCGCGACTGCATCGGGTCAAAAGTCCATTTGATAAAGCGCTGCCCGCGCTCAAGCGCTTTCTCGCGCTGCGCCCATTTGAGCCGGGCGCCGATTCCGGCGTTTTGAAATTCCGGGGCAATCGCCGTCATGTGCGAATAGCCGATAACTTCCGAGCCTTTGAGCGCGACCAGGTGATGCACAAAACCGATCAGGCGCTCTTTGGCAAACGCTCCGAGCGTCAAACCTCCGCAGTTATTGGTGACGATAAAATGTCTGAGCGGCGATATTTCCAAATCCGGCAGATTAAAAGCCGCTCGTTGAAGCTCAATGCAGCCGCGAAATTCTTCAATCGTTTTTACCGGTCGAATCTCTATTTCCATAATTATCAACTGTCGGCGCGCAATAATCAGCAGAAAGCTGCTGGCTTCACACCGGACATTAAATCTTAGTCTCCATATACCAATTTTTCGGCAGATTTCCAAGCAGCCCGCCGATAAAGCGGATTAACTGAAAAAACGATTGCTCTAAAATCAGCGCCAATCCGCCAAATCCCTTTAATCGGCGGTCTAATTTTGCCATTTTTTGGACTTGCCAAGAAGAAAGCCATTCATTGAATACAACGCAATATTGTAAATTCCAATATTGTTTCGAAGGCAGCACTTTCTTTTGCCGAAAACAGCAAAAATGCTATCATTCTCTTTGCGTTTTCTAAACGCTACCGCGGTTCATTACAGCTACTTCAGATGTCGTTACCAAGCAACCTTGAACAACACGGAAAACTTGAGGATTTTCCCGCCGTCCAACTTTTAAGAGAGGCCGCTGACGCATCTCTCGGCGGGACCTTTCGCTTTGAATCCGGACAAATAAAAATTTCTATTTATTTAAACGAAGGTGAAATTATTTTTGCCGTCTCAAATGTCCGCGGGCATCGCTTGATACACAAGCTGGTGCAGTGGAAAGCCGCTGATGAAAAAGATCTGGCCGGGATGGTCAACCTTCCTGAATCCGAATTTGCCGCTCAGCTGATCGAAGCAAAAAGATTTACGGCAGATGCGATGGCTAATTTTCGAGTGTGGCAGGTGACGGAGATCATTGCGAACGTTCTCGATTGGACATCAGGCGAATGGAACTTTAACCCGCTCGTTCGAGTTCGAGAAGACTTAAAAGTCAGTGTAAATCTGCCCAAAATTTTGACTCAAGCCGCGAGACAACTGCCGGGAGATTATATTCAGCAGCGATTTCAAAACGACGAAAGCTTGTTTAGTTTGTCGCCTAACAATGCGCCGGACTTTGATCTATCGCCCGAAGAAGCTTATGTGCTGTCGCGGTTTGAAGGCATGATGAATGTCGAGACGACGGCGATGATTTGCGGGCTGCCTTTTGAAAAAGTCAGTCAAATACTTTTTTCGCTCTGGCTGGGCGGTTTGATTTCTCGCAGCAGTTATCAAGCGGCATTTAACGAAGCGGTTATCGCTCAAATTCGTTCAGCCAAAATCGCGCCAGCCCCCAAAAGCGTTAACGGAGCGTCCGCAACTGCCAACGGCAAACCGGTCGAGGTGCCGAAGATCAGCGATGAAGCCAAGAAAGTTGAAGATGAAATTCCAGTCACTCCGGCGTTGCCCCAAGAGCTTAGTGAAGAAGAACAAGCCAAGCAAGTCGAAGATTTTTTGCAAAGGGTTGACGAGTCAAAATCTTATTATCAAATAATCGGAGTTGACAACACCGCCGTCGCGAGCGAAATCAAACAGGCTTATTTTAAACTGGCCAAGCAGTTTCATCCGGACAAGTTTCATTCAGTTGGCGGTCTGAAACACTCGCGGCTGCAGGATGCCTTTACTCGTCTGGCGCAAGCCTATGAAACTCTCAAAAATCCGAAAAACCGCGATCTTTATGATTTTAAATTGAGCAAGCAAATGCTAAATTCAGGCGGCAAATCCGAGGTTAGTCAATTTACGCCCGAAGAAATTTATCAAAACGGCGTTAAAGAGCTGCAGGGCGGCAATTATAATCAAGCGGTCGCATATTTAACCCGGGCGGCAACGCTGGAGCCGAACGTTGCCGAATACCAGGCGCGGCTCGGGCAAGCGCTGGCGATCAATCCGAAATTTCGTCATCAGGCCGAAGAAAAAATGCAGCTGGCAATCAAACTGGACGGGAAAAATGCGGATTGGCGGATTCTCTTAGCAGAATATTATATCGCCGTCGGTTTGAAGAAACGCGCCGAGGGCGAGCTTAATCGCTTGCTTTCGTTTCATCCTAATCATCCGATGGCGCAGCAGTTGTTTACTCAATTGCGGTAGATTAAAGTCAGCCAGTTTCGAGTTTGCATCTTTAATCTGGCTGGCCCCGCTTTGAACTTTGAACTTTATACTCTTAAACTCTTTTGATGCCTGTTTTTGAACTAAACCCGGCGGAAACCAAAATTGACGACTCGTTAATCAAGCTCTCCGCGACCATTGATGCATTTGAATCTTACACGCACCCGCACGCGCCCCGGATAGCCGCGCTGTCGGACGCAGTCGCGCAAAAACTCAATCTCGGCTCGCACGACCGTTTTTCTTTGCGCCAGGCCGCTCTCGTCCACGATTTGGGTGAAGCGATCATGAAGCGCGATTACATCAAACGCGGCAGTTTGCTAACGGAAGAAGAACGGCTCGACATGATGCGGCATCCGGTCATCGGTGAGCAGGAGGCGGCCAAGCGCGGTTTAAACCGCGTGGTTCAACTGATCGTGCGCTGGCATCAGGAATGGTGGAACGGCGAAGGCTATCCTGACGGATTGCGCCGCGAACAAATTCCGCTCGCCGCTCGCATCCTGCGAGTCGCCGACACTTTTTGCGCTCTGACGGACAATCGGCCGTTCGCCCCGGCAATTTCCACTGCGGAAGCAAAGAAATATCTCACGCAATGGGCCGGGCTCGAACTAGACCCCTTTATCGTTCATGTTTTTCTCTCTCTGCCGCCCGAAATGCCGGAACTCAAATCTTATGAGGACGGGAGCAATATCGGCCAGCAAATAAACCGACGCTCCTGAAATTTTAGAAGATAAATTAATCGCTGAGGCAGTCTCCGGCGCATTGTTAAGCTGTTATAATTCGCATTTATGAAAACCGATTCCGGCGCGCTGCCAAAAGGCTGGCTGGCTTTTGAACTAAATATCTTACGACGACTCAAATACAACTCGGTCGTGCTTCCCTTTACCGGCGACCCGACCCTGGGTGTTTCTCTTAAACGCTGGGGCGCGAGCGTCGCGGCCAACGATATTCTGCAATCGGCATGGACGCGAAATGTGGCGAGGATTCAAAACAATCGTGAAAGTTTGACCGCAGAACTGCTCGCGGCAGTGCTCGAAGACGCTTATGTTCCGCGTCACCGGCTCTACAACCCAGCGCTCAGAAACTGGTTTAACGAAACCGACGCGTGGTGGTTTGATAACGTCCGGGAAAACATCGAACGGCTTGAATCCCCGCTTCTCCGCGCCGTCGCGCTCGAACTTGGCATGGCTGTCGGCGATTACGTTTTATCTTTTGACGAGCAAACGCTCGAACTGCGACAACCCCTGACACAGGTGTTTCGCCGTCTCTGGAGCACCCTGCCGCCTCTCGTCAACAACATCAAAACCAACGTCTGCACCAACAAAGAAGCTCGTGAATTTCTGGCCGAAAGCTTTTCTGACCTAATGTTTTTGCGGCTCCCGCAAGCGCACAACGCCACCATCAGAAAAAGTCTCGGGTGGACGGCTTGGCGCGAAGACTGGGTGCGCGGCGGAGATTCGTTTTGGGACGCGCTCGAAAATGCGCAGGCCGGACGGCTGGGAACTCATGTTGAAACCAAATATCAGTATTTAAAACTCGTCGAGGATTTACTGCAAACGGCTTCGCATCTGCAAAAATGGGCGATTTCACATGTCGAAGACGGTTTTATCTCAACCCATGAATTGATTGAAACTGTTAACCGCGTCCGCCGCGTCGAAACCATTTACACCAAGGATTTTAGCGAACTGACCGGGGCAAAAGCGGTGATTCTGACGGCCTAAATCGATCTGGTTGATTTTTCAAATAATAATTCTTAATTGAAAGTGTCAAAAGCAGTTCAAATTAACCGCTTTAGCTTTGCATTTTTAGCCTTTAAATTTTAACGTTTTAATTGTGCTTTCTTCATTCGGTAATCAAATGAAAGTTGACCGGCGGCTGTTTCGGGCTGAGATTCGCGCTTCAATTGCCCACTGCACCGCGCTCTTCCGCGCCGGAGCGCTGACCAGACTCGAAGCCGAACAGCTCAAAAATGGCTTGTGGACGGTTCTCAAACGCGCCGATTTTGACCGCAGCTATTTTGACAATTCCGATTCGCCGGACGTTTACTCGTTTATCGAAACGCGCCTGTTTCAACTAATCAACGAAGCCGCATACTCTCTCAAAATCGGGCGCAGCCGCCAGCATCGCGCCGCCGTGGCTTTGCGGCTTTGGCTCCGCGACGAAATCGAAGTAATTGTTGAATCAATTGAAAATTTAACTGAGATTTTGCCAGGCAAATTCGAAAACCAAATTTCCGCAGTGTCCGCCGAAAATTTCAAACGTGACGAAAGGCGTCTAAGAGAAGTTGCGCGGCACACCAATCAAATGCCCCGTCCGACTTTTGAAAAGACGGACGAAACGACTTCGGAAATTGATTTTGCTTTGATTGCGCACGAGCTAAATTTTGAGAAAGTGCTGGAAAATTCGGTTGATTCTGCCGGCGACCGGGATTTTTGCATTGAGTTTGCAGGCGCGGCGGCTTTGGCAGGATTGCATTTATCAAATCTTGCCAACGAAATTTTAACTGATTTTCCGGCTGATGTGTCTGTTCGCCAAAATCTGGAAATCTTGCGCGGCAAAACCGTCAAAACATTTGGTCATCAAACAATTCTGTTGTCTCTTCTCAAAGGATTGCCGGCTGAACCGGCAGCAGGGGACTTGAATGAAGTTTGCGAAATCGTTTTTGATGCCGCCGACAATCTCAACTTTTGTTTGCCCGCAATGACAGCGATTCTGAAAGGTTTATCGTGAGACGGTTTACCAAAAAGCTGGCGAGCGAATGGCGTAAATTTAAATTGCCGAGAGAGAAAAATACTGTTATCATTGCAGTGTCGGGCGGGGCTGACTCGGTTAGCCTGCTGGCATCTCTTCACGAATTACAATCCGCAGTAAAAATAAATCTCAAACTTATCGTCGCGCATTTCAATCACCGGCTGCGCCAGTCAGAAAGCGACGAAGACGCTGAATTTGTTGACAACTTAGCCAAAAAGTTTGATTTTCAATTTGTCTGCGGCAGTCCATCTGAAAATCTTCGCAAATCCGAATCGAATTTGGAACAAGCGGCGAGGAAAGCGCGTTACGATTTTTTAGGCGAAACCGCCGAAGTTTATAAAGCTTTTGCAGTTTTAACAGCTCACACTCTTGATGATCAGGCCGAAACATTTCTTCTCAGACTGCTGCGCGGAAGCGGCGCAGACGGGTTAGCGGCAATGCAGACAATCTCTGATTTCAATTCACCATTCACCATTCACCACTCACCACTGCTTTTGGTTCGTCCTTTGCTTGGCTGGGCGCGGCGAGAGATGACCGAGGATTTTTGCCGTGAGATTGGATTGCAATATCGAAACGATTCTATGAATGATGACGAGAGTTTCGCCCGCGTCCGGGTTCGCAAACATCTTTTGCCCGCACTTAAAGATTTCAATCCAAAGATTGTCGAAACCCTAGCGAACACCGCAAATTTGCTGCGCGAAGATGCGGATGAATTAAACGCTCAAGCCGAACGATTCCTAAAGGAAAATAATTTTTCAATTACGGCTCAAGATTGCAAATTGCAAACATCCGCGCTACGGCGAAGAATCCTGAGGCTCTGGCTCGCTCTGGTTCGCGGCGGTTTGCGGCGAATTGAGACCAAGCATTTAGAGGCGGTCGAAACTTTGATTACGAACCCAGAAGGCGGTCGAACGATTGAATTACCCGGCGGCGGCATTATTAAACGCCAATCAGGTAAGTTGATTTACACTCGGACGGTTGAAAAAAGCAGCTATCACATCTAAAATCACTTTTAGGCGAATGGAGAAGCACACCTGCTCTCCGAAATCGCGAAGCCGATAATTAACAACTTCACCGCTTTCACCAGCATCTTAAAGGATGCGTTTCCCTTTTGTGAAACGCTGCACAAAGTATAAAAGCTTTGACAACAACATCCGGTGCCTGCAGACAGTAAGGCGCTAAACGGAATTCGGAGGCAAGAAAATTTTGAGTTCTAGAGTTAAACAAATAATTTTTTGGTTGGTAATTGTCGCTAGTGTTTTGATTTTTTACAAGTTAATTGCCGGCAACAATTTTACGGGAAAAACCACGACACAGATTACCTATGATGATGCTGTCGCTCGTATTAAGAGCGGAGATATTGTTGACGTTACCCAAAAGCCGTCACAGCTTGAGCTGATTGATAAAAATCAGAATAAGTATTATACGACCATTGAGGAAACCAACGATTCTCTCAAAACACAGCTTCTCAACTTGGCGGAAAGCAAAGGCGGTATCAAAACCCACATTGAAGGCAGTTCCTATAATCTGTTTTGGGGTTTTGTCATCGGATATTTGCCCATTCTGCTGTTTGTCGGTTTTTGGATTTTTATGTTCCGGCAGATGCAGGCTGGCGGCAATAAAGCATTGAGCTTTGGCAAATCGCGCGCCAAGTTGCTGAATAATCAGCAGAAACGCGTTACTTTTAAAGATGTTGCCGGTGTCGAAGAAGCCAAAGATGAGCTGCAAGAAATTATCGAATTTCTCAAAGACCCGCAAAAATTCCAAAAACTCGGCGGCCGGATTCCCAAAGGCGTGCTCATGATGGGCGCGCCCGGAACAGGTAAAACTCTGCTGGCGCGAGCCGTAGCGGGTGAAGCCAATGTTCCTTTCTTTTCGATTTCCGGCTCCGACTTTGTTGAAATGTTTGTCGGCGTCGGTGCTTCGCGCGTCAGAGATTTATTTGAGCAAGGCAAGAAAAATGCGCCCTGCATCATTTTTATTGACGAAATTGATGCCGTCGGACGGCACCGCGGCGCAGGTCTCGGCGGCGGTCATGACGAACGCGAGCAAACATTAAATCAACTGCTCGTCGAAATGGACGGTTTTGAATCAAACGATGGAGTCATTTTGATGGCTTCGACCAACCGCCCCGACGTTCTCGATCCGGCCCTCCTTCGCCCCGGTCGTTTTGACCGTCAGGTTGTGGTGGCACACCCGGATGTTCGCGGACGCGAAGGAATTTTAAAAGTTCACACGCGTAAAATTCCGCTTGATGATAACGTCAGCGTCAACGTCATTGCCCGCGGAACGCCTGGTTTTTCCGGAGCGGATCTGGCGAATCTGGTTAATGAAGCGGCGCTTAGCGCGGCCCGGCATAATCAGAAGGTTGTCACCATGAAAGACCTTGAATATGCCAAAGATAAAGTAATGATGGGTCCTGAACGACGCAGCATGGTGATTTCCGACAAGGAAAGACGTTTGACGGCAATTCACGAAGCTGGACATGCCATCGTCGGAATGTCAATTCCGGAAAGCGATCCAGTGCATAAAGTAACTATTATGCCGCGTGGACGCGCTCTCGGTATCACTTATTATTTGCCCGAGCAGGATATTTTGGGTCGCACCAAAGAAGAGTTGCTGGCAATGATTGCGAACGCGATGGGCGGGCGAGTTGCCGAAGAAATTTACATCGGGCGAATCACAACCGGAGCTTCAAACGATATCGAACGCGCTACCGAACTTGCGCGCGCGATGGTCTGTCAATATGGAATGTCCGATTTAGGCCCGCTGGCTTACGGTAAAAAAGAAGAGCAGGTTTTCCTGGGACGCGAAATCGCGCAGCATCGTGATTTTTCGGAAGACACGGCAATCAAAATTGATCACGAAGTAACTCGCATTATTTCTGAACAATATGAACGGGCAAAAGCTATTTTGGGCGAAAAGAAAGAGGCGATGGATTTTTTAACCCAAGCTCTGCTCGAACGCGAAACTCTCGACAGCGTCCAGATTCGGCGGATTATGGCTGGGCTGTCGCTTGATGACGAAACGGGCGCTCCTGAGCCGTCGGACGACGATCCGCAGCCGCAATTGAAAGAGCCAACGCTTAATCCGATCAAGAAGCCATTGCTTCCACCGCTTCCGGGCAGCAACCCAGCAACGGCTTAAGTCTGATTGGCTGATAAAGGAAAAAGGAAAGACTCGAAGAAGTCTTTCCTTTTTTTGTGCTGTTAAAGTCAGATTAATTTGTAACCGAAAATAAAAAGACGACCGCGGACGCGATAAAAATCAGAAGCCAGAAATCACTTGCGCCGAGAGTATTTTGATTATCATTCATTTAAAATTGTCTCCTTAAACTTTAATAAACTTATCCAGTATTAAACGCGCGAAACTGGCCTTAAAAGTATCAACTAAATTATTTGTCTCAGATTTTCGATCAAATTATCGTTTTAAAGAAGTCGGCAAAATTTGTTTATAATTCCCTTAATGAAATGAGAAATTGCTTATGACGATCAAATCAGCCGACGACAAAATAAGAAAATCAAGAATTTGGCAAACCGCCGGACGGGCGCTGGATTACGGCGACAAAACTTTGATCATGGGAATTTTAAATTTAACGCCTGACAGCTTTTCGGACGGCGGCAAGTTTGGGTCAATTGATTCGGCTTTGCGCCAGGCCGAATTGATGATCGAAGCGGGCGTCGATATTTTAGATATTGGCGGAGAAAGTACGCGCCCCGGCGCTCTGAAAATTCCGGCTGACGAAGAAAAGCGCCGCGTCTTGCCTGTAATCACAGAAATTTCTAAAAGGTATGAGGTTGCGATTTCGATTGATACGACTAAATCAGCGGTAGCTCGGGCGGCAATCGAAACGGGAGCGGAAATCATTAACGACATCTCCGGCTTGCGTTTCGACCAGGAGATTGCAGCCGTTGCGGCCAAAACAAATGCCGGGCTGGTATTAATGCATTCGCGCGGCGATTTTGAAGAGATGCACAAACTAAAAACTGTGGAACATGTTTTGCCAGAGGTAATTGCGGATTTGCGACAAAGCTCATTAAAAGCAGTGAATTTAGGAGTAAAAATCGAGCAAATCGCCTTTGACATCGGTATCGGCTTTGGCAAGACTTTCTCACAAAATTTGGAACTGTTGGCAAATCTTGACAAAATTTGTCACAACTTGAATGATTACCCGATTCTCGTTGGAACCTCACGGAAATCTTTTCTGGGCAAAATCCTCGATGATGCACCCGTTTCCGAAAGACTTTACGGAACACTTGCGAGCGTTGCAATCGCAGTTTTTAATGGAGCCGCCATCGTCCGGGTTCACGATGTCCGAGCCGCCGCTGATGCCGCCCGCGTTGCCGACGCAATCAGAAACAACAAAGATGGACACGGCAAAGATGATAAACTATAATTTTGGATAAGGTTTTCTAACCAGCTTTATCCTATCCGATTAGTTTTAATTCATGCCTAAATTTGTTCGACTTTTTGCAATTCTGTTGATGTTTTGCCTCGCTTCCGGTTTTACCGAATGCTACAAACCAGTGACTAATTCGGGCTTACCAAAAGGCTTCAAAAAAGTAGCCGTCCCGCCCTTTCAATTTGAAGCCAAAGCGCTCCGCTATCGGCTGGAATCCAGATTTACCGAGCAGGTCGTCCGCGAAGTTATTAAACGCGGACAAGGCCTGCAGGTTCAGGGGACGACTGAGGGAGCCGACGCTGTTATTGAAGGCAGTTTGCGAGATTTTACTTTTTCAGGCGTACTGCTGGATCGCACGGGACGCGCCCGGGTTTACGAAGTGACAATTGTTGGCGCAGTTACGGTGCGCGAGACGAAAGGAAACAAAATCCTCTATGACAATCAAAATTTTATTTTCCGCGATTCATTTGAATTTGCCGACGATCCGCGAACATTTTTTAACGAGGAAGATCCGGCGGTAGAACGAATTGCCCGCGCTTTTTCCGAATCGGTTGTATCCGCTATTATCAACGGTCTTGGTATCAAAGAAGAAAGAAAGTGAGCGACAATCCTCATGCCCAAAATCAAAGCGTTTGAATTTATCTCCCCCGACAAATGGCGTTTTCTCAATAACGCCGAAGTCGAACAAGCCGCCGGACGCGCCACTGAATTTGTTGAGCGTCATTTTGACATAGACAACCTGGAGCAGCATATCGAAGAATATCTGCGTCAATGGGTTTTGGCTCAATTAACCGAAACTTATCACTATCCCGAAAACTGGCTGTGGGTGACAAACTCCGCTAAACGAAACGCCAACGTCGTTCTCAAAGACGAAAATAACCGCAGTATCGCTCTCGTGGCGGCGCGCTTTTTCGGCGAATCTGAGCTTGACTTTGAGCAGGCCGGACATCAGCTGCAAAGCGATTTGGAAGAGATTGAAACGGTGCGTTTCGGAATTGTTACTGACGGCAGACGGATTGCCTTTCTTTGCAGAAATACTGATGACCAAATCGGGGATTACAGAACAATTGCTGATTTTCCCGAATACGAAGATTTAAAAAAGTGTCTTGAGACGAATCAATTGCCCAAGCTGGCTGTCTCAACCAGCCAAAAATTCCAAAAACTGCCGACGCCAAAACCTCAGCCGAAATCAGCAAAAGCCCTTGTTAACGAGCAACCCAATAAAAATAGGCGGTTTTCGCTCTTTTCGCCAAAATCCAAATCCTACGCATCAGACCGGCGCGCAATTGCCGTCGTGCTGGGAGCAGTTTTACTGATTTTACTGGGGGCCTGGTACATTACCAAAAGCGAACCGATAGCGAGTGGTCAAAGCCCCGAAAAAGCTGCGGCAGTTGAGCCGGAGAGAAACGAAAGAACTACGATTAGAACCGCGTCTCCAAGCGTTTTATCCGATAAACCCGTCGCCTCTTCGACTGTTCCCTCCGGACACGGCGCAACTTCATCGCGTTCCCAGAAATCATCAAGACAAAGCCCTATGCGAGAGCTCGAACCTGACGGAACTATCAAATTAAACCGCGAAGAAATTTCTGTCATGCAGAACCGTCCGATTGTGATGGCACCGAGCACCCGCAACACTCAGTCTAAAGTCGGGCCGCCGGTTTCAACCTCTGAAACTCAATCAAGCAATCGAAAAATCATTCGTCTGCCGTCCCAGTCGTATTAAGAAATGTCTCTGATCGCCAAAGAAGATTTACGTAAACAGCTTAAAGATGGTGAAATAAAATCTGTTTATTTGCTGTTTGGCGCGGAAAGCTTTCTGCGCGATCAGGCGGCTAAAGCAATCACCGAAAAGGTTTTAAAAGACGCTCCGCTCAGAGAGTTTAATGAAATTACGGTAAGCCTCGCTCAAACCGACGTTCAACACGCCATTGCCGCCGCCGAACAGCTTCCGATGATTGCCGAGCGCCGCGTGATTAAAATCACCGAAGTCAACAAAATCGGGCGTGAGGCTGACGAAGAGGTTTTAGCCAGATACGTCGTGCGTCCGGTTCAGACGAGCGTGGTTTTATTATTGGCTGATGATTTGGACAAGCGAAAAAAAATCACCAAAACTCTGATTGATAATTGCGCGGCTATCGAATTTGCCGCGCTCGAAAACGATGATTTGATGCGCTGGGCACGCAATTGTCTGAGGGATTTGCGCGCCGACGCGGACGAAAAAGCCTTGTCGCATCTGATTGCGCTGGTTGGCAGTGACGTCCGGCTTTTGACCAATGAAATCAATAAGCTGGCTGTCGCCGCGCTGCCCGCAGGAAAAATCACTTTTGAGCTTGTAGATGAATTTGTGGCAAACTCACGCGAGCTTTCAAATTTTGAATTAACCGATTATCTGATATCGAAAAACCGTCGGCGCGCACTGCAAATACTCAACAAAATTTTAGACGACGGCGCAGAGCCTTTGATGCTGCTCGGTTTAATTGCCAGCAATTTTCATCGTCTGGCCTGGACGAAAGAAGCCATGGCGCGGGGCGCTGACCGCGAAGAAGTTTTCCGCGTCGTTCGCCTGCCGTTTAATAAACGCGAAGAATTTTTGGCGACCGCCAGGCGCACCGATGCTCGCGCTTTAACCAAAAGCCTCGAACGGATCGCAGAAGCGGATTTGGCTATCAAGACTTCCCAAGCCACGCCGCGTCTTCAAATCGAAATGCTGGTCTGCGAATTAGCTCGATAAAGATTTCTTCGAAAAATGTAGGGGCGTGGGGGGGGGGGGGGGGCCGGGGGGGGGGGGGCGGCCGCGGGGGGGACGGGCAAAGCGAGGGACGACGAGAAGCCGAAAAAAGCCAGGACGAACACCGAAACAGGGTGTGGGA
>JBBQUS010000076.1:0-16907 GCA_038212235.1 Pyrinomonadales bacterium
TTGTCAACTAGTTGGCTCAGTCCGGTGGCAGTCGTAGCCCCGAAGGAAGCCAATAGATAGTCAGAATACAAATCCAGTAGAAGATGATCTTTCATGCTGAAAATTTACACCTTTTTCGCTTCTACTGCGTAAGGTGAGTTATGTAAATATGCTTTTGGGCAAAGATTTTTGTTCTGGTTTAACAATTTTATTAAACCGCAGTCCTTCCTCGTCCCTATCCGGGAAAGCCACGTCCGCCTTCACAATTTTCTAAGCTATTCGTCGTTGGAGCAATAACACAATGAGTTACTCTCAGTCTCACCGTAATCCGGTTGAGAGAAAAGTACTAATTGGATTCATTTTAGCACTTGTCATTATTATCTCTCTCTGTATTTTATATTACCGGAGCAGAACGAATTTGCTCGAGGCCGATAGTTTGGTCGAACACACTCATTTCGTCATTGAGGAAATCAACGAAACACTTTCAAATTTAAAAGATGCCGAAACCGGTTCGCATGGTTATTTAATCAGCAACAACGAATCTTACCTGGATACTTATAGTCAGGCTGTTGTCAAAGTTTGGTCTCATTTTAACAATGTTCGCAATTTATCGCTCGACAATCCGAGACAGGAACAGAGACTTGGCGCGCTTGAGCCGCTGATTAAATCAAAACTGGCGTTTGCCGCTGAGTTGATTAAAAAGCAGAAAAGCGGAGATGGCGCGGCCGCGCAAACTCTTTTTAAGTCCGGCAACAGTAAAGCGGAAATGGACAAAATCCGCTTTATTATCAATGAAATGCAGATCGAAGAGAAAAATCTTCTGGCGCAGCGAACGCAAAAAGCTCAAGCCAGCCGCGATGCGGCATTTTACGTTTTGATTGGTTTTATTATCTCGGTGTTGTTGTTTTTCCTAATTGTGTTTTTTGTTATCCGGCGTGATTTTACCGCGCAAATGAGAGCTGAAAACGCTCTCTACGAATCCGAAAAACGCGTCCGTTTATTTGTCAAACACACTCCTGCCGCCGTCGCCATGCTCGACACTGAAATGCGCTATGTTTTAACCAGCCGCCGCTGGTTAACCGATTATAATTTGGGCAGGCAAAACATTATCGGCAAATCACATTATGAAGTTTTCCCGGACCTTCCTGCAAAATGGAAAGAGATTCATCGCCGCGGACTGGCCGGAGAAGTGATGCAGTCGGACGAAGACCCGTTCGAGCGAACTGACGGCAGCATCGAGTGGTTGCGCTGGGAAATGCATCCCTGGAAAGGCAACACAGGGGAAGTCGGCGGAGTGATTTTTTTTACCGAAGTTATCACCGAACGCAAAAAACTCGAAACCGAACTCAAACAGGCGCACGACGCCGCGCTTGACGCCGCACGGCTGAAATCGGAATTTCTCGCCAATATGTCGCATGAAATTCGCACGCCGATGAACGGCGTTATCGGCATGACTGATTTGCTGCTCGACACGCCGCTCAGTGAAGAGCAAGCCGAATTCGCTGAAATAATCAAAAAAAGCGGTGATTCACTGCTGACAGTCATCAACGATATTCTCGACTTTTCTAAAATTGAGGCTGGAAAGCTCAACTTTGAAACTATTGATTTCGATCTGCGGGAAACGATTGAAAGTACCGTCGCCATTTTCGCCGAATCAGCCAGAAAAAAACAAATTGAATTAGTCGCGTTCGTCGAAGCCAACGTGCCGGTCGAACTGCGCGGAGATCCGGGAAGATTGCGCCAAATTATGACCAATTTGATTGGTAACGCCATCAAATTTACCAAAACCGGCGAGGTCGTGGTGCGTGTCAAAAACGAAAGCGAAACCGTGGATCAGGCCTGGCTGCAGTTTAGTGTCGCCGACACCGGAATCGGAATGAGCAATGAAACCAAAAGCAATTTGTTCAAAGCTTTTACTCAAGCCGATGGCTCGACCACCCGTCAATACGGAGGAACCGGTCTTGGGCTGACCATTACCAAACAGCTGGTTGAAATGATGGACGGAACAGTCGAAGTCGAAAGCCAATTGGGAAAAGGCTCGATGCTTTCTTTTACGGCGTGTTTTGAGAAACAATCGGTCGAAGCAACCAAAAAATTTCAGCCCTTAACTGATTTGACCGATCTCCGCGTGTTGATTGTTGATGACAGCCCGGCTAACCGCCGCATTCTCAGGCATTACGTGACCACTTGGGGGATGATTGCGACGGAAGCGGGTGACGGCCTAAACGCGCTCGAAGAGCTGCGCGAAGCGGCTGAAATGAATCAGCCGTTTGATCTGGCGATTCTCGATTTGATGCTGCCAATTATGGACGGTTTTGATTTAGCCCGCCGCATCAAGGAAGATAAATCAATCTCAAACGTCCGATTGATTTTGATGCCCTCGTTTGGAATGCGCGGTCACAGTCAGGAAGCCAAACAAGCCGGAATTGACGGCTATTTAGTCAAACCGCTGCGACAATCAGATTTGTTTAATTCGATTGCCGCAGTTTTAGGCGCCAATGAATTTCAATGCAGCACTGACCCGACCGCTGAAAAACCGCTTGTTACTCAATACAATATGATAAAACAAAATTATCCGGCTGAACAAAAATCAATTCTGGTGGTTGAGGACAATGCGGTCAATCAAAAAGTTCTTCGAATGCAGTTGGAGCGAATGGGATTTAGCGTTGACGCCGCATACAATGGCAAAGAGGCTTTAGCGGCGCTCGAACGAAATTCTTACTCGCTGGTTTTGATGGATTGTCAGATGCCGGAAATGGACGGCTACGAAGCAACTGACTCGTTCCGTCAACTTGAAAACGGCTCAAATCGGACTCCAGTAATTGCCGTCACAGCAAACGCCATGCAGGGCGAGCGCGAAAAATGTCTCGCCGCCGGAATGGATGATTACTTGAGCAAACCGATTAAAAAAGAAGCTCTGACCGAAGTGCTCGAGCGTTGGTTAAAATCTGAAGACGAAGCGGTAAACTTAGGCGCGGCTGAAAACCCGGAAAGCGAAGCGAGTTCGGAGAATTTGATTGACTTTGACAGTTTGCGAGAGGTAACCTCTGACGACCCGCAAATGCTGTCGCAGATTATCAATCTTTACCTGCAGCAAACCAGAGAACAACTGGACGATTTAGCCTTGGCGGTCGAAGTCAAAAACTCACGGGAAATCCATCAGATAGCGCACAAATGTCTCGGTTCAAGCGCAACTTGCGGCATGAGCGGGATGATCGAGCCGCTTACCGAACTTGAAACAATGGGACGTGAAGGCGAAATCGAAAACGCTGAACAACAGCTAGCCTGTCTGAAACAGGTTTACTCTCGTTTGGAAACCGTTTTAGAAAAAACTTTGAGAGAGATAAAAGAAAAATAATGTCAAAAATTATTATTATCGAAGATAACCAGTTGATTGCCCGTATCTACGAAACCAAATTGTTAAAAGAAGGACATGTAGTCGGGGTCGCCTTTGACGGTCTGCAGGGTTTTGAAATGATTAGGGCGCACAAACCGGATCTGGTTTTGGTTGATTTGATGCTGCCACATATGTCCGGCATTGAAATAATCAAACAATTGCGCTCTGAAAAAGAATTTGCCGAACTGCCGGTCATCGCTTATTCAGCCGATGAAACTCTTTTGAACGAAGCGAAAACTCTCAAGATGACTGAAACTATTTCCAAAAAAGAAGTTTCCTCAAAAGAGGTTTTGGATCATATCCGGGTGCTGCTCGAAGCAGTTAAAACCCGGGAGCAGTTGGAACCGAATAAATTGACGACCGAGCTTGAAGTTTATTCGCCCGACGTGCAGGGAACGACAGGCACTGAAAAACAACTGGAACGCGTTTTAGTGGTTGAAGACGACGTGTTGGTTGCCGCGCTCGTCAAAGATATTATTGAAGAATTGGGCTACACCGTAGTCATGGCTGGCGACGGACGCGAAGCGTACCAAATTTTGGACAAAGACGCTAATTTCGTCGCAGGAATTTTTGATATAGAATTGCCGCACATCAAGGGTACCGACTTGGTCAAACATATGCGGACCGAAAAACGATTGGCCGCCATTCCCGTGATTATTATCACGTCCGAGCAAAGCGTCAAGGTGCAGCTTGACAGTTTCGCGAGCGGGGCCTGTATTTTTGTCCCAAAACCGTTTACACGCTCATCGCTCACCGCAATGTTTGAAATGGCGGTGCAAAGCCGCCGCTGAACTTTGGTAAAGTTCAAAACTCGCAATCACAAAAAAAACGGCCGATTGGATTTAAAACCAAGGCTGTTTTTTTGTTTGAATTGATTTAAAAATAACCGAGTGCGATTGACATGGCTGTGATGGTCAAATATTGTGAATGAGAAATGTATCGCAGACCGAAATTTCTGGAAATCTTGCACGAAACTCGCGAAGAAATGTCGCGCGAAGCCGATTATGACATGGATTTGTTTGCGGAAATGGTGCGTTCCGGAGTGCGTCCCGGAGCGGGGCGCGCACGTTACATTCGCGGCGTTATCAGCGTTCCGCCGCCTCAGACGGACGCAGATAAAACGGCTGAAAATTAAATCATAAGCTGAATGGTAAAATTTTATCTGCCATTTGCGGAGCTGAATAATTAATGGCAGGCTCCGTTTCACAAACATCCGCTCCGGACGGGGGGGACGAAAATGATTTAAAAATATCTTCGTTCAGCCTGGGATTATACGCCTTCTGGCGGGGGCTGCGCCGCATTTTGCCGGTTCTGATTATCTTACTGGCCGTCCTGGCGGTAGCCGGCATTTACTTTGGCAACAGATACTGGATTCATCGTTACGATGCGATTATTGAGCGTCAGGCAGCAATCTACCGGCTTGATCCAAAACTCGTCTGGAGTTTGATTTATCAGGAAACTTATTTCCAAACTACTAAATTGGGCGAAGCGGGCGAAGTCGGGTTGATGCAAATCACTCCCACCGTCGCGCGCGAATGGGCAAAGGAAACCGGCATCGAAGATTTTGAACAGCAAATTGCGCGGGATCACGTCAGCGTTTTACGCGAACCCGAAAGAAATATTCAAATCGGCTGCTGGTATCTGGAAAAACTGGGCGAACGTTACCGCGATTTGCCCGCGCCGGAGGCGCGCACTCTGGCGGCGTATAACGCCGGTGCGAGCCGCGTTGCCGAATGGGACAAAGTGCCCGAAGGCGCGGCGCCTCCGACTGAAGATGAATTTATCAGTCGGATTGACATTCGCACCACCCGCGCCTACGTCACCGACATTTTGCAGCGTTACCGCACTTTGAAAGACAGTAGGTAACGAGTAATCGGTAGAATATCTGAGAAACTACCCAATTTCCGGAGCAAACTTATTACTAATCACCAATTGCCAATCACCATTTACGCCGCCGATTGGATCGTGCCGATTTCGTCCGCACCGATTGAGAAGGGCGCGGTTGCTTTTAGCGAAACGCAGATTATTGCGGTTGGCCACGGGCGCGAAATTGCTCAGAGATTTCCCGACGCGAGCATCAAGGATTTTGGCGAAGCGGCTATTTTGCCGGGTTTCGTTAATGCTCACGCGCATCTGGAAATTACGGCGCTGCGCGGATATCTCGATTCGGTCGAAAATGACTTTTCAACCTGGCTGCTAAAACTGGCGACTGCCCGCGACCGGGTAATGACCGCCGAGGATATTGAAAATTCCGCTTTGTGCGGCGCTCTCGAAGCCGTCCGCGCGGGCGTCACCGCCATCGGAGACATTGGCAAACACGGCTTTGCCGGAGCCAAAGCGCTTTCTCAAACGGGCCTGCGCGGCATTTCATATCAGGAAAATTCATTTGCGCTCGACGCTGATTTAGCGGCGGAAAGGTTTAACGAACTGCGCGAAAAGGTTTCCGAAAATCGGCAGTTTGAATCAAATTTGGTTAAAATCGGAATCACTCCGCACGCGCCGTACACGGTCAGCCGAAAATTGTTTGAGATGATGACGGATTTTTCGCTCAGCGCAAATTTGCCCGTCACAATTCACGCCGCCGAATCAAAAGCCGAAGAAGATTTAATGCGCTCCGGCACCGGAAATATTGCCGCGCTTTTAAAAAATCTCGGCGTTTCGTGGGACGCTCCCGGATGTTCGACCATTCAATATCTGGAGAAAGTCGGCGTTTTAACGACAAAACCGCTGCTCGCGCACTGCATCAATGTTGATGAAACCGACCTCGAAATTATCAGGGCAACCGAAACCAAAATCGCGCATTGCCCGAAATCAAACGCCAAATTCGCGCACGGCATTGCTCCGTTTGCCCGGATGCTGGCAAACAATGTCGTCGGACTTGGCAGCGATTCGGTTGCGAGCAATAACGTCTGCGATATTCTGGAAGAAGCCAGGCTCGCCGCGTTTTTACAGCGGAACAACGGTTATTTTATCAGCGCGGAACAGGTTTTGTTCGCCGCAACTCTGGGCGGAGCGCGTGCATTAGGACTCGAAAACAAAACGGGCAGTCTCGAAGCGGGCAAACAAGCAGACCTCTGTGTCATCTCACTGGCCTCTCTCCCGCAGCAACCCGTTTACGATGTCAACGCGGCTCTCGTCTTTGCCAGTTCGGCGCGCGACCTTGTGCAAACGGTTGTCGCCGGAAACGCGATCTATGAAAACGGCGAAATCAAATTGGTTGATGAATTGGCGGCAAAAGCTAGACTAAAGGAAACGGCTCGCAAAATTGCTTGATGAAGGAGAGACAAAATGAAAATCTTACCATTACTTTTAATCATGATTCTGTTCGCGACGGTCGGGAGCGGAACGGTAAATGCGCAGAAGAAATCAAAAAAAACACACAAAAAAACTTCCGCTAAAAAAGTCGAAATGCCAAAAAAAGTCGAACCGCCAGATAAAGTTCCGGTAAAAACCGATTTTCGAACACTGTTTGAAGACAGCCAGAGCAGCATGGAAGAACCATTCATTTTCGTCGTCCGTAACGCCAAGCAATATGCTGAATTACAGCAGATTATTAATAATCTATCGTCGCCTGAGCAAATAGATTTTACTCATCAGGCAGTCGTTGCCGGCTTTGCCGGAACGCGCCCCACAGCGGGCTATGCCGTTAATTTTGAAAACCGGGCGGGCGAAGTTTATCTCGCTCTGGCGACTCCGCCGCCGGGAGCGATTTCGGCGCAGGTTTTAACCAGCCCGGTCAAGGTTGTCGTCGTTCCGGTCGAAGAAGAAAAGGGTTTGACAGTTGGAACAGACAAAAATTGGCAGGGGAAAATGGAGAGTTTTCAGGTGAAAACCGGAAACTTTGAATATTCGGGCGGTTTTGTCGGCAAGCAGCAACAGTTTGCCATCACCGGAACAATCAAAATTATTCGTTCGGGCAGTCGTGTTACGGCGTTTTTTGGTTTGACGGCAAACTCAAAACTGCAAAGACAGATGAGCGATACAGCGACCGGCAAAATCGAAAACGGAGAGATTAGTTTGCCGCGCGTTGACGTGGGTGATTTTGCTGAAAATCCGCGACCGCCGGTAATAGCCAGCGGAAAAATAAGCGACAAAGATTTGTCTCTCAATTTTGAATCGCTGCCGACCAACGTCAACGACGGTTTTACCGGCAAAGGTAATTTGACAGCGGTCAAAGCAAAATAAATTAACAAAAACTAATTTTAAAATTAAACGGAAACAGGAACGGGAAATAACACCGTTCCTGTTTTTGCTTTTGCGCGGATAAACTATCTTTGCTTAACGATTTAGCTCGCTCGCGTTCCGGTGAAGGGAAGTGAGCCCAAAATTCCCGTATCAACACTGCCTGAAACCGAATCGCCGTTGATCGTTCCGGTGATTTTGACGTTGACGGGCATTCCCTGAAAACTCAGACTCGCCGTTGCTTCCAAGCTGTTACCGCTGATTGCGCCGGCGGTAATCGCGCCGTCGCCGACGGGCGTGTTGAGAGTTCCGGTGATGCTTTCGCCCTCTTTGAGCAAAACCATTGTAATCGGTAAATTTCCCTGCGGGCTGGTCACTTCTAAATTCCAAGTTTCGCCCGCGCCTGATGTTGCGTTGTTCATTGTGTTTCTCTCTTTCTGATTGCCTTGAGCGTTATATAATCGGATATTTTCAGCATACGGCTGAATTTGTTCGTAAACCGTGTTTTCGTCGCCGACGATGACGACCGCCATTTTTTCGGGCGTGATATATTCTCGCGCGACTCTTTGAACATCGGGCACTGTAATTTCGTTGATTTTGTCGCGATAAGTTTGCAGATAATCGGGCGGCAAATCATACATTTGCATCGTCACGAGCTGACCGATTAAGCCTTCCTGCGTTTCGAGCCGAATCGGAAAAACGCCAGTCATATAATTTTTAGCATCCTGCAGCTCCTGCGCGGGAACGGCTTCGTCGCGAATCCGGTCTAGCTCGTAAAAGAATTCTTTGAGCGCGTCGCCGGTCACGGCTGAACGAACTTCGGCGGTGGCTTCAAACGCGCCGGCGGAGCGGCGGGCGTCAAGCGACGAATACGCGCCGTAGGTAAAATCTTTTTGCTCGCGCAGATTCATAAACAAGCGCGAAGACGCGCCCGCGCCTAAAACCTGATTCATCACCAGAAACGGAAAGAAATCCGGATCATTGCGGTCAATTGCCAGATTTGCCAAAACAATATTTGACTGCGCCGAGGCAGGACGATCAACGAGATAGATTTCGCGCCCGGCGCGTGCGGGCGGCGCGGGAAATTGATTATTTAACTCGGCTCCTTTTTCCCAGCCGCTAAACAAATTTTCGAGCGTATCTTTTAATTCGTCACCGTTAACATCGCCGACTGCGACAAAAACGGCGTTGCTCGGAACAAACATTTGCCGGTGAAATTCTTCCAGTTTTTCCCGCGCCAATTTATCGAGCGATTCTTCCGTCGCGGAAACGACCGAATACGGATGCTCGCCGAAAAGAACTTTTGATAACCGCTCGTCCGAGAGAAACCCGGGTTGCGCGCGCTGAGCGATTAAGCCCTGTTTGGCGTTATCGCGCTGCAAATGCAGTTCTTCATCGGGAAAACTTGGATTAAGGACGATATCCGCCATCAAATCCAGAATTTCCCCCGTGTAAACTGCCAGAGACGAAGCGGCAACAACCGTGCTGTCCGCGCCCGCGCTTGACGATAAAGACGCTCCCAAGTTTTCCACTTCGGAAGCAATTTGCAGACTCGTGCGTTTGACCGTGCCTTCGTTAAGCATAGTCGTCAGCATCGAAGTCAAACCCGGTAAATCCGCCGGATCATGAGCCGTGCCGTTTTTAAAAGCCAGCCGAAACGAAACAATCGGCAAACGATGGTCTTCAACAACCACAAGTTTTAAGCCGTTTGATAAAACTTTTTCCTGCGGTATCGGTAAATTAAATGCGCGCGGCGCGAGCGGCGACGGCGCTTTTGTGCGAAAATCTTCGGTCATAATTGAGTTTTAATTTTTGGACGAGCCTTTCCCGTTCTGATCTTTAGAAATGAGTTTTTCGAGAACGACAATAAAAATATCGAGCCGGTCGCGGGTTTCCGCGCTTTCTTCGCGCAAATGTTCAACGGATTCACGCAAGCCTTCAATCTGTTTGGACTGCTCAGTGACGGTGTTATAAATTCCGACAAACGCGCCTTCGAGACGGCTCATGCGTTTGTCAAATTTTTGATAATCGGCTTCGTGAACTTCCTTCATCATTTGCAGCCCGACTACCGTTTGCCCTAATTGCTCAACGATAAAATCAAATTTGCGATTAAGTTCCTCATCAGTCATACAAAATCTCCAAAAACTAATGCTTAGATGCCGGAACAATATCAATATTTGAACGATTATCCGTGTCCAGATATTTGGCGGCGGCCGCTTTGATTTCTTCGGGCGTGACGAGCATTAGCTGTTCAAACTCGGTGTTGATCAAATTTGGATCGCCGTCATAAAGCGTAAATTCCGCCAGGCGTTGAGCGCGAAACATGGTTGATTGACGACCGCGCACTTCGTCGTTAAAAAGCTGGTTGCGCAGTTTGCCCATTTCTTCGTCCGTCACGCCGATGGTTGCCAGTTCTTTGATTTCGTCGGCGATGCTGCGGCGAATTTGATCCAAATCTTCGCCGGGTTTGGGAATCGCTCCGATCCACATTGCCGAAGGTCCGCGCCGTTCGTCCAGATTACCAAAAAGCTGAACGACGGATTCTTCGCCTTTGACAAGTTTTTGATAAAGCCTCGAGCTGTCGCCGTCAAACAACAGTTTTCCGGCCAGATAAAGCGCGTTAAATTCCGCTGTCCGGCGCGGCGGAATTTTCCAAGCCGTAATAAACGCGGGCAGCGGCGCGAATTGGTCAACAAAAGTATCTTGTTTATCGGTGACGTTTTCCGGTTCGGCGACGTCAACGGCAGGCGGTGCGGAAGCGGCGGGAATCGAACCGAAATATTTTTGAATCAGATCGCGGGCTTCGCTCGGCTCGAACGAACCGACAACGGTTAAAACCGCGTTGTTCGGCGCGTAATAAGTGTTGAAAAATTCCTGCACGTCCGTAACGGTCGCGGCTTCAAGGTCGTCCATCGAACCGATCACCGAATGGGCGTTGGCAAAATTGCCGTAAACCATTTCGTTGAGCCGCAGGATGCCGTTGACGTAAGGCTGATTATCGTAGCGCAGACGTTTTTCTTCCTGAACGACTTTGCGCTGATTCTCAAAATTCTCTTCCGTCACCTTCAAAGACCGCATTCTGTCGGATTCGAGCCAGAGCGCGAGCGGCAGTTCACTGGCCGGGAGCGTTTCAAAATAATTTGTCCGATCTTCCGAAGTTGTCCCGTTCATCGTCCCGCCGGCTTTCATGATGTACTGAAAATGCTCGGTCTTACCGACGTTTTCCGAGCCTTGAAACATCATATGCTCAAAAAGATGCGCGAAACCCGAACGCCCTTCGCGTTCGTTGCGCGAGCCGACGTCATAATAAACGGCGACGGAAACGACCGGAATTGAATCGTCTTTGCTCAAAACGACTCGCAATCCGTTGGTTAGTGTGTAATGTTCGACGGGAAGCGGCGGAAGCTGAGTTTGCATTGCAATTGTCATGTTCTCTTAAAATTACCTCGTCTTGCTACGATAGGAAATTTTGCCGTGAGAAACAAGATTGCCTCGAAATTAAATTGTTCATGCAAGATTGGTTTGATTTGTTAACCGACTTAAAAATAGGCGAGCAATCATTAAAATGTGCCAAACCAATATGATTGGCATCAGATAAAGTATTAAGATATCGAAGCTATTGGAGTCATAAAGAAATTTGTTGTTCCAATTATCAATTGATAATTCACGGAAAAAAGCCAGATGTTGGGTTTTGGCAAACCATAACCATAAGTGAAAGAAGGGAAGTAAAAGCAATATGAAGGAAAATAGCAAATAAATTGATTTTCTTTTACGAATGAAAAGAAAAGACAAAGGCAAAAATGTAAGACTAAAAAATCTGCTCCAAACTTCAGGGTATGTTTGTCCAAAATTACAAATTACAAAATCGGAAATGTTTTCTCTTTCAGCTACTAATCTCTTCTGAAACTGAACGTTAGCAACATGAATATTGTAACTTTTGATTGTTAAGGTACAAACACTCGAAAAAACGAGTGAAAGTGAAAAAAGAACTGTCGCCAATAGCAACTTATGTTCTGTAACAGAGATAAAATTCGTGGAATTCATAATTTAAGCCTCACCTAATAAAGTTAGACACAAAAAGTAATTTATTGTTCCATGAATATTATTGCGAATTAGCTTCAGTATTCTCGCGTTTTTGTCGGCGTTGATCTTCGAGCCAGATTTGATAGGCAGCTTTGCCGCGTTCAAAATCGGCGGCGTTGCTGTAGAAATTGTGCGAGCCGTCGGTTTTCTGAACGTTGCGGACGTAATAAATGTAATCGGTACTTGCCGGATAAAGCGCGGCTTTGATCGAAACTATGCTCGGGCTGGCGACCGGAGTCGGCGGAAGTCCGGCGTATTTGCGCGAATTATAAGGCGATTCGCGTTCGGCGTCCGATTTATTAAAAGTTCCTTCCCAGACTCCGGCGAGTTTTGCCGCGTAAATGTTGGTGACGTCAAGCCCGAGCGGAATACCTTTTTGCAGCCGATTGTAAATCACCGATGCCACAACCGGGCGTTCATCGGCAAGTTTTGATTCGGTTTCAATCATCGAAGCCATCGTCACGATGTTGTGCGGTGTTTGATTTAACTCTTTGGCGCGGGTCGCATATTCCGGCTTCCATTCCTTTTTGAAACGGTCAATCAGAGCTTTGACAACCTGTTTCGGAGCGTATTCGCGCGGAAACTGATAAGTGTCGGGGTAGAGATAACCTTCGAGGTTTTTCGCGGTTGGGTCAAGGTCGGCGATTAAACTTGCATCATTCATCAAATCAAAAATCGCTTTCGGGTCGTTTGTTTGATTTTCAGTGTTTGGCGGAGGAAATTTTTCGGCGATTTCTCTGGCGATTTCCCAACGCGTCCAGCCTTCGATAACCGTCAGTTTAGTGGAACGCTCTTCGCCTTCTTCGAGTTTCTTGATAACCTCAAGCGGCGAAATCGGCGAAGAAAAACGATATTCACCCGATTTTAAACCGGATCCTTTGCCCATCAGACGCAAATAAACCGCCACCGGCAGGCTGCTGCTTAAAACGCCTTCTTCATTTAGTTTGCTGATAATGTCGGACGGCGACGAACCGCGCGGGATATTGATATACTGGCTGGCTTTATCGTGTGTTTTAGCCGTAGTCAAGTCTCTGTAAAACCAGTAGCCGACTCCGCCCATGATTAATAAAACAACGACAAATAGTAAAATTAAATATTTTATAAATCTCATCTCGGATTCGAGTTTAGCAAAAATGATAAAAGCCCGCGCGTCGAGGGTGGATGGAATTTTATAATTTAAAATTCCGCCCGACTCCGATACGCAGCCTTCTGTTTTGTCTGCAAACCCGTTCGTGTTTTTTCGTGTCGTTTCGTGGTTTAATAATTTTCCTGATACTTTATCAATCAATTATTAAAAGGATAGTCGTCAATGCTCGATTTGAATTTTGTGCGCGAAAATTTGGAGACCGTTAGAACCGCGCTGGAACATCGCAATTTTTCCACAGAAACTTTGAAAGATTTTGTCGCCCTCGACGAAGAGAGACGCCAGGTGATCGGCGAATCCGACAAACTCAACGCCGAGCGCAACGCCGCCAGCCGTGAAATCGGAGCTTTGGTCAAAGCCGGTCAGCACGGCGATGCCGAAGCCAGAAAGTCAATTGTCACTCGAATCAAAGAACGTATCTCCGAACTGGACGCAATGCGCGAAGGGTCTGAAACTCGAATGCGCGAGTTGCTTTCAGGTTTACCGAATTTGCCGCAGGCTGACGTTCCGGTCGGAGCGGACGAATCTGCCAACGTCGAAATCCGTCGCTGGGGACAGCCGCGCGAGTTTGATTTTGAACCAAAAGATCATGTGGATTTGGGAACTAATCTGGGGATTCTGGATTTTGAGCGGGCAACAAAAATCGCCGGCGCCAGATTTGCGATTTTAAACGGCGCTGGCGCCAGGCTCTCACGCGCTCTGGTTAATTTTATGCTTGACGTCCACACGACCGAGCATGGCTACACCGAGACGCTGCCGCCGTTTCTGGTCAATCGAACCGCGCTGTTTGGAACCGGCCAGCTTCCGAAATTCGAGGGAGATTTGTTTCATCTCAAAGACGAAAGAGGATTCGCTCTGATTCCAACCGCCGAAGTTCCGGTGACAAATTATTTCGCCGAAGAAATTTTGGACGCAGGCGATTTGCCCAAATATTTTACCGCTTACACGCCCTGTTTTCGCTCCGAAGCAGGCAGTCACGGACGCGACACGCGCGGGCTGATTCGCCAGCATCAATTTGAAAAAGTCGAATTGGTCAAACTGAGCCTGCCCGAAAACTCAAACGATGAACACGAAAAACTGACAGCCAATGCCGAAGCAATTTTGCAAAAACTCGGTTTGCCGTACCGCACCATGGTTTTATCAACCGGCGACATGGGTTTTGCGGCGGCAAAAACATACGACATCGAAGTCTGGCTGCCCAGCCAAAACACTTTTCGGGAAATTTCTTCCTGCTCAAACTGCGAAGATTTTCAAGCGCGCCGCATGAATCTCAGGTTTCGCCGGGCGGGCGGCGCGAAACCAGAGTTCGTTCACACTCTCAATGGTTCAGGTTTAGCGGTTGGTCGCACCTGGATTGCAATTCTCGAAAACTATCAGCAATCAAACGGCACAATTTTGATACCCGAAATTCTGCAGCCATATCTGAACGGTTTGGAAGCGATTAAATAAAAAACAGGGCAAAAGAGATTTTTAGCGTTAAATATTCTCAGTTTTTCAAGATGAGTGGCGCTTGAGTGGGACGAAATGGCCTGTGTAAAAGTTGTTTTGTCATTATTAAATGAAGACATTTATTGACGTTACAATTTCAACAAAAATATATTAAAAAAAAATGAAATAAATTGTTTTGATGCTTTGTGAAAACTTAATGAAGTGTGTTTTAATAGCGACGCAAAACAACAATCACTGATTTCTACTGGGGCAGTTTAGCATTACAAATCGAGCATACAATCCTTTGACAAGAGATAAAAATCAAGGGTTGAAAGAAAAGAGCAACGCTTTCGTGACTGTCAGTGGGTTTTACATTACTTTGAAGGAGAATCAGAAATGCATCACACAAATCTCATAGCAGCGTTTAAGTTTTGGGCGAGTCAAAACTTCAAGCGCCAACCTTCCACCGCAAAAACCTGGCGAACCGTCGCGGTTCTTGGCGTTTTAGCGATGGCAATTATGTCTGTGACGTTGAGCCGTCAAATTATAACCACCGCTCACGCGCAAGAGGCTACTCGAGTTCCCGATTCTGCAAGTTTATTTGAAGCAAACGCAGCTGCAGCTAACAGTACACTGAAAAAAGAAGCAGTTGAACAGGAAGTAGTTAAATCTGAAAGTTTTGATGTTCCGATTATCCAGGGCGGCAACGGCTGCGGCTGGACATCGGGAGCGGTTTATCCGATTCCCGTGCTTGATAACACCGTTGCTTCAGTCGGCAGCAACTTGTACAGTTTTGCGGGTGTCAGCACCACCATTATTGCCAACTCTTATAAATTTGACGGCACCACTTGGACTGCTATCGCTCCGCTCCCGGTAGCTTTGGAAGCCCCTGCCGCAGCTTCCGACGGCACAAATATTTACATCGTCGGCGGTGCTAACGGCACCGGCGACGCCGTTAACACTTTGTACCGCTACAGTCCGACGGCTAACACCTATACACCGTTAGCGCCCGCTCCGACCGCCACTTGGAACAGTGCAGCGGTCTTTTTAAATGGTAAAATTTACAAAATAACCGGTTTCACCTCGACCGGCGGTTCGTCAGGTTCGACTACTGCGGTAGAAATCTATGATATTGCCTCCAACACCTGGACAACGGCCGCTGCTTACCCGGTTGCGCTCGGATTTGTTTCAGCATTTACGAACGGAAATTTCTTTTATGTTGCGGGCGGCGTAGATTTAGCCTCCGGTAACGGTTCGGTTAAAACCTATCGCTACGATCCGACCGCCAACACCTGGGATGACGCGTCAATCGCCGATTTGCCGACTGATCGCTGGGGAGCAGCAGCTGCCAACTACAACGGCGGCGCAGTGCTGGCCGGCGGGTTTGTCGCCGGTGCGGTTTCAAATACTGCGGTTTTCTGGAGACCCTCAACCAATACCTGGGTTACTCTGCCAGCCGCATTAGCTGCCCGCGGCCGTCTAGCCGGCGGTGTGGCCAACGGCGCTTTCTTTGCTATCGGCGGTCGCTCAGCAACGGGTGCTCCATTCGCCGGTACTAACGATAACCAGAGGTTGTTCTGTCCGCCAGCCACTTTGCCGTTTATCACGGGCAGTGTCGCTTTCGTCTCCGATAGCGGCGGCAACAACGTTCCCGATCCCGGTGAAACTGTCACGGTCGCCCTGACCCTGCAAAACGTCGGCGGCGCGGCTACCGGCACTGTCACTGCGACCCTGCAGGCGTCAACCGGCGTTGTTCCTGTCACTACATCGCAAAGTTTCGGCGTTTTAGCGCCCGGCGGCGCAGCAGTGACGCGTAACTTTACCTTCACGGTTCCGGCTAATACGCCTTGCAGCAGTTCGATTACGCTAACCTTTAACGTCACCGACGGCACAACTACAGCGACAATCACCCAGACTTACACGCTCGGCACGCTGCAAACATCTTTAAGCGAAAACTTTGACGGCGTCACTGCTCCGGCTCTGCCCGCAGGTTGGACAGTCATCACCACCAGCGGCAACGCCTGGGTGACGACCACCACCACGCCTGACACTGCTCCGAACGCTGCCTTTGCCGATGATCCGGCAACTGTTACTGATAAGTCCCTCGTTTCGCCGTCTGTTACGATTGGAACAACCGGCACGGCGACATCGCAATTAACGTTCCGCAACAGCTACAACACGGAAAACACGTTTGATGGAATGGTTCTGGAAGTCAGCACCGACGGCGGCACCACCTACCAGGATATCGTCACGGCCGGCGGCTCTTTCGTCGCGGGCGGCTACAACGGCACCATCAGCTCCAGTTTCATGAGCCCGATTGGCGGACGCATGGCTTGGACCGGCAACTCCAACGGATACATCAATTCGACCGTCAACCTGCCCGCTTCGCTCAACGGACAAACCGTCAAGTTCAGATGGCGGATGGCTTCGGATTCATCGGTTAGTTTCCCTGGTGTTTTTGTTGACGGTGTCAAGGTTTTCGGCAGCTATTCTTGCCAGGGCGGCGGCGTTCAGGTGCGCTCAAGAGCGGACTTTGACGGCGATGGAAAAACGGATTTATCAGTCTTCCGCAACGGAACCTGGTATGTCCAGAAATCCACCGGCGGCTTTACCGCCGTGCAGTATGGAACGACCGGCGACCAACTCGTCCCGGCCGATTACGACGGCGACGGCAAAACCGATTATGCCGTTTTC
>JBBQUS010000077.1:0-16801 GCA_038212235.1 Pyrinomonadales bacterium
TTCTCGGCGTACTTCCACACTCCTATCCGGGATCAATCCAGTCCCATACCGTGGATTCGGGCGCAGGGCATCAATTATGGTCACACTGTTGGCCGGGATCATCTTCATTTTGAAGCGTCCCAAAATCATTGCCGACCCTGTCCCTGTCTGTTGCTTGTGACCTCCATTTTAACGTCACAAACATCGTACTCCGATTCTTTGCTTGTATCACGACCTGTTGGGCATCGAACACAAAATAAAACGCGGAGCGAACAAACCTGAACCAGATGCCAGAAACAAATTATCATGCCCCGCTCATTTAGGAAATCCAAACAACGTACAAAACGCGAAGCGGAAATCGAAACAAAGCACAAAGCGTTTGAACCTTTGCGACACGAGCAACCGAAGCTGCTTTGTTTTGATTTTGGAATTAATTCAAGATTATCTGCCAAATATTGGTCGTCATTTTTCGCTAGAAGCCCAACTATTATTCGACTGCAAGCTTGGCAAATAATACGAACATTTGGGTTTATTGTCAAAATTATTCCGATAATCCGTTAAATTTGGATTATTGACTGTTTATTGCAGTATAATTCGTATATTTCGTATTATAAATTAATTTAGCCTTCATATTACAAGACGGGAGAATCCGGTCAGATGTCTTCGAAATCACCGTTTATTGAATCGGTTCGTGATTTTATTCGGCTTAGGCATTTAAGTTTGCGAACCGAAGAAACTTATCTTGGCTGGATTCGCCGCTATATTTTATTTTATGACAAACGCCATTATAGAGATTTAAACAGCGATCACGTCAGGGAATTCTTGACATATTTGGCCGTGACTGGAAATGTGGCCGCTTCGACGCAGAATCAGGCCTTTGCCGCGCTCCTGTTTCTCTACAATCAGTTTCTTAATCAGCCGCTCAACGGGCTTGAAAACGTGCTGCGCGCCAAGCGTCCGCAGCGTCTGCCGGATGTTTTAACGCGCGACGAAGTGCAGAAAATTCTCAATGTTTTGCGCGGCGACGAATGGCTCGTGGCATCTCTGCTTTACGGGGCCGGTCTGCGTCTGATGGAAGCGCTGCGGTTACGCGTCAAAGATCTTGATTTTGAGCGGAAACAAATAATGGTGCGCTAGGGCAAAGGCGACAAAGACAGGGTAACAATGCTGTCGGCAAAACTGAGCGCGCCGCTCGAAAATCATCTTGAACGAGTTCGCCTGATTCACCAGGAAGATTTGCGGCTTGGTTTCGGCGAGGTTTATCTGCCTTTCGCGCTTGAACGAAAATACAGAAATATCGGGCGCGAATTTGCTTGGCAGTATGTTTTTCCCGCCGCCAAACGTTCGCTTGATCCGCGCGCCGGCAAAGAGAGACGACATCATCTCGGAGAAAGCTCGATCCAGCGCGCTGTCAAAACGGCGGTCGCTCAAACAAAGCTCGATAAAAAAGCGAGCTGCCACACGCTCCGGCATTCATTCGCCACGCATCTGCTCGAAGCCGGTTATGATATTCGGACGATTCAGGATTTACTCGGTCACGCCGATTTGCGGACGACAATGATTTACACACACGTTCTCAACAGCGGCGGTTTTGGCGTGCGCAGCCCGCTCGACGCCTGAAAGCGGAGAACATCATCTCTGCCGGTTTGCGCCAACCAACGCGGCGCGAATTTTTACTTTTGCATTTTAGCCAACGCTCCGTCAGCTTTGGCAATGCTTTTAAGTTCGGCGTAGGGCACAATCACAAACTGCGGCCCCTCGGCATATGACCCGACCTGATACGGGTCAAACGTAATCAGCAGCCCTTTGCGCGTCAGATTCCACGATTTAAAATTTGCCGCCGTCGGTTTCGCCCCCTCTTCCCACATATCCTGCGCCAATCCTTGATTTTCACCGCCGTCGGTGCGGCTCTGCAAATCTTTCAGGCTATAAGCCGAAAGCGTCTGCAAGTATTTAGCGCCGGATTTGAACAAATCTGCGAGTTTTAACTCGCGACCGTTTTTGAGATCGTAATTGAGCGTGGAGTAATTGTAATTGGGATGAGCTCCGCCGCTGAAGTTGCTTTCCAGAAAACTGATGCTGATCAAATCGTTGTCCGCGTATTCGACATCAAAGCTGATGTCGAGATAATTGTTCATCTCCGGCGGCAGCGTTTTTAAATCAGCCGCGGTCAGCCCCATCATTTGTTTTTTGAAATCGGCGGTTTCTCTGGTTACTTTGGCTTTCGCAATTTGATTAAAACCGGCGGTATTGGCTCCGCCGCCGATTAATTCGGGATATTGGCCGGAAACTTCGAGCCGCCTGGCTTTGAGTGTTTCGCCGACAGTGATGGTCGAAAGCTTGGTGCTGTCGGTAAAATTGATTAATTGTTCCGAAGCCGTAAACGTCGTGCCGGTTGACGCGGCCGGCTTTCTCCATTGGCCTTCGAGCTCGATTCCGGATTGGTTCTGATCATCTTTCCAGGTTCCGGTAAATTCGCCGGTTTGTTTGCCGCTCTGGTCAAATTCGTCCATCGTAAATTCGCCGCTCTCACTGATTTTACCGCGTAAATCGAGCGAGTTGGCGCTGCCGGATTTGACGTAGTAATAATTGCCGCGCAAATTCTGTCCTTCGCGCCACAAAATCATTTCAAATCTGCTGGCGGCGATTGCTCCTTTAAAATGCGTTCCGGGAGAATCCTGCCGGACGACAACGGAAGGCGGAGCAGCAGTGGCCAAAACGCCCGCGCGACCTGGCGACGGCAAAATCGTCAGGCTAAGCAAGATCAGCAGGGAAGCGAAAACAAAAAACGAAGCGGCGACTCTGGGTTTGACCATCTTTTATTATCCTTAAAGACTCGAGAATTAAGAGAGAACGATCTTCCGGTTGTAAATTAAAATGCGTTTTTTATGAGCTTGCGGCGCAGCAAATCGAGCGCGGCCTGGCTTGAGCGCCATCGAATCAAATGGCGGTCGCCCGGCAAGTGCAACCGGCGATGCGTTGCCTCATGTGCTTCCGCGTAGCCGATAAAAACCGTTCCAACCGGTTTTTCTTCGGTTCCGCCGCTCGGCCCGGCAATGCCTGTGACGGAAATCGCAAAATCGGTTTCCGCCTGCGCCCGCAAATTTTTGGCCATCGCTTCGGCAACCTCTCCGCTGACAGCCCCGTGCTTTTCAATCAATTCGGCGGGAACGTCCAGCACTCTGATTTTCGATTGGTTGGCGTAAGCCGTAATGCCTTCGATAAAAAATCGGCTCGAGCCGGGAATTTCAGTCAATCGCTCGGAAATCAAACCGCCCGTACAGCTTTCGGCAATCGCCAGAGTCTGCCCGTTTTCCGTCAGCATTTTGGCGATGACTTCTTCCATCAATTCACCGTTTTGCGCAAAAACCGCCGCGCCCAATTTCTCACTGATTTTTCCAGCCGCTTCATCGAGCAGGCTGTCAACTTCAGGTTCCGATTTGGCCTGCGCGATCAGCCAGATTTCGATTTCGCTGCGGTTAAATAAAATCGAAGTTTGAACGTTTTCATATTGTTTGTAAATCGGACTGATTTGTTCGTCAACCGCCGATTCGCCGAGTCCGGCGACGCGCAGCACGCGGCGTTTGACCACGATTTCGCCCGCCTCCTGGCGCAGACGCGGAAGCACAAAATTCTCAAACATCGGCTTCATTTCGCGCGGCGGCCCGGGCAAAATCGCTAGAAATTGCTCGTTATTCTCGGCCGTTTTGTTAACAAACAGCATTCCCGGCGCTGAACCGTTCGGATTGGGCAAAACCTCTGCGCCTTCGATTAGATAAGCCTGTCGTTGATTAATTTCCGGCATCGGACGCTGCATCCGGGCAAATTTAGCCCGCAGCTCTTCGACCAGCTGAGGCTGCAAAACCAGCTCTCGGTCAACGGCGGAAGCGGCGCAGTGACGCGTAATATCGTCTTCGGTCGGGCCTAAACCGCCGGTTGTGATGACGACGTTCGAGCGTTTAAAAGCGTCCCGAATTGTTTCTTCGAGCCTTTGCGAATCGTCGCCGACAACGGTTTTGAGTTTGACCGCAATTCCGATTTCGTTAAGTTTTGAGGTTAGCCAGAGACTGTTTGTGTCCGTCCGTTCGGGCGTCAAAAGCTCCGAGCCGATGGCAATGATTTCAGCAGAAAGCATAAAAAATGGAGAACGGAAAATGGAAAATCAAATCAGGATGCGATAAATTTTAAAAACACACTACACTTAAATTTGAGAGCGCTTTCCGTTTTCCATTTTCCATTTTTAGTTAATCATAGATGTCACGCAAAACTTCGGTAATTGATTTTTGAATTCTTTCCTTTTTTGGCGTCCGCGTCTTTTTCGGCGTTTCGGTCACGGATGAGCCGTTTGTCGCGTCGCCTTTTTTGGCCGCGTCGCCGTTGGCGGCATGAACGACTTCATTATTTGATTTAAACTGGGTGAAATGCGGGACTTTTTGTGAGTCAGGCGAACTCGCCGCGACCGTCTCCGCCGTTTTTTCTTCGAGGCGTTCAAGCAGCGGTTTGCGAGGCTCCGGCGCTGACGCATCGGCAATCTCTTTTGTTTTGGCGGCAGCGAGCGCCTCCTGCGATTTCTGACGACTTTCGGCCAGCAGCACGGCGGCGCGATGACGGCGGGAGCGTTCGAGCGCCCTGATGGCAGCTGTTGTCTGCGGCGCTTCTGCCGGTTCGCGTTCGAGCTTTCTTAAAATTCGCACATATGAGCGCAGTTCGGATGTCGCCGACAAACGGCTTTTCTCATCCGATTTATCGTTTTCAACCAGATAAGCCAGATGATTTTCAGCCTGTTGAAAGTTTCCGGCGCGATGATGAAGCGCGCCGAGGGCAAAATGAACGAGCGGCGGCGGATCGGGCATCATTCCCAAAATCCGCTGCCCGCGCGTGATGACATCCTGAATCTCAAAGCCGTACCAACGCCGCTCATCATCGCGCAAAACTTCGTTGGCCGCCAGATAAAACTCAAAAATGCCCCGGATTTCGTGCATTTCGGTTTTGGCGACCGCTCGCCAAACAAAGTAACCGACCAGAACTAAAAAAATAATTATCGTCATTGAAAAACCCATCAGCGCAAACATCGCCGCCATTACGCCAAGTGCGGCAAAGCCAAAAACTCTCGGCGCAAGATCTGCGTCCGTGTCGCTAATTGTCGTTTTTTTGAGCGCGTTATTCAACGAAAATTTTTTACCCCGCCTGTTTTAAGCTTATTGGTGGTCGGTTTTCGCTTCTGCATGATGCTCGGTCGGACGACGCGCCTGACGGGCGGTTTTATCCATTTTCCAACCGAAACTCGCCAAAATATCCACCACTTTGTTGCTCAAGGTCATGGGCAGGTTGGCAACAAAACTAAAGGTTTCGCTGAGCGCGACGGCTTCAAGCTCGACCAGAGTCGCAAACTTTTTATCAAACGGCAGGTCCTGGAAATCCTTGCGCCATTCGCGTTCTTTCTTTTCTTCGGCTTCGGCCGTGACTTTTTCCTTCACCATAATTGTTATATCTCCGCTCTTCTGAATCCGTGTTTGACAGGCCAGCCGTTCGCCGTTAGCCCGTCTTTCATCGGTTAGATGCTGCATTTCAGCAGACGTTGGCGAAGATAAATTTTCGGCGCCCGTTAAAACCGTGACAGCGCAGGTGTCGCATGTTCCGTGTCCTTCGCAGGCCGCTTCGAGATGTACGCCCAAACGTTTGGCGGCATCCCACAGATAACTGTTTTCGGCCACAATGCCGTTGCGTTCCGGTTGATTTTCGATTTTAAAGGTAATTTCTACGCTCATTTTTTATTTATGGTGCAAAGTTGCATGTGAATGGAGGTGCGCGCTCAAGTTTGCCTTTGGCTTGAGCGGCGCTGTCCCGTCGTTGCAATCCTCGCATAAACCGAGCATTCTCAACGAATATTGTTTGATGGCAAAATTGTAATTAGCCGCAATCGAATCCTGCATCGCTTCGAGCTCCGGCGAGTAAAATTCGATAATCTTGCTGCACTGGGTGCAAATCATATGATCGTGCGGCTGATGGTTAAAATGATGCTCGTAATGAGTGCGCCCGTCGCCAAAACGCACTTCGCAGGCCAGGCCCGCTTCGGTCAGCAGCTTTAAAGTCCGGTAAACTGTGGTGTGGCCGATGCTGGGGTCTTCGAGTTTGACCAAATCATATAAATCTTCGCTCGACAGATGTTCTTCGGTTCTTAAAAAAACATCCAGAATCAAATCGCGCTGCGCTGTTCGCCGCAATCCGTATTTTTGAACGTGATTGAGCAAAATCTCTTTCTCTTCGTGAAACTTATCTTCCTGTCTTGTCTCTGATTGATTACCATTCGGCATTTTGCTGTGCTCTAATTCTCCACTGCCGTTTATCATAGATTTTGAATCCCCTTGCTCTTCAAAACAGATGTTCGGTTAACATTTATTCTAACACCTGAAAGTTTTTTCTGGAAGAATGTCGAAAAATAGGAAAACCCATGTTTTTCTTTGAAATTTGTAGGGGTGTGGGCTTGTCCCCACCCAATGAGCCGACAGGCGAAAATTTGCTTTATTTAAAGTCTATTTTCGCGTTCAAAGCAACGCTCATTGGGTGGGGACAAGCCCACACCCCTCCAGTTATATTTCGATAAACGAGTTTTAAAACCTCATAGGGCAGTCACTTGCTGATTATCCCTTTGCCTTCTTGAATTATTAAGAGGCGGTCAACGCCCGGAACCTGAATTACTTCCGATGTGCCGTCCGCCCAGCGAATTTCGAGTTTATCAATTTTGGCGGCATCGCCAAGCCCGACGTGAAGACACAAATCCGATTGCGAAGCAAATGACGCGCCGCTGAAAACATCAACGCGCTGACGCAGCTTCCCGGTTGTCACAAAAACTTTTGAGCCGATGGCATCGCGCGGAGTTTTCTTGGCCGGATCGCCGATTAGTTTGAGCGAGAGCCAGTGATTGCTGTTCGCCGCAACATTTTTGATGAGCATCGGAGCATTTTCGAGAGCCCCGATAACCGCGTCAACTTTGCCGTCGCCGTCCAAATCACAGATCGCCAGACCGCGCGCAACCATAGATTTCGCAAGCGCGCTGTCCGGATTTGCGCCGACCCGCTCAAAACGGATTTGGTTGGTCTTCGGGTCGAGTTGGTCGTTGCGGAAAAGCAGCATTTGCTGCGCGTAGCTCGTGCCCCACTGGGCTTTGTCAACCGAAGGATAGATGTGGCCGTTGGCCACTAAAATATCTTTCCAGCCGTCATTGTCGTAATCAATAAAAGTGGTTCCCCAGCCCAAAAAAGGAATGGTCGGTTCGCCGATTCCGGCCTGAAACGTCACGTCGGTAAAATTGACGTCGCCGTCGTTGTGATAGAGCGTGTTTGAATCGTCGCTAAAATTCGTGATCTGAAAATCTATTCGCCCGTCGTTATCATAATCGCCGACCGCAAGACCCATTCCAGCTTGTTCGCGCCCATTTTCATTAAGCGCGATGCCTGCCGGATAACCCGATTCCTCAAAAGTTCCGTCGCCCTTGTTGATATAAAGCTGTTTCGGAGTCGAATCATTGACGACCAGCAAATCCGGCCATCCGTCGTCGTTAACATCAACAAAAACCGATGAAAAACCGTAATACTTGCCTTCGTCGGTGACGCCTGCCTTGTCCGAGACGTCTTCAAAAGTGCCGTCAGCTTTTTGGTGGAAAAGATGATCTTTGACGCCGGGCAGTCCGCGCGGGCCGCACATTTGCGGCTCGCCGCGGAACTGACAGAAATTTCGTCCCGTTACTTTTCCGTTTAAGACATCTTCGGCAGTCGTCGGTTTTTTCTCTAAATCGAAATCAACATAACCGGGAACAAACAAATCGAGTCGGCCGTCTTTGTCGTAATCGCCAAAAGTCGCGCCGGTAAACCAGCCTTTGACGGCAACGCCAAGTTTTTCCGCAACATCCGTAAACGTTCCGTTGCCGTTGTTGTGATAAAGCCGCGCCACGCCGTAATTGCCGATAAAAATGTCAGGATAGCCGTCGTTATCATAATCGCCGACCGCGATGCCCATTCCCCAACGATCATTGGCAACGCCCGCTTTTTCGGTCACATCTTCAAACTTCCAGTTACCTAAGTTGTGATAAAGCGCCGAATGAGGCATTTTTTCTTTGCCTTCCAGCGCGTTGATCGTTCCGCCGTTGAGCATGAAAATGTCCGGTTTCCCGTCATTGTCATAATCGAGAATCGCCACCGTTCCCGAAGTTGCCTCGAGAATATATCTCTGGCTGGAATCGCCGCTGACTTGCCGGTAATTTCTAAGCACTGTGCTGGCCGTCACGTCTTCAAAAACTTTTGGCGAATTGGCGTCAATGATTCCGGTTGTCCGGCGCGAAGTATAAGCCCGCGCTTCGCCCGTCGTCACTCCGCCGTCCTGCGCGTAAATTAAAGACGGGGCTGTCAAAATCAGAAAAATAAAAAGTAATTTATTCATTTCAGGTCAGTTTTTCTCAAAGTGGGTTACAAACCTTATGATGCTGTTATTTCGACTGGGGTTTGAACGAGCGGACGTAATCGGAGATAGCTTTGATTTCTTCGGGCTTTAATTTACTTTCAAAGGCTGGCATTCCAAAAGCTCCTTTGTTAATTTTGGCGATCAGTTTTTCGTCCGAATCCTGCCATTTGGCTTGTTTTTTTTCAGTGGTCAAGTTCGGGCCTTTGCCGCCGGTTCCATTCGCTCCGTGACAGCCCGCACAGTTTTTTTTGAACAAATCTTTTCCGGAAATGTCTGCGCTAAAAGCGTTTGTCGTCGTGGTTAAGGAACCTGCCGCAAACACCGTCGCGGCGAGAATCGGCAAACAAAAAAACGCCAAAAATTTGATTGATTTCTTCATTTTATTATTTTCCTACTTGTTAAGGGTGCGCACATAAGCGACCACCGCGCTGATTTCTTTCGGCGACAGCTTTTTGGCAAAAGCCGGCATTCCGCCGCCGCCTTTGACAATTTTGCGTGAGATTTTAGCGTCGCTGTGTTTTTTTTGCCAGTCGGCGGCGGCGATAATCGGAACGTCAAAGCTGCGCCCGAGTTCGGTTTCGCCGCGTCCGTTCGCGCCGTGACAACGGGCGCAGTTTTGCGAGTAAAGCTCGCGCGCGGACTTGTCAACGAGCAGTCTCTGGTCTGCGGTTTCAGGCGTTGGAAAGTTGGGAAGAATTGTGTTTGCCGAAGAATTAAAAACAAAAACCAGAGAACAAAAACCGAAGACCGTTAAAATTAAAAATTTCATTTGATTAGAGCCAGATAATCAATTCTTTCCAGAGCTGGCTGGAAAGGTTTCAAAGCATTGATGTAATAGGGCAAACTGCGCCGTCCGACCGCCGGATTTTTGTCCAGAAAAGCGCCCGCCAGAGCCGTCGTGCGGGGATCATCTTTTAGATCGGCAAAGATTTTTTCTTCGCGCTGCGCGTCCTGTTTCATTCCTAATTTGCTATAAATCAGCATCAGGTTGTAATGCGAACCGGAATCTTCCGGATCAATCGCCAGGATTTGTTCGTAAAACGAGCGCGCGCCCGGGTAATCACGTTTGATTTTCGACAATTCGCCAAGCTGCTGAAGACTCAAACGGTCACGGGGAAAAGCTTCGTTAACGCGGCGAAAATCGGCTTCGGCTGCGGCCAGTTTTCCGGCAACGCGCATAATCCGACCGTGTTGGAAGACGGCGCGGAAGTTAGTCGGTTCAAGCTCTAGAGCTTTATCAATCAGCTTTTCAGCATCCGTCCATTCGTCAATTTCCATCAGCGCGAGAGCTTTGTTAGTGAGCGCGAAGGGACGGTATTTTTCATCCAGGTCAATCACGCGGCCAAAGGCGTCGGCGGAAGCGGCAAACTGTCTCTGGTCGAGCAGGGCGATTCCGTAGTTGTTCCAGCGTTTCCAATCGGGCATCGCTTTCGGGTTGACCTCTTCCGGTAAATTGTCGCCGATGTTGAGAATTTTTTCGGTCTTGGCCATTTCGACAATCGGCAAATCCGTTGCTTTGCCAAGCGCGTAATCGCTGAAAATCCTCGTAAAGCGACGATATTTAAGTTTTGCCGTCAGCTTTATTTGTCCGTTTAAGTCGGTGGGAACGCTGAAACGATAGCGCGCGACGTCGGAGCGCCCCGACGGAATCGCCAAATTTTGCGGAATTACCCGTGTTTGCCAGATGTGATGAAGCTCGTTTGCCGAACCGTCTTCTTTGACCAGATAAGTTTTGTAGTTGTGCGCGAATTCGTCCAGATAACCGTCGGGCTTGATGTAACCGGACTTAAATAGCGTCTTGCCGCTGGCCGCTTCGGCGACGGTAAACTCAACGTAAGCTTCATAAAAATCACGCAATTCGGGCGGAAACGAATGGCCGATATTTTTGTTAGTAATCACCACGTCGGCGGTCAAAGTATCGCCTTGCGCGATTGAAAATTTGCTGTGGTTGACGGGCGCGATAAGTTCTTCTTTCGACTGGCCTTTAGCTTGTCGGCGGAGAGCGAAAATATCAATTCCGAGTTTATCGTCCGCTAAAGATTTATCAACCGCAGCGAGCTGATCGGTGTAACCGTAAACGGCTGGAATCGCTGTGTTTGAAGCTGCCCAGCGATGCGACGCGATGTTGCCGTCTTTGGCCGACGCGTCAAAATATTTGGTCGGCTCGTTCGGCATGTGGCATGAATTACAGGTTTCTTTGTTGCGAACGTAAAACGGATGCGGTGATTCTTTGGAAAAAGAGGACATTTGCAGTTCATCGCCGACGGCAAAGGCGCGCAGGAATTTGTAATCGTTTAATTCTTTCGGAACCTGCGATTTATGACAGGCGGCGCAAAACTCAGGCTTTTTGGTGACATCGTGAATCATCGCCCGTTTGTGCGATTCGACATCGTTTAAAATATCCTGATCCGAAGCGTCCAAAACTTTTGTCCCGTCTTCTCTGGTCAGGAGCGACGGCTGACCCATCGTGTAACCGCCGATGCCGCGTCCATTGACAGCTTCAATTGAATGACAGGCGATGCAGGAAACGCCTTCGTTATCAAACGGGCGGTTTTTAAACTGCGGTTTGTCGGTTAACGCGCCCGAAAAAAGCGCCGCCGGATTATGGCAGGATTCACAGTGACGCGTGTAAGCGATGTTTTTCTGGGAAATTAAATCTTTAACGTTTTTTTGGTAAAACGGTTCGCGGAAAGCATTGGCGTGAGCCGATTGCCGCCACTGCGGGTGAACGTCCGTATGGCATTTGGCGCAGCGTTCGGCAGAGATAAAATCTTCCGGCGGAATAAATGTTCCGCTTTCGGTTGTGGCGTTCGAAGGCGCGAAAGGCTTATCCTCGCCAAAGCGGAAATCGTAAGTTTTAGAAATCCAGGAACCATATTCGGCAGGCGACATTTTGCTGCCCGAAACTGTGTTCAAGCCGAAAACGCCGGATGCGCCGACAATCCACAAAACGATTATCCAAAATTTAATGCCGCTGCTGGAAACACGATTTTTCATTTACCGCTCAAAATATTGTCACAAGATTGAGGAAATGCGCCGGTCTTACGCCAAAATCTCGTGATTATCGCTTATTTAAAAAATGCTGATTCGGAAGAGCCCACGTTAGAGTTTACGTAGATTTAATAATAACGAAGATTAAGTTGTGAAAGCAAATTAAAAGCTCGGAATGCTCAATCTTATTCCCGTCCGCAATTGACAGATTAAAAGCAATTTTGCCCACTCAGAGAGGTTTTGAATTCGTCATCTTATTTTATTTCTTGAAATCTCTCCTCTCAATTCCTGGTTTTCTAACGCATTGTTTGGCAAGAACTATTAAGTTTGCCGACCGCCGTTTATTTAGCGCCGTTAATAGCTGTAAATTTTTCGTATTCATCTGCCACAAAATCCGGCACATTTGGTTCATCCGGCAAAACGTTTTGTTTGCCTTTCGCCAGAGCCCAGCGATGCAGCCAGGAGATTCCCCAGTTTTTAGTATAAGTGTCGGGTAATTTGTAGGCTTCGTCGGTCAGGGCGTTTTCGAGCGTGACAAATTGATAACCGCGTTTTTTGAGCATCTTTGCCAAATCGCCCAAATATCGAGCATTGATTGAATTGGCGTGAATTAGCAAAATCTGTTTCGGCTCGCGCCCGAACAGTTTGACTGACTGCCGCTCCCAGTAATCAATTTTGCTTTCCATATACGGGACGTAAGCCGTGCCGACTCGTTCCTGTAAATCCTGATCGCCTCTCATCCCGGCAATGTCATAAACTCTGGCAAACATATAATCGTCATCGTCAATGGTGACTGGCGCAGTAGTGTAACCGTGCGCGGCGAGAAATTGATCCAGCTGACGTTTGATTTTCATTGATTTCCCGGTCATCAAATACGGGTGACGAAAATAGCGGATCGGCTGATTTTTGGCCTGCATCAATTCTTTGGTGATAATCTCGCCCTGCAAAATCTCGTTTTCATATTGGTCGAGCGGATGACTATTTAAACTGATGTGCGAAAATGTGTGATTGCCAAGCTCAAGCCCCGCGTCGAGCCACTGGCGCAGCAAAGCAACTTCCTGATCGTCGCGTTTGTCATTCGTGTAGAGCTTCTTTTCGTTGACAAAACCGATTGCCGGAATTTGCGAGTCAGCAATCTGTTTGAGCAAATTTCGGGTGATTTGCTGCCGTGTCGGTAAATCGTTTTTTAGAGAGACGACTGGTAAATCATCAATTGTGACGGCGATTTGTCTGATGGATTGTTGCGCGTGGATGTTGATTTGCCAAAAAGTTAGCAAAATCAAAATGTAAATTATTGATTTCATAGATTGAACTGCGGCGAAAAGGATGGCTGAAACGTTCTCCGATTGTATCCCAGCGGGCAAATTCGCGGCCGCGTCGCTTTTGATTCAGCGAAACGATTTGTGCTTTAAATAACACGCTACCCTTTAAAATCTCAGCTTATGAAAAACTGGTTTTGATTTGCGTGACGGTTGTTTGCAGCTCGGCCATTTTCTTCAGAGTTTCGGCAAAATCCTGCGTCGGGTTTTGCGCCTGCGTTTCAAGCAAAGCGGCTAATTCTGTGGCCAGACTCGCGGCGCGGTTTGAATTGCGAACGATTTGCTGGCGGGCGTCATTGTCGCCGCCCGAATTGCTCAAGGATTTTTTTGCCTCGCGGATGCCGTCAGGCGTAATCACTACAAAATCTGCTTTAATACCTTCGGCAATCCAGCCCTCGCTGCTCAACTGTTCAAAAATGTTGGCGTAGTTGCCGTGAAGCCCGAGACTCTTGGCCAGATTCATTAAGTTTACGGATTTGCCTGATTTACCTTCGGTTTCCTCGTAAAGTCTGACTAAAACCTGATGATAGACGTTCATAAGCTTGGAATCGAATAAAATTTTGTTTCGAGTTTAAATGTCAAAAGCCAGTTTCGCCGCGCCCAAAATTCCGGCGTCGTCGCCAAGCGAGGCGGGAACAATTTTGGTTCGGTCAGGCAATTCGCGATAACTTCTGGTGCGAATTTCTTCCCAGACGTGCGGCATAAACAAATCCCAACCGGCCGCGCCGCCGCCCGCAATCACGAAAATTTCGGGATTGAGCGAATTGACCATTCCCGCAATGACGATTCCGAGATAAAACCCCTGCTGCCGGAAAACTTCGAGCGCCAATTCGTCACCTCGCTTGCCGGCTTCGTAAACCTCGCTCGCCGTCAGCCGCAAAACATCTTTCAGGCTTGTCTTCGGATATTGATGCTCTAAATCACGCGCGATGCGAGCGACCGCCGTGGCCGAAGCATATTGTTCCAAACAGCCGCGTCCGCCGCAGCCGCAGGGAACTCCGAAAGGTTCGACGCAAACGTGACCAAGTTCTCCGGCTGTTCCGTTTGCTCCGCGCCAGAGTTTTCCGTCAAGCAAAATGCCGCCGCCGACGCCGGTTCCGATGGTAAAGCAAACCGAACTTTGAAATCCTTTTGATGCGCCCAGCCAGTTTTCGCCGACAGCGGCGGCGTTGGCATCGTTTTCCAATACGACCGGCAAATTTAGATTGTCTTCGAGCGCGGCCGTCAGCCGAAAACCGCCGAGCGCTTTTAGATTTGCCGGATTGACCATTGTTCCTTCCGCCACGCTGACGGTGGCCGGAACCGCCGTCGCCATTGCTTTGATTGCGCCTTTTGATTCGACCGCGTGCTGACATTCCAGCGCGGTTTCAATTATCGCTCGCACGACATCTTCCGCGCGTTCGCCTCGCGGAGTTTCGCGTTTTGTGCGGTATAAAATCGTTCCCTCGCGGTCAATTGCCGCCATTCTTAAATTGGTTCCGCCCAAATCCGTGGCTAAAACAATCTCATTCATAAGTTATTCACCGAGAGACGAATTTAGTTGCAGCTGGTAAAACGTTTTACCGAATAATTGTTTTGCCACAAAACAATTAGCTTTGTCCATAACTTTATTTTGGCTAATTTTTCCACAGAGCGAGATACGCGTCAGCCAGCCGGTCGCGCCATGACGTCCAATTATGTCCGGTTTCGGCTTCTTCGTAAACCACCGGAAAGCCTTTACCGCGCAGCAAAACATTGACCTGACGACTGTTCTCAACTCCTTCGAGCGTCCCGGTATCAAAATAAAATTTAAACGGTGTTTTGGCCGCGTCAAGCTTTCCCAACTCTTTAATCACGCGCCCGTCGTCAATCCAAAACGACGATGACTGCCCGCCGACGCGCGCAAAAGTTTCAGGATGTTTGAGCGCCGTCCAAACGCTGGTCACGCCGCCCAAACTTGCGCCAAGCAACGCTCGCCCGTCACGCGACTTGATCGTGCGGTATTTGGCGTCAACGGCGGGAACGACTTCGCCTGCGACAAAATCAGCCCAGACGTCATTGGCCCAATAATCTTTCATCCGATCTTTCGGATCAATCAAAACAATGATAAAAGGTTTGACTTGACCGGCTTTAACCAGATTTTCCTGTTGCACGGCAGCGCGCGTTTTATTGAAATACTCGGTTCCGTCTTCGAGATATAGAACCGGAAAACGCTCAGTTGAAGCGGAGTAATTCGGCGGCAGATAAACTTTGATTTTGCCCGGCCCGTAAGTTTTAGCGTTCAAATCAAATTCGTCAAGTTTCGGCAAATCGCCTTTGTCCCAAACAGTCGGCTGGTAATCGGGCATCGTAAAAAACGAATTTTCGCCGCCGACACCGTTATCAACTTTGTTCGGATTGAGCGGATCATTGATCCATTTTCCGTCAACGATGAGTTTATATTCGACCCGCGCTGTGTTTGGAAATTTTAATGTAAGCGGATGAATATTTGGCAAACCGTTTACGTCTTTAAATTTGATTCCGCAAGGCTTCCAAGCCGTAAAATCACCAACAATTTCAACGTCTTTTTCCAACCCAAAATAAGCAAAACGTATTGACGTTTCTTTTTCTCCTCTTCCGCCAAAGACGGTTGGATATTTTTCAGTTCTTAGCGGAAGTGTTTGTAGAATTTTACTGTCGTCGAAAAGATAAGACTTCGCAGTCTCACAATCATCTTTTTTTGTTGATGGAGAGGTTAGTGAATTTGAGTTTTTGACAGGTAAATTATCAATATCTTTTTGAGTTATGAGCGGATCAGTAATCTGGCTTGAATCTGCGCCTTTTTTATCTTTCACATAACGATTATAAACAACATCGGGCGTGTCAAGATTTTTGCCTGCCTGCAAATTAACGGCGAGGCGAATGAACTGCGCCATTGACCACGCGAGCGGCGTTGCCGAACCTGTGCCTTCGCCGAATTTGAGTTCGGGAACAAATTGTTTGTCAATATTTTTCGGCGTATCCGCTTTGTCCCAGATTTGTTCTGGAATCATCAAACCTTCGTTGGCAAATTTCGCCATTGAATCAAGGCGAGACTCTGCTTCTTTAAATAAAACCTGACTTTCAGTAGTTTTTTCGGGCTTTTTGGAATGATAACTTCTTTGTAAAACTGAATTTGTAAGTTTTTCGTCAAATAAAACTGCCTGAGCTAATTCATATTGTCCGCGTTCGCCGCTCAATAAAGCCCAAAGTCTGCCGATGCCGGAATATGTTCCGTCGAAATTCCAGCGTCGTCCGTCGGGTTGTTCGCCGTAGCCGTCGTGGTTGTAGCGGTAAAACGCTTCGCCGTTCGGCGTGTTGATTTTGATTTGCGCGTCAATGACTTTTAGCGATTTAACGATTAACGGGTCGTCGGGCGATTTGATGCCGAGACGGACTAATTCCAAAAATCCCGCGTCAACGATTTCGTTTTCGGCGAATTTTCCCGAACTGTTGCTGAGTTCGATTTGCTCGCCCGCGTCGGGTTTGCCGTTGGCGGTCAGGCGGACGTAATAATTGCCGTCACCGAATTTGCCGTTGGTCGTCGCCGTCCATTTTTCGATGTTCGACTGCCAATCGTCGGCGGTTTTCAGATAAAGATTTGCCGAAGTTTCATCGCCGTTTCGTTTTGCAATATCCGCCGCGCAGACTAATCCGGCGATTTCCGCCGCAATCGTCGAGGGCGAATATCCGCCTTTTTCTTCCCAACGTTCCTGCGGCGTTTTCGGTCCGTTTTTGACGAGAAAATCGGCCGCTTTTTTGACGTGATTTTCATACGTCGCTTTATCAAAACGCTTTAATTGATAAGCCATTATCAGCGGATAACTGACTTCATCCATCTGCAGTCCGCCCCAGCCGTTACGCCCGTCAAGCCACGAATTCTGCGGGAAACTCCCGTCCGCTTTCTGCTGGATATTAAACAAAAAATCCAACGCCCGATTCGCCGCCGCCGTGTCGCCGAGCGCGAGATAAGCCGTAAAAACCTGATACAAATCCCGCGCCCAAACCAGATGATAACCGCCGCCGACATCTTCGTTCGCATTCTTCCCGCCGCCCCA
>JBBQUS010000078.1:0-16456 GCA_038212235.1 Pyrinomonadales bacterium
TTCACTTTCGTCAAATGCTCAGAGACAAAGGATAAAATTTCTTTGGCGTCTTTTTCGGACATCAAAATATCGGTTGAGTGATTGGTAAACTGTTCTGCAATACGGCTTGGCTTGCCGATATCGTGAAATTTTAGGCGCAAGTGTACACTAATAATAAAGTTGTATAATTTGAATAAAGTTGTATAATTTGAATAAAGTTGTATAATACCCATAACCTATATTAGGTTATGGGTATTATTTTATGTCTAGAAGCAAGTATGACTGGAACCAAGCTAAATTTGAACGATTCGTAAAAGAGGGTCGCGGTGAAGGTCACGGCAAAAATTATAAGCCTTGGATCAAAACTCAGGAAGTGCCTTCACTTGGCAGACGTTCACGAATTGTAGGATGGAAAACAGGACGTTTGCATCATGTTCTCTCAGACAATGAGGCGCATTATTTGTATTTGCTTGATTGGGCGGATGAGGTGATTGATATCCGAGAGCAATATCCTTTAATTGATTTGGAAATTGCTCAAACTATTGCATCAGAAATGGGTGTTAGATATCCAACTGATAACAAAAGTAAATTTCCATATGTTTTGACTACTGATTTCCTCGTGACTATTAGCACTAATGGGCAAACTCAAGAATTAGCTCGCACGGTTAAACCTGCTAAAGAACTGGACAAACAAAGTGTAATCGAAAAATTTGAGATCGAACGCCGTTACTGGACGGCGAAAGGCATTGATTGGGGCATTGTCACCGAACACGAAATGCCAAAAGCTTTGGTTAATAATCTTAACCATTATCATCCGGATTATCATCTCGAACCTACTTCCGACATTGCTCTCCCGCAATTGCTTTGGATAGCAGACCTGCTCAAAGAAAAATTACGCTCAACTCGTCAATCTGTCCTCGAAGTTACCAAAAACCTCGATACCGATATGCAGATCGAACTTGGCACTTGCCTACGCGTGTTTAGACATCTTGTCGCCAGAAAAGAGATTATTCTAGATTTGACTCAAAAAACCGATCTTAATAGATCGGCCCAATCAATTCTCACAGTTGTTTTCGATAATGAATTTAAGGAGCGGACGGCGTGAGCAAGAGAATATTAGCAGCAAATGACATCTTGCAATATGGGGATGGTGAAGACGATGAAACGACTTTGTTACGTCTGCTTTATTCTGATTACGTTAATGACATTGCTTTTATTATCTCTATTAACGGTGATAAAGGTTTACCCGTGTTTCGTCGTCTATCGCTTTTGACCGAAGACATTTCGCTTGGAATTGCGAAAGTCATGAGTGATGATCCTTGGGCAAGAATTATTACTGAGAATGAACTAGCCGAAAAAGAAAAAGAGACTAGAGATAAAGCGTGGAAGTTTATTGAGGATTTAATTAAGACCGAAAGCGAACTTGCCATTTACGATTGGAAGACACGCGGACAGCTGGTTCAGGAAGCCGCTAGAAAACATGACACGACACCAAGGACCATGTATAAATATTTGCGTAGATATTGGCAGCGCGGAAAAACAAAGAACGCTTTGCTGCCCGATTATCAAAATTCCGGCGGGCGGGGCAAAGAGCGAAAATTGACCGGCAAGAAACTCGGAAGAAAACGCAAATTTGCACATGTTGCTGAAATTGGCGAGGGCGTCAACGTTGACGAAAAAATAAAAAAAGTTTTTCGCGCCGCTATTTCGCAATTTTATTATAAGCCGAGCGAAACTAGCCTCCAAACGGCGTTCGACCTGATGATCTCTAAATATTTCGTTGAGGATTATATTAATGAAGGCGGTGTTAAAAAACCGATCCTGATTCCGCAAGACCAAAAGCCGACTTACGCTCAGTTCTATTATTTCTATAATAAAGAAAAAAACATTAAAAAAGCGGTAACCTCGCGCAAAGGAAAATCGGCTTACGCACTTGGTTACAGACCGATTTTAGGAAGCGCAACTCATGAAGTTTTTGCTCCCGGTTCGCGGTACGAAATTGATGCGACGGTAGCGGACGTTTACTTAGTTTCAAGCTATAACTCAAGCTGGATTATTGGACGCCCGGTAGTGTACGTCGTGATTGACGTTTTTAGCCGGATGATTGCTGGCGTTTATATTGGGATAGAAGGTCCTTCGTGGATCGGCGCGATGATGGCTTTAGCAAATACCGTCGCCAACAAGAAGGATTTTTGCGCTGAGTACGACATCGCCATTGATGATGAAGATTGGGAATGCGACCGGCTTCCCGAAACGATTCTCGCCGATGGAGGTGAAATATCGGGAAAAGCTGTTGAAGCATTAGCTACCAACCTCAACATACGGATCGAAACGGCTTCACCGTATCGCGGTGATTTAAAGGGAATTGTTGAGCGCTTCTTTAATACTATTAAAGAAAAGGTGAAACCGTTTCTCCCCGGGCAAATCATCACAGATGCTTACAAGCGACGCGGCTACGATTACCGTCTTGACGCTAAACTCAATATTCATCAATTCACACATATAATTCTGACCGGTATCTTGCAGCATAACCGTAGTTATTTGGGTTATTACGAAAGAGATGCCGAGATGATTGCGGATAATGTTCAACCAACGCCGCTTAATCTTTGGCGGTGGGGTATCCGAAATCGTTCGGGCCGTTTACATTGGTTTCCCGAAGATATTGTCAAACTCAATTTACTGCCTTCCGATAGCGGCAGAATCACGCGCGGCGGCATTTTGTTTAAGGACATGGAATACAGTTGCGAACGCGCAATCAAAGAAGGCTGGTTTGAAAAAGGCAGCCATTGGAGCGGAGAAAAAGTGCAAATCGTTTATGACATGAGAATGCTTAATTATGTTTACCTTAGAGCGGACGATGGGCGTAGCTTCGATAAATGCTATCTCCTCCCGACCGAAGAGAAATACATGAACCGGGATTTTTATGATATTGAACATTTGCAAAATTACGAACAGCTAAAGCAGCAGCTTAGTTTACCCGAAAAACAACAAGAATTTGCTGATCTTGCCGCAACAACCATGGCTGTAGTTAAAGAAGCTGCAAAAATCGCTGCCAGAGATCAAGATCCAACCGCCAGCAAAGCCAGCCGCGTTGCAAACATCAATGAAAAACGTGAATTGGAGCGTGATGCTCGTAGAGAGAATGAGGCTTTTGAATTAGGAAGAAAAGATAGACGAAGCAAGCCGGCTGTTGTTGTGCCGATTAGACCAGGTATTCGGAAAGCTAAAGAAATTGAAGACGAATTGAGCTATCCAGAAGAGCTTGAATTACTAGCACAGATTCGAGAACAAAAAAAGGAAGAGCAAAAAGATGGTCGAGAAGAATAACGTGTGGATTCCCGATGGTCAGCTTGGCGAACACGCCGATTACAAAAAACAGGTTATTTTCGATTATGAAGGTAACCCGTTGATCGAGGCATTACCGGCGATTATGAGCAAAGACGAGTTTTCCAGTGCCGTCACATACTATCCACCGTATAAAAGCGAAGAAAGATTTTTGGGTTCTGAGTACCGCTTGCAGTGCGTTATGCGGTTATTAAAGTATTTTCAGCCGATGGGAAAACACATTGACCTTGAACAAAGAATTTCACGAGTTCTGAGGTATGGTTATTTAGCCCGAAATCCGCTATTGCCAGAATATAAAGCCCGTTTGCGCGAATTGAAAAAAATACTTTTAACCGAGCTTTCCGATCAAAAAGAAGCTGAAGAATTGAAGCATCGAATTAACGACGGTGATACTCCCACCTCTGGTTTTACTATTATTGGTGTGTCGGGCGTCGGAAAGACGACGGCTCTTAAGAAAATCATCCAACTTTATCCACAAGTTGTTCTTCACTCGGAATACGAAGGCAAACCCCTTAATTTTTATCAGATTGTTTGGATTAAAATTGACTGCCCACACGGAGGATCTCTCAAGGATTTGTGCGTAGAGTTTTTCGGTGAAGTTGATAGGCTCCTTGGAACTAATTACAAAACCAAGTACGGAGCAAAAAGCAATCCAGATTATTTAATGCTCGCCCAAATGTGTCAAATTTCCACGGATCACTGTTTAGGAATGTTGATTATTGATGAAATTCAAAACTTGGATCAGGCAAAAAGCGGCGGCAAAGAACAAATGCTGAATTTCCTCGTCAGACTTGATAATAAAATTGGCGTTCCGATCATCGCGGTCGGCACAAACAAAGCTAAAAGCCTTTTTCAGAAAGAATTTCGTGAAGGACGACGGCGCGAAGGAATGGGCAGTATCTATTGGGAGCGTTTTAAAATCGAAACCGACACAGAAAAGAAACTGTGGAACTTTTTTATCAAAGAACTATTCGCACATCAATGGACTGAAGAAAAAGCTGATTTTGACGAGGAATTTTCGCAAGTTCTTTACGACGAAAGTCAGGGAGTTACCGACATTGCTGTAAAACTTTATATGCTAAGTCAATTTCGGGCGATTGTGACTCCAAAAATCAAGAAGATCGCCCCGTCTTTGATGCGGCAGGTTGCTCTTGACAGCTTAAAATTGGTTCGTCCAATGCTAGACGCTCTTCGCTCCGGCGAACCGGAGCGAATTGCTAGGTATGCCGATATTGATCCAATTGACATCGAAGAATTTTACGAAGGATACAAAGCTAAATTAAATATTCATGAACAGAAAAGGCTCGAACAACTGCGGGAAAAAATGAAAGCGCAAGTCAACCACGCGCCTGAGCTTAACCAAATAATCTCCGGTCTTTTAGAACTTGATATTCCGCCTAAAACAGCAAAAATGTTTGCGGAAAAAGCTCTCGCCGCTCGCGAAAATGATGACACTCTCGCCAAACTGACGAAAAATGCTTATCAGCTAGCTTTGGCAATGCCATCTGTGACAATAGCTGAACCGCCACCGCCGTCAAAGGAATCAAAGCCGGTGAAATCGCCGAAAAAGTATGCTACAGGCGATTTGCGGATTATTGTTTCCGAAGCAAAACTCTCGCAAGTTTCTGCTTACGAAGGACTACAGAATAACGGTGTGATCAAACATCCGCTGACCGAATTTGCAATATCTTAAAATAAGACGATTATGCTCGGCTTTTTTCCCACACCGTATCCTGACGAATTGCTTTATAGCGTTTTAGCCAGATATTACGCGTGGGGTCCAAACATCAGCCCGAAAGTCGCGCTTAAGGAGTTGTTTGGGAGAACGACGGCGGTTGCAACATTTGACTTGCCGTCACATCTTGAGAGCCTTGTTTCAAATTTACCAGTTGGTTCGGGGCTGTCAAGAATTTTGTGTAAATTGGTTGTCTTCTACGAGTCCGGCGAGCGGCACTCGTCCCTCGAAAATAATGGCAAATTGTTGTAATGCCTGCTTCCAATTGTGGATTGGCATCGTCCATTTCTTTTCAATGTTTCGCAGCCCCAGCCAGAGCAGTTTGAAAGCAGCTTCTTCCGATGGAAAAGCCGCTCGCGTTTTCGTGATTTTCCTGAGCGACATATTGAGCGATTCGATAACATTGGTAGTGTAAATCGCCCGCCGAATTTCTGCCGGAAAAGAAAACATCGGCTCGATTCGCAACCAGTTTGCCCGCCACGATTTGGCAATCAGCGGATAGCGTACATCCCATTTCTCGGCAAACACTTCAAGCTGAAACAGAGCTTCGTCCATTGTCGCCGCACCGTAAATCAATTTCAAATCAGCAGCTACAGCCTTGCGGTCTTGGTAAGAAACAAAAGCCAATGAGTTGCGAATTTGGTGAACAATGCAAATTTGCACTATTGCGCGCGGAAACACCGATTCAATGGCTTCAGGAAATCCTTTCAGTCCGTCCACGCAAGCTATCAAAATATCTTTGACTCCACGATTTTGAAGTTCCGTCAACACCGATAACCAAAATTTTGCGCCTTCGTTTTCCGCTGTCCACAAACCGAGAGTTTCTTTTTTCCCGTCCAGATTAACGCCGATGCCGATGTAAACGCACCGATTTTGGACGCGCCCGTCAACTCGAATTTTCACCCGCAGAGCATCCAGATAAACAATCGGATAAACCGCTTCGAGTGTTCTCGATTGCCATTCTCGAACCTCGTCTTGCACGGCATCAGTGACATTTGAGACCAATTCGGGCGAGACTTCCACGCCGTAAATTTCCTGAATGTGGGCTTGAATCTCACGAGTCGAAAGCCCGCGTGAATAAAGCGATAAAATCAAATCATCAAAACCATCGAAGCGGCGTTGATGCTTTTTGACGATGTTTGGCTCGAATTCCCCATCACGGTCACGCGGGACGGCAATTTGCATCTCGCCGCTTTTGCTCTGTACGGTCTTGGTTGACGAGCCGTTACGCCGGTTCTCGGTTGGCTTGCTCTGAGTCTTTTCACTTTTTTCGTAACCCAGCTGATGAGTCAGTTCGGCGTTCATTGCCCGTTCGAGCAGAGCTTTGGTTAGCTGTTTCAACAACCCGTTTTCGCCAATTAAATCCTCCGGGTTCTGGTAACCTTTAATCAATTCATCTAAAATCTCTGGTTTGATGTCCATTTGTATAAATCTCCTTCTCATTGATGTATTGAACAACATCTGAAATTTGATTTACACAAAAAACTTTACACCCTCGTTGGTTCAAAGCATACGGTGGAAAGTCTTGTTCTTCAAAACACTTTGTATCCCTTGTACGCTCCGTTTCTACCGCCGGAACGAACCACGCTCGTTCTTGAATCAATGAGAAGTCATTTCTCCGGCGATATCCACACCCGAACCGGAATTATGGCAAGCACAGTTCCGCTGGTTAAATGTTTCCGCTTTTGTTCGGTTTGCTGGCGCGAAGATGTTGAGCAATACGGTGAACCGTACTGGCATCGCGTTCATCAAGTTGCAGGCGTTTTGGTTTGTCCAATCCATCAAGTTTGGCTGCAAAATAGTCTGGTGAAAACGCAAGGCGAAAATCGGCATGAATTTTACGCTGCCGATGAAAATAACTGTCTCACAAAACTTTGCCTCGTTAATTATACAAAATCAACATTCGATAAATTGGCATATTTGGCTCACGATGTTAGTTTGCTGCTGACGACTTCGCTTTCTTCGCAAAGCGGAGAATGGTTTCGGCAAAGATATCAATCACTTTTGATTGATAATGGTTTGGCAACGGCAAGCGGAAGAATCTATCAAAAAGATTTTGCTCATGAATTTGTCGCTTTTTACGGAAATGAGTTTTTGGAATTGGCTCATTCAAAAATAGAGCCGGGAAGCCAATGTAATTGGCTATCAGATATTGTCAGAAAGCATCGCAAAAGTTTTCATCCAATTCGGCATCTACTTATAATTCGTTTCCTAAATCAAGATCTATTAACATTCTTCGGATCGGACTTGAGAGATAAACCTTTCGGTGACGGAGCATGGACTTGTTTTAACGGAGCGTCAAAGCATTATCTTGAAAGAGTTATCACGTCAAAGACAGTTTCTTATTCACATGAAGTCAAAAAATTGATTGGAACATTTTCCTGTTCTTGCGGCTTTATCTATTCAACCAGCGATCCTGCCGTGCCTTACAGCAAGAAACTAAGCTTTGGCAAAATCAAATCGTTCGGCAAAATCTGGGAGCGAAAACTCAAAAAATTATTAGCGGAAAAACAAGTGAGTTTAAGGGAAGCTGCTCGACAATTAAAGGTTGAAACCAGAACTGTTATTCATCATGGCGAACGATTGAAGTTAATAGGTAAAAAGTCAACAACAGAAGGCGGCACAAACGTGGATGCCAGTAAAATTAAAAATAGCAGACTGGCGGATCAACGCACAGCTTGGCTCAAAGTCCGAAAAGATAATCCAAAGCTTTCAAAAACTGCAATCCGCAAATTATTGCCTGACGTTTATATTTGGCTTTACCGTCATGATCGGAAATGGCTGGATCACAATTCTCCGTGCAAAAATGGCATTCAATCTCCAAACAAGCGAGTGGACTGGGCAAAGCGGGATGATGAAATTTTGGCTTTGTCGCGCCAAGAAGTTAAGACGCTCAATGAACAACTTCCGCCGATTAGAATTACAGTTGGTAGCGTTAGTAAAAAATTGAGTCTTCGCGCTCTATTAGAAAAACATTTGGATAAGCTGCCCAATACAAAATCTTTTCTTCTATCTCAAATCGAATCCGTCGAGCAGTTTCAAATCCGCAGAGTTAATTGGGTGGCGCATGAGTTGTCAGCGCGCGGAAATTATGTTGAAGCGTGGCAGGTAATGCGGTTTGCAGGGATAAAAAGTAGTTGCTCCGAAATTATTAAACAAGCTATAAATAATGCAGTTCTTAAGGTTAATTCACTGCCCCACCATTTCAGAAAGACTGCAAGCTGATATGCCCAAATTAAAGTTAAGACCATGGAAATTTCCTAAAGGGCAGAAAGTGATTCTCTATTGGCTTTGTTCACCGTTTAGGCAAGCCGATGGCAGTTGGGTTATTCAGGCAGCTTTTTTGCCGCCCAACAGCGCTGATTTTGAAGTTTATGAGTATCCCTGGGGGACGCTGCCAGCCCTTAATGTCGGCTGGTACTACGTTGATGGTTTGCCAGCCGGTCCTACTCCCGACATCCTCAATCAAAACATATTTGTTCATAAGCTTAATGAGGGCAAGATTCAGAATGCTTTCGCCATTAGTAACGAACTTTACGACTTCTGGCGCAGGCAGGAGTTTGGCACAGAAAAAGTTTGGCAATTTCGTGTCAACGGAGGATTGTATTTCTTACCGTGTTTAGAAATGCTGCGAGCATTTTTGTTGCCTTCTAAAATGCTAACAAACCTCGTTCTGCGTCCGAATGGTTTGGAGTCGCTAATTGAAGGTGAAAAACGGGAGGGCAACACGCTTGAGATAAATCTAAGTGCAGAAATTCCTCGAACAATAGTGACTCATCAGAACGTCGCCCATCTAGTCTGGCTTTTATACAACGAAAAAATTAGGAATTACTGGCACTCCGTCTACCGCAATCTTTTTGCACAAGCTATTGAAGAATCTGCTTTTAATCCAGTGCAGGCGATGTCAAAAGGCTTGCCGATTGCAGTTGAACCGCCTGCCCTAGAATTTTGCAGTGTGAGCATAGATGTTGTTGCTCATAACTGTTCTCATTTGATTACTCGCATCAAAGGATTTTCGCTCACCGACTTTCCGTTCAAGCGCGTTATTTATTCGCATCCTTCAATCAAAGAGAGAAAATCTTTTGAGTCAAAAGATAAAAAACGTCGGATTGTGCCTGAGAACAACGAAGATTTTCAGCTTGACGCGCATGGTCGTCAAGCTAAGCAAAACTCGCATCAACCGCTGGTTGAGGTCACGACAACTTACTTCAATTTTCGGACTGAGCCTCGAATGATTCGTTTTCCGCAGGGAGAATCATTGATTCCGATAAAAAGCACGGAGGAGGTTAGCGGCACACAGCCGGGGAACATAATCAAAGGTTCAGATCAGATTGTTAGCACAGACGAACCGATTCGCGGGGGACAAATCCAACCGATTGAGTTTGCTGGTTTGGAAGTATCGCTCAATCTGGAAAAAACCGGCTTTGATAGTTTTTTTGATGCAATTGTTCTGCTCAAAACGCAACAGCCGCATCTGATTTTTGAGTTTACGATTATTGACGTTGCCGGAGATAAAGCGTTTTGCACAATTAACGGAGCAAGGCGAAGATGTACTGTCGTAGAAGTTTCCCAAGCTGAAATTCCGCCTTGTTACATTTTTGAGATTGCGCGTCCTGATAGTTGGTCAATTTCAACACTTTTTGTGCGTTTCCGTCCGAAGGAAAATGAAATTATCGAACTAAAGCAAAAAATTCCGCAGGTTTTATCGAATGCAGTTGATGAAAACGGTCATTGGGGAATGGAAAGGTTTAATCATGATAGCTCCGTTACAGTAGCCTTGCTCAAACATACGCCAAACAAAGACCCGATTAACTGGTCTCGCCGCATTATGGAAAAACTTATGGCTTTTGGTTTTCCAGCTCAAAGCAAGATTAAATGTGTTTAATTCTTGTACATTTTTACAGAAATTTTGTCCTCTTAGTTTCTGAAGGATGTAAAGAATTGTCTGTAAACGGCTGGAATTAAACTTTTATTCGTGAAAGAATTTTATGCAAATTGGTGGGATATCCCGTTCGCGCCAAGTTAAAGCTAGTAAAAAGCTATGTTAATTAGGTTTAACAGTAATAATAATTTGTGCTGCCCTTCAATCTGTTTGACATGTCCAGACAGGAAAATATTTTCCTGTCTCCACCGCTTCGGGGCAGGACACTTCGCAGGGTGAATTTCGCGAGGATGCATCGTGGCTTTTACCTTTTGCTGCGATCAACCGTTGTCCGTCCGGTGATCCTTTTCGGTGTCATTCGATAAACGACTTCACAGTTTGAACGCACCCAGACATCCATCCAGCGAATACTGAGTACACTGTAAATTAAGTTTTCAGGTATTGCGCATTTTCCATATTGACTTTTGTGTAATGCTTGTTTAGTTTTGTCCGCGCCGTTTGGATGGAAAACTGCCAATTGATTTTAATCGCCTTTTCGCTTCGTTCAGCAGCAATCGCTAAGACCTCTTTTTCCAGCTTTTCCTTGCTTGCTATTCGGCGGTCTAAACACAATCTCGAAACAGCTGAAAATTCAATCTCAATCATGTTCAGCCAACTGGCCTTGGGCGGCGTATAGACGAACTCAAATTTATCACTCAACCTTTTGGCTTCTTCGGCAGCAAATGTTTCATAAAACGAACTTTCATTGTGCGTGTTCAGATTATCAAGTATCACCGTGATCTTTTCCGCATTGGGAAATTCTGCCGCCACCTTTTGAAAGTGTTGGGCGAACTCGATTTTGCGGCGCCGCTCAAAAACCTCGGCAATGCGCCTTCCCGTCAACGGCTCAATGCTTTCCAACAAATTACACGAACCCAATTTTTCGTAAGCATAATGCTCTGGTCTGACCTGGTCGGCTTTCATTTCCAAACCTTTAACCGCTTCGCCAATCAAAAAACAAGGTCGCTCGTCATAACAAATGACCGGGTTTTGGTGATTGTAGGGACGTGCATAAATCTCTAATATCCGTTCCATCCGAAACAAAAAAGTCGCATTTATCTCACCAATACACCACGTCTTCTTTAAGTGCGGTTGGAGTTTGTTTTTTTTAGAATCCGCCCCACTTGCGTGTGCGAAACTCGTCCGCCAAAATCCAGTTCCACAATTTTATCGGCCAATAATCGCAAACTCCATTTGGCTCGTCCCGGCGGTGTTTCCGAACAAGCCAGAGCGGTAATCTGGGCGCGCTGCTCGCCGTCAATCTCGATGGGACGACCCGAACGCGGCTTCTCCTGCAAAAACTTCAACCCGCTGTCCAGGTAATTGTTGCGCCAAATCGAAACCGTCCAATGCTCAACGCCTAAAATATCGGCGACCGATGCGAGCGTCGCTCCTTGATTGAGCTGAAGAAGCGCCGTCGCTCTTCTGATGACTCTGGCTTTGGCTTGACCTTTGCTCAAAAGATCGGTCAAATATTTTTCGTCCGTTGCAGTTAATTTCAGATGTTGTTTTTTCATAGCATCTGAAGGATATAACTAAAATACTCAAAATTTTAAGTTACAGTGTACTGAGCGCCGGTGTTAACCGCGGATTCCCCGCCAAAATAAACTTCATTGCTTGCTCTGATTCTACTTCTTCTGTCAATTTCACCGCAGTTCCCGCCGCAATCACGCTTTGCCAATGTTTTTCGTCTATTACTTCTTCAACTTGCAGGCAAACTTCCGGGTTAAGTTCGATAATGTCAGTTTTTTTCCCTTCAGTTGTGTAAATGTAAATGTTTGGATCATCGCAGGCATAATGGATTGGCACTACATACGGATGCCTCTCGCGTACCAAACCCAAATGTCCATAACCAACCCGATTAAGAAGTTTTGTGCAGTCTGCAGCATTCATTTCTTCGACTTCAACCATTGATCCGTCCTTTGCAATTAATTTAAGAATTCAATTTCTCGTGTTTTATCAAAAAGCTTTTAATCGGACGTATCCGTCTCTTTCGCCGTTCGCACCACCAAAACCGAACAGTGAGCGTGATGAACAACCGCGCTTGAAACTGAACCGAGCAGCGCCCGCGACCAGAAACCATAACCGTGCGAACCGATCACAATCAAATCAGCGCCCCATTCCCGAGCCGTTTCGACAATCGCCTGCTGCGGAGCCTCGGAGAACACTTCAATCGTTAAATCAAGCAGAGCTTCCGAAAATAGCGCGCGAATCTGAGCTTCGGCTTGCTCAACAAATCTCCTGGCCTGAAGACGCCCAAATTGCTCAATCTCGTTGTAAGATTCGGCCGAGAGGGCAAAGGGGTCGGTCGCAAAGGGAATGGGAAGACCGACCGCATTAATAATTTTGATCTGCGCGTCTTGGGGGTTGGCGATTTGGCGGCAGCCGGTTGCAATTGCCGCTTTGCTGAAATCAGAACCGTCGGTTGCAAATAAAATTTTCATAATTTCTTTCTCTGAAATAAACGTTTAATCCGCTTACACCCACGAGACAACTAACTTTAACTACTCTACCGTCACCACAATGCATATTCGGCATGATTAATCGTGAGCGGCACTGGTTCGAATATATGCACCAACGTTTTAGTTCCGTTTTCTTCCTCGATTTCGACAATCCCGTCAAGGTTCTTGTGATAGCCGAGAAAGGTGACTTTCGTCGGATTGACGATGTTATGCGTTTGATGCGCATTATCTTCGCCGACCGAGATGCCAATCGTGCGGAGGTTTCCTTTATGCTCGGCGGTAACTCCGTTGAGCGGTAAGTTTTCGCTTAAAAATTGGTCGCCGATAGAATTGTTCATCACTTCGATTTTGGTTGTCCAACCGAAACGCGCCTTGCTTAAATCGTGAAAAAACTGTTCCCATTTTTCTTTGGGTAAATCTAACATCATTCTCTTAATCTCCTCTTTTAATCTCTCGATTTTTCGGGTGTTCACCAAAATAATTTGGCAAAAGACGTGCCGCGATATAAATGCCGTTAGTATTGATAAACATCCGACTAATTTGAATATTCACTGCGTAATATTTCGCGCCTCGCAAGCGATTTTCCGCGCTTGACGAGATTCTCCGGCGCTTTCCAACTCAAATCAGCCATTATTTAGAAAGTCGAATCATGGCACGTTGGTTGCGCTTTGCTTGAAATAAAATGGTCAAAGGGTAAAAGATATGCAGCAAGTTGTTCCCGCAAAATCAGTTGCAGCGCCGAAAATAATCCAACAACTCCAAGGCTTAACTGGGGATGAAGCAAGACTTCGCGTGCAGAAATTCGGTTTTAACGAGTTTGTCAAAACCCGTAAAATCGGGGCGGTTGTGCGATTTTTGCTGCTCTTTGCCGAGCCGCTGATTGCTATTCTGCTCGTCGCCAGCGCGATTTCCGCCTTTGTCGGCGATTGGGTGAATGCCGGAATTGTTTTTGTCATGGTGCTCTTGGGCGTGAGCCTGAATTTCGTCCAAACTTTGCGCTCGCAGCGCGCCGCCGAAAGTTTGCGGAAAGTGGTTTCACTCACCGCGACTGTTTTGCGCGACGGCGCGTGGGCGGAGATTCCGCGCCGCGAAGTCGTGCCGGACGATCTGATTCGCCTAGCAGCGGGCGATCTTGTTCCGGCTGATGCGCGGCTCGTTGAAATATGCGATTTGCATGTTCAGGAAGCCGCTTTAACCGGAGAATCCCTGCCGGTTGAAAAACAAACTAATGCGGCCGATCCAACTCACAGCGCTGTTTTTCTGGGAACGAGCGTCGTCAGCGGAACTGCCACCGCAATCGTCACGGCGACGGGTGGCGAGACCAAATTCGGCGAAATCGCCAAACGCCTCGTGGATAAAGTACCCGAAACTGATTTTGAACGCGGCACTCGCAGATTTGGGTATCTGATTATGCGGGTGGTTTTTTTTCTGGTGATTTTTGTCCTTTTAATCAACATGCTTTTGCACCGTGATCCGTTTCAATCCCTCTTTTTCTCGATTGCGCTGGCGGTCGGGCTGACACCGGAATTTTTGCCGATGATCACCGCCGTCACCTTAGGTCAGGGCGCGGCCAAAATGGCGAAGCAAAAAGTTATCGTCAAACATTTAGCGGCAATGCAGAATCTCGGCAGTATGGACATTTTGTGCTCGGACAAAACCGGCACGCTGACAAAGGGCGAACTGTCTCTGGAGCAGACCCTAAACCCGTTCGGCGACCAATCCGAGAGCGTCTTTAAATTTGCCTATCTGAACAGTTCATACGAAACCGGAGTGGGCAATCCGCTTAATGAAGCGATTCTCAAACACGACCAGCCGAATATCGAGGGTTTTCGCAAAATTGGCGAAATACCTTTCGATTTTGAACGGCGCAGAGTTTCGGTCGTCGTCGAAGAAACGGGCGGAAAACGAATTTTAATCAGCAAAGGCGCGCCCGAGAGCATCTTTGAAGTTTGCACCAATTATGAAATGAATGGGAAAATTTTGCCTTTTGACAAAGACGCGCCCCCAAAATGCCAAACCGCTTTTCAAGACTTCAGCCGAAAAGGTCTGCGCGTTTTAGCCGTCGCGTATCACGCCGTCGAAGAGCAAAAAGGTTATCAAAAAGAAGCCGAGCGCGAAATGATTTTGGCGGGATTTTTGACTTTCGCCGATGAACCGCTCGAATCTGCCGCCCAAGCGCTCAAAGATTTGGCAAAAGACGGCATCCAGGTGAAAATTTTGACGGGCGACAATGAACTCGTCGCCAGGCACGTTTGCGAGCAAGTCGGTTTGACCACCGAACGAATCGTTTTAGGCGATGAAATCGAAAAGATGTCTGACACCGCGCTCTCTCACACCGCCGAAAACGCGAGCCTTTTCGCCCGCGTTTCGCCGATGCAGAAAAACCGCATTTTGCTGGCCTTGAAACGTCGGGGTCACGTCGTCGGTTACCTTGGCGACGGCATCAACGACGCGCCCAGTCTGCGGACCGCCGATGTCGGCATTTCGGTTTCAACCGCCACCGACGTGGCGAAAGATGCAGCGGAAATCGTGCTGCTCGAAAGCGGGCTGGAAGTGCTGCATGGCGGCATCCTCGAAGGGCGCAAATCGTTCGGTAATGTTATGAAGTATCTTTTGATGGGAACCAGTTCCAACTTCGGCAATATGTTCAGTATGGCTGCGGCTGCGATTTTTCTGCCGTTTCTGCCGATGCTCCCGACACAGATTTTGCTTAACAATTTTCTTTACGATGTAGCGCAGGTGACGATTCCGACCGACAACGTGGACGCAAGTTTTATTCGCAAACCGCAGCACTGGGACATCAAACTCATCCGTGATTTTATGCTTTATATCGGGCCGATTAGCTCGATTTACGATTTTCTAACGTTTTACGTTTTGCTCAGGTTTTTTCAAGCCGGCGAACAGGAGTTTCACACCGGCTGGTTTGTCGAATCCCTCGCCACGCAGACCGCCGTTGTTTTTATTATTCGCACGTCTGGTAATCCCTTCAAAAGCCGACCGAGCCGCGCTTTGATTTTATCGGTTATAACCGTAATTTTAATCGCTGTGTTACTGCCATTTTCGCCGCTCGCCGGAATTTTAGGTTTCGTGCCGCTGCCCATCAGTTATTTTCTTTTTCTCGGCGCGGCAACGGCGACTTATTTATTACTGGTTGAATTGGTCAAACGCCGTTTGATGAGAAAATTTATTTAATTTAGAATCTTTAGCAACATAATTGAGAACAACACAAAAGTTTCAAAAATTTCGCTTGCTTAATTTCGTTTCGGTGGTGGACTTTGAAAGCTTTGCCGGTAATTCATTACCAGATTTTTGCTTTTCTGATTAGCGGGGCGCAGGATAATTTTTAGTTGATGCTCTTTTCCGTCAATCGTTTCGGGATAAAAGCCGAACGTATATTGCTTTTGCATCTCGAAGACAATTTGGCTGTAAATTCGGTAAAGTTCCTGCGCATTTTGAATGGTCGGAGTTTCCAAAGTCCCTCCGTTTCTCAAAGTCAACCCGAGCATCGCCACCCGGTCGAGCGTAGTCGCGTCTCTCGAAATACCACTTTTCCGCCTGCCGCCCTCGCGGATGATATCGGAATACGAAAACTGTTCCGCTTCGTCCCAAATCACGGCATAAATCTGCACGTCAAAACTTTTAAACTCATTTTCCAATTCGGAAAAACTGTGCCTGCTGTGGTGGTCTGCGCTGTCGGTAATGATCAAAAGCGTTCGTTTCAGATTTTTGCTTCTGCGAATTTTGTCCCCCGCCGCGTAAATCGCGTCGTAAAGCGAATTGGGCGATCCTGATTTTCCCGATAGATTTTTGCCGACCTGCTCGCTCGTCGGGACAAAATCCGTCGTCAGACTTCCGCGCTCTTTGAAAACCGTGACAAAAAAATTGTCTGCGGGACGCAGTTCACTGGTAAATTGCCGGAGCGATTCGAGAACGGCAGTCGTGCGCTCGTCGGTCGTCGGATGCAAATCATAAACGATGCCGAAGGAAACGGGGGCGTCTTCCGCCGAAAAATAT
>JBBQUS010000079.1:0-16242 GCA_038212235.1 Pyrinomonadales bacterium
GTCCAAAACCATTTTTGCCTGTCGTTTTCACGCCATCCGGTTTCGTCCACATAAACAACTGTTTGCTGTTCGACAAATGCTTTGATTTTCTCAACCGCGGGAGCTATTACTTGGCTAATGCGTTTTTGAACCGCGCTGATACTGCCAAGGCTGATTTTCACAGCAAACAGTTCTTGTAACGCTTCCATCGTATCACGATGAGAAAGACTCAATCTGCCGGTTAAATAACCAATCACCGCATGGATTCTTGGTCCGAATGATCCATTCTGTGTTTCGTTAATCCAATCGGGGGTGTTTCTTTTGCCGCAATTTCGGCAGATTAAAATGACTCTTCGATATTCCGTTGTGATAGTTCCCGCATCGGTAATTTCGGTCACCTGCCGGCATTCCGGAAATCCTTTTGAGGCTTCAAGCTCACGGCTTCCGCATTTGTAACAAGACTCAGGATGAATTTCGACGATTTCATCAACTTCATCGGCGGAAAGCAGCCATCTGGTTTCTCCAGGATGACCGATTTGCCCGCCTCGTTTTCTGCCCGATGGTTCATGAATGCGCTTCTTGTATTTATGAAACGGAGAATCCATTGATGGCGGCAGACTCGAATTCTGCGAGTTTATTCTCACGCGTTCTTTTAAATCAGCAATCTCTGCTTTGAGTTTGATTGTTTCAGCTTCTAAAGCCTTCGCTTGGGCGAGTTGTTTCTGAAGTGAAGAAATCTGTTTTTGCTGAACGATTATTCCTTCGTTAAGCCTTCTGATCCGTGCGGCAGGCTGGTTAAGATTAGAAATCTGTTCGTTTAAAGCACGATTTCGCAAATTGATCGAATGATTCTCAAGATAAAGGGAAATCAGGGTGTTTTGAATTGAAGAAGGAGCGGCGAGCCAGTCAGATTTAGAGATTTCAAGGGTTCGCCACATTAAAAATGAGAATAGCGACGGAGGAGGATTTCAGCAAGTGGTTTTTTATTTTTAATTGCCCTCTGAACGGTCACCAATTTTCTATTCTTCTGATATATATGTTTGGAGATTGAATGACCCAAAACTTGCCACAGCTTTAACAGGCTGAATCATGAAAAGCTTTATCGGGCGCGAAGCTGCAGTAATTGTTTGGAATTGTGTAACCAGCTCTCTTGTTTTTTGATTGAGACTTCCAAAGTTGCTACGACCGTGTCGCAAAGTTGTAGAGTTGATGGAAACGCTTGATCTGAACTGACGCGGTGCTCATTGGTCATTCCATTGGCGGAATAGTAGCAGCGCTATATTGGACGTTACGGAAGAGGTCGCATGGCCATGATTGCTCTTATCGCCACTACAGCAGCACTACTCTTGAAAACATCCGAAATAAATTGGCGTTGCCTAATTAATAAAAATAAACATTTACTTGACAAGACTAAACTGTATCTATTACAGTAACAGTTATGGCTGCCAATACTCAATTTTCCATTGCGGTTCATATGCTGATCGCGCTCGGCTTCGAGTGCGGCCGGCAATGGACCTCAAACGAATTGGCATTAAGCATTAATACTAGTCCGAGTTTTGTCCGAAGAATTATGGCTAAATTGTCAAAAGCCAATCTTGTTCTGACAACGATGGGAAAATCCGGCTCATGTTTGCTGGCGAAAAAGCCCGAGAACATTTCCCTCTTGGAAATTTACCAGGCGGTTGATGCGCCAAAAACTTTCGTAATTCATAATTATCCGGTGCAAAACACTTGCCGCGTGAGCTGCAATATCGAATCGGTAATGCTGAAAGTTTTAAACAAAGCGCAGAATTCATTTGAAGGAAGTTTAGCGGAAACGAGTCTCGCAGAAGTAATCGCAGACATTAAATGCAACTAATTTTTTTTACCGGACTGTTACTACTGAAAGTGATTCGCGTCATTCAAGGAATTGAAACGAAATTATTAACCCATTAATTTTACTGTTTTAAGCAATTTTCTCGCGGCGGCTGAGCCGGACTAGAGACCAGGGTTTCGTAGATTTGAATAGATGGGCACCACGCCCTTGGAACCATTACTGCTTTGCTGGCGGATTAATCACCGAGGTTTATTCGTCGGTGTGGGATTTTTACGTGAACTTGCCGATTGGCTCGACGCGGTAGTTCTCGTTTTGTTTTTCGTTTGTCCGGCTTTTAAATTAAACGATTTATTGATTGGGCGGGAGAGATAAAACCCGCGCGAAGCAAATTATAGCTGCGAGAAGCTACTAACGACGACTGATTGATGATTGGAGTTGAAACTAAATGGCATTAGCAAACATTTTTCGCAAGCATAAGCTACTGACATTAGCGGCAAGCGGCGTGATTCTGGTATGCGTGATCATGGTCTTTGTCTTTTTTTTCCGAAAGAAGACAGTGGAAGCAAGCCCCCCGCCTCCCGAAGTTGAAGTGATTGAGGTTCGGCAGCAAGATGTTCCAACCTACAGCGAGTGGATTGGAACGACCGACGGGATGGTTAATGCGGAGATTCGAGCGCAGGTTTCAGGCTATCTGCTCAAACAGGACTACGCTGAAGGTTCGTTTGTAAAAAAAGGACAGTTGCTTTTTGAGATTGACGAGCGCCCGTTACAAGCCGCGCTCGACCAGTCCAAAGGAAAACTGGCGCAGGCCGAAGGGCAATTTGGTCAGGCCAATTCCCAACTCGTGCAAACGCAGGCTCAAGTCGGACAGGCTCAAGCTCAAGTTGAACAGGCTCAGGCACAGCTCGCCCAAATGCAGGCTCAGTTAGCCCAAGCGGAAGCCAACCAGCGTAAAACACAGCTTGATGTTAACAAATACACTCCGCTCAGACAGCAGAAAGCTGTTACGCAGCAGGAACTGGACAACGCGGTCGAAGCTAACGGCGCGGCTCTCGCCCAAATCAAAGCGGCTCTCGCTCAAATCGGTGCGGCCAAAGCCGGAATTCAAACCGCGCAGGCGCAAGTCCGGGCGGCGACGGCTCAGACGGGAACATCTAAATCCGTTATTGCTTCGGCTAAAGCGGCGGTTGATGCCGCTAAAGCCGACGTGGCAACCGCCGAGTTGAACTTAAGCTTTACAAAAATCGTGTCGCCGATTGACGGGATTGCCGGAATCGCTCAAGCCCAAGTCGGCAATCTGATCAACTCCGGCAACGGAATTTTAACCACCGTTTCGACCGTTGATCCGATCAAAGTTTATTACACCACAAGCGAGCAGGAATACATGGCCTTTACCAAACGCAACCCAACACAGTCCGAGCAGCGAGCGGCGGCAAGACAGATTGAGCTTGAGATGGTGCTGTCGGACGGGACAACCTACCCGCATCCGGGAAGATTTTTCGTCGCTGACCGCCAGGTTGACGGACGCACCGGAACGATCCGCCTCTCCGGAATTTTTCCAAATCCCGGCAACGCGCTGCGCCCCGGTCAATACGCCAAGGTTAGAGCCGTGACAAGCGTTAAAGCGAACGCTCTGCTCGTGCCGCAGCGCGCCGTTACCGAGCTGCAGGGAACCTATCAAGTCGCCGTGGTCGGCGATGATAATAAAGTCAGCATTCGCACCGTCAAAGTCGGTGATCGTCTCGATTCACAGTGGATAATTGAGGAGGGTTTGAAACCGGGTGAAAAGGTTATCGCGGGCGGCGTCCAAAAGGTCGCGCCGGGCGGCAGCGTCATTCCGAAGCCGTATATTCAGCCAGCATCCGAAGCCTCAAAGTAACACTGGCGAGAGCAATTTTTAGGCATTTTGATTTCTTAGGCGCCGCTTAATTTCTCTTTTTTATCTATTTATTCGGTCAACAAGGATTAAATAATGATCTCCGAAATATTTATTAACCGCCCGATTCTCGCTATTGTGATCGCCATCATCATCATGCTGGGCGGAGTTCTCTCAATGCGGCAACTGCCGGTCGCGCAGCTCCCGGAAGTTGTCCCGCCGCAAATTGTCATCGCGACCAGCTACACCGGCGCGGACGCCACCACGATTGAGCAATCGGTCGCGACGCCGCTTGAGCAGCAGATGAACGGAGTGGAAAACATGCTTTACATGCAATCCACTAATGCCAATGACGGCTCGATGTCGCTGACCGTTACTTTTGATTTGGATTCAAACCCGAATCTCGATCAGGTTGCCGCGCAGAACCGCCTCTCTCAGGCGCAGCCGAACCTCCCGACCGATGTTACCCAGTTCGGTTTAACAACGCGCAAATCAACGGGTCTCCCGGCGCTCGCCATTTCGCTTTACTCACCAAATAAAAGTTACGATTCTTTGTTTCTCGCCAACTACGCCAATATCAATCTCAACGATGCGCTTTCGCGAGTGCCGGGAGTGGGCGAAGTGAGGCTCTTCGGGGCGAGCGATTACGCGATGCGAATCTGGGTCAAGCCGGACGTTTTAGCGAAACTCGGTTTGACGGTTCCGGATCTCTCGCGCGCCGTGCAGCAGCAAAGCGTTGTTAATCCGGCCGGACAATTAAGCGCCGAACCTGCGCCGCCGGGAAAAGAGAAAACCTATACGGTGCGGGCGCAGGGCAGACTTCAGACGCCAGAAGAATTTGGGCAGGTCGTCGTGCGTTCAAATCCGGACGGCTCGGTCGTGCGCCTTAAGGATGTCGCGAGAGTTGAACTCGGATCGCTTAACTACAACCAGATCACTCGCTTTAACGGGCAATCGGGATGCATCATCGCAATTTTTCAGACGCCCGGTTCAAACGCGCTTGATGTAGTAACGGGTGTTAAAAAGGCGATGGAAGAAATTAAACAGAATTTTCCCGCCGATCTCGATTATCACATCACGATTGATACGACGCTCCCGGTTAGCGAGGGCATCCGCGAAATTATTACGACGTTAATAATTTCAATAGCTCTGGTGCTACTGGTCGTCTTTTTGTTTCTCCAAAACTGGCGTGCAACCCTGATCCCGATGATCGCCGTGCCGGTTTCTTTAATCGGAACGTTCGCTGTTTTCCCGCTCTTGGGCTTTACTATTAACACGCTTTCTTTGTTTGGTCTGGTGCTGGCGATTGGACTGGTCGTTGACGATGCGATTGTGGTGGTCGAGGCGGTCGAACATCATATCGAAGATGGAATGTCGCCGCGCGAAGCGACTTTGCAGGCCATGCGCGAAGTTTCGGCTCCCGTGATCGGGATCGCGCTGATTCTCGCTTCGTGTTTTATTCCGATGGCTTTCGTGAGCGGGATTCAAGGGCGCTTAAATAAACAGTTTGCCGTCACCATTGCCGTTTCGGTAATTATCTCGGCTTTTAACGCACTCACCTTATCGCCCGCGCTTTCAGCCCTGTTGCTCCGCCCCAAAAAAGAGTCAAAGGGAATTTTCGGATGGTTTTTCGGCGGGTTTAATCGAACGTTTGAACGCGCGACCAGAGGATATGTCAGCTCAAGTAGTTTTCTGATTCGCAAAAGCTTAATCGCCATTGTTATCCTCGGCGCTTTTACTCTTCTCGATGCCGGTCTCTTTCGCGCGCTGCCGTCGAGTTTTCTGCCGCAGGACGATAACGGATATATCTTTCTTAATGTTCAGCTCCCTGACGCCGCCTCGCTTGAGAGAACCGATCAGGTGTGCCGGAAGATCGAAGCGATCCTCGCCCAGACTGACGGAGTCCGCGACTATAATACGATTGCCGGATTCAGCCTTTTGAACCGAGTCTCGGCCAGCTACAACGGATTCTTTTTTGTCGCACTTAAACCGTGGGCTGAACGCGGATCTTCCAAGCTCCAGGTTGACGGGATTCTGGCCGAGTTAAACGGCCGATTCGCCCGCGAAATCCCGGAAGCAGTCGCCTTTGGTTTTGGCCCGCCCGCGATTCCCGGACTCGGCAATTCAGGCGGATTCTCTTTCTGGCTGCAGGACCGGAGCGGCGGGTCGGTTGAATTTCTCGATCAGAACCTTCAAAAATTTATGGCGGCCGCGCGCAAACGCCCCGAACTGGTCGGCATTAATTCGGGTTTTTCGGCGGCAGTCCCGCAGGTTTACGCCGATGTTGATCGCGATAAATCCTTAAAACAGGGCGTCGCGGTCGGAGACGTGCATCAGACTTTGCAAGCCTTTCTCGGCGGGCTTTATTTGAACCAGTTCAACCGTTTCGGCAGACAATGGCGAGTGTTTTTAGAGGCCGAGGGCGACGCACGTTTGAACGAAGCAGACATCGGGCGATTTTACGTGCGAAACACCGATCAAAACATGGTTCCGCTGTCAACCCTCGTCACGACCAGGAAAATCAACGGGCCCGAATATACCAATCGGTTTAACCTCTACCGTGCGGCGCAGGTCATCGGAGCCGCCGCGCCCGGTTATAGTTCGGGTCAGGCGATGGCGGCGCTCGAAGAGGTGGCTAAACAAACTTTGCCCAAAGAGATCGGCTATGACTGGGCTGATCTCTCTTATCAGGAGCGGAAATCTTCGGGAACTGTATTGAGCATCTTCGGGCTCTCGCTCGGACTCGTCTTCCTGATTTTAGCTGCGCTTTATGAAAGCTGGTCGCTGCCGTTCTCGGTTCTTTTGACAGTGCCGGTGGCAATCTTCGGTGGGCTGCTCGGTTTGCTGATTCGAGGATTTGACCTTGGCGTTTATTCACAGATTGGATTGATTGTGCTGATTGGTCTGGCGGCGAAGAATGCGATTCTGATCGTCGAATTCGCCAAAGCCGAACTTGAGAAAGGGAGTAATCCGGTAGAGGCGGCGCTTGAGGGAGCTCGGCTTCGTCTGCGCCCGATCATCATGACTTCCCTGGCCTTTATCCTTGGTTGTCTGCCGCTCTGGTTCGCCAGCGGTGCGGGCGCGGCATCGCGGCGCATTCTCGGGACGGTCGTCATCGTCGGAATGATTGCTGCGACCGGCATTGCAATTTTTCTCATTCCGGTAACCTTTTATCTGGCGGAGAGATTCTCGCTCTGGGTGAGCGGGAAAAAGATTGAAGCGCCCGAAAGCGTGACGATTCGAGCGGCCGAGCCGTCGAGGGAATCGGCCGCCGCAGGAGATTAAAGATGCAGAATCAAATAAAAAACCGTTTGCTCGCAGCGATTATTGCGCTCGGTTTGCTGGCGGGAGCGGCGGAAGCCCAAAAGAAAAAAAAATATCAGCGCCCGGCTGTTGAAACGCCCGCCACATTTCGCGGAGCAGAAACGGCCGTTTCGCCCGATCAGGCTTCAATCGGCGATCTCAAATGGTTTGAAGTTTTTAAAGACGAAAAACTTGAGGAACTGATTCGCGCAGCGGTAATTCGAAACTATGATCTGCGGCAAGCGAGCGCCAGAATCAACATCGAACGAGCCAATCTCGGTCTCACTCGGTCAAACCAGTTTCCGCAACTCGGAGTCGGGATTGATTCAACAACGGCTCGCACCGCCCAAAACGGCATTGCGCCCATCACTGGACAGACTAAGCGAACCAGAACGATTGGCGGAGTGCTACTCAATCTGCTGAGTTTTGAAATTGACGTTTGGGGGCGTCTGCGCCAGCAAACCAAAGCCGCCAGAGCTTTTGTCCAGGCGAGCGCCGAAGACCGCAATGCAGCACAAACGACTGTAGTCAGCGACGTTGCCACCGGGTACTTCAATTTGCTGGAACTCGACAGCGAACTGGAGATTGCCAAGCGCACCCTGTCAGCCAGAGAAAATTCTCTTCAAATCATCAAGATTCGCGAGCAGGGCGGCATCGCCACGATGCTCGAAGTGCGTCAGGCCGAAGAACTGGTTTATCAGGCATCCCAGACAATCCCGGACGCCGAACGCCAGATCGAGCAGACCGAGAATCTAATCAGTCTGCTGACCGCCAACAATCCAGGACCAGTTGCGCGCGGGCGCGCTCTGACAGACCAAGAAGAGCTGCCCCTAGTGCCGGCTGGTTTATCATCTGCGTTACTTGAGCGACGACCGGATATCCGAGCCGCCGAACAACGTTTGAGAGCGGATCAAGCGCTAATTAGGGCAGCTAAGGCGGCTTATTTCCCGACCATTAGTTTGACGGGCCTGTTCGGGTTTCAGAGCAATCAACTTTCAAGCCTCTTTACCGGGGGCGGTAATACATGGAGCGTGGCGCCGCAGATTGTCCAACCGATCTTTACCGCCGGACGGCTAAAATCCAATGTCAGGTTTGAACAAGCCCAACAGGAACTGGCTCTGGCGCAGTACGAGCAAACGATTCAAACGTCGTTTCGCGAGGTTTCGGACGCCCTCGTAGAGCGTCGCAAGGTGAAAGAAATCCGTCAGCAGCAGGAACTGCTCGTCGCGACCCTACGAGATCGCTCGCGGCTCGCATATGTGAGATATGAGGGCGGAGTGGACAGCCTTTTGAACGCGCTCGACGCGGATCGAGAGCTTTTTGTGGCCGAGTTGAATCTAACTCAAACCAGACGTAACGAATTGCTCTCTCTCGTCCAGCTTTATAAAGCCCTTGGCGGCGGCTGGCAGTAATGAGAAAATCAGCAAAACGCTTTGTTTGCGGTGTGCTTGATATGAGTAAACAGGTTGTCCGATTTTTCATCATTAGATCGTATAAAATATCAGCAGGTATCATAGATCACCGGAGCAAAACCGGGGTGTTTATTACAAAGGAGAATTTCTTGATGAGCGAATTGCTAAAAGAGGGCGAAAAAGCTCCCGATTTTACGCTGGCAAGTCACGCCGGGGCGGGCGCGGGCAGCCCGGAAGATAAAATTTCATTAAGCCATTTTAGGGGTAAAAACGTGATTCTCGTGTTTTATCCCGCCGACTGGAGTTCGGTCTGCGGCGACCAATTAACTCTTTACAACGAGATTTTGCCGATGCTTGAGGAGCAAAATGCGATTCTTCTCGGCATTTCCGTGGACGGCGTTTTCTGTCACGCGGCGTTTCGGGAAAATCGCGGTTACAAAATGAATCTGCTGTCTGATTTTGAGCCGAAAGGCGCGGTGGCGAAAATATACGGCGTTTACCGCGCGGACGACGGGTTTTCCGAACGCGCGCTATTCGTCATTGATAAAACGGGCGTGATTCGTTACAGCTACATTTCGCCAATGGATGTCAACCCGGGCGCGAACAAAATTTTAAAATCACTCAGGGCAATACAAGCCGAAGAAAACGGCAACGGAGGAGCGGCAAATGTCTAAAACGCAAATGGCTGACACGGAAACAGCCGATTGAACGATTCCGGTGGGCGCTAATGACCACAGTCAAGGGGCGGAAAAGGCTGCGGTGACACTGGTCGAATATGGCGACTACGAATGCTCGTATTGCGGCGCGGCGTATCCAATAGTCAAGAAAGTGCAGAAAAAAATGGGCGGCAAACTTCGGTTTGTTTTTCGCAATTTCCCATTGACTCAGGTTCATCCCCACGCTCACCGCGCGGCGGAAGCGGCAGAAAGTGCCGACGCGCAGGGCAAGTTCTGGGAAATGCACGACGCCCTCTATGAAAACCAAGATGCGCTGGACGATAATAACCTGACGGCGTATGCCGAAAAAATCGGGCTGGACGATAAGAAATTTAAGAAAGATTTGCAAAACGACGCTTTTAGAGAAAGAATTCGCCACGATTTTACGGGAGGGGTGGAAAGCGGAGTGAACGGAACGCCGACCTTTTTTATCAACGGTATCCGCTACGACGAAGCTGTAGATTATGAAACCTTGCTCGCGGCTTTGGAAGCTGCGTGATCACACCGATTTTTCCGTCGTATTATCGCGGCTGGCAATGAATTTTTGAGTTGAACCCTTTTTGATAAGCTCTCAATCTAACCCAAACTCCGGTCGGATTGCCGTTAGCTCAAAAATTAGTATGGCTATCAAATTTAGATAGAATGAAGGCTAAGAATGTAAAAAAGACGTGATTAAATCGAGCGAGACGGTCGAAAATCAAATTGATAAAAACATCGGACGCTGGGTTTTGGCGGCGACGATTTTAGGTTCTTCTCTGACGTTTATTGACGGCACGGTCGTAGGTGTCGCGCTGCCTATTCTGCAAACCGAACTTAATGCTTCCGTCACCGGCGCGCAATGGATTGTCGAATCTTACGCGCTGATGCTTGCCGCGCTTCTTCTGGTCGGCGGCTCATTAGGCGACCATTACGGCAGGAAAAAGATTTTTGCCATCGGCGTCGCGCTTTTTGCTGCCGCCTCCGTGTGGTGCGGTTTGTCGCCGAATGTTTCCCAACTTATTTTCGCCCGCGCAATTCAAGGGATCGGCGCGGCGCTGCTGGTTCCGGGCAGTCTGGCAATTATCAGCGCCTCATTTTCAAAAGAAAAACGCGGTGCGGCAATCGGAACCTGGTCGGGTTTGACGGCAATCGCCGCCGGTTTCGGACCTGTCCTCGGCGGCTGGCTGATAGCCAATGCCTCGTGGCGGTGGATATTTTTTATCAACCTGCCGCTTGCTGCAATTGTGCTTTTAATCGTTTGGCGGCGCATGCCGGAAAGCCGCGACGAGGAAGCCGCTTCGGGACTTGATTACACGGGCGCGTTTTTCGCCACAATCGGTTTGGGCGGGGTGGTTTTCGCCCTTATTGAATCCGGCACGCGAGGGTTTGCCGATGCTGTGGTGATTGCGAGTTTTGTGATCGGTTTAATCGCCCTCGCTTTGTTTTTAATCGTCGAATGGCGCAAGGATGCGCCGATGATGCCGCTCGGACTTTTCCGCTCGAAGACTTTCGCGGGCGCGAATTTGCTAACGCTGTTTTTGTATTCCGCACTCGGCGGGATTTTGTTTTTTCTGCCGTTTAATTTGATTCAAATTCAAGGATATTCGACAACCGCCGCCGGTTCAGCGCTTTTGCCGTTCGTGTTGATGATGTTTTTTTTGTCGCGCTGGTCGGGCGGATTGGTTGAAAAGTTCGGCTCGCGCCTGCCGCTCGTCATCGGCCCAATCGTCGCGGGCGTCGGCTTTTTGCTTTTCGGGCTGCCGAGCGCAGCAGCGGGAAGCTACTGGACGAGCTTTTTTCCGGCAATTATCGTGATGAGCTTGGGAATGACGGTCAGCGTCGCTCCCTTGACGACAACCGTGATGGGGGCGGTCGCCACACATCAGGCGGGAATCGCATCCGGCATTAACAACGCCCTTTCGCGCACGGCGAGTCTTCTGGCGGTCGCCGTTTTCGGCATCCTGATGCTGGCGACATTTAACCGGAATTTTGAATTAAGGCTCGCGCAAATCGAGGTTCCGACGGCAGTCCGGTCGCAGCTTTTGGAAGAAAAAAGCACTCTTGCCGCGGTCAAAATTCCTGAAAATGTTAATGACGAAACGCGAGCGAAAATACAACAATCTGTCGGCGCGTCTTTCGTCTCCGGCTTTCGGCTTGTCGCTGATGTTGCCGCCGGGCTTGCTCTGTTGAGTGCGTTTGCGGCGTGGCTCTTGATTAAAGACCAGCAAAAAGCGGAAAAATCGGATTGAAGAATTCGGGCTTTAAAGCCGTCGGCGATTACAAAAAAGCGTTTCCCGCTTTTGAAGTTTGGTTTTGCTTCTAAAATTTTTAAGGCAGTAATTTTATCAATAAAGTAATCGTCACGTCGTTTGAAAATTTGCAGAATAAGTCAATTTGCGCGGGCAGGCAAATCTTTATTCTCGACGAACCGCGAACGTTCGATTACTTGTCGCTTCCGGCGTCTCTGTATATTTCGCAGCAAGGTGAACAGTCGTTTCGCTTGATCGGTTGATCCGCATTTTTGGTGCAAGCAGTAAAAACGGTTGTGTAATCGAGCGATGGATAACCGCAACTTTGCTCGCCGATCCCGCTGCGCTGAGTCTCGAAGCCTTCGTTTCGCACGAAGATTTAATTACGGCTGTCGTCCGCTCCAGGCAGCCCTCGGCGACTTGTCCGGTGTGCCGCCAATTATCAAACAGTTTGCACAGCAATGCGGGTTCGCCGCGTCGCCGACTTGCCGTGGCACAACGTCGCCGTCCGGCTCGAACTGCACACGCGCAAGTTTCGCTGCCGCAACGAAATTCAAACCGAGGATCATCATTGTCCGCACGCTCGTCTTTTTCACTAGCGTATGCGAGAACACAGAAGAAACTCCGGCGCAAATCGCAAACGGCACAAACGCGAGTCCGGTCTGCAAAGGCGTGAATCCCAAAACTTGCTGCAAATAAAACGAGAGGAAAAAGAGCGTCGCCATCGGGCCCGTTGACTGGACGAGCGCGACGAGATTCGCGCCGAGCAGCGTCGGCAACTTAAAGATCGAGAAATCAACGAGCGGCTCGCGATTGCGCTTTTCGATGAACACGAAAACCGCGATGAGCGCGAGCGAGACGGCGAAAGTGGCGAGCGTTCTCAAAGAAAGCCAGCCGAAATTTTCCGTTCCGATGGTCGCGTAAACGAGCAGCACGAGTGCTGCCGTAATCGTCAGCGCGCCTGCAACGTCGAAGCTCTTTTTCGCTTTATTGTCTCCCGCCACGTCTTCGGCGCAATCCGTTTCGTTCGGATTGTTGCACGGCGACAGCCAGCGATAACTCAAGAGCGCGGCGGCAAAGCCAATCGGCACATTGACGAACAACACAAACCGCCAGCCGAGATTAGTCGTCAGCAGTCCGCCAAGAAAGACGCCGAAGACTGCGCCCGAAGCCGACGTGGCGCCCCACGCTCCCAATGCGCGATTGCGCGCCGCGCCTTCGGCAAACATCGTCGTCAAAATCGAAAGTGCGGCGGGCGAGACGAGCGCGCCGCCCAAGCCCTGCAAACTGCGCGAAACGATCAGCCACACGCCGCCCGTCGCAAATCCGCCGATGAGCGAGGCGAGCGTGAAAACAACTAATCCGGCAATGAACATGCGCCGCCGTCCCAGCAAATCAGCCGCCCGTCCGCCGAGCAGCAAAAATCCGCCGAACGCCAGCGTGTAACCGTTGACTACCCATTGCAGATTCGTCTGCGTCATCTGCAAATCACGCCCAATCGAAGCCAGCGCGACGCTGACAATCGTGCCGTCAAGGACGAGCATAAACTGCACCGCGCATAGTAATACGAGCGCAGCGGTAGTCGCCTTTTTATCAGTTTCCCCGCTTGATCCTGTTATGCTTTTTTTTGACTGTCGGTGCTTGGTTATTAGTTATTACAGCCAAGCTCTTCGATTGATTTTGTAAAATATCTTCTTCGGCAGCCATTATTTTTTTATGATGCATTTCCGCCATTTTTATTTGATGAAAGACTTTACTGACTTTTCGTTTTGATTCGGCGTGGTCGGAAACTTGGTTTTCACGCTTTCTTCAAATTTCTTCCAACTCCGCGTTTGATAGATGTTTTGCGCTGCCAGAACTGCGACGAATAAACCCGCGCCGACAATCGCGCAAACGACGAGCGGCGCGGCGAAAAAATACCGCGCGAGCAAGCCGCCCCAGACACCGGCGATAATTGCGTTGACCACTAGAATTGTGCCGCCCGTCGTCACCAGCGGCTGCCACCAAGATTCGCGTGCCGCCATATTGTGCAGCACGCCGCGAAAATCATCGTGCGTCGAGAGAATAAAATAATCGCGCACATCCGGCGCAATTTCGATGTAATAATGCCTGATCCGATTGATGCCGCGAGCGAGCAGAACATCTTCCATCGAAGTCTGCAAAACGCGCAGAAAAGTTGCCAGACCGAGAAAAAAGAGCGACGGAAACAACACCAGACTAAAAACGAAAAACGGCTGTCCCAAATCTGAAACCTGCCCGACAAAAGCCAGCGCGACGATTCCGCTTGACACCGAACTCAAAAAAATACCTGCGCGTCCGTTGGCATCGGCAATCGTCGCCGAACGCGCCGTTTGCAGCACAAAATGCTCGGTCGTCAAAGTCTGCAAAATTTGCGCGGCATCCGCTCGCGGCGGTATTTTCCGGTCGTCGTCAGCCATAAAAACTTATCGTAGAGGTTCGACTAATTTTTCTCGCGCGGCGGCTGTGCTTGAATCTCCTGCGCCACCGCGTCAACATTTTTCTCCAGCAAATCCGGTATCTCCGCGACCGGCAGGAAGCCCGCGTAACGGCGTTCGGTTTGCGCGACGATTCGACGCTTTTCTTCCGGCGAAAGCGTTTTGTCTTTCACGGCTTTGGCAACCGCTTGACGAAAAACGACGAGATATTTTCGCTGCTCTTCGATTAACTGTTTCGGGTTGCCGCTTCCTCCGTGTCCGGGATAAACGATTTTGACATGCGGATAAAACTGCTGAGCCGCGTCGAGTTGTTTGACCCATTCGGCGGTATGTTTCTCGAGCATAAACGGTGTCATTCGATTGGCGATCAAATCGCTCGAAAACAAAATGTTTTGCGCCGGAACGTAAAGCGCGAGAATGCTTTCGGCTTCGCCCGTTCCAAAATCGCGCGGCTCAAACGTCACGCCGCCGATAATCAACGCTTCGCCCGAACGAATTGTGCGATTCGGCACGGGAACTTTGTCGGGAAAATCGTCTTTCATCTTTTGTTTTGAACCCTTTTGATAATCGCCTTTGTCGGCGGCGATGCCTTCAATCGTCGTCTGCGTCGCGTAAATCGGCACGTCTGGATATTCTTTGACGATTTGCGCTAGCCCGCCGATGTGGTCTGGATGATTGTGCGTCAAAATCACGGCAATTACCGGCTTTCCCGTCGCCTTGATTTCCCGCAATAGATTCGCCGCCTGCGACAAAACCCGTTGCGAATCAATCACAATCACGCCTTCGTTCGTCACAATGTAATGCGAATAAACCGAACCCATTCCGGGCGCGGCATAAGTTTTAACCGTGAAGGAATTGTCTTCTGCCGTCGCCGGCTTTTGGTGTTGCCCGAAAGCTGCGGATGCAAAACAAAATATGAAAACAAATATCCATTTTTTTACCGTCATCGAATTTGTTCCTTTTCCAACTTTCTAATCGGATTATTTTATTCTAATTGCCTTAAAGTTAATTTTCCTTTAACAACGCAACCATCGTTTTTTAAATATTTTACTTTTCGCGTGCTCCGCGATTTTATCTCGTTTCGCCGCGATTGATTGAGACAACTCCCGACTTGCTTCTTCCGCCATTTTCATCCTTCATTGATTCGGCTGCCGACGAACAATTATGAAAATTGAAAGCCGATGTTTTTGTTCACGTTTTGGAACGAATTCAATAAAGTAACAGCGGAGTTCGCCGCACGAATTTATTATTTTCCAATTCCTTTAACATAAAATCGGCGACATCAGCGCGCGCGATTTTGCCGCCGTGAACGTCGCTCCAATCATTCAAAGCCCGGTATTTGCCCGTTAATTCGCCGCCGGTCAGCATTAATGGGCGCACAATCGTCCAATCGAGATTGCTCGCTTTGATAATTGCTTCTTCGCGGTCTTTGTCGGCGTAAATCGTGCCGAGCAAAATCGGTTGAAAGATTTTGTCGTAAAAAAATCCGCCGTGTCCGCGCGAATCTCCCGCTCCGATTCCAGTAATACTGAGCAAGCGTTTGATACCTTTTTCACGCATCGCTTTGACGACGATTTTCGCGCCCTCGGAGTGAACCGTAACTTTTTTGAAGGTCGGCGAAATGCCGATTGCCGTGCAAACCGCCTCTTGTCCGGCGACGGCTTCGCGCACCGCGTTTTCGTCCGTCACGCTGCCTTCGATAATTTTCAAATTGGCGTTTTCGATTTTCACGGTTTCGGGTTTTCTGACCAAAATCGTCACTTCGTGCCGCTTCTCCAACGCTTGTTTCACGAGTTTCGTGCCGACTCCGCCGGTTGCCCCGATGATTAAAATTTTCATATTTTTTAAGCTGCGAAATTTGATTTGTTTATTTTTCCGAATATCAACCAGCCCGGAAATAAGTATTCAGTATTTTTGGAACATCGGAGCCAAAGCAATGTAAATAAAATTCTTCTTAATTTTTAATTATTATCTGATTTGACCGCGCCGAGCTGCCGCTGAACGTCAAGTGCGTTGGTTTCGCCCCAGTGTTCGGCGAGTTTGCCGTCCTTGACGCGCCAAATGTCCACTGTTCTTATTTCGATTAACTGATAGGTCGGTGCTATTTTCATAAAATCGCCTGTGTGCCGGCCGACGAATTTAAAACGTCCGACTAATGATTCGCCGTCGGTGACAACATCTTCGACCGTTGCCACACTGTCGGAAAACGCTTGGATAATCGAAGCGAAATATTTTTTCAGTCCCTCGCGTCCCGGCGGCGCTAATTATTTACCAGCATCACCGAAAAGTTTCGGATCGAGGTCGCCGAAGTATTCGGGGAAGCGATAGTAATGGAACAGAAAATTACTATCTTCGCCCAAGTGTTTGAGTGTTTTTCCACAACTTATGTTGTTACAATGTTTAGCAAAAAACATGTCGTAATTTTAACTACTTCATCTGGTAGTCGGACGCAGTTT
>JBBQUS010000080.1:0-16161 GCA_038212235.1 Pyrinomonadales bacterium
ACTTCGGCAAATTCAATCAATGTCGCCAGATGGCTGCCGCAGCAGTTTTATTATTTTTACGCTTTGCAGCAGTGGCCAATGGAAAACGCGCCCGTCGTGTCCGTCCCGAGCGGGAATTTCGGAAACATCTGCGCCGGGTTGCTGGCTCAGACCGGCGGTTTGCCGGTCAAACATTTTATCGCCGCAACCAACGCCAATGACATTGTGCCGCAATTTTTGCAAAGCGGCGTGATGGAGACAAAATCAGCGGTCGCAACGCTTTCAAATGCGATGGACGTAGCAGTTCCAAGCAACTTTGTCAGAATTTTGGAATTATTTGGCGGCAATCTCGATAAACTCCAAACGCGGATGTCAGCCGTCAGCGTCGGTGACGAAACAACAGCGCGGACGATGCAGGAGGTTTATCAAAAATATAATTATATTTTAGACCCGCACGGCGCGGTCGGCTTTTACGCATTGCAGCAGTATTTACTTGAAAATCGGAATGACAAAGGCTTTTTTTTAGCCACCGCGCATCCGGTTAAATTTGATTCCGTCAAAGAAATTTTGGGCACTTTCGGCGATATGCCGCGCGCGGTCACGGAATTATTTTCGCGTCCACAGCACAGTATTAAATTAAAAGCCGATTATCAGGATTTAAGGGAAGTTTTAGCGAACAAAATTTAGTATGAAAGTTTTAAAGTTTGGCGGGTCGTCGGTCGGCAGCGCCGAGAATATTGAAAAAGTCGTCCAAATCGTTTCTAAAGCTATTGAAACTGACGTTTGCGCGGTTATTTTATCCGCCATGCAGGGCACGACCGACGCTTTGATCGAAACGGCACAAACGGCGATGAACGGCGGCGAACAGTTTCGCGAGAAAATCAAACAAATCGAAAACACGCATTTCGTCGCGGTTCGCTCGCTCGTTCCGTTTGAAAATCAAAGCGCGATTTTGAGTTTTCTAAAAAAACGGCTCAACGAGCTGGAAAGCATTTGTGAAGGCGTTTTTTTGCTGCGCGAATTAACGCCCCGTTCGCTCGACCGAATTGTGAGTTTCGGCGAAATTCTTTCAACCGGTATTTTTGCGGCAAAGTGCGATTCGCTTAACCTTCAAAGCACTTCTAAAGACAGCCGCGAACTGATTCGCACAGATTCCAATTTCACCTTTGCAGCCGTTGATTTTGAGACGACAAACCGGCAAATTAGCGATTTTTTTAAACACACAGAATCGCAGCTTTATATTTTACCGGGCTTTATTGCGTCTGATCCGGAAGGCGCGACGACTACTTTGGGGCGCGGCGGTTCGGATTACACGGCGGCGATTTTAGCGGCGGCGGTTGACGCCCGGGTTTTGGAAATCTGGACGGATGTGAGCGGGATGATGACGGCTGATCCGCGTCTGGTGCGAACCGGCAGAAACATTGAGCGGATTACTTACCGGGAAGCGATGGAATTATCGCATTTTGGCGCGAAAGTTATTTACCCGCCGACGATTCAGCCCGTCATGAACAAAAATATTCCGGTCTGGATAAAAAACACTTTCGCGCCCGCAGATTTTGGAACTCTGATTGAGGCAGACGCGGCAAAAACGGGCGAAACGGTGCGCGGGATTTCGAGCATCAGCAGCATTTCGGTTCTAAATCTCGAAGGCAGCGGAATGGTCGGAATTCCGGGCTTTTCCAAACGCCTGTTCGGCGCGCTTGCTCGGCGTCAGATCAACGTCATTTTAATTACTCAAAGTTCTTCCGAACACTCTATTTGCGTTGCCGTTGACGAAAGCTTTGCGAAACCGGCGAAAGAAGAGGTTGACGCCGAGTTTGAATATGAAATAAAAATTGGAAAAATCGAGCCTTTGCGAATGGAAAATGGTCTATCAATTCTAGCCCTCGTCGGCGACAAAATGAAAAGCCATCCGGGCATCAGCGGCAAAATGTTCGCTAACCTTGGACACAACGGCATCAATATTCACGCCATCGCGCAAGGCTCTTCGGAACGCAATATTTCGGTGATAATTGAAACCAAAGACGTACGCAAAGCCATTAACACTTTGCACGAAGAGTTTTTTTCCGGCGGCACAAAACAAATCAATCTTTTTCTCGTCGGAACGGGCACGGTCGGCAAAAAACTGGTTGAACAGATTCATCGGCAGAAAGAGTTTTTGCAAGCAAATTTGCGATTAAACTTGCGCGTTGCAGGCGCGGCAAACAGCCGCCGGATGTTGATTAATGAAGAAGGCATTGAGCTGGAAAATCTACCTGAAAATTTGCAAGACGCGCTGCCGATGAATCTCAACGAATTTGTTGAAACTATTTTAGAGAAAAATTTGCGAAACTCAATCTTTGTTGACGCGACTGCTAACGCTGATGTCGCTTCGATTTACACCAGACTGCTTGAAAAAAGCGTTTCAGTCGTCGCAACGAATAAATTGGCTTGTTCGGATAGTTATGATAATTACCTGCAGTTAAAAAATACGGCGCGTGAATTTGGGACGACATTTTTGTTTGAAACCAATGTCGGCGCGGGTTTGCCGATTATCAACACGCTCAATGATTTGCTGCGGAGCGGCGATCAAATCAATCGCATCGAAGCTGTTCTCTCGGGCACGCTCAATTTTGTTTTCAACAATTACGACGGAGAACGCACCTTTGCTTCGGTTGTCCGGCAAGCGCAGGCGGAAGGCTATACCGAACCCGACCCGCGACTTGACCTGAGCGGTACTGACGTGGCGCGAAAAATTCTCATTCTCGCCCGCGAAGCCGGACACAAAATTGAGATGCAAGATGTTCAAAACACTCCGTTTCTGCCGCAATCTTGTTTTGAGGGAAGCGTCGGAGATTTTTACAAAGCGATGGAAGCAGAGGAAGCGCATTTCCGCGTATTGTTTGAAACGGCGAAACGCGAAAACCTTTCGCTCAAATATATCGCGTCCTTTGAAAACGGACGTGCCAGCGTCGGTTTACAAAAAATTCCACAAAACCACAACTTTGCCAATCTTTCAGGCAAAGACAACGCCGTTTTGTTTTACACGAATCGTTATTCGGAGCAGCCGCTAGTCGTCAAAGGCGCGGGCGCGGGCGCAGACGTGACCGCAGCAGGCGTTTTTGCAGACATTATTCGAGCGGCGAGGGTATGAATAATTTCCCGCAAAGGCGCAAAACACGCAAAAGTTTTAAAAAGTCTAAGTTAGCCCAATGTTAATAATTTTTTGTTTTTCTCCGAGTGCTTTGCGCCTTTGCGGGAAATTTTATGGTTTAATTCCGCTTCAAGTTCTTCGATTGTCGGCAAATTGCCTTTTAGACTTTCCGGCAACGATTCGAGTATCCTCATCTCTGAAACGCCGATTGGTTTATTAACATCTCGCAAAGCGTATTCGGCGATGATTTTGTTTTTGCCTTTGCACAAAATTAAACCGATGGTCGGCGCGTCTCCTTCGTGTTTGAGCAAATCGTCAATTGCCGAGCAATAGAAATTCATTTTGCCGGCAAATTCCGGCACAAAGTCGCTCATCTTCAAATCCAGCACGACAAATGACCGCAACCGCAGATGATAGAACAGCAAATCAATAAAAAAATCCTGCCCGCCGATCTCGAGATGATATTGACTGCCGACAAAGGCGAATCCGGTGCCGAGTTCGAGCAGGAATTCACGGATATGCTGCAACAAACCTTTTTCCAAATCGCGCTCGTGCGCCGACGCGTCTAGCGTTAAAAAATCAGAATTGTATGGATCTTTGAGCAGTTGATTTGCCAAATCAGATTGCGCTTTTGGCAGAGTCCGCTCAAAATTCGTCACAGCTTTTCCTTGCCGCTCGTAAAGTTTGCTTTCGATTTGCAGCACCAGAATGTTCCGACTCCAACCGTTTTCAATGGTTTGCCGAATGTAAAACTCCCTCTCCTTCGGCGTTTTAAGGTAATCCAAGATGCGAACATTATGCCCCCAAGGAATTTGTCCAACAAGCTTGTTGGACAAATTCCTCGTCCGGCCAAGCTTCGGCGAAAGCACGCATATAAAGTAGGTTTGTCCGCGAAAAGCCTTTCATTTCGGGGAACGCGACGCGTAAATCTTTTGACAGGCGCTCAATAACTTTTGCACCCCAGCCTTGTTGTCGCTGGCGTTCGAGAATCTCGCGGCCGATGTTCCAGTAAAGCAAAACAAGTTCGCTGTTGACAGCCAAGGCGGCTTTGATTTGAGCCGTTTGAATCCGAGCCTTTAATGATTGTAAAAAAAGCGCGTAATCCTTTTCGCCGATAATTTCAGAAGCCGTATCTTTCATATCCGTTCGATTGAGCTTTAGAATTTCCAATTCGTAATGTCTTTTAATGCTTCAATCAACAAATCTATTTCCTCAGTTTTAACACACAAGGGCGGAAGCAGGCGCAGGACGTTTGGCTCGCTGGAAGTTCCGGTGATGATTTTTTGCTCCAGTAATGCTGCGTGAATGGCTTTGGCACTGTCGGCAAATTCGATTCCGAGCAGGCAGCCGCGCCCGCGCAATCGGACGACCGATTCAATTTCCGTCAATCGTTCGCGCAATTGTTTTTCAACTGCAGCCGCGTTTTCGAGCATTCCGTCTGTTTCAATCGCTTCGAGCGTGGCCAAAACCGCCGCCATCGCCAGCATTCCGCCGCCAAACGTCGTGCCGAGGTCGTTGGTTTTGATTTGTTCGGAAATACATTCGTTAACCAGACAGGCGCCGACCGGAACGCCGCTGCCCAATGACTTCGCCAGTGTGATGATGTCCGGGACAACGCCGCCAGCTAAATCAGAGCCGCCAAAAAACCAGTTTCCGGTGCGCCCGACGCCGGTTTGCACTTCGTCAAAAATCAGGCAGATGCCGTGTTCGCTGCAGATTTCGCGCAGGCCAGTAAAAAATTCGGGCGGTGCTTCGCGAACTCCGGCCATTGATTGAATCGGTTCGAGAAAAATAGCGGCGACCGTTTCGTCGGCCAGAGCGCGGACGCTTTCCAAATCGCCGAATTCGGCGCAGACGTGACCTGGAACATTCGGCTTGCCGATTTCGCGGTATTTTCCCAGAAAAGTCGCAGAAATCGCGTCCGCCGTCCGACCGTGAAAACCGCCGGAAAACGTAATGATTTTCTCGCGTTTCGTCGCCATTCGCGCCATTCGCATCGCATTTTCGTTGGCTTCCGTGCCGGAGTTGCAGAAAAACGCTTTGGTTAAACTTTTCGGGGCAATCTCAACCAGTTTTTCCGAAGCGCGGGCGCGAATGTCTGAATAAACCAGATTTGAGTAGAAAAGCATTTTCCCGGCTTGATTCTGGAGCGCTGCGACTACGTGCGGGTGACAATGCCCGGTCGCGCAGACGGCGTGACCGCCGTATAAATCAAGATATTTATCGTCCTCGCTCGTCCACACCCAGACGCCGCTTCCACGCTCTGCGGCAATATTCATTTTGGCGTAGGTCGCGAGCTGAAATTGTTCTTCGAGAGCTGCAATTTCTGCAAATTTCGTTTGTTCAAGTTTAGCAATCATCGAAAATTCCCTTTAACTCCTTTTTTCAGATACGGCGCAAGTGCGGTTTGCCAAATTTTATAGCCGGCGGCGTTCATATGCAGTTTGTCTTCGATAAAAATCTCCGGTTTCGGTTCGCCCTGCTCGTTCAGCATCGGCTGCCAGACATCAACAAACTGCAATTGCTTGTCTTTTTCGGTTTCAGCCTTGACCAGTGTATTTGCCTGCTCGGATTTTTCACGCAAATTCCAGCGCGACGGACTTGGTTTGAGCGAAATAAAAATGATGCGCGTTTTAGGCAGTTTTTCATGAATTATCGCGGCAAACTGTTTAAAATCTCCTAGGACTTGTTCGGGTGTTTTGCCGTCGTTAATGTCGTTGTCGCCAGCATAAAACACAATCAGCTTTGGTTTGTAAGGCAAAACGATTTCCGCAGCGTAATGGTTAACGTCTTCTATCTGTGATCCGCCAAAACCGCGGTTGAGCACACTGTACTCAGGAAAATCGCTTTGCAGAGTTTGCCATAGACGGATGCTCGAACTGCCAGTAAATAAAATTTGCGTCTTTTTTGGAAATTCTTTTTTGTCGGCTTCGGCAAACGCCGCGATTTCTTTTTGCCACAAATCGGCGCGTTTGTATTCGCCCGTTTGCGCGAAAATTTGCGGCGACAAAATAAATCCGAAAAAAATTAGCAACCAAAATCTATGTTTCATAAAATATTTCGCGCAGAGGCGCAAAGTTCGCCAAGACAAGCCAAAGAATTTAAAAGGCGAATAAGTGAATTTACAAAATAATTGTTTTTACTTCTTTGCGATCTTTGCGTCTTTGCGCGAAACTAAACTTTCCTCTGCCAAACCCAGTCAGTTTGCGGGTCGTTGCCCAGTTGAAAAATGTGTTCGCCCGCGTGTTCAAAACCCCATTTTTTGTAAAACGCCTGCGCCCGAAAATTATATTCCCAGACGCCGAGCCAGATTGTGTCAAAACCGTTTTCTTTGGCAAAATCTAAAACCGTCCGCATCAATTTAGCGCTGACTCCGCGTCCGAGCCATTCCTGCAACAGATAAAATCTGGCGATTTCAAGGCATTTATCGCCTGTTACGGCGCTTTCTCTAACGTCTTTTCTGAGCTTGGCGTATCCGGCGGTCGCGCCGTCAATTTCGGCAATCAGGTAAACCGTTTTTTCATCCGCCAGCTCGCCCGCCTGAATTTCCGCGCCGAAAACCTGGTTCATAAAAATTTCCATGTCTTCGGGCGCGTTTTTCGGATGATCCGCAAATGCGTCGTAAAAACTTTTTCGGCTGACATCCGCCAGCATTGCGGCGTCTGCTGACGATGCGAAACGAATTTTAACCGACTCGTTTTCGAGCATTAAAATTTACAGGTATAAACAGGATGAACAGGATAAAGATTAAATAAAAAGATAATTAAATCGTCTTCTTAAAAATCAGTTATTTATTGTTTTATCCTGTCCATCCTGTTTATCACTGTTTGAATTATTCTATGGATTTGAGCCTGTCAAAATCAAGGCCGTTTTTTCGTCAAAGCCAAACATCAAATTCATGTTCTGCACGGCTTGACCGGCTGCGCCCTTGACCAGATTATCAAGGGCGGAAAAAACAGCCACTTGTTTGTTAACGCTTGAATGAACCGCGATGTCGCAAAAGTTTGTCGTCTTGACCCAATTAATATCGGGCGAAGCCTCTTTAATCACCCGGACGAAAAACGAATCTTTGTAAAAATCTCGATAAATATTTTGCAAATCTTCGTTCGTCAGTTCCAGCGTTGTTTCGAGATAGCATGACGCGAAAATACCGCGCGAAACCGGCAGGCTGTGCGTCATAAAAACAAACTCGTTTTCGAATGAACCAACTGTTTGCAGACATTGCCGAATTTCAGGAACGTGCTGGTGCGTAAAAGGTTTGTAAGCGTAAAACGAATTGCTGCGCTGCGGATGATGCGTATTTGCCGCCGCTTTCGCGCCCGACCCGCTCGAGCCGGTTTTCGCGTCAACAATAATCTTGCCGCACAGCAAACCGCTTTTGACCATCGGCGCCAGAGCGAGCAAAGTCGCGGTCGCAAAACAGCCGGGATTTGCCACATAGTTCGCCAGTCTAATCGCTTCGCGGTTAAGTTCGGTTAATCCGTAAACAAAATCGCTCTGCCTGCTCGATTGTTCGAGCTTATAAAATTGCTGAAAAATTTCAGCGTCGTCAATCCGAAAATCGCCCGATAAATCAATAATTTTAACGTTTGCGGGCAGTTGCGGAGCGAGCTTTAACGCCTGTCCGTGCGGCAGTGCAAAAAACGCAACATCAATATTTTCAAGCGCGGACAAATCTTCCGGCGCGCTTTCAAATCGCAAATCGGTCAACCCAAACAAATTCCGATGAACTTCCGAAACTGCTTTTCCGGCGTGTTCATTCGCGGTCACAAGCGCTATTTCAACATGCGGATGAAAAAGCAAAATCCGCAGCAACTCTGCGCCGCCATAACCCGAACCGCCAAAAATTCCTACTTTCAATTTCATCGTCCTTTTCAGTTAGAGAAGTAAAAGTTAGAATGAGCCACTTTTACCTTCAGAAATTTGGACTAAGCCATCTAAAGCCCTTTTCCTCTTCCATTCGTTTTTTATTGATTTAGCAACGTCTTCTGCCTTCTCAATTTCACCCATCAAAGCTAAACTTTCTGCAAGTTCCCACAAAACGCTTGAGCTATCAATGCTATTTTGTGGATTTACCTCCATTTCTCCATCTTTAGGAATGTTTACAGCCTCCAACAGTAAGGTTTTAGCCTTTGTAACATCACCATTTGGAAAATAAGCTTTCGCAACTTTTCCTAATGATTCAGCAATAAGCCAGTTATCATCAAGTTTATGTGCATTAATCTCTGCATCTTTTAAGTTAAACGATGTAAGTGCCAAGTCAAACTGTTCCCAATTTTCGTCATAATCATTCATAGATCAAGTAGTCATGGCATAAGTAGAGTTAAGTATTTTTATTTCTGATTGAATTAGACCAAACAATCGCAAACCATCACGACGAGCATTTCCGGCCGTCACTCCAAATTCACGCGCAATATAATCTTCGCCCATCTGCGAATCGGTGACGGAACCCGCGACGACATCAACTGTAATTCCCTGTTTTTTCAAAAGCTCGATTCCGCCCCACGCGCCGACGTAATCCGAAGCGCAAAAGACGAACGCTCCGGTTGCGCGGCGAATTTCCGCGTCCTGCAAAATCGAATCAACCGAATAACCACCCAAAATCCCGTCGCCCAGCTCGACGACGATCAAATCCGGTTTGTCCGCGCCCAAGTGATTAAGAACAGCCTTTGCCATCGGCGCGAGATTTTCAACGTCAACGGTAGAAGGCAAACCGCAGTCGAGAAAACTGGCCGTTATGTATGCGCCGCGGTCCTGCATATTGAGCGTGTCGCGCAGACAAGCCACGCCCGACAGCTTCGCGCCCGCCACTCGCAAACCCGCATGAGTCGCCTGCTTGATAATCTCTGTAACGGCAACAGTTTTGCCCGAATTCATACAAGTTCCGGCAACAATCACGAGCGGAGCGCCTCTTTTAAGCTCGTTGGAAAACGGCAGAGATTTGTCCGCGATATTTAAGATGCGCGGCGTTACAGGCAAATCAGAAGCCCGCGCGTAAGCAAGGGCGGATTCTTCAACATAAATATTTTCGCCCTTGCTTACGCGCGGGCTTCCGCCCATCTCGCAAGCCGCGCCTAAAAATTCAAGCTGAATCGCATCCGTCAAACTGGAATGATGTCCGGTGCATTCGCCCATCACGCCGCCCATATTTAACAGATTCAGTTTATCGCCTGCTTGCAGACAGAGCGGAACGTCGCCGACAAAACCTTTCAGAGCGCGACGTTTGCCCAAAACACCAAGCAAAACATCGTTGCGATTGATTTTCGCGAGACGTCCCGACGGCAGTTCAAGATTGCCGTAAGTGACGCTTTCGCTCAAGGCTCGAACAGCCACTACATCGCCGATTTTAGGACTTTCGAGCGATTTTACGACGCTGACAGTTTTCGTCAAACCAAGCGGCGAAACCGCCGAACCGATTTTATCAACTTCTTGAATAATCATTTCATCAAAAATTTAACCACAGAGGACAAGGAGGACACAGAAGTAAACACACTAAACGTTCAAAATTATTGCTATATGCTTTCTCTCTGTCCTCCGTGTCCTCTGTGGTTTCTTACTCAAATTTCTGCAATCTTAACCGCAATGCTTGGAGTTTAATAAAACCTTCAGCGTCGTGTTGGTCGTAAGCGCCGGCATCGTCTTCAAACGTGACGATGCGCGCTTTGTAAAGCGAATAGGGCGAACGTCTGCCCGTCACGGTCACGTTGCCTTTGTAGAGTTTCAGGCGCACGTCGCCCGAAACCGTTTTCTGTGTTTGGTCAATCATTGAACGCAGAATTTCAAACTCCGGCGCAAACCAGAAACCGTAATAAACCGATTCGGCAAATTTAACGCCGAGCGAATCGCGCAGCCGCATCACTTCCCTGTCCATCGTGATTGATTCGAGCGCGCGATGCGCCGTCTGCAAAATCGTTACACCGGGCGTTTCGTAAACTCCGCGCGATTTCATCCCGACAAAACGATTTTCGACCAGGTCAACCCGTCCGATTCCGTGTTCGCCGCCGATAAAGTTAAGCTTCGAAAGCAAATCAACCGCACCGTAAGTTTCGCCGTTAATCGCGACCGGCTCGCCTTTTTCAAACGTCAGGGTGATTTCCTGCAGTTTGTTCGCAGCGTTTTCAAGCGATTTCGTGAGCAGAAAAATATTCTCCGGCGGCGCTGCCCACGGGTCTTCTAAAATTCCGCCTTCGTAAGAAATATGCATCAAATTGCGGTCGGTCGAATAAGGTTTTTCCGCTGTCGCCGTAACCGGAATTTTGTGTTCGGCGCAGTACGCAATCAAATCGGCTCGTCCCTTAAATTCCCACTCGCGCCACGGCGCAATCACTTTGACATCGGGTTTGAGCGCGTAATAAGTCAGCTCAAAACGAACCTGATCGTTTCCCTTCCCCGTCGCGCCGTGCGCCACCGCATCGGCGCCTTCCCTGATAGCAATTTCAATCTGCTTTTTGGCAATCACCGGACGCGCCAGACTTGTTCCGAGCAAATAAACACCTTCGTAAAGCGCGTTGGCTTTAACAGCTGTCCAAACGTAATCGCGAACAAATTCTTCGCGCAAATCTTCGACGTATAATTTGCTTGCGCCGGTGGCGCGCGCTTTCTCATCCAAACCGGAAAGCTCTTCGCCCTGACCGACATCGGCGCAAAAACAAACGACTTCGCAATCGTATTTTTCTTTGATCCAGAGCAGCATCGCCGACGTATCGAGTCCGCCCGAATAAGCTAGAACCACTTTATTAATCTTCTTTTCCATTATTTTTTTTCAAATGATTCCCAAATTTTTTTAACGACATTTTTCTGCGCTTTGCGTTCTTTGACGGCAATGAAAATAGTATCGTCGCCCGCAACCGTGCCGACAATCTCCGCAATTTTTGCCCGGTCAATTCGCACCGCGACCGCCGAAGCCAAACCGGGTTCGCAGCGGGCGACAATCAAATTCTCTCCGGCCGAATTTAAGGCGATCAAACCGAAATTTCCCCACGCGTCAGGTTGAGGCAAAGCGTAAAATCCGTTAACTTTAACTACGCCCAGCTCAATTAAATCGCGCGACACGCTCGATTGATTAACAGCGAAACCAGCACCGGAAAGCATCGAAGTTAATTCTTCCTGGCGCGCTATGTTTTTAGCCCGGATTAAATCTAAAATTGTTTGCTGGCGTTTCTCTTTTAACATCGTCAATTTGCTTTGTTAAGTTTTATGCAATAAATTTGCACAATTAATGCATAGATGAATAAAAATAGTTTTTAGGTTGTCATTTGTCAAATGGAAAATAATGAAAATTTGTGGGGCGGACGTTTCACCTCCAAACCCGATGAAAAATTTATTGAATTTAACCGCTCTTTCAACTTTGATAAAAGATTGTTTGCAGCCGATATTAGAGGTTCGTTAGCGCACTGCGAAGGTTTGCGGCAGGCCGGCGTTCTGCCGCACGGCGAAGCGATGTTGATTCAATACAATTTGCAAAAAATGCTGGAGAGATCGGAGCTGGATGACGACTTTTTTGATGACTCTGAAGCTGAGGACGTTCATTCCTTTATTGAGTCAAGGTTAATTGAAAAGGTCGGCGATATCGGGCGTAAACTGCACAGCGGTCGAAGCCGCAACGATCAGGTGGCGACCGCGCTTCGCATCTGGCAGCGCGACGCAATTGACGAGCTGCTGCATAATTTGCGGAATATGCAAAAAGCCCTTGTGGAGCTTGCGGAAACCCATCAAAAAGCGGTTTTGCCCGGCTACACTCATCTTCAGCGCGCGCAGCCGATTTTATTCGGACACTGGTGTCTCGCTTATTTCGAAATGCTCCAGCGCGATGCGGAAAGGCTCGGCGAAGTCCGTCGCCGAACCAATGTTCTGCCGCTCGGCTCCGCCGCTCTGGCCGGGACGTCGTACCCGATTGCGCGCGAAAAGGTAGCGAGCTTTCTTAAATTTGAAGGCGTGACGCGGAACAGCCTCGACGCGGTTTCCGACCGCGACTTTGCCGTTGAATTTGTTTTTACCTTATCGCTGATTATGACGCATCTTTCCCGGTTGGCTGAAGATATCATCTTGTATGCAAGTTCGGAATTCGGCTTTTTTGAATTGTCGGATGCGGTGGCAACCGGTTCGAGCCTGATGCCGCAAAAGAAAAATCCTGATTCAATGGAGTTGGTAAGAGGTAAATCCGGCAGAGTTTACGGGCATTTAATTTCGCTTTTGACTATTCTCAAAGGTTTGCCGCTGGCTTATAATAAAGATTTGCAGGAAGACAAAGAAGCGCTTTTCGATGCTTTTGATACGACCGGCAACTGTCTGCAAATCGCCGCAATAGTTCTCCAAAATTTGCGCGTAAACGAGCAAAAATCGCGCGAAGCCGCTATGCAGGGTTATTTGAACGCGACCGAACTGGCTGATTATCTCTCGAAAAAAGGCGTTCCGTTTCGCACCGCGCATGAAACTGTCGGGAAAATGGTTTTGAGAGCAATTGAGCTGGGCGTGGAACTAAATGAGATGGATTTAAGCGAAATGCAGAATTTTTCAAAACGCATTGACACGGATGTTTTTCAAGTTCTTTCGCTCAAATCCACACTGGCCTCCAAAGATGCTATCGGCGGAACCGCTCCAAATCGGGTTGCGGATGAAATTGAAAAAGCTAAATCCATTTTGGAATCGTCAAAATAATTGCACTTTGCGGAGCGAGGCCGTGATTTCGCTATTTTTCATAAACCATTTCCAAACGCTGTTTGTCCGCAAATTCTCAGCGCTCAGCAGAGTGATTCCTACGTCAATCCCGAGCACATCTTTATCAACCCATTTGGTTTGCGGATTAAAAGCGTCCGCAAAACCATAGTGTGCGTAAACCTGCTCACCATAGACGGCTTTCATCTCGCGCAAAGCGGGCAGCGAAATATCCGGCGTAAACATCAACGAACCGCCCGCAGCGCACGGCACAACCGAGCCGTCAGTGGCTTCGTGACGCGGCGGCGCGCCCCAGGCGACATAACCGCCCTGAAAATCGGAAGCCGTCAGCCCCCAGACATTTTGGTTGTAATTTGGAAATTCTTTGCTTAAAACGTCAATAAAAAACTGGCGCTGAGCCCTGGTCGCATCAATTGAATTTTGAAAATAGTCGGTGTGAAATTGCCCGTAACGCTCATGACGCCCGCGAAAATCAACCCAGGCGTGCGAATATTGGTGAATAAAAAGCGGCGAAACGGCGGCGAGATAACGATAGTTCTGATAAGTAGTATAGCCGCGTTCCCAGGCGTACCAGGCGCGCCACTCAATCGGGTGAGTCGGCGAGCCAATCGCCATTAAATAGAGCATTTTATCTTCGCTGTAATCGTGCCAACGATTTTTGATAAAACCTGTTTCGGGATGCCAGCCGTGCGAGAGCAGATACTTGTCGCCGTTGAGCATCCACTTGAAATCAACCCGCTCATAAATTTTAGTTGCCAGACTGACAATTTCTTTGTCATTGGCAAAGCACTGCCGAGCAGTCAAAACTCCGCCGAGGAGCAGCGCTGTGTCTATCGAAGAAATTTCCGATTTCCAGCGCCGCTCCCCGGTTATTTTGTCCATCCAATGATAAAACCAGCCGTTTTGCTGAAAGGCGCGGTTGGCGAAAAAGTCGAGCGTGTTGCGCGTTCTCCGGCGAGCTTGTTCGGCAGTAATCCATTTGCGGTCAACCGCAATGCAGTACGAAGTTAGAGCAAATCCGGAAGCAGCGATGCTGGCGACATTGTAATGATCCGCACTCGGCGGCGGAGCGTCGCCGTTGGTTCGCGCGCGATCAAGCGTCAGGCCGGTATTTTCATCCGAGTGTTCCCAAAAATAAAGAAAAGCCCGATGTTCGAGGTCTTCGAGAAACGAATTGTCATCCGGCGTGAGCTGGTATTTAACTGGATTTGATTGGCTGCGGACGGATTTTTGAGCGAGTACGCAGTCTGAACCTGTGCCGAGAAAAAGCGCCAGAAAAACCAACGCGCCACAAACAAAACGAATCGTTGAATTTTGAAAAAAGCTCGGCATTTTATTTTACTATTTCAAATTTGCCTTCCAGACCGCCGTCGCTGCTGTCCCCGACGAAAACTTTGAACACTCCCGGTTCAATCGTAAACTTCATGTTTTGATCGAGAAAACCAAGCTGCTCAGCCGGAATACGGAAAGATACCATCCTGTTTTCGCCAGCCTTGAGCGATATTTTTTGAAATCCTTTGAGTTCCTTAACCGGACGGGTGACGCTGGCTGCGACGTCCTGGATGTAAAGCTGGACGACTTCCTCGCCCTGGCGTTTTCCCATATTTTGAACTGCGACACTGATTGTCACGCTGCCGTTTGGTTTGATTGATGATTGATCAATTTTCAAATCTTGCAGCTCAAATTTAGTGTAACTGAGACCAAACCCAAACGGGAAAAGCGGCGTATTTGATATATCCACATATTTTGAAGTGTAACGATCATCGGCTTTCATCGGTCTTCCGGTTGACTTGTAATTGTAAAAGAGCGGTATTTGCCCGACTGAGCGCGGAAAAGTCACGGGCAGCTTGCCGCTCGGATTAACATCGCCGAAAAGCACGTCCGCAACCGCCGCTCCGCCCATTGTTCCCGAATGCCATGTTTCCAAAATTGCCGGTGAATTTTCCGCCAGCCAGTTAATCGTCAACGGTCGGCCGTTTTTGAGAACTACGGCGTAAGGTTTGCCGGTTTGATGAATCGCTTTGATTAAATCAAGCTGCCGTCCGGGTAAATCAAGATTTGAACGCGAAGCCGCTTCGCCGGAAATATCTCGGATTTCGCCCGTGACGATAACTGTGAAATCTGCATCTTTCGCGGCATCAACCGCTTTTTGAAAATCTTTGTCCGAATCGCAAATCAGCTCGCAACCTTTTTCAAAACGCACTTTTGATTTGGCGCCGACTTTTTCTTTGATGCCTTCGAGAATGGTGACTGAATCTTCGGCTTTGGCATCTCCCGCCCACCAGTCAAGCGTGTTGGGTTTGTCGTCAGCTAACGCGCCGATGACGGTAATTTCTTTGACATCTTTGCTAATCGGGAGCGTCTCACGGTCATTTTTGAGCAGAACAAAAGACTTTGCCGCAATGTCACGCGCCGCCTGCAAGAATTCCGGCTTTTTAATCGTCGCTTTTTCCAGTGCTTCATCGGAATAAGGTTTTTCAAAAAGTCCAAGCCGGAATTTCATTCGCAAAATATTCCGCACCGCTTCATCAATAGTTTTCTCTGAAACCTTGCCGGCTTTGACCAGCTCGGCACCATTTTGATTGTAAGTCCGACTAACCATTTCCATATTGGTTCCGCCGTTTAAAGCGTACATTGCCGCTTCGCTTTCGTTGGCCGCGAGCCCGTGATTAATCAATTCTTTGACCGAGTTGTAATCGCTGACAACCAGCCCGTCAAATTTCCATTCGTTGCGCAAAATCTGCCGGAGTATAAATGAATTAGCCGTCGAAGGAACACCGTCTAAATCATCAAACGCGGTCATAAACGAACCGACACCGGCATCGGCGGCGGCTTTAAAAGGCGGCAGATAAACCTCGCGCAGAGTTCGCTCGGACAGATCAACTGTGTTGTAATCGCGTCCGCCCTGTGCCGCGCCGTAGCCGGCAAAATGTTTGGCGCAGGCCATCACTCGGTTTGAGGCGCTCATGTCCGTGCCTTGAAAACCGCGAACGCGCGCCGTGGCCATTTCCGCGCCGAGAAAAGTGTCTTCGCCCGCGCCCTCCATGATTCTGCCCCAACGCGGGTCGCGAGCGATATCAACCATCGGTGCAAACGTCCAGGCTACGCCCGCGCTGCGTGCTTCCGCAGCGGCAATGCTCGACGCGCGTTCGACCGATTGCAAATCCCAGCTTGCAGTTTCGCCTAGTGGAATCGGAAACAGCGTGCGATATCCGTGAATGACATCAAAACCAAGTAAAATCGGAATTTTCAAGCGCGATTCGAGCGCGGCTTTTTGCAGCTCGTTAACATTTTTGACGCCGCGCACGTTTAAAGTTGAACCAAGCAATCCTTTGCGCGCCATTTCCAACTGTTCGGGTCGGGCGTTACCCTGA
>JBBQUS010000081.1:0-15280 GCA_038212235.1 Pyrinomonadales bacterium
TGACACCGTTCCCGAAAAGCGTGGCTTTTGCCCGTGCGACGACCCTCTTCAAGTTCTTGACGTTGCTCATTGCTCAATTGAACAATCTTAGTTTTCCCCATTGTGAAAAATAGTATAGTCTATTTCTGCACGATTACTTATCACGGTTACGTGTGCTTATTGTCAGAATTATCTTAATTGTTCTCTTGTCTCTGAATTTAAAGATTTTGCCCGTTTACTCAACCGCGCGCGCGTTCGAGGATGATCATCTGCAGGACGCTTAAGAGGACGCGGGTTTCTTCCGCTTCAGACATTTGGCTTTGACGCGTCAGTTCAAATTGCCCTTCGAACATCGCGGGCTGCTTCTGCACTCTGGCGACGATTGCGCCGTCGGTTCGCGAAATCAGATAGGCCGGATTAAAAAAGTAACCGGTGAAAGAGCCGACAATCGGGACTTCGCCGACGAGCGCATCAAAGACTTTGATCCACGCGTTTTCTTCTTTGATTTCCATGACAATTTGGTCGTTGTCGAAAATCTCGTAGTGAGCGCTCCAGATTGAACGCATTCCGCGTCGTTTGACCGCGCCGAGCAATTGTCCGGTGCGGCTGTCGAAAAAACTGTAACGCGCCGAAAAATCTATCAACCGGTCGGCTTTGATTTGATAAAGCTCTTCGGTTTGCGCTGTATCCGAAAAGATTCGCACGTCTTCTTTGAGTTTTAAGAGTTTTTGTTTAGCGTACCCGACGGTGTTGCCACTCGCGTCGGTGACGTAAATCTGACTCGCCAGAGCCAGCAGTTTAAACGAGAGTTTTAATGGATAATTCATTTGTTGATGCAACTTGTCAGCCGAACGGGTAAGGTCTGTTTGATGAAGGCATTGTGCCCGAAAACCAACTTAATGGCAACCGTTTTTTGTCTTTGACATCTCAATTGTCATTGAAGAAGTCGCTTCGCGCTGATTGTTTCAAGTAACTTGATAATGAAAGGCCGGCTTGCGTGAGTTGTCCCGGTTAATTTGCTACAATCGGCGCAAAGCTATCCGATGATTAAACAGTTTTAAGGTTATTATGAATCCATTCGCGCATCATGTTTTGCCGGCCATGCTCCAACAGGTTTTAACCCAGTCGGCCGCCGAATTAATTACCAAAAGCGGTCACAGCGTTTTAATTCAAGCGCCGATTTTGCTCGTCGCAGGCTTCGGGTTGATTTTGGCTGTGATTAAATTTCGCAGATTCCGGCTCGTTTCGGTTCTGACGATTCTCGCTTCGCTGCTTTTGTTTGTGACCGGTCTTTTCGGACCGTTAGCCGGCGTTTGGCTGCCGTTTATCTATGCGCCGCAGTCAACCACGATGCCCGACGGAACAGTCGTTCAGCCGTCTCTCGACGCTTTGCAAACGAGCATCTTTTACACAAATCTAATTAACTCCGGCGTGATCGCCATTGCACTTCTGATTTATCTGGCGGCCATTTTTGCCGGACGCGCAAAGGCCAAAAAGTCGCTTGCAACGTCCGGAATTGAGATTCCCAAAATCTCGATTAGATAGTTCAAACCCGTTTGAAATCATCTGCTCATTATTGATATTTGCTGAAGTTGCTTTCTCATAGTTGATCACAAACTCAAACAATTTTAGATACGTCTTTTATCTGCTGGCGGCGACATTTTTGATGGGGTCGTCTTTTGTCGCCAGCAAAATCCTTTTGCAGCACAATCCGCCGATTCTACTGGCAGCTTTCAGATTTCTGCTCGCCGGAATTTTTACTTTAGCCTTAATCGCGGCGACCAGCGGCTCTTTAAAATTAAGTCGTCGCGTTTTTATCAAAACTCTTGCGATTGGCGTTTTTCAAACTGCGACGTGCATGGGATTTCTTTTTCTTTGCATTGCCAGAACGAGCGCGCCGCTGGCGAGCGTGTTGTTATTTACAAATCCTTTATGGGTTACGGTTTGGGGCACAATTTTTCTGCGGGAAAAGCTGAAAAATTGGCAAATCCTCGGTTTAGCCTGCGGTTTCATCGGCGTTGTCTTGACCATCGGTATCAGTCAGACCGCGGGTTTTGACCGGTTGGGAATAGTTTTCGGCCTACTTTCCGCCGTCTGCTGGAGCATTGCGACGATCATCGGCAGAACCCGCCAGTACTCTGCCAACCCGCTTGTCGTCAACGGATTTCAAATGCTCTGCGGCTCGCTACTTTTGTTCGGATGGTCTCTGGCGTCTGAAACCAAAAGCTTTGAAATCACCACTTCGAGTGATTGGTTTTGGTTTTTGTGGCTGGCAATTCCGGCTTCGGCAGGCTCGTTCGGTTTTTGGTTTAGCGCGCTCAAACTTGGCGGAGCGATTAAATCGAGCAGTTATTTGTTCTTGACGCCCCTCTTCACGATGCTTTTATCAATCCCGATTTTGGGCAATATTCCGGCTGCGCTGCAACTGCTCGGCTTCGTTTTTGTCGGCGCGGGATTATATCTCATCAACCGACGACCACAAACGCTGCAAAACTGAAAAAAAGGCTCGGTTAAAATTTTAACCGAGCCTTTTTATGCTTCTGTGGTGTCGAGAGCGGGAATCGAACCCGCACGCCCCTAAAGGCACAGGATTTTAAGTCCTGGGCGTCTACCAATTCCGCCATCCCGACACAGCGATAGAATTTAACACACGAAAAAAGAATTGTCCAAAAGCCGTCTGGAACAGATTTTTCCTCAGATTTTGTCACAAATCTCTTTCGTGCGATACTGCGAACTGTTCCGGTTTGATAATTTAGGAAAACGGTCGAGCGAAAAGTTAAGATGCAGGAAACTTGGGCAATTTTGTGGACGATTCTGGGAATAATCTTGATTGTGGCTGAAGTTTTCACCGCCGGATTCTTTTTGCTTTGGTTTGGGGTGGGCGCAATCGCGGCGGCGGCGCTGGCATACCTTGGTTTCAGTGTCGGTTTGCAATTTTTGGCTTTTGCCCTTCTTTCCATTGTTTTAACGGCACTCTCGCGCACAATTTTTGTTAACTATTTTTCCAATCAGCGCTCCGGCAAAGGTTTAAAATCAGGCGTTGACGCGCTTCCCGGACAAATCGGAACGGTCGTTTTAAGCTCGCGCGGTGCTTTGCAGGCGGGCGAAGTCAAAGTTTTCGGTTCAACCTGGACGGCATTTCCCGAAAATGGCGAAGCTCCTCTGCGCGAAGGCGAACGGGTCGAAGTCATTCGCGTTCAAGGCGCGTCAATTTATGTTCGTTCAACCGACGGTTTGCCCGAATGGAGACGGTCGGAATTAGAAGAATAAATATCCTTGAGGTTTAAAATCTCAGTATTTGCTTTGACATCGAAAGAAACTGATATGTTTCAATCCCGGCTTATTTCTAATCTCAGTCCAATATTCTTCTCTGACATCTTCGTCAATTTCAACGGTTGTTGAATAGAGCGCATCCACGCCATCTTTGTGACACCCGGAAATCCAATATTTTTCTCCCGTCTCCAAATTTTGATAGTTGGATTTAAATCCGCCACCATTCAAAGAAATAAATCTGTGACCTTGATAGCGAAGCGATTTGCCGCGATTCTTGAGTGTTACTCTGCCGATTCGAGCATCTCCTACAATTCCGTCGCCCTTATATTCGATATACATGATTCGCGTTTTTGGCAGCATCAGTTCTTCCTCAACCTCAAATTTGTGCGGATGATTGTAAACGATTGCGTTTCACGAAACAATGGTTTAACTTTCCCGTTAGCTTAAAACAACTTCAATTCCAGTTTTATTTTTATCGAAGGAAGATATTTCGATGTTTAGAACCTCTCGGCTTTGCGCGTCAAAAGCCCGCCCGGTTTTTGTTTTTGCGCTGTTATTAGCTGCATCGGTTTCAACCGAGGCACAGCAGAAGCCAAATCCGGCGCCAAAAACCGCGCCGGTCGAGAAATCTCAGCCTGCGCCCGGCCCGCAGGTTTCGCCGGCGACGGCCGGCGGCGACCCGCTTAAAAATCTCAAATATCGTCTGGTCGGGCCGTTTAGGGGCGGGCGCGTCGGAGCGGTAGCGGGCGTTTCTTCGCAGCCGAATGTTTATTATTTTGGCGCGACCGGCGGCGGAGTCTGGAAAACAACGGATGGCGGCGTGAACTGGGGAAACGTCTCGGACGGATTTTTTAAAACCGGCTCGGTCGGCGCGATTGCCGTCTCCGATTCCGATCCGAACGTTATCTACGTCGGGATGGGCGAAGAAACAGTGCGCGGCAACGTCTCGCACGGCGACGGAGTTTATAAATCAATTGACGCGGGCAAAACCTGGAAATTTGTGGGGTTAGGCGACACGCGGCAAATTTCTCGCGTCCGGATCAACCCGAAAAATCCAGACATTGTGTATGTCGCCGCACTCGGTCATTTGTGGGCCAACAACTACGAGCGCGGCGTTTTTCGCAGCAAAGACGGTGGTAAAACCTGGGAGAAAATTCTTTATCGCGACGCGCAGACGGGCGCGGAAGATTTAAGCTTTGATCCGAACAACGCCAGCACGCTTTACGCTTCGTTTTGGCAAATCAAAAGAACACCGTGGAGCATGGAGAGCGGCGGCGCGGGCAGCGGCATTTTTAAATCAACCGACGGCGGCGATTCGTGGACGGAAATCACCCGAAACAAGGGCTTGCCGAGCGGCGTGTTGGGCAAAATCTGTCTGACCGTTTCGCCCGTCAATTCAAACCGACTGTGGGCGATGGTCGAAGCCAAAGAGGGCGGATTGTATCGGACGGACGACGCGGGCGACAACTGGCAGAAAGTTTCCGACAACCCGAATATCAAACAGCGTCCGTGGTATTTTTCGCGCATTTACGCCGATTCACAAAATGCCGAAACGGTTTATGTGATGAATGTTCAGGTTTGGAAATCAATTGACGGCGGGCGCAATTTTAATGTCGTCGGAACGCCGCACGGCGACAATCACGATTGGTGGATTGCGCCGAACGACAGCCAGCGAATCATCGGCGGCGATGACGGCGGCGCGCACGTAACGACCAACGGCGGCGGAAACTGGACGGAGCAGGACCAGCCGACCGCGCAATTTTACCGCGTCGCGCTCGACAACGATTTTCCGTACAACATTTACGGCGCGCAGCAAGATAACTCCACCGTCAGAATCGCCAGCCGAACCAACGATTTTGCGATTACCGACCGCGATTGGTACGACGTGGGCGGCGGTGAATCGGGCTGGATTGCGCCGCATCCGGAAAACTCCGAAATCGTGTTTGCCGGCAGTTACGGAGGACTTTTGACGCGTCAGGATCACCGCACCGGACAGCAAAAACAGGTTGACGTTTACCCGAATAATCCGATGGGAGCCGGGGCGGACGTCCAGAAATATCGTTTTCAGTGGAGCTATCCGATTCTGTTTTCGCCCTTTAAAACGGAAGGGAAGTACGCGCTTTACGCGGCGGCCAACGTTCTTTTTCGCTCCGTTGACGAAGGGCAGTCATGGCAGTCGATTTCGCCCGATTTAACCCGTAACGACAAAGCCAAACAAGCCAGTTCCGGCGGCCCGATTTCCCAAGATAATACGAGCATCGAGTATTACGACACGATTTTCACGGTCGCTGAATCAACCGTCAAACAAGGCGTCATCTGGACGGGAAGCGATGACGGGCTGGTTCAAGTTTCTACCGACAATGGCGGCAACTGGGCGAACGTCACGCCCAAAGATTTACCCGAGTGGATTCAAATCAACACAGTCGAAGCCTCACCGTTTGATGCGGGAACGGCATATGTCGCCGCGACCGCTTATAAATCCGACAATTATCAGCCGTACCTTTACAAAACCAGCGATTACGGCAAAACCTGGAAAAAGATTGTCGCGGGAATTCCAAACGACGCTTTTACCCGCGTTGTCCGCGAAGACCCGAACCGGCGCGGCTTTTTGTACGCCGGAACCGAAACCGGAATTTATTATTCGACCAACGACGGTGAGAACTGGCAAACTCTGCAGTTAAATTTGCCGATTGTGCCCGTTACCGATTTGGCAATTCACAAACGTGACGGTGATTTGGTGGTCGCCACGCAGGGACGCGCTTTTTACGTTCTGGACAATTTGCCCCTCGTTTATCAACTGGCCGACGCGCAAAAAGCCGATGCCTTTCTCTTTAAGCCAAAAGATGCTTACCGGCAAGCGGGCGGCGGCGGTTTCCCGCTCCCGAAAACCGCCACGGTCGGGGCTAATCCGCCGACGGGAGCGGTCATCAATTATTATTTAAAAGCAAAACCCAAAGAAATAAATCTGGAGTTTCTCGACGCCGGCGGCAAAACCCTTCGCAAATTTACCGGCAAGCCAATGGCAGAAGGCGAACAGGCTCAGTCTCAACAGGGCGGACGCGGGCGCGGCGGCGAAGAACCGAATCTGCCAACCGAAATCGGTTTGAATCAGTTTGTCTGGAATTACCGCCTGCCGAACGCGACCAACGTTCCCGGCATGATTCTCTGGGGCGGCAGTCTGGCCGGGCCGAAAATCGTTCCGGGCAATTATCAGGTGCGTTTTTTGGTTGACGGCAAAACGATTGCGACTGAAAACCTCACGGTCAAAATGGACCCGCGCCTGACGACAACCGCTGCGGATTTGGATAAGCAGTTTGATTTAATGCAGCAGATCAACCAAAAACTGACCCAAACCGACGACGCGATTTTGGAGATTCGCGACGTTCGCAAACAGTTTGAGGATTTGTCGGCGCGAATGAAATCTCCGGAACAAAAAGATTTAAAAGACAAAGCCGCGGAAATCTCCAAGAAATTAACGGCGGTCGAAGAAGAACTGATTCAAACGAAAATCAAATCGTCGCAGGACGCTCTGAATTTTCCGATTAAACTGAACAATAAACTGGCCGCTTTGAGTTCGACGGTGGACAACGGAGATTTCGCGCCGACCGCGCAATCATATATCGTTTTCCAAGATTTGGCGGGGCAGATTGACGCGCAATTAGCAACGCTGGTAAAAATCAAATCCGAAGACATCGCAGCTTTTAATAAAGCGTTTGCCGACAAAAACATGCCGGTCATCGTCACGAAAAAATGAGCCGAAGTGTCAGAACCGGGAGCGGCAGCGACCGGGTCAACGGATGATCAAATCCGGTCGCTGCCCGCTCCCGGTTCTGACAAATGATTAGAAAATGAAGAACAATATTTTGGCAATATTATCCGTTTTGATTTTTTTGTCAGCAACCGACCGTGCCGTTTTTGGGCAGGAAAAATCAAAGCAAATTGTTTTTATCAAAGCCGGACGTTTGATTGATACCAAACAGGGGGTAGTGCTGCAAAATCAGGGGATTTTGATTGAAGGCGAGCGGATTAAAGCTGTCGGCGCAGTCGGTGATATTCAAAAACAAGTTCCCCAAAATGCGAAAACGATTGATTTGTCAAACGCGACTGTGCTGCCCGGCCTGGCCGATTGCCACACACACGTTTTACTGCAAGGCGATATTACGGCGGAAGATTACGACGAGCAGCTTTTAAAAGAATCAATTCCGTATCGGACAATCAGAGCGACGATGGCGGCGCGCACCGGACTTATGAACGGGTTTACGGTTTTCCGCGATGTGGAAACCGAAGGCGCGATGTACGCCGATGTGGACGTTAAAACGGCGATTAATCGCGGCGTGATTCCCGGCCCCAGAATGTTTGTCGCGACCAGAGCGTTTGCGCCGACCGGAATGTATCCGCTTTCCGGTTATTCGTGGGAATTAAAACTGCCCGAAGGCGTCCAGATTATTGACGGCCCGGACGCGATTCGGAAGGCCGTCCGCGAACAGGTTAAATACGGCGCGGATTGGATTAAATTTTACGCCGACCGCCGCTATTACATGAAAGACGGCAAGCTTCACTCGTGGGTCAATTTCACCGACGAAGAGATGGAAGCGATGGTCACGGAAGCGCATCGTTTGGGAAGGCGCGTCGCGGCGCACGCGATGGGTTGGGACGGCATTGACGCCGCGCTCAGGCACAACGTAGATTCAATCGAACACGGCTACGGACTTGACGAAGGGCTAATTGATCGAATGATTAAACAGGGCGCGTACTGGTGTCCGACGATTTACGTCGGGGTTTATGTCGCCGAAGGCCGCGCGGCGGCGGGCGCTCCAATCTGGCTGCAGATGCGTGATGCGGAAGCCAAAATCTTTGGAGTTGCTGCCGGCAGAGGCGTTAAAATCGCTTATGGAACAGACGCCGGCGGCTTTGCGTGGACGGAAAATCAGGCGAAAGAATTTGCTCTGATGGTCAAATACGGAATGCAGCCGATGAAAGCGATTCAATCTTCGACCGTTGTCGCGGCGGAGCTTTTAGAAAAAAGCAGCGATTTCGGTTCGATAGAAACAGGGAAATTTGCCGACATTATCGCGACCAACGGCGACCCGCTCAAGGATATTACCGAACTTGAGCGCGTTTCTTTCGTGATGAAAGGCGGCGAAATTTACCGCAACGATAATAAGCGATAAATGTTTTCAGGTTGAAAGTAGGAGAGAATATGAAGCCTTTTGCCATAAATCTTTTGGGAGCGCTGATGTTAGCGTTTGCCTGCCAATCACAAGCGCAGCAAAATGCAGCGACGGCCTGGACGCCGGAAATGCAGATCAAGGTCAAAAATTTAGGCGCGCCGCGAGTTTCGCCTGACGGAAAGCGGGTTGTTTACACAATCGTCAACGAAGTGATGACGCCGGACAAAAGCGAATACGTGACGCAGATTTGGGTGGCAAACGCCGACGGCAGCGCCAACATGCAAATCACGTTTGGCGATAAATCTTCGACCAACCCGAAATGGTCGCCCGACGGTAATTCGATTGCGTTTACTTCAAATCGCAAAGACAACAAAAACAATCTGTATTTGCTGCGCTTAAACGGCGGAGAAGCCGAGCCTCTGACCGATTTAAAGGCGAGCGTGGCTGATTTCGGATGGTCGCCCGACAGCAATTCAATCGCTTTTACGATGACTGATCCGAAAACCGAAGACGAAGAAAAAAGTGACAAGGCGCGCAATGATTTTCGCTTTGTTGATGAAAACATCAAAATGAACCGTCTTTATCTGATTGCCATCAACAAAGACGGCAGCGGCAAGCGCGAACCGCGCAAATTAACCGAAGGCAATTTCAGCATTAATGAGTTTGATTGGTCGCCTGACGGCACAAAAATAGTTTTTGCGCATGTTAAAACACCTTCGGCCAATGATTGGGTGACTTCGGATATTTCGCTGGTTGAAGTCGCGACGGGCAAAATCACTCCTTTCGCAAACACCCAGGCCGCTGAAACTTCGCCGACGTTTTCGCCCGACGGCAAATCCATCGCCGTTCTCGTCAGCGATATTCCGGTTCGCTGGGCGCAAACCGGTTTGATTCAAATCTTCCCGGTCGTCGGCGGCGCAGCGCCAAAATCCCTGACCGGATCCTTTGACGGACAACCGTCCATCGCCGGTTGGTCTGCCGACGGCAAACGTCTTTATTTCGCCGAAGCGAAGGGAACCGGAACACAGATTTACGCGGTTGACGTGGCGGCCAATAAAATCGAGGAAATCAAAACAACGAGCGCCGTTTATCAGACAGTTAACCTCAACCAGAACGGAACTATGTTCGGCTTTGTCCGGCAAAGCGCCGAAGCTCCGCCCGAAGCGTTTGTCTCAAAGGTTAATAATTTCGCGCCCGTCCAGATCAGCCGCGCCAACGCCGATTTGCCGAAACTGCCGCTTGGCAAAACCGAAGTTATTCGCTGGAAATCTGCGGACGGCAAGGAAATCGAAGGCCTTTTAACCTATCCGGTCAACTATCAAACGGGAACCCGCGTTCCCTTGATTTTAAATGTTCACGGCGGCCCGGCGGGAGTTTTTACGCAATCGTTTATCGGCGGGCGCGGAGTTTATCCGATAGCGACCTTTGCCGCGCGCGGATTTGCCGTTCTGCGTCCGAATCCGCGCGGTTCGAGCGGTTACGGAACTGAATTTCGGCGCGCCAATATTAAAGACTGGGGCGGGGCGGATTATCAGGATTTGATGACGGGCGTTGACAAGGCAATCGAAATGGGCGTCGCCGACCCAAATCGGCTGGGCGTCATGGGTTGGAGCTACGGCGGTTTTATGACCAGTTGGATTGTCACCCAAACACATCGTTTCAAAGCGGCTTCGGCGGGAGCTCCGGTGACAAATCTGATGAGCTTTAACGGCACGGCTGATATTCCGGCGTTTGTTCCTGACTATTTTGGCGGACAGGCTTGGGAAAATCCGGAAATTTACGCTAAACATTCGGCGATGTTCAATATCAAAGGCGTTACCACGCCAACCATGATTCAACACGGCGACGCCGATGTGCGGGTTCCGATTTCGCAGGGCTACGAATTTTACAACGCGCTCAAAGCTCAGGGCGTTCCAACCCGAATGATTGTTTTGCCGCGCCAGCCGCACGGGCCGAACGAGCCGAAAATGCAGCTCGCCGCGATGCAGGCAAATCTCGATTGGTTTGAGAAATATTTGGGAGCGAGCGCGTCAGCGCAAAAATAACCGCCCGAAAACGCGAATAAATAAGAGGAATAGTTTGTTCCTCTTATTTATTTAAACTTTCTGTAAACAAAATGTAACGCGCTTCAATGAAACTGCTGTTTAGTTTGAAATCAAACGAAGTTATTACAAAAGTTTATCGGATAGAAATATAAAAAATATTAAATCCACATAATTTCAATGGAGATTCCAAAAAATGGCTTTTAGTCTCTTGCCGCGCGAAGACGATTACTTCAAGTTTTTTTCGCAAATGACCGAGCAAATAGTCAAAGCAGCAAACGCTCTGGTTGAAATGCTCGACGACGATCCAAAAAATTTTACCGAACACATTAAACGTATCAAAGAGATGGAGCACATCTGTGATGAAATAACCCATCAGATCACGTTTAAGCTGAACAAGTCTTTTATTACGCCATTTGACCGCGAAGACATTTACGCTCTCTCAGTCGGACTTGATGATATCTGCGATTATATTGATGCCGGGGCACGCGCGGTCGTGATGTATCAGATCAGGGAAACCAATCAACACGCCCGACAATTTGCCGTTGTTATTCAATGTTTGGCAAATGAGATTAATTCGGCAATCGCGATTTTGAAAAAACCGGAAGCAATGCCGCAGCATCTGGTCGAAATCCACCGGCTCGAAAACGAAGGCGACGAAATTTATTTTCGGGCAATCAACGAGCTGTTTCAAAACGAAAAGGACGCGCTGCAATTAATTAAATGGAAAGAGCTGTACGAAATCCTGGAAAACGCGGTTGACCGCTGCGAAAGCGTCGGAAATATCATTGAGAGCATTATCCTCAAACACACTTAAGAAGACAAAACTCAAAATATTCTGCAAACGATTTTATGGACGGACAGACGGCAACTCTGGCTTTGGTGATTTTTATTATTTTAACCGCGCTCGTTTTCGATTACGTCAACGGTTTTCACGATTCGGCCAATTCAATCGCGACCGTTGTCGGGACACGGGTCTTATCGCCGACCGTGGCAGTCATCTGGGCCGCTTTTTTTAATTTTATCGCATTCTTGATTTTCGGGACCAAGGTCGCGGAAACGATTTCCAAAGGCATTGTTAATGATGATTTATTTACGCCGCAGTACCGGCTATATATCTTGCTGGCTGCGCTGATCGGCGCCATCGCCTGGAATTTGATTACCTGGTATTTGGGGCTGCCGTCATCCAGTTCGCACGCGCTGATTGGCGGTTACGGCGGCGCGGCTTTGGCGGCTTTCGTCGGTTTTAACGGTCTTCAGCATTTGGACACGCTTTACATCGCTGCGGGCTGGATCAAAACAATTACGTTTATCGTTTTGTCGCCAATGATTGGCTTGATATTCGGATACTTTTTGATGGTGGCGGTGTACTGGATCTTCCATCGCTTTACGGTTTCCAAAGTTGATCGCGTCTTTCGCGTCGGACAACTGTTCTCAGCCGCCGCTTTCTCGCTCGGACACGGCGGCAACGATGCTCAGAAAACAATGGGAATTATCACGCTGGTTTTAGCTGCCTACAGTCCGGCTAGTTTTTCAAAAGAGCATATTCCGCTCTGGGTTGTCATCACGGCGCATACGGCAATCGCTTTGGGAACGCTTTCGGGCGGCTGGCGAATTGTTAAAACCATGGGAACAAAGCTCGCCAAATTACAGCCCGTCAACGGTTTTTGCGCCGAAACCGCCGGAGCGATCACGCTTTTCGGCGCAACCTACTTTGGAATTCCGGTTTCGACCACGCACACAATCACCGGCGCGATTGTCGGCGTCGGCGCGACCAAACGGCTTTCAGCAGTGAAATGGGGCATTGCCAGCCGGATTGTCTGGGCGTGGATTCTGACCATCCCGATGGCCGCTCTAATCGCCGCCGTCGCTTACGAAATTATTGTTTTAACCGCCAAGATGTTCGGCTATTGATTGAGCGTCAAAGCTAAAATTGATACTTACGAACGCTTATGTTTTCGTTCGGATCTATTTCTCTACACGCTCTACTGTCAATTTCCATTTTTCATTTACTTTTTTCCAGTTTGTAGTAATGGTCTCATCACCTTGATTAAGTTTTTTATTTAAAAAACGAACGGCAGCAAAATAATCTTCACGCGCCACAGCAAGACGATTTCCAATGCCTTCTAATTCATCAATTTGTTTGAGAAAGTTTTCGTTTGAGCGCAATTGCGGATAGTTTTCAGATAAATTGATGATTTTGATTATAAACTTTCCAAACTCATTGTTGGCTTCGATAACCAATTTGATTTGATCGGTTGATTTATTAGATCCATTGTTTGGCGCGTCAAAAACTCTATTTAAAAGTGTCGAACGAGCTTGAGCTGCTTGTCCCCAAAATTCATCTTCGTCAATGCCGGTTACTTTTGTCGCTTGCCAAAGATTTGGCATTAAATCAGCGCGCCGCTTGATTTGATTTTCCCAGACTAACCAATGTGCTTGGACACTTTTTTGAATTCTCTCTAGCTCGTTGTCGTCAAGCTTTTTATTAGCTGAGTCGTTTTTTGCTACGAAGTTTATACGCGCGTCACCGCCTTTAATTTCAATTTTAAGTTTTGAAATCGGTGCGCTTGGCAAGTTTATTTCAGCTAAATTTGATTCCGCGAAAAGCTGTGAACGATTGAAAATTTTTCCGTCTGCAGTCGTCAATTCATAATCATCCGACGCTAATTGCTCAAGAATTTCTTGGTTGCGGGTTTCTCTCGCTATCATCCATTGTTCCAGAACTTTTTTAAACTCTTGCGGCAAAGCATTCAGTGAGGATTTATGTTGTTCCTTATTTTGTTTGTTTATTTGAGCAATAGTTATAATCTGAAGCAGAAGAACAATAAACATAATATTCATTGTCTGTTTCATCGTGTTTTTACTTTTGTTGTCTTTGAAGATTACCGACATCCTTGAATCCAAATCATCTTTTCTTTTTTTGTGGTTTCGAGCAGTTTATCAATCCAATCCACTTTTCTCTAACTATTAAATTGAGTAAAGTCGCAGCCGAATCAGCAAATCGTTTAGCGCGTCCTTGCCGCTTGGGATTTCCGGCAAGTCGCTTTTTTCACAAGCGGTTTGTAATTCTCCGCGTAAACGTTCGTATTCGCTTCGGTAAAAAATCAGATCAGCATCTGGCAATGCGCCTTTTTCCGCGCCCGTAAGCTTTTGCTCAATCAATTCGGGCAAATATGACAGCTTAAAAGTTTCGTTGAGATTGATTAGATTGGCTTCGATTTCACCGGTTTGCATCAGGTGAATTCCAGTCAGCAGAACGCGAAAAATATAGAGCAGCGGTTTGATTCGGTGCGGCTTTTCCTTTTCAAACAACTTCCATTCGGTGGCGGCAAAGCCAAAATAATGATGCGAGTGATGACGCGTGATGCAGGTTTTGGCAATTGATTTTAGCTCGTCGTGAGCCGGTGTAGTCTGTAAAACGAGCGGCGAAAAAAGCTGCTCTAAAACATAACCGTTTTTCTTGAGCAGCAAACCGAAAAACTTGCGCGCGTCGTGCGTTACCAAATCTAATTCCAAACCGTTTTCGATTTTTTCAACCTCGATTGTCTCCGGCGGATCATCTAATCCGACGACTGATTGTAGCGGCAGCAGATGAACGCCGCGCACGTCAGAATCCGAATCGGGCGACGGAAAACCGTACAGATGCGCTCCGCTTAAGGTCGCAAAAACTAGGGGAAACGGCTGTTCGTCAATAATTTTTTGTAATTGCGGATGAAACATTTTTAAATCATCGAGCGGCGGGCTTTTATTAAAAACTTGTTCGCCTGTTCATAATCGGGGCGTTCCGGTAATTTTGTCTCGGAGAACGCCACATCAAAATCTTTGTGGAGCGACAAACGCCAATTATTTACTTCTTCCCAACTTACCTCGCCGCGCTTGATTGCCAGCAGACTGTCGCGGTTTTCTCCGACCGCAACGTTTAATTCGCCTGCCCGCAAAATTTCAATTCCTTGCAGAAGCAGTCGAATCAGGTGCATCGAGTGTTTCGGGCGAACCGCGCCGACGACGCGCAAATCCTGTTCGAGCTTTTTAAACTGCGATAAAACATAACCATTGTAAGTTTGATAAACCAGTTTAGAGAAAAATATCGAACGCATTGCCAGTAATTCGCTGGCAATTTCGTTGGCGTATTCAACAAGCGGCGTGCAAAGGCATTCCAAAATATTCGGATTTGCTTTTAAACCAAGCAGCAGGAATTTTTGCAGTTCCCAGAAACACTCTTCCGCCGCTTTATTTTCAAGCTGTTCCGGCACACCGTATAAATTCCAGTGCAAATCGGCGGATGGCAGATAAATTCCGCGCACGTCCGTGTCCGAATTTTCATCGTCAAGCCCAAACGCCCGCGAACCGACCACGCAGCGATAAATCACAAAACGCCGCAAATCCAGATCATTGAGCGAATCAACCGCCGCTTCCGTTTGAAACTGTTTGCGAACCGCAAACTCGTGACGTTTGAGCGCGCCGTTTGAACCGTCTGGAAATTGGACGATATACGAATGAGTGCCATCGCCGGGCTGCCACAAAATCACCGCAACCGCTCCGCGCTGCTGCGAGCGATTTTCATTGATGACTTTCGCTTCAACCAGCGTCACGATTTGTGTCCCGATGGGAATTAACAACAGATTCGATTCCATTTCCAGTTTGATTAAACAAACGTTTGAAGATAAATGCAAAACACATTTGTAGGGGCGCGGGCTTGTCCCCGCCCAATGAGCCGATAGGCGAACCATGCGTGTTTATCCGCAAATATTTAATAATCAAAGACACTTATCGCGTTGTAAGACCAACGCTCATTGGGCGGGGACAAGCCCG
>JBBQUS010000082.1:0-15099 GCA_038212235.1 Pyrinomonadales bacterium
CAGATGAAATGGTGCAAGAATATTTGGAACATCATCGGCCTTCATCAAACAAGGACTCAAACCCGTTTATCTTAGAATAGTGTAATCGGACTTTCAGTCCATTTGAAATCTCTGCATTTCCAATGCAGAGTTGTTTAGTTAATTTCTCCTAAAAATTTCTCAAAATCTCAGACAATGCCGGAGGTAAAAGCCGAAAACGCTCAAAGAACGATTTGAAACACTCCGTTAAATGCCGCCGAAACGCGGAAAAACTGTGTTATGGCTTTATCGTTAAAAGTCCAATTTATAACTTTGGCTGAATTTGATCGGCGCGCAGCGAATCACGAATCTCAGCCAGCAAAACTTCGGAAGGCGTTGGCGGCGCGGCAGCTTCGAGCACTTTAAAATATTTTCCAATCCAGCGGGCAATCAGAAAGACAATAAACGCGACAATCAAAAAGTTAAGAATATTGGTTAGGAGTTCACCGTAGCGGAAAACCACTAAACCCTGTTCGGCAATATCTTTAGCCGATAATGTGCTCACCAGCCTTCCATCTGGAAGCGCTTCGACACCGCTCCAATTAATAAATTTATCTTTAAAATCAAGTCTGCCACCGGCAATTAAACTAATCAGCGGTGAAATCAAGCCGTCGGCAATCGTATTGATGATTTTACTAAAAGCCGCCCCGATAACAACGGCAATCGCTAGGTCAATCACGTTGCCGCGCGAAATAAACGCTTTAAAATCACTAATCATATTTTCCCTCTGATACCTTTTTAAAATTTGACGAAAAAAACTCTGTGAAAATCTGTTATCGGCTGACCCAGGCTGAAAAGCCTCTAAACCGGTCGCAAGACTTTGAGAAACGCGATTGGCTTGCCCTAATTTGAAAGTTGCCGGAACAGCCATCTGCTAGCCTCTCTTTCAGGCGCAACACAAATCAAGCAAATGCCAAGGTGAGCAAACAAAAGAAGGGGTTTGCAGCTACTTAATTTATTATTGAAAAACAATTATTGTAGACTTTTTAAAAATAGCTTTCTAAGTGTTAGAGGTCAAGGTTTTTTAATTTACCTGGATGGGCGAGGATGGTAATCAGTTTCAAAATTGCTCAGTTTCTGCAAATAAGACATGACTGTAGCGACAAAGCTCGAATGCGACCAGGTGAGCGGTGAAACCGAGACGGGAGCGCCGCTCAGAGGATTAACCTGCTCGGCCAAAACGCCTGACGGCAGCGCCCTTTCAACCACCCACTGCAAAATATCGAGCGCTCTTCCAAGTTCATCTTTTGTGGCGGCGGCGGCGATGTAATAATCCGCCAGCCAAAGAGTCGAAATAAACCATGGATTTCCGGGGATTTTTGAGAAATCGGTTGAAACCGTCATGTATCCGTCGGCTTCGTAACGCGCCACTCCGCCGATTTCCGTTTTGGCCCACAAACCAATTTCAATCGCCTGCATCGTATTTCCGATTAATTCGTCAGTGACATCAAATGCGCCGAAATAAAACGCTCCCCAGAGAGACGAATCGAGCGCCGTGTCGGCGTAAAAACTGCCGTCAGGGTTTGGCATCAGAGCGCGAACAAACCGCCCGAGTGACGGGCTGTAGAGGTGCTCGCGCATTCCGGCGCGGATTTCATCGGCGGCCGTCTGGTATTTTTCCGCGCGGGCTGTTTCACCAAAAAGTCTGGCAAAATTAGCTGCCGCTTCAAGCCCGCCGACCACCGTGCCGCAGGTAAAAGTGTGGATGCCGCGTCGGTCTTCCCACAAATTCCAGGACGGCGCGGGCAGTTTTGTTGCCGGATCGCGAAAATTTGTCATAAAATCCGCCGCCAGCACAATCAGCCCGTAATACAAGCGGCGAACAAATTCAATGTCCCGAAAACGGTCGTAATGCTGCCACAAAGCCCACAAGACGAGAGCCGTTTCGTCCTCCTGAATCGGAATCAGCTTTTCCTGTTTGGCTGCGTCCCACGCCGCGTGCCAGCCGGAGGCGAGCGAGCCGTCCGGATTGTATTTTTGCAGAAAATAACCGTTTTTGTGAATAATTTCGCCGCAGAGGGCAAAAAACTTGCGGGTTAAAAAAGAGTAACCGGCCAGATCGAGCGCGTTGGCGACGAGCGCGCCGTCGCGCGTCCATAAATAACTGTAATGGTCGGTCGCGCGCAGCGTCACGTCCGAATCATTGGCGGCCAGAATCGCTCCGGCGTGATCGCACTGCGTTCTGATAATCAGGAGGGAGCGTTTGAATAGTTCGATTATTTCAGGCGACAAACCGTTAAAATCAACCCCGTTTTTGTTGACCCACGCCCGCCAATAATTTTCGGTTTCAATAAATAATTTTTGCGGAGTCTGTTCATGAATCAGTTTGTTGAGCTTGCTGACCTCGGCGTGGGATTTTCCGGCGGCAATCCAGTAATAAAATTCGGCCGTTTGATTGGATTCCAGATTAAAAGTCAAACCGACGGTCGAATCAACCGCGCCTTCGGTAATCGCTCCGCCCGCCAAAAATCCGTCTTCGGCGTCGCGCCAGGTTCCTTCGCGTCCCGGCAAGCCTTTTCTCCCCGTCGCAAACTGATTAAAAGCGGGAGCGGTGTTAACGAGAAAATAACGGTTGGCTTTGTAATGAACGATTGAGAAATTATCGGGATCAAAAAACGCTGTATCGCCGACCTCGGTTTCGGAAATATAAAAATCCTGATGCAGAAAAAGACGAATGTCGCGACGTGAGTGGGCGATATTTTTGACCGAGACGCGCCGCAGAAATAGATTGGCGTGGCTGAGAACCGTATCGTTAGAGGTAATTTCAACTCCGAGCGCCTCGTTTTTGAGGCTGACGTTGGTCACCAGAGTTTCGGGCAAATATTTGAGAACTCGCTCCCATGATTCGCCGTTCGTCCACGAAAAATTATTTTCAACCCAGACGCCAAAACGACCGGCGTGGCCTTCCGTGTGATTTTCTTTGCCGACATGCGGAAAATAAACGTCGCGAATTTGATAAAATTCATCAAACGTCACCAGCAGCGAGCCGTTTCCAACAGGGATATCACGCATGATTTCGGGTTTCGGAGCTCGGATTTCGGATTAAAAACTGCATTTGGTTATTGAGAAACGGCCGTTTGCACAGCCCTGTCTATCTGCTCTTTGATTTCGGGCGTAAAGCCGACAAATTTTTGCACGAGTTGCCCCTCTCGGTCAAAAACCAGAGTTTGCGGAATGCGGTCGTCGCCCTGCAAATAAAAATCCATCAAATCCTGATCGGGATAACCCAAATCGTAGCTCATTTTATATTTCGAGACAAAACCGGGCACGTTCAGTTTGTCTTCAGTGCCGCCGACGTGCAGCCCGACGACGTGCAAATCTTTCGGATATTTGTTTGACAGTTCGACGAGATGCGGAATCTCTTCTTCGCACGGCGGGCAGAAAGTTGCCCAAAAATCCAAAATCATCGCAGTTCCGCGATACGCGGCCAGAGTTTTAGTTTGACCGTTAATTAACCGCCAAACCTGCTGGCCTCCGGCACTGTTTTCAGTCTGTCCGCCGTGAGACGAAATCATGCTCGGCGGCAGAGATTTCTGTGTTGGCGTCGTTTGGCCGGAAACCTGCGCTGCCTGTTTTTGTGAATTTTGCGGCGGCGGCGCGTTGCAGGCGGCGAGTAAAACACAAACCACACAAATCAGGCTAAGTTTGATAAAATTTTGAGATAAATTCATAGGTGTTCCAGACTATTTTACACGACGGGTTTAAATTGGCAGAGGCCGCGGCAGACATATTCGTGTAACTCTCTTAATAATATTTTGAACCGGCGCGCTCTAAAATTAACTGTCAAGCGGTTTTAAAATGTCTTTTTATCCAGCTCCAATTAACAAACGTTTTCTCAATCCGGGCAGCGCGGGCGAAATTAAAAACGGAAATACGCAGGCCGCGACCGCGTCGTTTGTCTGCGGAGCGGTTTTGCAAATCGTATTGCGGGTTGAAAATAATTATATTTGCGAGGCCAAATTCAAAGCCGCCGGCTGCGGTTATCTTTTTGCCGCCGCTGATGTTTTGTGCGAAAAGGCAGTCGGCAAAAAAATCAACGAAGGCTTAAATATTTATGATGTGATCGAAACCGAACTTGGCAAATTTGAAAATTCCCGCCAACACTGCGTCGAACTGGTTTGGCAAACCTGGCAAGCGGCGGTAAATGATTTACGGGCGGCGGAATCTTCGGGCTGGAACGGCGAGGATGCCCTTATTTGCACTTGTTTCGGAGTGTCCGAACAAACGATTGAAACCGCCATCGGAGAAAATCTGCTGACCACTGTCGCCGAGGTTACCCGCGCTTGTCGCGCCGGGGCGGGGTGCGGTTCATGCCAACCGTTGATTGAAGACATCTTAGCCGATGTCTGGCGCAATTAAATTTTTAGGCATCGGCAGAGCGCGTGTTATAATCAAATTTGCAACCCGTAGATTTTACGATATTTTTTGACGCAATTTTTTATAATTTTTTTATAAGGACGAGATTCATAACTTTCGCGTTTTAACATGGACGAAGCTGGTAGTAGATTGTTGTTCTTTTTAGCGGCTGAAACAACTGAAACGGCAGCCGATCCGAATTTCTGGTTTGCAACCTCTTTGAAATTGCTGGCCGTTTTTCTACTCGTAGCGGCAAACGGCTTTTTCGTGGCGACGGAATTTTCCCTGGTTACGGTTCGCAAAGCGCGCATCGAAGCGCGGGCGGCCGACGGCAGCAAAGGCGCAAAATCGGTTTTACGTCTGCTCGAAAATCCAACCTTTTTTATTTCAACCGTTCAGCTTGGCGTTACGCTGGCTTCGTTGGCTCTTGGATGGCTCGGCGAGCCGACCGTCGCCGCCTTGCTCGAACCGGTTGCCGAGCGTCTCACAAACCAAAACACAACGGCGGCTTACATCGCGCACGGCGCGGCGATTGTCATTGCTTTTAGTCTGGTCACATTTCTGCACATTGTTTTGGGCGAGCTGTTTCCCAAAATGTTTGCGCTCGAACGCGCCGAATCTTTTGCGGTTGTGGCCGCGCGGCCGCTGGAATTGATGGGCAAGATTTTTGCTCCCCTGCTCTGGGTTTTTAATCAAGCCGGAGCCGGTCTAGCGAAGATTGTCGGATTAAAAGCCAGCCTCGATGAATCCTCGGTTTATACCGAAGACGAAATCCGCCAGCTGATTGAATTGTCGCGCCAGAGCGGTCACGTCAACAAAGAGGAACAGCGGTTAATCAACAGCGTTTTCGAGTTTTCCGAAACGACCGTCAAAGAAGCCATGATTCCGCGCACTCAGATGGCGGCGATTTCCTCAAACTGCAACCTCGAACAAATCGCTCACGCTTTTGCTCAAAACGGGTATTCGAGATTGCCGGTTTATCGCGAAGATTTGGATGATGTGATTGGTTTTGTTCACGGCAAAGACGTCATGCCGTTTTTGCTCAAACCTGAGAATTTTAAGCTGCAGGAAGTTATTCAAGCGCCGCTTTTTATAGTTGACAACGCCCGACTCGAAGACGTTCTGCGGCAAATGCAGCGGGAAAAAACTCATTTCGGTTTTGTCGTTGACGAACACGGCGGAGTCGAAGGAATTATCACACTCGAAGACCTTTTGGAAGAAATCGTCGGCGATATTTCAGACGAACATGACGAAGAAGTCAACGATCAAATCTCAAAACAGCCCGACGGCAGTTTTATTTTAGACGGCGGCGTGGCGGTGCGCGATTTAAACCGCCGCCTCGAACTGCAAATCCCAGAATCCGAAGGCTACACGACGATTGCCGGATTTTTGATGACCCAGAGCGGGCAGATTCTAAACGCTGGAGAAACCGTGCGTTTTAACGGACATATTTTTGAAATCGAAAAAGTTGACCGCCGCCGCGTCATTAAAGTTCGCATGATCAAAGCCGAAGATAAACAGGAAGCCGTCGCGACAGCCGAAGCTTAATTCAAAAACAATTAAAAATTCAAAGTTAAAAATTCTAAATTAGGTTTCCAAAGCCATTCTTAACTCTTAATTTTGCATTCTTAATTGTTTTTTAACTGAAAATTGAACAAAGTTTTACTCGCTAAGTCAGCCGTCATAACCGGTTTTGTGGCAATCTTCGTCCTCGCGACGGTTCTCGCGCTGCGTCCTAATTTCATTGGAGTGCGCGCCGGAAAAGCGGACGAAAATTATCTGCAATCGGAAAACTGTCAATCCTGCCATCAGGAAAATTTCAATTCCTGGCAAAAAACATATCATAGCCGGATGACGCAGGAAGCGAGCGAAACGTCATTCGTCGGCGATTTTGTCACCAATAACACGCTTGAATATCTGGGCGTCAAGGCGACAATGACGCGGCGCGTGGGGGATTATTTAATGTCGTTTGCCTATCCGGATGGGCACACGGAGACAAATCAAATTTTCCGCACCGTCGGATCGCGCCGGATTCAGCAGTACGTTACCAGACGGGGAACAAATTACGTTCGCTTGCCCGTTGCGTGGGACATTGAAAATAAGCGCTGGATGAGTCTCAACGGTTCTTTTTTTTATCCGGACGGTAATAATTTTAAACAGCAAGAAGCCAAGTGGGATTTAAACTGCGTTTTTTGCCACAACGTCAAAGCGCAGCCGAACTTTAATTTTCAAACCGCGCAGGCGAAAACCGAAGTCTCAGAACTCGGAATCGCCTGCGGCGCGTGTCACGGGGCGGCGGCAACGCACGCGCAGGAAGCGCTGTCGCCGTTCACCAGAGCGGCCTGGCATCTGGACGAAACTGCAAACCGCAGTATTATCAACCCTCACAAACTGGAAATGCTCGACAGCGACCGTTCGATGATGATTTGCGCACACTGTCACGGGCAGCGAATTCCCACCCCCGACAATCGCATCCGGGAAATTCTCGAACAAGGCGATCCATTTGACGCGGGCGAAGATTTATCGCAATTTTACAAACCGGTTCATGCCGACACTACAGTGGGCAATGTTTCATTTGCAGCGAGATTTTGGGCGAACGGTTCGCCGCGTCTGACCGCCTTTGAATATCAAGGTCTAACAAGTTCCGAATGCTTCTTAAAAGGTGAAAAGGGGCATCGCATTAATTGTCTGACTTGCCACACCATGCACGAAGGCGATCCGAAGGGACAATTGATTGCCGAAAAGCGCACCAATCTGGCTTGCACCGAGTGTCACACCAAATTAAACGACACAATCGCGCTGCAAAATCACACGAAACACCAGCCCGATTCGGCGGGAAGCAGTTGTTATTCCTGTCATATGCCGGAAGTTGTTTACGGCATTATGACTTTTCATCCGACGCACGACATTACCATTCCGCGCCCCGATTTAACCGCGCAGAATGAAGTTCCGAACGCCTGTAATCAATGCCATGTTGATAAATCAGTCAATTGGGCGATTCAAACGGCAAAAAATTTATGGGCGGACAAATTTGCCGGCGCGCAAGTTGCCGACGACGATCAATTCAACCAGCCGGAAAGCGTTAGAATGCTTTTTGCCGGAGACGCTTTGCAGCGTTCACTCGGAGCATTTGCCCTGCAAAAACACGCTTCAACGGACTTTTCCGCCACATATTTAGCCGAAGCTTTTGCGGGTGAAAATTACCCGATTGTCCGTTTTTTCGCCGCCAATGGATTACAGGCCTCGCATCCCGATTTGGCAAAACCGGATTATCTGGCGGACGCGGAAAATCGCCAAAATCAGATTGCCGTTTGGTTTAAACAAATGGATTCGCAGAAAACCCGGGAAGCCAAACAACTGGCCGAACAATTGCGAAAATTACGGAAAGATGTTGATGTCGAAGTCGGTGAATAAATGGGGCGAAAATCGCAAAATCGGGAAACTGCAACAGTTGATGAGTCTGAACATGAAACTGAAAAATCAGTGTCGGATGATTCATCGCCGACTGAGGTTAAAGTAAAATTGATTGCGAGTTTGATTTTTCAAAGTTGGATTGGAATCACGGTGTGGATGAGTTTTGGATTGCTCAACGAAGGCCTGATCGGTTTTCGGATTCCGGCGTATGTTGCGGATGACGTACGCCGCGAACTGTTTCGGCTGGCGCACGCGCACGGAACGCTGCTTAGTTTAATGCTGCTCGGCGCGGCTTTTTCTGTCAGCCGCTTGACGGACGCACCCGTTCTCGGAATCTGGGCATTGCGAATCGGCGCGGTCGTTCTTCCATTGGGGTTTTTGCTCGGCGGAATCTGGCATTTTAAAAGCGAACCGGGGCTTGGGGTGTGGCTCGTTCCGCCCGCTGCGTTGATCGTTATTTTCGGGGCAATTACAATGGCTTTAGCATTTTTAGAGGGACAAGTGACAAGGGACAAGTAATAATGGATGAACGAGAAAGTAATGATTTAATTTTTTTACCTGTCACTTGTCACTTGTCACTAAATTTAACAGGAGCATTTTTATTATGAGTTTAATCGAAAGCGTAACGGCGCGGGAAATTTTGGATTCGCGCGGCAATCCGACCATTGAGGCGGAAGTTGTTTTGGAAGACGGCACAATCGGGCGCGCCGCAGTGCCTTCGGGAGCTTCGACGGGGGAACACGAAGCCGTCGAATTACGCGACGGCGACGACGAGCGTTTTGGCGGCAAGGGCGTTTTGCAGGCGGTCGAAAACGTCAACGAAAAAATCGCGTACGAACTCGAAGCTTCCGACGCGCTCGACCAGACTTTGATTGATGAAACCTTGATTGCGCTGGACGGGACGAAGAATAAATCAAATCTCGGCGCGAACGCGATGCTCGCGGTTTCGCTCGCCACCGCGCGGGCGGCGGCGACTTTTCTCGGAATGCCGCTTTATCGTTATCTGGGCGGCGTCAACGCGAAAACTCTGCCGACGCCGATGATGAACATCGTCAACGGCGGCGCGCACGCCGACAACAACGTGGATTTTCAAGAATTTATGATTGTTCCGACCGGAGCGGAAGATTTTTCGCACGCGCTGCAAATCGGAACTGAGATTTTTCACAATTTAAAATCCGTTTTGAAAAAACGCGGTCTGGCGACGAGCGTCGGCGACGAAGGCGGTTTTGCGCCCAACCTCAAATCAAACGAAGAAGCGATTGAGACGATTCTGGAAGCCGTCGAAAAAGCCGGTTACACGGCTGGTGCAGACGGCGAAGTGATGCTCGCGCTCGATCCGGCGGCGAGCGAATTTTACGACGGGACCAATTACATTTTCAAAAAGTCGGACAAACGCGCGCTTTCATCTGATGAAATGATTGCTTACTGGGCGGACTGGTGTCAGAAATATCCGATTATTTCGATTGAAGACGGTCTGGCGGAAAACGATTGGGACGGCTGGCAGAAAATTACACAGCAGCTAGGCCGGAAAATTCAGCTCGTCGGCGATGATTTATTTGTCACTAATGTCGAATTTCTGCAAAAGGGAATTGACCTCGGCGCCGCCAACTCGATTTTGATTAAAGTCAATCAAATCGGAACCTTGACTGAAACTCTGGACGCCATCGAACTGGCCAAAACCAACAACATGACGGCGATCATCTCGCATCGTTCAGGCGAAACCGAAGATCATTTTATCGCCGATTTAGCCGTTGCGACCAACGCCGGACAAATCAAAACCGGCAGCCTTTCGCGTTCGGACAGGATTGCGAAATACAACCAACTGCTCCGCATCGAAGAAGATTTAGGGAGCGCTGCGCGTTACCTGGGACGCAAATCGTTTTATCAGCTTAAGGATTAGACGCCGAACGCCGATAACATCAGATATCTCTTTTATTTTCAAAGGTAACTTTAAATAAATTTTAAAGTTACCTTTTTTTATTGAACGGAGATTTCGCGGACGAGACTTAAATCTATTTCTTTGGTCGAGCCGTCCTTCATTCTGATTAGCAGAGTTCCTCGCGACGGAACCGTTATTTGATTAGCGGCGCGACTGCTGCTTCGATTGTTTTCAACAACTCCGATGTTTCCGCCGGTTTGAGCCGAGGCGCCGGAAAGGGTTGCGCCGGTAAACCGAAAGCGAAACGTCCCGGAGCCATTCCCCTCGTTGCTTGTAGTATGAAGAATAACAGTCTGTCTTTTAGTAAGCTTGACAGTGCTGACTTCGCGACCGGTTCCGCCAAAATCGCCCTGGACACCTTCACAGCATAAAAGAGCGCTGGCAGAGTTTTTATCGAGCAGCTCAAAAGCAAGGGAAAGCGTGCCGCTGTCCTTATTTCCTTTGATATCTGCGGTTATCGTCAGTTCACCGGGACCGGCGGTAAATGAATAAAAATGTTCATCTTTATTATTTTCTACGTTTCCACTAATTTCATTTGAGTTAATTGGTGTCGGATGATCTCGGTCAGAGGATTGCGAGAATGCCGGATTTACTGCTGCAAACAAAATAACTCCGGCAACTAAAAACAAAATCTTCTTCATTTAATTCTCCTACTATTTTGAAAGGCGCCAGGGGTTGAATACCGGCGCAGGCGATTAGTTGAAGGCTGGGCAGGAGGAATCGGATGAAATCTCAAAAGTGTCCAGTCTAGTAAATTTCCAAGCAGCGCGATAGTATGCTTATTACATTCTGAGTGTCAAACTGAATGCTCATATTGGCTTCTCCACATCGAAGAGGATTTGGGTAGCGTGGCGCGTTTGTTAGGATGCAGACTGTTTTATTGAATTAAAAGTAGAACAAAGTTAACTAAGTTTTGTCAGACAGTTAAATTTTCTTTAAATCTCTTTAAAATGAATTTAAGTGAAACAAAAACAATGCTCGAAGCTGTAGAACCTAAGTTAAAAGATGAGCCTTTTGTTATCGCTCACACATTTGATCGTAACGGTAGAAAATTGAATCTTTGTTTGACTGACAGATTGCGGCGAATCGCAAAGCGCGGGCGTGTGTGGAAATCGCCTGCATTCCTCACTGCTCTCAAGAACGCTGAATATGGTTTTGACGAATCATCTGCGAGAAGCCTCGGCGGTTCCGATGGAATCTTTCTGCTTGACCGCAGCTTCAAGCCGAAAAACCAGATGATGCGGAAAATATTTGACCAATTTTTTGATAAGGAGACGGACGAAGTTGCAGAAATTAAGCGTAGTTTAAATGCTGAGGGATTTCGTGCCGTCAGGATAGTCTCGCATCACCTAAGATTGCTTGGAATCTTGCATCAAGACGTTTCTGGCGATTGGATTGTTCTCGTAGACTACGACGATACAAAATGAGTCGCCGCACAATGTGATTTCAAATTTCAAAAGTTAGTTATCGAATTTTGAAGTCAATTAGCTGTGTCTTTCTAAATGAATAAAAACAACGAATGGCAACTCGGCGAGTTTTTGATTTCAACCGACCGCAATAAGCTCGACATCGGCCTGATTCATCATCTTTTGACGACCGAAACTTATTGGGCGCGGGAAAGAACGCCGGAAATAGTCGCTCGGTCGTTTGAAAATTCGCTGCCTTTTGTGATTTTGAAAGACGATGAAACCGTCGGTTGGGCGCGCGTGGTGACGGATTACGCAACGTTTGCCTGGCTCGCGGATGTGTTTATCCGGCGGGAATTTCGCGGGCTTGGATTGAGCAAATGGCTGATGGAAACCATCGTTGCGCACGAGGATTTAAAAGGGTTGCGCCGGTTTTTACTGGCGACTCGGGACGCTCACGAGCTTTACCGGCAGTTCGGATTTGATGATCTGCGGATTCCTCATTTATGGATGGAGCGCACGGCTCTCAATGCCTACGCTAGTTTTGACCTGGAGAACACATTTAAAGAATAATAAAAAAGTGTTGAGCTTTTGCTAAGAAAAAAGACTTTCTCTTTCCGAGAAAGTCTTTTTTCTTTGGCCGATTCTTCAGATGCTCTCAAGTTTTTCTGAAAGCTGCCGATATTTGTATTGGAACAGTTCGATTCCGTTTCCTCAAACCGCCAACCTGATCTCCTTTATGGCTTCTCGTCTCTACAATCATCTTAACTCCGACAGGGATTACCGCTTCTTCTCAGCGCGGACGCTGTTCCCCATTACGCTGATCAGTCTGGTCGGCATGATTTGCTATGAATTTATTAAATCAATCTTTGAATCGAATCTGACGGTTTGGAGATTTGACGTTGGAGCAACGGTTTTTGGCAGCTTGGCGGCAGCCTTTATCGCGTATTATTTTTGGCCGGGCCGTCAGCGCGTTACTTCTAAAACCGTCCACCCGGAACTGAGGGAAAAGCAAACGTCGCAGCCGACAAACGCGCCGCCGAACGACGCTTATTTTCGCCAGTTGTTTGAATTAAATCCGCAACCGATGTGGATTTACGATCTCGCAACACATGAATTTCTCGCCGTCAACGAATCGGCGGTTCGGCATTACGGTTACTCGCACGAAGAATTTGCGCGGATTTCACTTAAAGACGTTTGCCTGCCGAGCGAACCGGGCGCAGCGCCCGCCACCGTCAAATCAATTTCACCCGGTTATCACACGCCCCGCGTCTGGAAACATCGCAAAAAAAACGGAATGTTGATTGATGTCGAGGTTTCTTCGCGCACCATTGACTTTGGCGGAAGCCGCGCCGGATTGGGGATAATGCATGATGTTACCGAAATTAAGCGCATTGAGCGAGCTATCATCCAGTCCGAAGCCGAACTGCGAACCTTGTTCGGGGCTATGGACGACATCATTCAAGTTTTTGACATCAACGGAAAATATTTAAAAATTGCTCCGACAAATCCTCAACATCGTTACAAATCGCCGGAAAAGTCGCCGACGGAATTAATTGGCAAAACCGTTCATGAAATTTATCCCACTGCTCAGGCCGATTTGATGCTCCGCAATATTCGGCTCGCGCTTGAACAAAAAGAAGTGCAAAGCGTTGAGTACGAATTGCCGCTTAATTCCGGCAGTATTTGGTCTGAAGCCAGAATCTCACCAATGTCAAACGAGACCGTGTTTTGGATTTCGCGCGATATTACCCAGCGCAAAAAAGCCGAAGAAAAATTAAATTTTCAACAAGAATTACTGCGTAATGTGATAGATACGAATCCTAGCTTGATTTTTATCAAAAACATCAAAGGCGTTTATATACTTGCCAATAAAGCTCACGCTGAAGCCTATAACACAACGGTCGAAAATCTGATCGGTAAAATAGATGCGGATTTCAATCCAAATCGCGAAGAATGCGAGTTTTATTTGCAAAAAGATCGCGAATTAATTGAATCACACAAAGACCTCTTTATTGCCGAAGAACGAATTACGGATAAAAACGGTAATTCTCGTTGTTTGCAAACCGTTAAGCGTCCGATCATGCTGCCCGACAGCAGCGAATCGCATGTGCTCGGAATTTGCACGGATATTACCGAACGCAAACAAATCGAAGAACAATTGCGCGAAAGCGAGGAGCGATACCGAGAACTTTTTGAAAACGCCACTGATATTATTTACACCATTGATTTGAACGGCCAATTTACTTCGCTTAGTAAAGTCGGCGAACGATTAACCGGATATTCCCAGGAGGAAATACCGCTGATGAATTTCACTCAGATTGTCGCGCCTGAATATCTTGAAACGGTCAGGCAAAACATGATGAAGAAAGTAACCGGCGAAACCATCGCAGCGGTCTACGAACTGGAGATTTTGGCCAAAGACGGACGGCGCATCCCGCTCGAAACCAGCACGCGAATAATTAAAGTTGATGGGCAGCCAACGGGAATTCAAGGGATTTCGCGCGACATTACCGAACGCAAAAAGTTTGAAGAGCGGCTGCGAGAAAGCGAAAAGAAATTTCACGATATTCTAGGCTCAATGAGCGAGGTTGTCTGGTCTGTCTCGATGAGGGATTTAACCGTCAATTACGTCAGCCCGGCGGTTGAAACCGTTTACGGACGCCCGGCAGCTGAGTTTTGGCAGGATTCGGAATTGTGGCAAAAGGTCGTTTACCCGGAAGACGCAGCGGTTGCTCAAAATTTTATTCAAGAACTGCGGCGCGACGGCGGCGCGCAATCTGAATATCGCATTATTCGGCCCGACGGCGAAGTGCGGTGGGTTAATTCGCGCGCCCGCGTGTTTAATGATTTGGAAGGCGCGCCTTTTCGGATTGACGGAATTACAATTGATATCACCGAACGCAAACAGCTCGAAGAGCAGTTGCGCCAAGCGCAAAAACTCGAATCCGTCGGGCAATTGGCTGCCGGCATCGCTCACGAAATTAACACGCCTCTGCAATATGTCGGTGACAACACGCTTTTTCTCAAAGATTCTTTCCGGGATTTGAACTCCGCGCTCGAAAAACATGATGAACTGCTCAAGGCTTGCCGGGCCGGAACGGTTGATGCCGCTTTGTTGGCCGAGGTTGAGAAAACAAGGCATGCCGGCGATATCGAATATCTGGTTGAAGAAATTCCCAATGCTTTGGGTCAAGCAATTGAAGGTATTGAACGAGTAACCCGAATTGTCCAGTCAATGAAGGATTTTGCCCACCCCGGTTTAACCGAGATGAAAGCCGTCAATCTTAACAAATCAATTGAAAGCACAATTATCGTGACGCGCAACGAATGGAAATATGTCGCCGAAATGGAAACCGATTTTGATGAATCCCTCCCGCCCGTTGTCTGTATGATCGGCGAGATTAACCAGGTTGTCTTAAATCTCATTATTAACGCCGTTCACACAATTTCCGATGTCGTCGGGGACGGTGGCGGCGACAAAGGAAAGATTACCATTCAAACAAAATGTGACGGCGAGTGGGTAAAAATTCGTGTCAGCGATACGGGAAAGGGCATTCCTGAAAACGTTCGGGAAAAGATTTTTAATCCCTTTTTTACGACTAAAGAAGCCGGGCGCGGAACCGGCCAGGGCTTAGCGATTTCGCATCGAGTGATCAGCAAACACAGGGGAAATTTATCGTTTGAATCAGAGGTTGGGAGCGGCACGACTTTTACTATCATGCTACCCGTTAACGGTATTCAAGCCGATGTTCGAGCGGCCGAGTCTGTTTAATTTCTCAATAATACCCACAAGCAAAGATTGACAGTAAGGAATAAATAACCATGACCGAAAAAATTCTATTTGTTGATGACGATCAAAATATCCTTGACGGTTACAAACGAACGCTTCGCAAAGATTTTCAGATTGAGGTTGCCACAAGCGGAATCGAAGCGTTAACGGCAATTCAGGATCACTGCTCATAT
>JBBQUS010000083.1:0-14666 GCA_038212235.1 Pyrinomonadales bacterium
AAGTACATTCAAGAGGGTTGGAAGTGGTGAAACCGCGTCTCGATAAGAGGCGTTGACTAAGGCTTGAGCGCAATGAGCCGAAAGGCTCACGTTGCGTTCTGAGGGGACGGAGTGGCAGCAATGTCACTCTGTTACCCGACTTGGCGCGCGATTGAAAGCGACTCGAATTAACGATTTCTTGAGAAAACTCGCTTTTGTTTGAATCCTTTTGGTCAATCAACGCCTCTTGTAAGTGACGGTGAAAATAAATTTGCTAAATGACCGGGAGAAAATTTAGAATGTCAGCTTTTTACTGGAAAAATTTGCCCGTGTGGGAACGAATCGGGCGGGCGTTGGTTGCGCTGGCGGTGACGGTTGCCGGATTCGCTGTTTTCGGCGGCGGGTTGTGGGGATGGTTGATTGCGATTAGCGCAATCGGCTTCGGCATGACCGGAATTGTTGGCTTCTGTCCGATCTGCGCGATGTTCGGGCGGCGGTTAAAAACAGTTTCAAAAGATAATGCGGCGGTTTGAAAAAGTATTGGCTATGACTACCGACAGTACGAAAACTTTGTTGATCGAAGCGGCTCGCAACGGCGACGCCGGGGCGTTGGAGCAGGTTTTGAGCATTTGCCAGCCAGATATTCACCGATACGCTCATCGAAGCTGCGCCGGATTGAATGACGTTGACGACGCGGTGCGAGACGCTTTATGGCTCGTGTATCGTAAACTCGGCACTTTGCATGCGGCTGCGGCTCTTCCACAATGGCTGTTTCAGATTGTCAAACGAATTTGTCTGCGTTACGCCGCGCAGAATTGGCGAACCAATGAATCACTCGATTCAATCAAGGAAAGCGCGTTGTTAGCCGAAGTTTCCGACGACGCATTGCGGCTTGATTTGGCGGCGGCAATTGACTCGCTGCCGCCGCCTTACCGCACAATTATTTTGCTGCGTGACTGCCAGGAATTAACAATCAAGGAAATTGCGGCGACGCTCGACATCACCAGTGAAGCGGTCAAAAGCCGGCTGCATCGCGCCCGCGCAATGATTAAAGAATACCTCGCCGCCGAAAAATGAATCATTGTGGACCACGCCAAATGACTGATTATTTCAATTTTATAACTCAAAATCTTGTTCACTCAACTGAAGTACTAAACGTCAAAAAGGTTATTCGACCGCTTATTTGGTTGATTAACAAGCATTTTTTTTGCTTAAGTCGAAAAGCGGCGCGGAAATTCGCTGTCAAAGATGCCAAAAAAGTGTGTAAACTCGGCGTTGTAGTTTGGACAACGTGAGTTTTGAACTGTTTCGTCGGCATAAAGTTTTTTGCCGTAGGCATGTAATTTCGGTGCGTTTTCCCATGCTGCGAGGCGACGAAAATTGTCGAAATAAAAGGCCAGCGAGAAAAATCCGCCCCACGCCGCGTCTGCCAAACTAAATTCGCGCGACGCATTTTCAAAAATTGCGGCGGGGGTTGAGCCTTGGATTTCTTTTAATCCGGCAAAGTATTTTTCCGTTGCTTCATCGAGTGCATCGCTCGTTTTTGCCGTGTAAACGTCGCGCATCAAATTAAGCGCGGCATCGGCTTTAGCCAAAAATTCACGATGCGCCAGTTTTGCGAGCGGCTTAACCGGATACAAATTCGGCTGTGCGATTTCTTCGTTCAAGTATTCGGCGATTCGCATCGCATCGGTCGAAACCGGTTGGTCGTCAATAATTAAAACCGGCATTTGTCCTTTTGGCGAAACGCGAAAAAGTCTTTCGGGCAGATTCGCCAAATCCACGTAATCAACCGCAAAATCTTGGTCGCGCTGCAAACCTTTTTTCATCAAAGTGATCACGGCGCGCTGATTGTGCGGACACAACGGATGACTCATTAACGTCGTCGAATTTTGCAATTTGTTCATTATTGGTTCTCCATTTTTTTCATTTTTTCCTGTACCTTGCTGAAGCCGTCGTCAATGCTGCCTTTGTAGCGGGTAAATTTCCAGCCCGCGGCGGTTTTTTCGAGTTCGGCGGTGTTGCGAACAGTGGCAACGATCATTGGAATTTCTTTGACTTCCATCACGAACATATCCCAGACCGCCGTTGCTTTTCGCCCGTTTCCGTCAACCAAAATGTTGGTCAACATATGTCGTTTGCCTTTGGCAAAACCGTTGATGTAGCCGGTCGTAAAAGTTTTGATTTGATCTTTTCCGGTGAACGTGCCAAATGGATTAGAGACAACAGCGTTTTCGGTGTAGAGATCGAGATAACCGTTTAAGTTGCCGTCATCTTGCAAGGTTGCGAATTTTTGACAAATCTTCATTACCGCGAGTTCGTCGTTCGGCTTCAAAGATTGCGCCGAAGCTTTGACGCCAAACGCTGTTAGCAGCACAAATGTCAAAATCAAAATTCTTTTCATCTTAAAATCTCCAATCGAAAATTTAGCTGGTCGAGCTATAATTTGATGGTAGAAGCAAAGCGAAATCCGCGTCTGTGACAATTGTCACAGACGCGGATTTTTAATTTCGGCGCGGCGAACTAGCGGCGCGGTGAGCTAGAGGTTGATGACTTCAATTTTGCCGCGTCCGAGTTTGATTCTACCGGTCGCTTCGAGATTTTTGAGCAGCCGCGAAACGACTTCGCGGACAGTTCCGATGTAGTCGGCTAAAACTTGATGCGTCAAATGAATCTCTTTGTCGTGCCGCGAAAGCTCGCGCAGCTTTTCCAGCAATCGAACGTCAACGCTTTTGAACGCGAGTTGGTCAATAATCGAGAAAAACTGGACAAAACGCGAGTTATGCAGCGCGGCAACAAACGCGCGCCAGGATTTATATTGATCGTTCCAGCGCAAAATCTGTTTGTCAGTGAGCAAAAACATTTTTGTTTCCGCTTCGGTGACGGCGCGCAGCGCATCAATATTGCTAAAATTTTGATTGAGACTAGCGGCGATTGAAAGAAAACAACTTTCGTTTTCGTTGATGAAATACATCAAAATCTCTTTGCCCGATTCATCAATTCTCGTGATTTTGATTGAACCTTCGACGACTAAAGGCGTGTGCAAAATGCTGGCGTCGTCAGCGCGCCGCAAAACGGTTTCCGCCGGCACGGACACAAACGGGCAGTCGGCGATTTCTTGAACCAGTTGCGGCTCAAACAAATCGCCGAGCGCATCCAAATAACTCTTTGACTCTAAATTGCTCGTTTTCTTCACAAGCTATTTTCGTTATTTTCTCGCCGAGTCGCAACTCGCCGGGTGACGACGAATTGGTTTGCAACAAGCCGCAATCATCAAGCACCCGGCGGCGTATTTTGCAGCAGAACTGGTTAGTTTGTATTGATAACACAATACGCCGCGATTCTTTTTATTAATCCCGATTGTTATTCGTCGTACAATTTGACGACGCCGGTTAAATTTTCTTCGGCTTGCCCGGCGGCAATGGCGGTTTGAAAAACTTGTCGCGCCGCGTCTGCCAGCGGCACACTCGCTTGACTTGCCACAGCCGTTTCGTGAACGTAGCCAAAGTCCTTTTCCACCAATTCAATCGGAAACTGCGGGGCGAAGTTTCCGGCGAGCATCGCTCCAGCCGCCGCTTTTGCCGCCGGGCTGCACACGGGACTGGCGGCGATCATTTCGATTGCTTGATTGACGTCAACGCCGCTCTTTTTCAAAAAGCCGACGATCTCGCCCAGCGCCGCTACTTGAATACCGAACAGCGTGTTGACCGCAAGTTTGACCGTCGCGCCGCTGCCCGCCGCCGCGCCAACGTGGAAAATGCTCGCGCCCATTGTTTTCAAGATGGGTTCGACTTGAGCGAGTGCATCCGGTGCGCCGCCAACAATAAAGATCAGTTGCGCGGCTTCCGCCTGCGGACGCGAGCCGGCGACGGGAGCGTCCAAAAAGTGAAGGCTTCGCGCCGCGCAGTGCTGCGCCAATTCGCGTGCCCAAGCCGGCGTGACGGTTGAGCATTCGACGACGACTGCGTTTTCCGTCAAACCGCCGAGTGCGCCCGTCTGCGCGTCGAGCCATATTTGGTGCGCCGCACGGTCGTCCCGCACCATCGAAATCGCAATCTCCGCCGCGGCAACGGCTTCGCGCGGCGAGTCGGCAATGCTTGCGCCGCTATCGCGCAGCCCGTCGGTTTTGTCCGCCGTGCGATTCCAAACCGTGACTTCGTGATTGTTCTTGAGCAGATTCATTGCCATTCGCGCGCCCATCGCGCCCGTTCCTAAAAATGCAATTCTTGCCATTGCTGTTGTTTCTCCTTAAAGGTTGTCGTCGTTAAGTGTGCTGCGCGCCGCTTAAAGCGCGACTCAAAGCCGCCGTGTCCCAGTAAAAAGGGCGAACTTCGAGCAATCGCAGATCGCGCAGTTTCATCATTTCCACCACCGGCACCGTGAGCGATTGTCCATTTGCCCGCGACGCGCCCGCGACTTGCGCGATGATAATCACCGTCTCGCCGTCAATCAATACTTGCGACGCTTCGACCGCGAAATGCTGCCAGCTTTCAGCCATCGTTGCCAGCCACTTTCTAAAGCCTTCGCCGCCGCGCCACTCGCCGCCGTAAGGCAGCGAAGCGGCTTGGTACAAAACGAACTCGGGATCGAGAAATCCGGCGAGAGCTTGCCAATTTTCTTCGCTCGGCGTCGCCGCATAATTTTGCTCGGCGACAAAAAAGCGGGCGAGCATTTCGCGCGTCGCCGACGAATCAGAAACAGTTGCGTTTGAATTCATATGTTTATCATCATTTTTCCTGCTGCGGCAAAGAATTGCCGCGAATGCGGCCGGATTTTTCCCGCCGCGCTTGTGCTGCGATTAAGCGATATTACATTGCGGCAAAGGCCTGTTCGAGCGCTTTCGGGTTTTGCTGCCAGACTTGGCTCATCTGCGCCGCCATCGGATCGGGGAAAATGTCTTCCTCGCCCGCTTCGATTCCGCGCACGATTGCCGCCGCAACCGTTTGCGGGCTGGTTTTCGGTATCTCCATCGCGGCAATCATCTCGGTGTCAATCGCACCGGGAAAAATCGCGTGAACACTGATGTTTTTCAGTTTGAGTTCGGCGCGCACCGCTTGCGTGAGCGAAAACGCGGCGGCTTTCGACGCGCTGTAACCGCCGATTCCACCCATACTCGCCAGCGACACGAGCGTTAAGACGTTGGCAATCGCGCCGCCGCCGTTTTGCTCGATGACGGGCGCAAAGGCGCGAATCATATTCAAAGTGCCGTAGTAATTCGTTTCAAGGTCGCGCGCGATCATCTCAAGCGGGCTGTCGAGCAGACTGCCGAACGCTAAGACTCCGGCGTTGTTGATTAAAATCGTGGTGTCGTCGGCCGCCTGCGCCGCCGCTGTGACGGCTTGCCGGTCGGTGATGTCGAGCTTGACCGGTACGACATTGCCGGGCAAATCGCCCAATTCGTCGGTTTTGCGCGCCGCCGCGTAAATGCGTTTCGCGCCGGTTTTGACTAATTCGGCCACTAACGCGCGCCCGATGCCGCGATTCGCGCCGGTCACAAAAACTGCGGATTGCTGTAAATTCATAAAACTTTTGTCCTTAAATTTTTGTCCTCTTTGTCTTTAATTCGGAAACTTTCGTTTCGTGTCTGATTCACATCGCCGCCTCTGATCAGCGACAAATCAAAAGTAGCAGTTGCCGCCCTGCGAATAAACCGCTGTTTTTGCAATTCATTGTTGCGTATAATGCACGAATGGATTTGAATTTGCTGCAAGTGTTTGTCGAAACAATGCGTCGGCGCAGCTTCGCCGAAGTTGCGCGCGACCGCAACGTTGACCCGGCGACGGTTTCGCGCCAAATCGCGGCGCTCGAAAACGAATTGAATTTGCGGCTGTTTCAGCGCAGCACCAGACAAATCGAGCCGACCGCCGCCGCGCTCGTGTATTTCGAGCGCGTCGAGCCGCTGGTTGAAGAACTGCGCCGCGCTCAGTTGGCTGCGAGCGAAGTCAATCAAACGCCGAAAGGCGAACTCCGTATTTCGTCGCCGGTCAGCTTCGCCGAATTAAACCTCGTGCCGCTTTTGCCCGAATTCGCTGGACGATTTCCCGAACTGACCTTTGATTTGCTGCTGACCGACGCGGATTTAGATCTAATTGCGAATAAGATTGATGCGGCGGTTCGCGTCGGGGCAGCAGTTGATTCAAGTTTGATTGCTTATAAACTTTCGCCGATGAACACGCGCGTGTGCGCATCTCCGGCGTACCTCGCACAACACGGCAGACCGAACACGCCCGCCGAGCTTGTCAATCATAATTGTCTAATCTTGGGTTATCGCGGGTTCGCGCCGGATGCCTGGCGGTTTCGTTGCAAAAAGTCGGGCAAAACCAAAAGTGTGCGGATTAAGGAGCATTTGCGCAGTTCAAACGCGATGGCAGCGAAAATTTGTGCGCTCGCCGGAATGGGGGTCGCGCTGCAAGCTGAGTGGATGATCGGGCGCGAACTCGGCGACGGCCGTTTGATTGATTTGTTTCCTGATGATGAAGTCACGTCGGCGACGACGGACGACGCGGCGGCGTGGCTGCTTTACCCGTCGCGCGAGTTCGTGCCGCAGAAAACGCGCGCGTTCATCGAATTTCTGAAGGAAAAATTCAAAGACGGCGCCCCGTGGACGCGAAACTAACAACGCGTCCCGAGTGGAAGCCGCCGCACAAAAGCGACGATAAAAAAAGCTGTTGATTAAAAGTAAATGCCGTTGCGTTAATTGAATTGTCAGCCGTTTGAACGGCAGAATCCCGCCGCGTTGATGTTGACAAGCGTTACTTCAACCATTCGGGCGCATTTCAATATCGAGAGCCTTGATTCGAGAGACGAGCGTCGTCGGCTTGGTGCCGAGCAGCTCTGCTGCCCCGCCCGCCCCGTAAATCCGATAATTTGCCGCTTTGAGAGCCGTCAGCAAATTTTCCCGCTCCAGATTTTTCATTTCTGCGTAGGTTAAAATCTTTGCCAATTGATTTAGGCGCGGAGCGTCCGCCTCGCCGGGCGGCATTTGGCTTCGTTGGTCGGAGAGCAGCATCGCGGCTAAGATTTGTTCGAGGTTGAGTTTGACCAGCCAGCAGCGCGATAAAATGCCGGCGCGTTCGATGATATTTCCAAGTTCGCGGACGTTTCCCGGATAATGATAATTTTGCAGCGCAACGATGTTCTCACGGCTTAATCGAATCGGACAACAACTGTTGCTACTGTCGCGCCAATGCAGTTTCTGCAAAAAATGTTCGGCCAAATCCGGAACGTCTTCGAGCCGTTCGCGTAACGGGGCGATGTGAATTGGGAAAATGCTCAAACGATAATACAAATCCTGCCGGAAACGGTTGACTTCGACTTCCTTCGGCAAATCCCGGTTCGTTGCAGCGACGACGCGGACATTGACGTTTCGGGTGCGGTCTTCGCCCACTCGCTCGTATTGTCCTTCTTGCAGCACGCGCAGCAGTTTGCCTTGCAGCGCGAGCGGAATTTCGCCGACTTCGTCAAGCAGAATTGTGCCGCCGTCAGCCGTGCCGAATCTTCCGACCCGGTCTTTGTGCGCTCCGGTAAACGCACCTTTGCTGTGTCCAAAAAATTCCGACTCGAACAAGTCGGGCGCAATCGCCGCGCAGTTGACGCGCACCAACGGTCTGTTGCGCCCCGCGCCCCCCTCGTGAATCGCGCGCGCGACCAGTTCTTTGCCCGTGCCGCTTTCGCCCGTGATCAAAACCGTGGCATCGGATGCGGCCACGAGTTCGATTTGCCGCAACACTTTTTGCCACGCCGCGCTTTTACCAATTAGCCCACTGCCGATTTTGTTCGACGCCGCGGTTTCCGCATCTTCAATAATTGTTGTTTTCGGCATTGTATTTTTGAGCATAACGAAATCTCGCTGTGAATGGCAACGACATCTCGCTGTTTCGTGGTTTTTCGTTGCCCGAACTTTTCCACAAAAACCGGTTTTGTCAAGTAAAGGCAGCGTTTTTATCAAATTCACGGAAGTGGCACGATTGGTGCGATTAGAAACGGTCATTCGCAGTCCAAGCCGCGAAATTTTTGAAAAGGAAAATCAAAGAAATTATGTCAAGAATCGAACCCGTCAATTACGAAGCCGCCACCGGCCAAGCCAAAGAATTGCTCGACGCGGTGAAAGGCAAACTCGGAATGACGCCGAATATGATGAAAACGATGGCGCAGTCGCCCGCCGTTTTAGACGCGTATCTGGACTTTAGCAGCGCGCTCGGCAAAGGAACTTTGAACTCGAAAATCGGCGAACAAATCGCGCTGCTGTCGGCGGAAATCAACAACTGCGGCTATTGCGCGTCGGCGCATACGGCAATCGGCGGAATGATCGGATTAAACGACGAATCAATTTTGGCGGCTCGTGCCGGACACGCAACGGACGCCAAAACCGAAGCTGCTTTAAGATTTGCGCGGCTGTTAATCGTTAATCGTGGGCAAATTTCCGACGCCGACGTGCAGGCGGTCACAGCCGCTGGCTTTACGAGCGGCGAAATCGGCGAAATCGTGGCGCACGTTGCGCTCAACATTTTCACCAATTACTTTAACGAGACCGCTCAGACAACCATTGACTTTCCGGCCATCGAATTTCCGCTCAAAAGTTTGGCGGCGAATTCTTAACAGTTTTTTTCAAGTTTGCAGAAACTAAAGCGAATTCGAGAAAGTGCGGCGAATTAAAAACTGCCGCACTTTCTCGAATTCGCTAAAAAGAGAAGTATGCCGACGATAATTAAGCCGACCGACATCAAACCGCCGTTCACGCTGGAAGCGGCGACGGCGAAAGTGCAAGCGGCGGAAAACGCTTGGAACACGCGCGACCCGGAAAAGGTTTCGCTTGCTTATACGATTGATTCAGAATGGCGCAACCGCACCGAATTTATTAACGGCCGCGAGGAAATTAAAGCATTTCTGCAACGCAAGTGGGCGCAGGAACTGGATTACAAACTCAAAAAAGAGTTGTGGGGTTTTCGTGCGAACCGAATGGCGGTGCGTTTCGAGTACGAATGGCACAACCAGCAAGACGAATGGTTTCGCAGTTACGGTAACGAATTGTGGGAATTCGCCGCTGACGGTTTGATGCAAAAGCGTTTTGCGAGCATTAACGACTTGGTGATTAAAGAGTCGGAGCGTCGTTTGTAAAATAAAATGATGAAAGTGTTATCGGTCAACGTCGGCTTGCCGCGTCTCGTCGAATATCGCGGCGAGCCAATCGCTACCGGAATTTTCAAAGAGCCGGTGACGGGCTTGGTCAAAGTGGGCGAATTCAATCTCGCTGGCGACCGTCAAGCTGACTTGACTGTTCATGGCGGTTACTCCAAAGCCATTTATGTGTATCCATCCGAGCATTACGATTTCTGGCACGAAGAATTTCCGGAAATGCAACTTCAGTTTGGAATGTTCGGCGAAAATTTAACGACAACCGGCTTGCTCGAAACGACAGTCAAAATCGGCGATTGTTTCTGCATTGGGACGGCCAGATTTGTCGTGACGCAGCCGCGTGTTCCGTGTTTCAAACTCGGCATGCGCTTTGGCCGCAGCGATATTATCAAGCGTTTTGCGAAAAGCGGGCGTAGCGGTTTTTATCTAGCCATCGAAAAGACGGGCGAACTGCAATCAAACGATGAAATCGAATTGTTAGGCCGTGAACCGCGACAGCCGTACATCTCGGAAGTCTTTCGGCAACGTTTTAATTTTTGATTTGAGACGAAAATGCTTTGTCTGAAAAACTGTTTGTCAATTTATTCTACTGTTTGAGCAACCGTGATTGTGACAAATCGTAATCACTTCAAATCAACGATTTCTGCGCTGCGGCTCGGTCAGTGAGGCAGGCTAACGATTGAGTTGACATGGTTGGTGCGAAGCCAGCAGCGCACCACCTGAAGGAAAAAAGACAGGCTGACAACCAAGGTCGCCTGTTCGAGTTCGATTATTTTTGCTGCCGTGCGGGTGAAAAGTGCGTTAAGCGATTGACAATCAATCTATCAGTAGGTAGACTGAAGAACGTGGAAAATAAAACGCAGCACAAAATTCTCGACGCCGCGCAAAGCCTGGTGCAGCAGCGCGGGTTTAATGCTTTTAGCTACCGCGATTTGTCGGGCATCGTCGGAATCAAAACTTCGAGCATTCATTATTACTTTCCGACCAAAGACGATTTAGCCGAAAAGCTTATCGAACGTTATCGCACTCTGACAAAAGCAGGCTTAGCGGAAATCGAGCGCGAAGCGTCCGACGCGCGGGGATGTTTAGAAGAATATTTAAAATTCTTTGAAGCGACAGGCGCAGAGCAAAATGCGATCTGTTTATGCGGAATGCTGTCGTCGGATTACTTAACGCTAACCCACGAAACGCAGCAACAGGTGCGCTTGTTTTACGCGGAAAACGAGGAATGGATTGCAAAGATTTTGGATGAGGGGCGGCAGCAAGAAAAGTTTAAATTCAAAGGCCAAGGGCAAGAGCTTGCCCGGCTGATTTTTTCCTCAATTGAAGGCGCTCTGCTCGCGGCGCGAATGTTCCAGAGCGAATCGCGAATCCGATTATTAAGTCTGGAATGGTTGCGAATTTTAACCTAAATATTCAAAGAACGAAAAATAAAGAACGAAAAAAAGAAATGTGGTACAAAAAATTATTCTCGAATTACGCCAACACTTATGAAAGTGAACAGTACACCAGAGGCACAATCGGAGAAACCGATTTTATCGAAGAGGAAATCAATTTCAATAAAACATCTAAAATCTTAGATATCGGCTGCGGGACGGGCAGACATTCAATTGAGTTGGCAAGAAGAGGTTACGAGGTAACGGGAATTGATTTATCCGAGAATATGCTCAAAAAAGCCGCCGAAAAAGCAAATAATGAGAACATTGAAATTGTAAAGTTCGTGCAGGCTGACGCCCGCATTCTCGATTTCAAGCAAGAATTTGATCTAGCGATTATGATTTGCGAAGGCTCTTTTCCGCTGATGGAAACGGATGCGATGAACTTTCAGATTTTGCAAAACGCTTATGAGGCTTTACAACCCGGTGGAAAATTTATTTTTACCACTTATAACGGGTTATTTCCTTTATTTTATTCGATAGAAGATTTTCTTAATGATAGATCGCTCGTCGCCGCCAAAAACAAGAATTTCGACTTGATGACTTTTCGAGATTATCCTGCAGGCGAGATGACGGATGATGACGGCAATAAAGTAATGCTTGAATGCAATGAACGATACTACGTTCCTTCTGAAATCAAATGGCTGCTGGAAACTCTGAATTTTAGAAAGACGGAACTGTTCGGTTGCAAACTGGGAAATTTCAGCAGATCAGATCAATTAACGACTGAAGATTACGAAATGCTCGTGGTCACGGAGAAATGATTTGCGGCAGCGATGTTCAAAAGCGCTTTCACAAAATAAACAGTTATTAAACGACGCTTTGCTAATAGATTGCTAATGGTGAGAGCTAATTATCAATCAATTTTCAGCTTTGCCCATTAAAACTTTTGTTGATTTTGCCTATCTACTAATAGATAAAAAGGGCACTAATTATGATTAATGAAACAAGATTTGAAAACGAATCAAAAGCCAGATCAAACTCAACCGCTAATGAAACCGTGCGAGAGACGCCGGCGGGAAAACTAATAGCGCTCGAAAGTTGGCTGAACTTTATTGGCGGCGGAATTTTGCGTTACGGCTTAGTGCTGTTTCTGCTCGGATTTGGCGCGCTTAAATTCACCGCCGACGAAGCGAATGGAATCGAGCCAATGGTTGCTCATAGTCCGCATATGTTTTGGCTTTACAAAATCTTGAGCGTGCAGGGAGCGTCGAACTTTATCGGAATTATTGAAATAACGATTGCGCTGTTAATCGTTACGCGCCCGTTTCTCCCAGGATTTTCAGCAATCGGCAGCCTGCTGTCAATCGGAATGTTTTTGACGACACTTTCGTTTTTGTTCACCACGCCCGGCGCGGCTTCTGACCCCAATACATTTTTCGCGTTGAGCAAAGACGTATTTCTGCTCGGCGCGGCAGTATGGACGGCAGGCGAAGCTCTGCGAGCCGCGAGGCTTCGACGATGACGCGCGCTGTTTTTGATTTCAACCGAACAATAGTAATTCGAGATTAGTTATGAAAATGAATCGCCGAGAAATAATAAAAGTTTCCACCGGAGCAACAATCGGGGCTTGGCTGCTACCCGCGCTCGCTCAGCCGCAATCGGCCTTTCCGGAAACATTGGCAGCGGCGGCTTGCGATACTTCCGACAACTTTAAGAGGGAAAAAACAATGAAAGTTCAAGACGTTTTCGCGCTTTTTATCACCGACAAAATGAAAGAGTGCAAAGATTTTTACATTAAGCATTTCGGTTTTGAAACCACGTTTGAAACCACGATTTATCTGCAGTTAAACGTTCCGTCCGGAGATAAAAAAAGTTTTAGTCTAGCGTTTATGCCGACGACGCATCCGTTCGGAGTCATCGGCTCGCAAGCCTTCAACGGTCACGGCTTGATGCTCACGATACAAGTCGCGGACACCGCTGAGCTTTACCAGAAGATCAAAGCGGAAAATGCCGAAATCGTTCACCCGCTAACCGTCGAAGATTACGGTCAACGCCGCTTCACGTTGCGCGACCCGGCGGGAACGTTGGTTGACGTGGTGCAGTCAATCGAGCCGAAAGTGGGTTATTACGACAGATACCAAGTCAAAAAATAACGCTGTCAAAACTGGCGACGTTCGTTAGCAATGAATTTAATCAACGCAAATAGAGCGTTGATTAAATTCATTGCTCTGACAAACACAAAATGATGACAATTCTAATCAGACGCGCGACTGCAAACGATCTGCCGGATTTGGTTGATTTTTCGGTCAAACTTTCGCGGCAGCATCAAGCGTATAACCCGCTTCGTTTTGTCGAATTGCCGAACATCGAAGAGCAGCACTTTGAGTTGTTCAGCCAAGAAATCAACGATGCCGAATGCGCGGTTCTGGTGGCTGAAACGCAATCGCAGATTGTCGGCTACGCTTTTATCCGAATGGAGGCGGGCAATGTGGTTGACGTTTCCGAAACCAGCGCTTGGCTGCACGATATTTATGTTGACGACGCGGTGCGCGGTTTGAAGGCCGGAAAATTGCTGCTCGACGCGGCGCGCAAAGCGGCGCGCGAACTCGGTTCGCCGGTGTTGAAGCTGCAAGTCGCGACGCAAAACGAGTTTGCCCGAAAACTCTTTGAGAGCCACGGTTTTCAGCCGACGATGACCGAAATGATCAGCGATTTGTCGGTTTTCTAGCTATGAAAACATTCGCGCTTACCGAGTTGGAAAGCATTAAAACAACGCGAAAATTATTCTAATGCCTATTGCGCCGGGCGGCGATAAAGTTTGAGGAATAAATCAACGCCTTGCACCGCGCGCTCTTTTAACTCTTTTGCGGTCGGAAACGGAACGGCGTGAAACACAATTTCCATCCGGTTAAAGCCTTGCCACAGTCCAATCAAGTCGCTGACAAATTCACGCGAATCGCCAGCAATTAATTCGTTTCGCTCGACGGCGGCGACCACCGCCACGAGAGAATCGCGGGCGCGCATCGGCCCCGCCTCGAAAAAGCGCAAAGCCAGTTCCGGGCGCGTGTATACTTTGGCGGTCAGTCGGCGTTCAAAGGCTTGCATCTTCTTGTCGGACAAAAAAGTGAGCAAATTCGTGCCAAAGCGAATCAGAACGTCGCGCAGTTCTTCTCCTTTCTCCGATTGGCTTAACGCCGCTCTGCTTCAACTATTCGGTCTAATGAAGCAGTGCGATGAGGAAGCGAAAGCCGAATACAAACGGCATACGGAATTAGCTGGTCAAATTATGGCCGTTTAAAACTAAGTAATCGGACAAATTGATAAAGAGAAGAAAATGAATCACAGATTCTCATAGATGAACACGAGATAAATCAAAATCAATCAATGTTAGTTAGTGAAAATCTGTGGTTCGTAATTGCATTTAATTGATCGAATCCGAACCTGGGAATAATGAGAACGAAGGGGCCTGTCAACAATAAGTGTCAGAGAACAGCTCAAAATGCGCTGATAACACACTGAATTCGAGTGACAAACTTACTTCATGAATGAGAATTCAAAAAAGGCAGCCCAGCGGCTTTTCAGCCAGAGACAAAATATCCGCGAATTATTGAAGATAAAGCCAAGATATGAGCGACAAATTGGACAAAAGAGATGTGAATTAATTCTGTAAGTTGTTGATTAATCGTTAGCGCTGGCGACAAAATATGCGCTAACTTAGATTAAGTCAGTAAATGTTGGGTTTTTAGTGATAAATAGCGGTTAAAACAACCGAATGTTTTGATTTTCTTTTCTGTGCTTTCTATTTCTGATAGTTTTTTGCGTGAAATTGGTTTATGACACTGAAAAATGAAGCCCTTGTTCCGTCATCCACGGAAAACGCTCTGGAGCGATTTGACGAGAAACAAATCTCCGCCTTTATTTATAAAAGCGTTTCTGAGGAGACCCGGCGTTCGTACAAACGAGTGGTTAAAGTGTAAAAATCAAGATTTGAGCGCTCAGACAGCCGTTTTAAGTCACAACTTCTCTGACACCAGAGGGTATAAAGTTTTTTGTGTAAATCGAATTTTAGATAACATTCGAGAAAGGAGAATTTACACCAATGAACATCAAACCGGAAATTTTAGATCAACTGCTCGCAGAATATGCTTCGCCCGAAGACATCATCGGGGAAAA
>JBBQUS010000084.1:0-14303 GCA_038212235.1 Pyrinomonadales bacterium
TTCGCACCCCGTCGTTACCAACGACGCACGCTTTGGTAGGAGACTCTTGGAAGAACAAGAGGTAATGACAGATTATCAATCAGCATTACAGCTATCTATGCGACTTCGTGTCGCACACAAATCATTGGAGCGAAGGCGGAATCAGCTTTCTTCATCGCGGTAAATTGTCGCAACCGATGTTGCGTCCCGCTTCGCTCAATTCGGTCGATATAAGACTTGGGTTTGATGCAAGCTGATCCCGCCCTGCAAATAGAAAATGGCGGTTGAGTTTTGACTAACTCAACCGCCATTTTCTATTTGTTAATTCTACGAGGGGTTTAACTGCGTTTTTGGGCAAACAATTTGTAACAGCAAGCGGTTCCAATCACTAACCAAAAAATCACAAAAAAAGGTTTCGATCCGGCGGTTCCTGATGAAAATCCAAATAACAAAAGCACGAGGGACAAAATTAAACCGAACCAAAGAATAAATTTTGACATTTTGAAATTTCCTCTGAAATCTAACCTTTTCTAAGTTCGGTCAAAACCTGTTTGGCAACGGCTTTAAGCGTGTCGAAAACGCCGTCGCCTTTGAACGCCACGGCTTCGAAAACCGGCTCGCCTTTGCGCTGTAATTCTTCGACCAAATGTTCGGGCGGCACGGCGCTCGGCAAATCGCGTTTGTTGAGCTGGAGAACATAGGGAATCTGCATTAAATCGTAACCCTGAGTCTTTAAATTTTCTTCCAAGTTGTATAGCGATTCGACGTTGGCGTCCATCCGCTCTTCCTGAGAATCGGCGACGAAAACCACTCCGTCCACGCCCTTTAAAATCAGTTTGCGCGAGGCATCGTAGAAAACCTGACCCGGAACCGTGTAGAGGTGAAAGCGCGTTTTAAAGCCGCGTACCGTGCCGAGTTCGAGCGGCATAAAATCGAAAAACAGCGTCCGGTCGGTTTCCGTTGCCAGACTAATCAGTTTGCCTTTTGATTGCGGCGCGGTGGAATCGTAAATAAATTGCAGGTTCGTCGTTTTGCCGCACAAACCGGGGCCGTAATAAACAATTTTGCAGTTGATTTCGCGCGAAGCGTAGTTGATAAAAGTCATAGCATCAGTTACCAGTTATCAGTTATCAGTTATCAGTTTTTAAAGAGGTATGTGGAGTGTTGACTGTTGACTGTTAACTGAACAGGCTGTCAATGTCCTCGTCAGTAATTTCAGCGAAAAGAGCGTTTTCTAAGCGGCGGTTTTCTTCAGTTTTCTGAGCCAGCTCGTTCATAATCGCGAGCAGTTCCGGAAAGGTGCGTTTAACCCTTAATTTGACCAAACCCAAAGTCGAGCGTTCATCAAAGACAACGCATAATAAACAGCGCCCGACGACACAAATATAAATACTTTCGCGCTCGCCTTCGTGCGAGAGCGTCGGAAAAGTTTGCTCGCCGATCAGTTGCGCCATGCTCGAAGTCGCGGCGACGTTTCCGGCTGCTAGCGAAGCAAAGCTGGTCGCGTCAAATTCCCTGACATCGCCGTGAGAGGCAATCGGCTGACCGTCTCGATCAACTAGAAAAACCATTCGCGCCGCAGTTTCATGAAAGAGTCGTGCCAGCACAGACTTGATTTTCTGAAACTGCTGTTCGTGCATGATGATAGGAGTTTCCGCCATGAAAATTGCTCTCTTGCTTTTCTTGCTCTCTAATTTCTTTAGTAATGCGAGGCTGGAAGGTTATTGCGGTTAATTTTTAGCGTGACCGCGTTCGTCGTTAAATTTTACAGCTTTCGTGATTTGGAGACTTAATATCGAATCACGAGTTTGAATCTAGCACAGCCGACAGTCTGACTTCAAGTGTTTTTTGCCCTTTAACAATGTTTGCGACGTTATTGTATGCTAAATAAGTTTTTAGCTCGGTGAAAAGTTATCTAATCACAATCTACAATATCTAAGCGGTCGAGCAGCTAGTTTCTGGAGGATTATGGATTCAATCAGTATTTTTGATAACATCAGAGAGCTTTATGCAACCGACATAGTTTACTCAATGTTTCAAATGCAACCGACACATCGCCAAAGCAAAAAGTTAAATATCGTTGCCATCGGGGGCGGCACCGGACTTTCGACCTTGCTCCGAGGTCTTAAAGAGTTTGTCAATAGAGACTTTGTCCATAGTGAATTATCTGACAGAAAACTTCCAGATGAGAGAATGGAGGAGCGTTTTACGCTCAATCCGTTGTCGGCAATTGTTACTGTCACCGATGACGGCGGAAGCTCGGGTCGCCTGCGCGATGAACTGAACATGCTCCCGCCCGGTGATATTCGCAACTGTATGGTCGCTCTTTCGGAAGATTCTAACTTACTCTCGCACCTCTTTCAGCATCGTTTCAAAGGCGATGGCGAGCTGGGCGGTCATAATTTCGGAAATTTGTTTTTAGCGGCATTAACGGAAGTTTCGGGCGGCGATTTTGTCGAAGCCGTTCGGCACGCTTCCGAAGTTCTGGCAATCAAGGGCAAGATTTTTCCGGCCACTGACAAAGACGTGCGGCTCGTTGCGGAAATGATGGACGGCAGAGTGGTTCATGGCGAATCGAGTATTACCGCGGCAAATTCGGTGATTAAAAATCTGCGGCTCGAACCTGCTATCTGTACTCCTTTGCCGGACGCCCTCAGAGCGATAGAAACGGCGGATGTGATTACGCTCGGGCCGGGTTCGCTATTTACGAGTCTGCTGCCGCCCCTCCTGGTCGAAGGCGTGGCCGCCGCTATCGGCGCGTCAAATGCCGTTAAGATTTTTATTTGTAATTTGATGACGCAGCCGGGCGAAACCGACGATTTTAATTCCGCCGAGCATCTAATCAAGGTCAAGGAGTACGCGCCTGATATTGATTTTGATTTTATTATCGTCAATGGTCGGCAAATTTCCTCCGACCAGGCCACTCTCTACGCCGCCGAGGGCGCCCGACAAATCGGGCTCGGCGATTCGCTGTCGCCGGTTCTGCGCGGCAAAGCGGTTGAGTTAGTGCGGGCTGATTTGCTTGAAGAAGGTGACAAAGTGCGGCACAAACCTGAAAAGTTAGCCCAAGTTGTGCTAAATTGTGCCTTGAAAGTTCAAAGGAGAAACCTCGCTTTCTAATCATAATGTTAAATGGATAACACGGAAATACAGCAACCCCTCGACGTTCTGGTTCTCGCCGCCGGACTCGGCACCAGAATGAAGTCTAATACGGCAAAAGTCCTGCACAAAGTCGGCGGAAGGCCTCTGATCGCGCATGTTTGCCGGACCGCCGCGGCGCTCGATCCACGCAAAATTTACGTTGTCGTCGGCCATCAGGCGGTAGAAGTCGAAGCCGCTGTTCTTGCCGAACTAAATGCGGCGCGGGTTGAATTCGCTGTGCAAAGCGAACAGCTTGGGACGGGGCACGCAGTCAATTCAGCCAGAGAATTTCTGCAGAATCAGGATTCCACTTTGCTCGTTTTATCGGGCGATGTTCCGATGATTCGCGCCGAAACGCTGGCTTCGCTCGTGCAGCAGCATCGAACGCATCGCGGGCGCGGAGCCGTCTGCACGATTTTGACCGTCAAGCTCGATGATCCGACCGGTTACGGACGAATCGTTCGCAACGATCTGGGTTTTGAAAAAATTGTCGAACAAAAAGATGCAACTGAAGAAGAACGTCGGATCAAAGAAATCAATTCCGGAATTTATTGTTTTAACGCCCGGATGCTTTTTGACACTTTGACCAAAGTGCGCAACGACAACAAGCAAAACGAATATTATCTAACCGATGTGCCGCGTCTGATGCGCGAAGCCGGAGAGGCAGTTTCGCTTTATCAACACCCGGATTCGCGCGAAGTTTCCGGCATTAATAACCGCGAAGAACTTGCCGATATCGAAAAAGTTTTGCGCCGCCGAATCAATTCGCGACTAATGCGCGATTATGGCGTCACGCTGATTGATCCAAAACATACTTACATTTCGGAAGACAGCGAAATCGGGCGCGATACTGTGATTTATCCGAACGTCGTCATCGAAGGTAAAACCATTGTTGGCGATGGCTGCGTCATTCGTTCCGGCGCGCGATTGACGAACGCCGTGATCGGTCGAAATGTGGCTGTTCTGGATTCGTCAATAATTGCTGATTCGATAGTCCGCGATAATGCCGCGATTGGGCCGTTCGCCCATTTACGAAACGGCAGCATCATCGAAGACGAAGCCAAAATCGGCAATTTTGTCGAAGTCAAAAAAACGATTGTCGGAAAAAACTCCAAAGCCAGCCATCTAACTTATCTAGGCGATGCGACGGTGGGCAAAAACACAAATATCGGGGCCGGAACAATTACCTGCAATTTTGACGGCAAAAACAAGCATCAAACAAAGATTGGCGATAACGTTCGAATCGGCTCGGATACAATGCTCGTCGCGCCGGTCGAAGTCGGCGACGGCGCTTCGACCGGCGCCGGTTCGGTAGTGACCAAAGACGTGCCGCCAAACAAATTAGTTGTTGGCGCGCCAGCACGGGTGATTCGTTCAGTTACCGGCGACGATAAATCAAGCGGAGATTAATCAACCGGCGATTTGGTGACGGTTTGCAAAAATGTCACAGCAAATTTTTGCAAGCTCGAGGCAAGATGCGCGTTTCTGCATTTTCGGTGCGGAACAGGATTTGCCCGCGATTTGCTAGTAAAATTATAGATTTAATTAATTAAAGAGGCTTTATCAATGTGCGGAATAGTTGGATACGTTGGAAATAAACAAGTCGTTCCCGTGATTATTGACGGGTTGCGAAAGCTGGAATATCGCGGTTACGACTCAGCCGGAATCGCCGTCGTGGACGAAAATAAACATCTCGAACTGCGCCGTGCCGAAGGCAAGTTGCGCAATCTCGAAGAATGTATTCGCCTCTCTCCGCTTGACGGAACATACGGCATCGGACATACGCGCTGGGCGACGCACGGACGGCCGACCGAAGAAAATGCTCATCCGCATCGAGATCAGAGCGGCAAAGTTGTGGTCGTCCACAACGGAATTATCGAAAATTATCTGCAGCTCAAAGAGTCTCTGCAAAAACGCGGACACGATTTTCATACCGAAACCGACACTGAAGTCGTCGCGCATTTAATCGGCTATTACCTCGAAACAGAAGAAAAATCATTAGAAGCGGCTGTCCGCCGCACCGTTCACGATTTGCGCGGCATCTTCGCGCTCGCCATCATTTCAGTTGACGAGCCGGACACAATCGTCGTCGTGCGTGAAGGCCCGCCCGTCGTGATCGGTTTGGGCGACGGCGAATTTTTTGTTGCTTCGGACATTCCGCCGATTTTGCAGCACACGCGCGACGTTTTCTTTCTGGGCGACAAAGAAATTGCGGTTTTAACTAGGGATGCCGTGCGCGTCACGGATTTTGACGGCAATATTGTCGAACCGCAGATGCAGCGTATTACCTGGGATCCAATCATGGCGGAAAAAGGCGGCTTCAAGCATTTTATGCTCAAAGAAATCTATGAGCAGCCGCGCGCCGTCAGAGATACCGTTCAAGGCCGGGTTTCGCTCGATACCGGAAACGTTTATCTTGACCCGATGAATATTTCCAAAGAAGATTTCCAGGCGATTACTTCGATTAAGATTGCCGCCTGCGGAACCAGCTGGCACGCCGGACTGGCCGGAAAATACATGATCGAACAAATGGCGCGAGTTCCGGTCGAGGTTGATTACGCTTCCGAGTTTCGCTATCGCTCGCCGGTTCTGGACGAAAATGTTTTGCTGATTGTTATTTCGCAATCGGGCGAAACCGCCGACACGATTGCCGCTCTGCGCGAAGCCAAAGCGCAGGGCTGCAAAGTTTTAGCAATCTGCAACGTGCAGGGTTCGATGATTCCGCGCGAAGCCGACGGCACGATTTTGACTCATGCCGGGCCGGAAATCGGCGTGGCTTCGACCAAAGCCTTTACGTCTCAAATGATCGCGCTTTATTTGTTCGCGCTCCATCTGGGACAAATTCGCGGAAAAATAAACGGAGCGGAATCCAAATTTCACGCCCAGCAATTAGCCGAGTTACCGGTTAAAATCGAAAATTTATTGTCGGAATCCGACAATATCGAAGAACTTTCCAAAGAGTTCTTCCGGGTTCAGGATTTTCTTTATTTAGGGCGGGGAATCAGTTTTCCGGTGGCGCTTGAAGGCGCTCTGAAGCTCAAAGAGATTTCCTATATTCACGCTGAAGGTTACCCGGCGGGCGAAATGAAGCACGGCCCGAACGCGCTGATTGACGAACAGTTGCCGGTTGTCGTCATCAACACGCGCGAATCAGGAAACGGTATTTCCGAATTGCGCTACGAAAAAACACATTCGAATATTGTCGAGGTTAAGGCGCGCGAAGGAATTGTAATTTCAATTTTGACGGAAGGCGACGAAATGTCTTCGCGCGTTTCGGACAAAATCATCGAAATACCCGAAGCGTCGGATTTGCTGGCTCCGATTTTGGCGATTGTACCTTTGCAGTTGCTGGCCTATCATATCGCCGTCCGACGCGGCTGCGACGTAGATCAGCCGAGAAATCTGGCGAAATCTGTAACTGTTGAATAATCCAGCAGCTAACTAAACTGCAGGTGTTCACTAATAATTAAGTTCTATATTGAAGAATTAAGTTGTAGAATTTGAATAAAGTTGTATAACGAAACATCGATTTTAACTGCTTCAATTTTGGCAAGTGCAAGTGTCAAGAACCTTATTTAAGAGTCAGTTATACAACTTAATTATTAGAAAATTACTCGTTTTTCGACAAAATTGCTTTTCACAGACGCATCCTTTATACAACTCTATTTAACGAAACTAATTCGAGTCATTGGGAATCAACAACTTACAGGTACTAAATTACACAATTTTATTATTAGCGGACAGCAGGGTGTTCTAGAACAATTAAGTTGTAAAAAAACAATAGAGATATAATCGTCACAACCTAATTTAGGTTGTGACGATTATATGGCAAGACACAACTATGACGGCGTTGCAACATTTGACTTGTCGTCACATCTTGAGAGCCTTGTTTCAAATTTACCAGTTGGTTCAAAGCATATTGTAGAAGGTCTTGTTCTTCAAAACACTTTATGTCCCTTGTACGCTCCATTTCTGCTGCCGGAACTATCCACGCTCGTTCTTGGATCAATGATAAGTCATTTCTCCGGTGATATTCACACCCGAACCTGAATTATGGCAAGCGCGGTTCCGCTGGTTAAATATTTCCGCTTTTGTTCAATTTGCTTGCGCGAAGATGTTGAGCAGTACGGAGAACCATACTGGCATCGCGTTCACCAAGTTGCAGGCGTCTTGGTTTGTCCAATCCATCAAGTTTGGCTACAAAATAGTACGGTGAGGACACAAGGCGAAAATCGGCATGAATTTTACGCTGCCGATGAAAATAACTGTCTCACAAAACTCTGCCTCGTTAATTATACAAAATCAACTCGTTCGGCAAAATTTGGGAGCGAAAACTTAAAAAATTATTAGCGGAAAAAAAGGTAAGTTTAAGAGAAGCCGCTCGACAATTAAAGGTTGATACCGGAACTGTTATTCATCATGGCGAACGATTGAATTAATAGGTAAAAAGTCACTGGCGAAAGGCGACACAAACAGCGATGCCGGCAAAATCAAAAATGACAGGCTAGCAGATCAACACACAGTTTGGCTCAAAGTCCGAAAAGATAATCCAAAACTGCAATCCGCAAATTATTGCCTCTCGCGGACCAAACCCAAATATCCATAACCAACCCGATTAAGAAGTTTTGTGCAGTCTGCAGCATTCATTTCTTCGACTTCAACCATTGATTCGTCCTTTTGCAATTAATTTAAGCATTCAATCTCTTGTTTGTAATCAAAGGCTTTCAATCCGTTTTCACCCACGAGATAAATAACTTTTACCACTTCTTTATCACCACAATCCATATTCGGCATAACTAATCGTGAGCGGCACGGGTTCGAATATATGCACGAGGGTTTTTGTTCCGTTTTCTTCCTCGATTTCAACAATCCCGCCAAGATTCTCATTATCGCCAAGGAAGGTGACTTTCGTCGGATTGACGATGTTGTGCGTTTGATGAGCGGCATCTTCGCCGACTGAGATGCTAACTATGCTTTCATCGCCTTTTTGCTCGGCGGAAATTCCGTTGAGCGGCAAATTTTCGCTTAAGAATTGATCACTGATAGCATTGTTCATCACTTCGATTTTAGTCGCCCAACCGAAACGCCCCTTGCTCAAATCGTTAAAAAACAGCTCCCATCTTTCTTTGGGTAAATCTAACGTCATTTTCTTAATCTCCTCTTTTAATCTCTTGATTTTTCGGGTGTTCACCAAAATAATTTGGCAAAACACGTGCCGCGACATAAATGCCGTTAGGATTGATAAACAGCCGACTAATTTGATATTCACTGCGTAATATTTCGCGCTTCGCAAGCAATTTTCCGCGCTTGACGAGATTCTCCGACGCTTTCCAACTCAAAACAGCCATTATTTAGAAAGTCGAATCATGGCACGTTGCTTGCGCTTCAATTGAAATAAAACGGTCAAAAGGCAAAAGATATGCAGCAAATAGTTCCCGCAAAATTGACTGCCGCGCCAAAAATGGTCCAACAATTTCCAGGCTTAACTGGCGATGAAGCAAAACTGCGCGTGCAGAAGTTCGGTTTTAACGAACTTGTCAAAACCCGTCAAATCGGGGCGGTTGTGCGATTTTTGCTGCTCTTTGCCGAGCCGCTGATTGCTATTCTGCTCGTCGCCAGCGCGATTTCCGCCTTTGTCGGCGATTGGGTCAACGCCGGAATTGTTTTTGTCATGGTGATGTTGGGTGTGATTCTAAATTTCGTCCAAACTTCGCGCTCACAACGCGCCGCCGAAAGTTTGCGGAAAGTGGTTTCGCTCACCGCGACTGTTTTGCGCGACGGCGCGTGGGTGGAGATTCCGCGCCGCGAAGTCGTCCCGGACGATCTGATTCGCTTGGCGGCGGGCGATCTTGTTCCGGCTGATGCGCGGCTCGTTGAAGTATGCGATCTGCATGTTCAGGAAGCCGCTTTAACCGGAGAATCGCTGCCGGTTGAAAAGCAAACGAACGCGGCGGATCCATCTCAAAGCACTGTCTTCCTGGGAACTTCTGTCGTTAGCGGAACGGCCACGGCAATCGTCACGGCGACGGGCGGCGAGACCAAATTCGGCGAAATCGCCAAACGCCTGGTGGATAAAGTACCCGAAACTGATTTTGAACAAGGCACTCGCCGATTCGGGTATCTGATTATGCGGGTGGTTTTTTTTCTGGTGATTTTTGTCCTTTTAATCAACATGCTTTTGCACCGCGATCCGTTTCAGTCCCTCTTTTTCTCGATTGCGCTGGCGGTCGGGCTGACACCGGAATTTTTGCCGATGATCACTGCCGTCACCTTAGGTCAGGGCGCGGCCAAAATGGCGAAGCAAAAAGTTATCGTCAAACATTTAGCAGCAATGCAGAATCTCGGCAGTATGGACATTTTATGTTCGGACAAAACCGGCACGCTGACAAAAGGGGAACTGTCTCTGGAGCAGACCCTCAACCCGTTCGGCGAACGGTCGGAAAGCGTCTTTCAATATGCCTATCTGAACAGTTCTTACGAAACCGGAGTGGGCAATCCGCTTAATGAAGCGATTCTCAAACACAATCAGCCGAATATCGAGGGTTTTCGCAAAATTGGCGAAATACCTTTCGATTTTGAACGGCGCAGAGTTTCGGTCGTCGTTGAAGAAACGGGCGGAAAACGAATTTTAATCAGCAAAGGCGCGCCCGAGAGCATCTTTGAAGTTTGCACCAATTATGAAATGAATGGGAAAGTTTTGCCTTTTGACAAAGACGCGCCCCCCAAATGCCAAACCGCTTTTCAAGACTTCAGCCGCAAAGGTCTGCGCGTTTTAGCCGTTGCGTATCACCCCGTCGAGGAGCAAAAAAGTTATCAAAAAGAAGCTGAGCGCGAAATGACTTTGGCGGGATTTTTGACTTTCGCCGACGAACCGCTCGAATCTGCCGCTCAAGCGCTCAAAGATTTGGCAAAAGACGGCATCCAGGTGAAAATTTTGACGGGTGACAACGAACTTGTCGCCCGTCACGTTTGCGAGCAAGTCGGTTTGACCACCGAACGAATCGTTTTAGGCGATGAAATCGAAAAGATGTCTGACACCGCGCTCTCTCACACCGCCGAAAACGCGAGTCTGTTCGCCCGCGTTTCGCCGATGCAGAAAAATCGCATTTTGCTGGCTTTGAAACGTCGCGGTCACGTCGTCGGTTATCTTGGTGACGGCATCAATGACGCTCCCAGCCTGCGCACCGCCGATGTCGGCATTTCGGTTTCAACCGCGACCGACGTAGCGAAGGACGCAGCCGAAATCGTGCTGCTCAAAAGCGGGCTGGAAGTGCTGCATGGCGGCATTCTCGAAGGGCGCAAATCGTTTGGCAATGTCATGAAATATCTTTTGATGGGAACGAGTTCCAACTTCGGCAACATGTTTAGTATGGCGGCGGCAACGATTTTTCTGCCGTTTCTGCCGATGCTCCCGACCCAGATTTTGCTCAACAATTTTCTTTACGATGTAGCGCAAGTGACAATTCCGACCGACAATGTGGATGCCAGCTTTATTCGCAAACCGCAACATTGGGACATCAAACTGATCCGCGATTTTATGTTGTATATCGGACCGTTAAGTTCGATTTACGATTTTCTGACGTTTTACGTTTTGCTGCGATTTTTCCAGGCGGGTGAGCAGGAATTTCACACCGGCTGGTTCGTCGAATCATTGGCGACGCAAACAGCCGTCGTTTTCATCATTCGCACGGCGGGCAATCCGTTCAAAAGCCGACCGAGCCGCGCTTTGAGTTTGACGGTTTTAATCGTCATTGTCATCGCAGTTTTACTGCCTTTTTCGCCCCTCGCTTCGATTTTAGGTTTCGTTCCGCTGCCCGTCAGTTACTTCGTCTTTCTCGGCGCGGCAACCGCTACTTATTTATTGCTGGTCGAATTGGTGAAAAGGCGTTTGATGAAAAAATTCGTTTGAAATTTCGGGAGTGTCCTGATTTGTGTTTCTAACGATTGAGTTGACGTGGGGCGAAACCGAACACACGCAAATTTAGGTTTAACGGACAAGCTAAATAACAAAGTTGCTGTTGTCACCTCCACGTCCAATGACATGTTATGCGGCGGCGCTGACAGAGAACACATCTGAATATCAATAACTGACCATCTAATTCATTTATCAATCTTGAGCGCAAATACTTTTTCTGCATTGGTCTGGAACAGCATCTTCTTATCGCTTTTACTAATCGGCACATTGTCGGTTGCCGTTACTTCGTCTAATTCGTATTGATACGGATAATCCATTGCGTAAAGCACACGCTCAATGCCGAGAACCGTCTGAAGAAATGTAATGACGGGCGACCAAGCCATTCCGCTGGTTGTTACATAAAAATTCTCTTTCATATATTCGCTCGGCGTTTTGTTCAGCTTTGCCGCGCCGTTGCGTATATTAGGACGCGCACTTCGATTCATAAAATCAAGCCGCGAAAGCCAGAAAGGAAGTGCTTCGCCTCCGTGTCCAAGAACTATTTTCAATTTGGGGAAGCGGTCTAACGCGCCGCTGCGGATAATTGCCAGCGCGTGCAGACCGGCTTCGGCACCGAATCCTAAAATCGCGCTTTCCAAGCCTCTTTCCACATACGGCGCAATCATCGCTGGTGGCGGTGTCTGCGGATGCAAATAAATTGGCACGTTTAGTTCTTCGGCGGCTTCAAAAATATCCCAAAATTTCGGGTCGTCAAGAAATTCGCCGCGCGTGTGCGAATTGATAATCACGCCTTTCAGTCCGAGTTTGCGAACGCCGCGTTCGATTTCTTTTGCCGCCGCTGGCGGGTCTTGCGGTGCAGCGGCGGCGAGTCCGGCAAAGCGTGTTGGATATTTGCGAATCGCTTCCGCCACTTCATCATTGGTCGAAATTGCGAGAGCGGTCGCGGTCGCTTTATCGAAAACCTGAACGCCCGGCGAGGTCAGCGAAAGAATTTGCATGTCAATACCAGTCGCGTCCATATCCCGAATCCGACCCTCGCCGATGTTCGACAATCGGGAAATCAATTGGGCGCGTGAACCGAGCCGCGACCAAAGGGCAATGAACCCGGGGTCGTCAATTGATTTATTAGCTGCCATCTTGAGATAAGTTTTTAAAAGTTCGGATGAAGCCCACGCTTCTTCGGTTGCGATTCGCTTGTAGCCAATCTTTCGCTCGATGCCATTTGTCTCGAGCGATGCGCCCGCCGTATGTTCCACCGCCAAAACTGTAGTAGAAGTTATGACGGACGTTGCCAAAACATCCTGCAAAAAAGAACGGCGGTTTTGTTTCATATAATCTCTGAGGATAGATTGCATAATACACTTGCAATAGCAAAGATGAATTTTCAATCAGCCTATTTTCCAATGGTTCAGACAGAATTAAGTAGCGATAGCCGCATAACTACTGATTGAGAATCATAATGCGTCATAACACGCCTGATTTGCAATATTATAAATCGCGTTGAGTTATAACACCGCTTTATTGTAGTGAGCAACATAAATTATGACAATACCAAAATTTCAGATCGCGCCTGTTTAATTTTGTTTTACTGACTCATCAAACTGTCGGAATAGTTCCTCCGTCAATTACAAATTCAGTGCCGTTAATATAGGAAGCGCGGTCGGATACCAGAAAAGCAACAAGTTCGGCGACTTCTTCGGGTCGCCCGGGTCGTCCCATCGGAATACCGCCGAGCGAATCCATCAGTCCCTGCCTCGCGGTATCAAAGTCTGTTCCGGCATTTTCCGCCAACCGCTCGATGAGTCCCGTCGCCGCCGTCGTTTCGATAAAACCGGGAGCAATCGTATTGACCCGCAGTCCTTGAGGCGCGACTTCGTTTGAAAGCCCTTTGCTGTAGTTAGTCAACGCCGCTTTTGCGGCTGCATAAGCCAAAGTTGCATCGTGGAGCGGGAGCACTCGCTGGATAGACGAAATATGAATGATGACACCCGATTTCTGTTCGAGCATCCTGGGTAGAAATGCGCGGTCTAAGCGGACGGCGGCGAATAAATTCGCATTAAATGTCTGTTGCCAATCATCATCGCTCAAAGCGAGAACACCGCCGCTCGGTGCGGAAGAACCGCCGACATTATTGATCAGGATGTCCACGCCGCCGAGATGGGCGAGAACTTCCTTGACGACTTTTTCCACGCCGTCAGATGTGCTGATGTCGGATTGAACGAACAACTCCGGCGACTGAAGTTCAACGGGAACTGAGCGGGCAGTCGTCATTACCGTCGCGCCGGCTTGCCTCAGACGTTTGACGATAGCTTCGCCCATGCCTTTCGTTCCGCCTGTCACCAGCACTCTTTTGTCGGATAACTCGTTGGAGATAACTTGGATGTTTGTCATTGGGTTTGTAGTTTTTGTAATTGAATGTTTCAAGATAGCTTAGTTTATTCGCTCAAATTTTTCGTATCGTCAACAATACAAATTGACAATCCAACAATTTCAAACCGCGCTCGCTTAATTAGGTTTCAACGGCGGGTTTTGGTAAGTAAGCCGGTAATTCATCGTCAAACCTTTAAATTTTTTGTCGGCGGGACGCAGCACAATTTTTAGTTGATGCGTTTTGCCGTCAACCGTTTCGGGATAAAAGCCGATTGTGTATTGCTTTCGCATCTCGAACCCGATTTGGCTGTAAATTCTGTAAAGTTCCTGCGCGTTTTGAATGGTCGGAGTTTCCGAAGTCCCTCCGTTTTTCAAAGTCAATCCGAGCAACGCCACCCGGTCGAGCGTGGTCGCGTCTCTCGAAATACCGCTCTTCCGCCTGCCGCCCTCGCGGATGATATCGGAATACGAAAACTGTTCCGCTTCGTCCCAAATCACGGCATAAATCTGCACGTCAAAACTTTTAAACTCATTTTCCAATTCGGAAAGACTGTGCCTGCTGTGGTGGTTGGCGCTGTCGGTAATAATCAACAGTGTTCGTTTTAAATTTTTGCTGCTGCGAATTTTGTCTCCCGCCGCGTAAATCGCGTCGTAAAGCGAATTGGGCGAGCCTGATTTTCCCGATAGATTTTGGCTGACCTGCTCGCTCGTCGGGACAAAATCCGTCGTCAGACTTCCGCGCTCATTGAAAACAGTCACAAAAAAATTGTCTGCGGGACGCAGTTCACTGGTAAATTGCCGGAGCGATTCGAGAACGGCAGTCGTGCGCTCGTCGGTCGTCGGATGCAAATCATAAACGATGCCGAAGGAAACGGGGGCGTCTTCCGCCGAAAAATAT
>JBBQUS010000085.1:0-14272 GCA_038212235.1 Pyrinomonadales bacterium
TCGGCAAGCCGATAAATCGGCAATGTCGAACTTTGCAACTTCATTTGATGAATTTGGTAACGGCTCAATTTCTTTATCAGCCAATCGAAAATCATAATGCGATTCGGTATCTTCCCGAAAGGCGGTTCCAATCTTCCCGGATGCGCCGGTCACTAAAATGCGCCGCTTTGGTTTGTTCATATTACGAAGTTTACTAAACTTGACGTTGTGAGAACAATGTAAGCCGAACGGCTGGGATGAAGCGCGGCAACACCAGCTACGCGCGAGTTTATCTGAAAAAGATATTTTAGAAGAAGATCGCTGTTGCCGCCTCAACATTCGGTGGATCGTTGGGCGGCACGTCATTTACAAACGCTTCTGCCTTTTTCGACAAGATTTTGAACTTCACTCAGAACCGTTTCGGCAACTTCCAGCGGACAACCCCAATAATCAAAAATGCCGCCGCGCCTGCTGTTCTGCCCGCACACGACAAAAACACCCGTTCCGGTTTTTTGTTTTAAGTGTGTTGCCAGCCAGCCGACAAAGCCGCTGTTGTCGAGATTTTCGGCGAAATGAAAACTAAAGATTTTAAATTGTTCTCCGGCGGAATCTTCTGCCCGGACCAGTTGACTCCAAACTTCGTCGTCGCGCACCAAAGCCAACGCTTCCGGTTTCAAGTTTCTTTGTAAATCGTTCAGCGCGAACTCCTCATACAGGTAAGTTTTGTCGTAGATTTTAATTTCCGCCTGAGCGATAACGCCCAAAAGCCGCTGCATCGTTTGTTCTATTGTTTCGTGGCTAACATACATAAATTTATTATGCCATAGAAATAACGGTGATTTTGGGCGATGCCGCTCAATGATTGCGTTGGCGTGGGCAAAAACCAGCCACATACAACTCAAGGATTAGAAGACAAATTTTAACTGAGTAGTCGGTTTTGCTTCAGATAGAATGACTTATTCGACGGCGCGTTATAAATAAACCAACACCTCGATAAGATTTTGATCGAGACCTTTGAAATTGGTAAGTACCCGAAAAAACAAACAACCATCTTCAATACTTCCCCGTTTCGCGCCTGCTAATCTAGTATTCTCGTAGAATGTAAAAGTGATTAAAAGATTCGCGTTAAAAACTCTAAATTACATGAGAAATTACGAAAATCGGAATTTTCGGTTCGTAAAATATGGGCGACCTAGCTGTAGCGACCTGCAATCATAAATGACTGAAACCGCAATCATCCGTGTTTTCCAAACCACATTAAGTGCAACTATCGGTTGCCCCGAAACCACAATAAGTGCAACTGAAACCGCAATCATCCATTTCCAGACCTGATTAAATGCAACTATCCAGATCCCAGATAATGTGGTCGGACGCAGTTTTCTCAAATATTAAATAACCGAGCATTTATGCAGAGAATTTGCATCAAGCCAGTTCAACATCTTGCGATTTGACAACGAAAAATGCTGTTTTGGAAATTATCATGACTGATAATAGTTTTTAAGATGTTTTCGCTTAGAACCTTGTCAAAAGAGCGCTTGCAGAGAGATTCTGTTCAGTTGCAAATAATGTGGTTTCGGATGGATGATTGCGGTCTCAGTTGCACTTAATTCGGTTTCATCGTCTCGGATGGTTGCACTTAATGTGGTTTCAAAATGAGCGATGATTGCGGTTTCGTCTGATTATGATTGCAGGTCGCTACACATAACGATTGAATTGAGCGAGGCGGGAAGCAACGAAATTAGCGGTAAGTCCACCTTTGGGAGCACCTTTATTAATAGCAGCTTTTAAATTTTGTAAAAGTCTGGCAAAACAAGCTTCATACCAACTTTAGCAGAGTTGTTGTGACCTTTACCTGTGAAAAGTTTCGCAGCAACGTGCGGAATTCCTCGCAGTTAAAATTTAAGGTCAAGATCAAAACATATCAACCGAGCCATTTTCACTCAGGCACGGTCATTGCACTCTTACAGTAAGGTAAGGAGAAATCTATGAAAAAGGGTTTATGGATAGACCATAAAAAAGCTGTCATCGTCTCACTGACAGGCGAAGATGAAGAAACAAGAGTGATTCATTCGGATGTTGAAAAACACAGTAAAAGTGGAAACGATGCCGATGATACTAATCTCAGCGTATTTACTGAACACTTAGGCATTTATTACGAAAAAGTAATTTCGCAGCTTCGCGAAGCGGAATCTATCTTCCTCTTCGGTCCCGGCGAAGCGAAAGGCGAACTCGCAAAACGGCTTGAAAAAGATTATCTTGGCGAACGTATTGTGGCAGTCGAAATCGCCGACAAGATGACTGATCCGCAGATTGCAGCAAAGGTTAAAGAGCATTTTCTGCATCATGGTGCGGCTCGTATTATGCCAAATTGAGCGAAAATCGATAATAAATAATTGGAATGAAAAATTGGTCAAAATTTTCTTTGGTAGGAATTGGTTTAGCAGGTGCCGGAATCAGTTTGGCGTATTGGTCGGGTCAGTCAAGTTGGAATGCGGAAACGCGGCGAATAGTTGAAGAATTAAAACAGTCGGCTTCGGAGGCCGCAGCAAAAACAGTTTCGTTCAAAGACTTTGAGTGCTTGCCCGCGCCGGTTGCACAGTATTTTCGTTTTGCTTTGAAAGACGGTCAGCCGGCTGTCCGCACGGCGCGAATCAAACACGCGGGCGAATTCAAGTTAAACAATAAATGGATTCCGTTCGATTCGGAACAGCATTTTTCGGCGAATCCTCCCGCGTTCATTTGGGACGCGGAGATGAAAATGAATTCGCTCCTGAACGTCCGCGTCCGCGACGCTTTCACGAACGGCAAGGGCGCGATGAACGCCAAAATCTTTGCGCTTTTTTCGGTGATGAATGCGCACGACGACGTGAAACTCGACGCGGGCGCGTTGCAGAGATATTTGGCGGAATCAGTGTGGCTGCCGACCGCGCTGCTTCCAAGCGAAAATCTGCGCTGGACGGCGATTGACGAGAATCGAGCGTCGGCGACTTTGACAAATGGAAAGACTACCGTTTCGCTCGAATTCCAGTTTAACGCCGCGAGCGAAATCACAGAAGCCTTCACCCCGGCGCGTTTTTATGAAACGAACGGCGAATACAAAACATTTCCGTGGCTCTGTCGCTTCTGGAATTACGAAGAACGCGGCGGAATGATGATTCCAATCGAAGGCAAAGCCGAATGGCAGCCGCCCGAAGGAGCCGCGCCTTATTTCAAAGGGCAAATCACTGAAGCCGAGTATGATTTTGCACAGTAAAATTCGGCTTTGTTTGATAAAAACGAAAAATATTTCAGATTTATTTGGAGCGGAGAAATTATGAAAATTTTAGTTGCCACGGACGGTTCGGATTTCAGCAAAGCGGCGATTGCCGAATTGACAAACATCATCGCTAATCCAGAAAATACCGATTTCAAAATTATATCAACCGCCGAATTTCCGACTATGCTATCATCCGACCCGTTCATCGGGGCTTCGGCGGAATACTATGACGCGGTTGAAAAAGCCGGACATGCACAGGCGAAAGCGGCAGCAGAACAAGCCGAAACACAAATCCGCTTATTGTTTCCCAAAGTGCCGCTCAATATAATTTCTGAAGCGATCAGCGGCTCGCCGCAGCGAATTCTGGTTGAAAAAGCAGCGGAATGGGCAGCAGATTTGATTGTCGTCGGCTCGCACGGCTACGGCTTTTGGGAGCGCGCGCTGCTCGGTTCGGTTTCAAATTCGGTCGTCCATCACGCGCCGTGTTCGGTTTTGGTCGTGCGACCAGCGAAAGCTACGGATAAATCGAAATAAAATTTCCTGAAAATGTGTTTGCAATGATTAAGATTTAAATATGGGTTGAAATCTTTGCTACTTTGCGGATTCGCTTGTTTTTAAAAGCTCTGTTAACAATCGTATTTGCTCTTGCTGCATCGTAATCAGCTCTGTCCAGCTCCTCTCGCGCAACTCATCCAACTTTTCGTGCAGACTGAGGATTTCCAGTTCCGCCTTCAAATTTATTTCGTAATCGTGCGCCGCGTCGAAGCGGTCTTTTACTCCCTGGCGGTTCTGCGACATCAGGATAACGGGTGCTTGAACGGCGGCAAGCATTGACAGAAAAAGATTCAAAAGAATATAAGGATATGCGTCGAATGCCGCGCCCCGCCCCGCTAGAATTAACGAATTTAGCAGAACCCAAAAAAGAAGAACGGCGGCAAAGATAATGATAAAAGTCCACGAACCGCCGAAAGCCGCAACTTTATCGGCGAGTCTTTGTCCGAAAGTCAGCTTCGTATCAAATTCTTGATTCGTATCGTGGCTGATATGCTGCCGCTCGCCTAAATGCTCGATGACACGTTTTTCACGCTCGCTTAAACTTTCCCAGTTGCGACCGAGTAAACGGTTCGCAAGTTCTTCTTTTTGATTTTTTTTCGCCATTTTGGATTACTCCCAAGATCAAATTAACCGAACAGAAAGCCTCGTCCTTGTTCCAGCAATTTCGCTTTTTTACAAAAGCAACACCGATGCCAAAACGGTTAAAGTCTGCTGCCGCGGATTCTATCTATGAAATTGTGGTTTGTTTAATTTCGGTAGATATAATTTTTTCTTCAAAGCGCTAAAAATTTCGCAGCTGCCTTGTAAATTACCTTTCTCCACAAGCCTTTTTGTCGACGCGGGCTTCAGTCAGAATTCTTTTTGCTTTCGCTACTGCCGATAAAGACAAGGCTGCATCGTAAACTACCGACGACAAATTGATTAATAAACATTTGGCTTAACTATTGCTAATCATTATATTTGGATTCCTAATTTGAATTTGTCTAAGGCTTTATAATGCTAAAATCAAAAATCGGCAAATCGTTAAAATACTTTTACTCAAACACATTTTTTTTATTTTCTATCGCTGTTTTATTTCTATTTCTCCTGAGCGATTTTGTTAAAGCCCAGGTGCCGACGACTTCGCGCCGCGCGGCAGTTGGCAAACCGTCAATTGAAGAGGCGGAAAAACTTCTGGCCGAGCGCGGATACTGGATAATTAAAGTTGACGGCGTAAAAGACGCTTCGACCTATCATGCCATCACCGCCTTTCAAAAGGTCGAAGGACGAAAGCGAACCGGCGTTTTAACTGGAAACGAATTAACGGCTCTGCGAAATTCTGCGCGTCCGGCGGCGGCTGTGCAGAATGGCACGGCGCACATCGAGATTGATCTCAAGCGGCAAGTCCTTTTTCTGGTTGACGAAAACAATCTGGTGACGCGCATTCTGCCCGTCTCGAGCGGTTCGGGAAAAAGATATTTCGAGGACGGCAAATGGCAAATAGCGGTTACGCCGCTCGGAGATTTTCAAATCACGCGCCAGATAAAAGCCACGCGCTACGCGCCGCTCGGGTCGCTTTTCCATCCGAATTATTTTGTCGGCGGCGTTGCCGTTCACGGCAGCGATTCGATTCCGTTTAGTCCGGCAAGTCACGGCTGCGTGAGAATTCCGCATTTCGCCTCGACCGAATTCAGCGACCTCGTTTCGGTTGGAATGCCGGTTCACGTCTATTAATATTCGGCTTGAAATAACACCCGAGTGAAATGCTTCAACTTGTTTCACCTCTTAACAATGTCTTTCTTGCAGGCGTAAAAATACTCGTTTGAAATGGTTTATAGCCGTCTCAAACGAGTATTCTATTTTTACGCCGACGGTTAATTAATTTTTCTTCTTTGTTTTTTCCTTTGCTTCAGTAACTTTTTCCGCAGCTTCCGCTTTTTTGTTTTCGTGTTCGATGTTAACGACCGCTCCCGTATAGGCGTTCACGTTGACCTCGGTAATCGTCCCTTGGTTGTTACGAATATCAAACGAATAAATCCATTTGCCGCCCTCGTTTTCGAGTTCGCTGCTCTCGATTTTTCCGGCAGCCTGTGTTTGGGCGATGGCTCTGGCCTTCGTCATTCCGATTTTTTTCGTTTGTGCGTCAGCGTTTATGCCGAATGCCAGAGCGACCGTCATTACCGCAATTGTTAACAATAATCTTTTCATTTTATACCTCTAAGTTGGATTGACGTAAATCAGTTGAACTGTTCTCTGAGATGCAAGTTAAGCTAACTGATACGGAATGGCAGAAGATTCTGCCCGTGTTAAAATCTTGTCCCGGAAGAGAACCGAAAACACCTTTTACAAATTTAAGGATTAATCTAACCATAAAGTATTGAAGATAAACACAGGATTAACGCAAACGGTTTTCTTGAAATAAAAATGTTGCCGCTAATGGCTGGGCATTTATGTCAAATCTCCTGCAAAGCTCGCCCAACGGTTTAACGAAAAGGCTGCCACGATATTTTCCGTCAACGATTCAATCCGGTTCAAACCTATCAATACGATTGAACAATAAATCCTTACCTAAAAAATGGTTGCGGTATTTAAAAGCGGAACTGTCGGAATTGCTTAAAAAACAAATTTTGACATTTCCGGCATTTGGAAGCGCAACCTGGAATTACAACCGGAGTCTTATTCCCCGTAATGTAAAATGGAGCCTGCCGGAACTTCCGGCTGTTGCTCAAAAATCAATAAACTCAGATTGAGTAGTTTTTACTCTCACTACTTCGACCGAGCAGTGCGCCCGTGCCGCAGTTGCCGCCGCCGTGCTGCCGAGCAGAAATCTTTCCAGACGGCTGCTGAAGGAAGCAGCCCCAACAAATATCGAATCGGCGCGCCACTTTTCGGCTTCTTCAATCAAAACTTGTTTCGGATTTCCAGGGGTGATCTGCAGAGTTGCGGCAATTCCGGCGTCGCGCAAAATTTGGAGCGAGCTTTCGGCGAGTTTTTCAATCCATTCGTCTTCGGCTTTGATATCATCTTCCACCCACCGAGCAATCGGGGGCACAAAGCGTTCGATGGCGACTGGCGCAATCTGAGTGCTCGCCGCGATCAGACGGATCTCGCTGTATTGGCGCCATTTTCTGGCGGCGACCGCGGCGACCGCCGCTTTTGCGCCGGACGAGCCGTCAAAACCGACAACGACGCGCACCGGCAACGGGTCAACTTCGATTTTTCCGCGTGCCACACGCACCAAGCATTTTGCTTCGGTTACAATCTTATTTGAAATGCTGCCGAGAAAAAAACGACCGATGGTGGAGCGTCCATGCGATCCGACCACGATTAAATCCGGCTCAAATCGGTCGGCTTTATCGAGAATTTCCCATCCGGGCGAGCCGTAAGTCGCTTCGGTGGTAATTTTCCAACCGGGAAATTTTGCTTTCAAGCGGTCTTTGGCGTGGCGGGCGAAGGTTTCTGCTTCGCCGTCCGCTCGTTTGTTTTTTTCAAAGTGTTTTTGCGAGCGTTTTTCGGTTCGGTTATCGAGCTTAATATCCGAACCATTGCCGTTGAAACTTTGCGGAGGAATCCAAACTTCGGCGATTGATAAAACTAATGCCACCGCTTCGTCCGGTAAACCGGCGTGCTGTAAATCGTCGAGCGCGGCTTCCGCCGATTTCGAGCCGTCGTAGCCAACCAATATTTTCATTTTTTTGCTCCTGACTGCTCGCGTATTGCCTTCAGTAACAGCAAGGATAAAGTATTTTTACGGATTGAAAATCTATTCAATCCGCTTGCGTGAATTGACATTAAGCTTGATAAAAGTCGTGTGTTTTTATATTTAGATTTTTGATCGAGGAAAAGACGGCTGATGTTCCGCTGACTTCGGCTGGCGTGCCGTGAGCGATGACGACAAACTTTCCCGTTTTGATTTGTGTCTCATATTCGATGGCATCTTTTTCGGAAATCCCGACGCTGTAAAGTGCCGCCCCAACTACTCCTAAACCACCGACGACGACCGCCCCTTCTAACGCCCCGACAATCCACGCGACTATCGGACCGGCGGCCAGCAAAGGCCCGAAACCGGGAATCATTAAGAAAGCCGAGCCGAATAATAATCCCCAAATACCGCCCCAAAAGGCTCCGGTTTTGCCCCACGTCTTCATCCTGTCGCCTGTCGTGTAAAAACCGACGACTTCTTCTTCGGTATAATAATCCTTCCCGACGATGGACAGTTTCTGCATATCCACGCCTGATTTTTCGAGTGCGCGGATGGCTTGTTCCGCTTCTTGATGCGTTTCATAGACGGCGATCACCGCGCTTGTTCCGGCCTCTGCCAAATTTGCCGAAACCGCTGACAATTGTGTTTTTGCGTTCATACCTGTAGTTTGCTTCGATTTGTTTTTGAGTTTGCGAATAATTGCCATTGTCCGCATTTTGTTTATAATTAATTTTGTCCAATTATTTATAATTTTGATTTATAGAGTTTCCGTTTGACGGAAACTCTATTTCTTGCAATTGCGGTGGATGACAGACATCCACCGCTTTGGAAAACAACTTATCTGTTAGATTAAGTCTTGATTCCTACAAATTAGACTGCATCAGCTTCTGTCATTATTTTCCTAACTATTTTGCAGTTTTCATTGCTTTCTGGGCATATTCGACGGCCAATTCATTATCTACATTCCAGACACCCGGGGCGCCCCAGGCCATTCGCGACGCTTCATCTTTTTGAAACCACGAATTAACTGTCCCGGTCAGCGTTACTTTGTGACCTGTCGCCTGAACCTTAATATCATTGTCATTGATATTCCAGTTTCGTTTGAGTGCGCCTTCGATATTCGCCTTCTCAATCGCATCGTGCGTTTCGGATTGAATGACGATGTTGTCAGTCACGCCTTTGACTCCCATCTGAAACCTGACGGCATCTTTGGCGGCTTCTCTTTGATAATTGTAGTGCAGTTGACCGTCCAGAGTTACCCACCCGTCCTCGATTTTGACCTTCAGTTTTTCGTCGGGAACCAACCAGTTCAACTTCAAAGCACTCAATACTTCAGTGGCAATATCGTTGTCGGTTTTGCTCCACGAATTAGGAAACTTAACCTTAATTTGTTCAACTACGGCTTTGACACCCACAACATTTTTGGCGGCTTTTTCAGCTTCCAGTTTCTTGCCGTAACTATCCACTGTTCCGGTCAGAGTTACCACTCCGTCTTTGACTGTGACGCCGATTTCTGCGGCGTGCATTAGCGGTTCCCATTTAATTGCGTCCTGAACGTCTGTTTGTAGTTCTGCATTGTTGTTCATATTTTTTTCCTGATCTGAATTTCTTGTTTTGTGAACTTGCGCCCTGATTCCCGGCAATATCCGCTTTTTGGATTTCCCGGACTCAAACGTCAAGTTTAAAAGAAAAACGGCTGACTTTAATTAGAAAGCCGTCTCTCGACTTATTGTTTTGTCAACATTTAGAAGCGACGTAATAGTCATCATTTAAAAGCAACAATTGTCGGAAAAGCCCTTGCCAAAAAGTTATTCAACGCCGGAGCATTGGCTGAATGCGAATCTTTGGATTGGCACTCAAATTTTATTCAATCGGTTCGGGCTTCGTTTTTTCGCGGATTGAAGATTTATTCAACCGCAAAAATCTTGTTGAAAGTTTAGCCGTCTGCTTAAAACATTGCGTTAAACTGCTTTTGCCGCAGCGACTTTTTTCTGAAATGTTTCAAACGCTTGCTTGAACGTCGCGCGGTGATGTTTTCCCCGCTCTAGCGCAAGTCCGAAACTCGCGGCGGCATCGGCGCGACCGTCGGTTTTGGCTTCTTCAATAAACTTCGGATACATTTGTTCGATTTCGTAATCTTCGCCGTTTGCCGATCCGTTCAAATTTTCAAACGTCGTTCCGATTCCGCCGGCGGCTTGCAAATGACCGATGCCATGAATCGTTTCCGCTCCGGCGGCTTCCATAAAAAGCTGGGCGAATTCGGGAAAATCTTCCTGCATTGCCTGCCTTCCATAAGCCGTGTATTCGAGCCGCGCCTGCGCTTCGCCGATAATCGCATTTTTTAGGTTTTCTTACGTTTTACTGATATATTTCTTCGTCTTACCGGCTACTGCTTCTGGTTTCGTGCGTTAACAGCCAGCCTGCGAGGATTCCCAATCCTAAACCAACGCCAAAAGTAATTCCGACCGAACGTAGCGGATCGTGTTTAATCAAATGAGCGGTGTCGCTCACCAAACCTTCCGCTGCGCGTTCGCCTTCTTTCGCAAATCGTTTGACTTCTGCGAGACAATCTTCAATCGTATGCGAGGCTTTGGTTTTTAATTCTTCGAATCCAACTCCTGCTTGGCGAACAGTGTTTTCGGCAACCCCAACGGCTGCGCCGAAAAATCCTTTTCCGTTACTTGTTGTTTCATTTACTTGTTCTGACATTTTGATTTCTCCCCTGTTAAAAAGTTCTGCTTCTAATTGTTCTCATCCGAAAATAGGATTTTTCAAGATTTTGCTCAATTTCTTCCATTGAGCATCCCTTGATTATCCGATTCCAAAACTGTTACAAATCAATTTGCTAAAATGCAATTTGCATTCCGGTACAAAACAAAGGATTTAACGGTAAGCCGAGTCTGAGACTGCGTGTAATTACCAACCGACTGCGAATAATTCCACGTTTTCGGATAGGAGACTGGTCGGTTTAGGCATAAACTCAAGCAATGGTGTTAAATTCTTGAAACCTCAAACGGAAACAATTTTGATCGTTGACGACGACCGCCAGATTCGCCGTACTCTTGACGCGGCTTTGCGTTCGTGGAATTACAACCCGCTTCAAGCGGAAAATATCCGCGAAGCCGAACAGGTTTTCGAGGCTGAAGAACCGAGCGTAGTGCTGCTCGATATTGATTTGCCGGACGGTTCGGGACTCGATTTTTTGACCGTTGTTAAAGAACAAAATCCCGAAACCATCGTCGTCATGATTACAGGAAATGTTGACGTCAAAAGCACGATTGCCGCGCTGCGCGGCGGAGCGCACGATTTTATCGGCAAGCCGATTCGATTGGAAGAGTTGCGCGTGACACTTCGCAACGGCGCGGAAACGCGAAGGTTGCGCCGCGAGCTTAAACGAGTGCGCCGCGGGCAGTCGGACAAATTCAGTTTTCAGCAGATTATCGGCGAATCCGACCAGATCAAAAAAGCCGTCGAACTTGCCCGCAAAGTTGCGGCAAGCGACATCAACGCCGTGCTGCTTCAAGGCGAAACCGGCACGGGAAAAGACCTTTTCGCTCAGGCGATTCATTACGCTTCCGAACGAAGCGACGCGCCTTATCTAGCAATAAACTGCGCCGCTCTCCCGACAAATTTAATCGAATCCGAACTTTTCGGACACGAAAAAGGAGCGTTCACCGATGCCAAAGCCAGAAAGGAAGGACTTTTTGAACAAGCCGACGGCGGAACGCTTTTCCTAGACGAAATCGGCGAGATGGAAACAGCTTTGCAGGCAAAACTTCTGCGCGTGTTAGAAGAAGGAATGTTCCGGCGCGTCGGCGGTTTGAAGGAAATTCCCCTTGACGCGCGCGTCATCGCTGCCTCGAACCGCGATTTGAAAAAGGAAAGCACTGAAGGAAATTTCCGGCTCGATTTGTATTATCGTTTATCCGTAATTCAGATTGAAATTCCGCCTTTGCGCGCGCGCGGCGACGACGTTTTGCTGCTCGCCGCGCATTACATCGAAAAAACGAACGCGAAACGGCGCGGGAATAAAAAACTGTGCGGTCTCGCCACGCCGACTGCTGAAATTTTCCGTCGCTACGAATGGACTGGCAACGTCCGCGAACTTAAAAACGTCATTGAACGCGCTTCGATTCTCGAAGAAAGCGAACTTGTCACGACCGAGCATTTGCCGTTCGATTTAACCGGAAAATCCGCGCCGAATAATGAACACGGCGATTCGTCGTTCACGCTTCCGATTGGAGGAATTCCGCTCGAAACGGTCAACCTCGACCTCTCGCGTCAGGCGTTGGAGCGAACCGGCGGCAATCTGACTAGAGCTGCCAGACTTTTACACATTTCCCGCGACCAATTGCGTTACCGTCTGAACAAACCGTCACCAGATAAAGATTCAAAGACGAAAACCAAATCGAGAGAAAAATAAATTTATGAAACGAAGAAACTTTCAGTTGTCGGGAACGGCACGACATTTGCTCCCTTCTGAAAGTTTATGAATCGAAGAAAATTTTTGGGCGCGGCAGGCGGCACAATCTTGACTGCCGGCGTGGTGAGTTATTTAGTGAGCGACAAAAGCAATTTTGTCAGAACGGATATTAAAGTCGGCTCTTCCGATAAACTCCTACTTGAACCTGATGAAAGAGAAATTCTTTATCTGTCTTCTCTCGCCCCAAGCGGACATAATACGCAGCCGTGGACTGTCAAATATCTTGAACCTTACCACTGGATTATCGGCAGCGACAAAAGTAAATGGCTTCCGGCGGTTGACCCGACCCAGCGAGAAACGGTTCTTTCAATCGGCACGTTCATTCAAAATCTCGAAATTGCTGCGAGCAATGCCGGCTACAATTGTCAATTCAATCTGATAGCTGCAACCAATCAGGATCAAGATATTGTCGAGGTAAAACTTACTAAAACAGGCAGCACATCGGCATTTGATATTGCCAAAATAAAAAATCGGCGGACTGTCCGCTCAAATTATCTCAGCGATTCATTGAAAAAAGAAGACGCGGATTATTTATTCAACGACGAACCGGATTCTTTCCGGTTCATTCCCAACAACGCCAAGGAATATAACTACCTGAACGAACAAACCATCGAAGCCAACCGAATTCAAGCCTATCGAGATGCCGCGCAAACAGAGCTGTCGGAATGGATTAGATTTTCAAGCCAGGATGCCGAAGAATACCGTGACGGGCTGACCACCGCTGGGATGGAAATAGAAGGAATATCAGGCTGGGCTGTTCGTAATTTCTATGACAAAAAGAGCGTGATGAAAAATAGTTTCAGAGATCAGAGCATAGACAAAGTTAAAACGCAGGTCTCGCAATCTGCAGGCTGGCTGCTGATTACGAGCCGTGATAATTTAACCGCAACATTGCTCGAAACCGGCAAACGAATGCAAAGGCTGTTCTTAAAAGTCCGCGACAAAGGCATCGCACTTCATCCGATGACGCAGATTTTGGAAGAACCTTCAACCCAACGAACGGTTAATCAATCAATAGAGATCAGCGATAATATTCAGTTTATTTTGCGTCTCGGATATTTGAAAAGCTATCCGCCGCCGGTTTCACTGCGCCGACCGGTTGACCGATTCGTCAGAACATAGAGAACCGTTGATTAAACAGCATTTAATTTCGTTTCAACTTCGGTTTGGAACGCAACCGGCATTTATCAATTTTTTGTTTTAACTTTGGAGGCAATTGTTTTAGAGTTTAAGCAAACCTGAAATGAACGACGAAGCCGACGCAAAAAACAATTATGAGGCCGAATCCGGCAAACAGGATTTGGACAAATTGCTCAAGGAATTGAGCGATACGAAATTCGCGCTCGACCGCTCTCTCGCCAAGGTAAAAGCCGCCGCAGAAGCGTTAGCCGAGAGTGAAAGCCAACTGCTTGAGCAAAAAGATTTGCTCGAACAAACGCACGATGCGCTTTTTACCTGGAAGCTCGAAGACGGCGTGATTAACTGGAATAAAAACGCCGAACGGCTTTACGGCTACACGGCGGCGGAAGTTTTGGGCAAAGAAATTTACGAACTTTTGAAAGCCGTTTACCCGATTTCGTTCGATAATTATTTCGCCAAATTGAAAAAAGAAAATCGCTGGGAAGGCGAATTGCGGCAGACGACCAAAAACGGCAAAAAGATTTTCGTCGAAAGCCGTCAGGTCATCTTTGAAACCAGAGACGGCAATTTTATCGTTCTCGAAACGAGCCGCGACATCACCGAGCGCAAACTCTCCGACGAGCGAATTCTTCAGCAGGCTTCCTTGCTCGATAAAGCGCAGGACGCGATTTTGGTCTGCGATTTGAATCACCGGATTATTTTTTGGAACAAAGGCGCGGAGCGCGTTTACGGCTGGCAGTCTGAACAAGTTCTGGGCAGAGAAATCGGCGCAATAATTGGCGAGGGCGACAACGGCGTGATCGAAAAACCGTCGAAAACTCACCCGAACAGCGACGAATGGCTCAAAGAAACCGCTCACTACACCAAAGACCAACAAAAAATAATCGTCGTCAGCCGCTGGACTTTGGTCAGAAATGAGATTGGACAGCCCGATTATTTCCTGATTATCAATACGGATATTACAAATCTCAAACAAGCCGAAGAACACCTTTTTCGCGCCCAGCGAATGGAATCAATCGGAACTTTGGCGGGCGGTATCGCGCACGATTTGAACAATGTTTTGTCGCCGATTCTGATGTCGGTCGAGATGCTGCAAGCGGACGAAACGATTGATAAAAGCGGCGAGCCGTGGCTCTCGATTATCAGGGAAAATACGGAACGCGGCGCGAGTCTGCTC
>JBBQUS010000086.1:0-14017 GCA_038212235.1 Pyrinomonadales bacterium
GTCAGGCGTTTAATTTGGAAGGCGGAGAGTTTTCAAACATCGGATTTGGAAGCAGAGATGATAAAAATCCCCAGTCCATTATTGGAGCGGCTGACGGAAACGCTCTGTTACGCCGCCTGAAATGGATAAAGTCGAGCTGAGCATCCATTTGTAAACGATATATGCAAGACAATTACAGATAATGAATTGGCGCAAATACCAGCATTAGAACTCAGAAAAAATCCAGTCATTAAAGTAAAAATGAGTTCTGGCGATGCCCGTGATATGGTACCTTTTTTTCAGATGCTTCGCTTCGATAATGGAATGCCCAATATCAAAGATTTGGCTCGTAAATTGGCTGAGAGTTATATCAAACGCGTAAGAAATGATGGCAGAGTATCTCTCCGAGTTGATGAGATTACAACTACTGTCAAAAAAATCTGGCAAAGTCCTGACGAAAAGTTTTTTGAATCCATTATTGCCAATTCACCAGAACTATCGAAATTGCGAGTAACGCCCAAAGAGATAATAGAGGTTTGGGATAAGGTAACTAAGAGTTCTTAAGATCTTGTGAATACTTTCATCTTGGCAAGCAGCATTTAAAACAGAAGAAATTACTCAAATTCATTGTGACAACTGCCGCAATTGGTAGTATCCATACAAATCGCTAAACAATTAACTGAAATTTTAGTAAATTAGAAAGATTCTTTTTCATTAGTTTCGATCCTTCCGCAATAAACACATCAAAATTTTCTAAACTCAAATCTACATCAGGAATATAATTCTTTTCCATGAAGTTATGTCTTGCTTGCAAGCCAGGGTAAGTTGCGAAAAGCCATTCTTTAAAATCTTTATTTGATTTTTCGATGTTTGGTATTCCTTCCATTAGTTGAAGATTAGCTAACAAATTAAATTCACCTATGAAAATCTCGATCTTATCGTCTGATATCGCCAGCTTTTCAAGCTTTCTCCTTGTGAACAAACTCTTAGGGAAAATATGGTCAACGTGAAATTTATTTCTGAAGTCAAGCGTTGGATAAAGAAGGGCAAGAATGGAAAATGTATAGGCATTACCATACCAATTATCGAACAAAGTTTGAATGTCGTCTTCACTAAAAGTGATTGATTTTGGTTTACCCCTAAACTCGTTAACAATTGCTTCAAACGGAAATGTATCGTGGTTCTTCTCTATAACCTGTCGAAGCGGGCGTAAAACATCATCAGGAGTTCCACCAAACGCTTTTTTTAAAAGAGATAATGTCAGCCATTTTTTTATCTTTTCACGGTCTTGCTGAAAGCTGGCTGATTGAACAAAATTCTGCGGCAAGCCTTTTTTCAAAAGATAGTAGGCAATTGGAATAAGGGCATAATTAGAGGTCAAAGTTTCGCGCTCATAACCAAACCCATCAATTAAAGTCACTGTTAGTCTTAAGGCTTGTGTGATTTTTTCCCATTGAGCTTCAATAGTTAACATATTTGCTTTGTTAAAGTTATCAACTTTAAAAGCAATATTCGTAAAATCACACAAGACAAGACAGGTTTTGAGAAAAAAATCTTTACTAAATTCAAAGCCGTTTCCGATATTCTCAATCTCGGCGACAAACTTTATTATCTCCTCACGTGCATCTTTATCTTTCCAATTCGCAGATGCGATGGACAGCAACAAATCTGAATGGCTTAAAGGTTTAAAGTGTACCCTAATGTCAAGACACGAAATCACACTGTTTAAGGTGTTTTGTGCCGTTCCCACTTTTCTCCTTCTTTATTGTTTTTTCGTGCTTTCTATTGACCGCTCGAACACTTCCAGCGGCGTTCGATTGGCTAAACTTTGGTGTGGGCGAAACTCGTTGTAAAACTTGAAATATGCCCGCAACCCGTCTTCTGCCGCCCAGACCGAATTGTATTCCTTCAAATAAACTTCTTCGTATTTCACCGATCTCCACAGCCGTTCGATGAAAATATTGTCAAAGCATCTGCCGCGCCCGTCCATGCTGATTAAAATGTTTTTTGACAACAGCAATCCGGTCATTTCCAAACTTGTGTCTTGCGAGCCTTGATCAGTGTTGAAAATCTCCGGTTGCCAAGTCACTAGCGATTCCTGCAACGCCTCGACACAAAACAATGTGTCCATTGTGTTTGACAGTCGCCACGACAACACGCGTCGTGAGTCCCAATCCAGAATTGCCGTCAAATAAACAAAACCATTTGCCAGCCGAATATAGGTGATATCCGATGCCCACACCTGATTGGCGCGCTCGATTAACAAAGACCTCAGCAAATAAGGATATTTCCGATGCTCCGGACAAGCTTGACTCGTTTTCGGCTCAGGATAAATCGCCGCCAACCCGAGTACTTTCATTAATCGTTCGGCTCGTTTGTGATTGACTGAAAAACCTTCGCGCCGCAACACAGCGGTCATCCTTCTAGCTCCGAAAAACGGATATGCCGTGTACAATTGATCGAGCCGCCGCATCAATTGCAAATTCTCCGCTGCCCGACAGCCGATTCGCTCGCGGTAGTAAATGCCCGAACGCGCAATGCCGAGCAAACTGCATTGCCGTTTCAAACTGATTCGCTCATGTTCCGGCTCAACCAGTGTGCGCCGAACTTTAACCGACCAGGGCAACTTTTTTTTTGAGCCAGTCAAGTTCAACCTTGAGCTGCCCGATTTGCTGATAGAGAAGAGCTTGCAGCTCTTCGGTATTTTCGGTAGCTATCCGTTTGGTGCGCCCATCGGCGAAAACTTCGCTGATGGATTCGAGCAGTTGTTTTTTCCAAATGCTGACTTGATTGGGATGAACCGCGAATTGCTTAGTAATTTCGTTGACCGTCAATTTGCCGCGAACGGCTTCAAGGGCGACCTTGGCTTTAAACTCCGGTGAATAAGTTTTGCGTCCCGATTTGTTCATTGTTTTCAAAATTGGAACAACATTTTACCACTTTATTGCTGTGTCCTAATTTATGGGTACATTATAGTTCACCACCACTGTTTACTCTGACAAAGATATTAAGGACTTTATCTAATTCCGTCCCTTTTTCTAAAAAATAGTTGATTATCTTTTCTTCATGAACAATTGAAAATAATTTGAACAATGTCCGATTGGCAAACTGAGCTGTATCCTTTGGTAAAGCGAATAACCCATTTTCGATGAGGTAATCATTAATCTCGAATTTTTCCTTAAAATTCAAAATATCTCCAACCTTAAACCAAAAGTGTTCGTCATCTTTCTTTTCCTGAGTTTCCTTTTCAGTGAGAAAAAGGAATTCATACTCCATCTCTATCTCTTCTTCAGAACATTTCTTGAGGAGATTAAGGTAGAGTCTTCTTTGCGGAAAAGCTAAGTCATTTTTCCATTGCTTTTTGGGTTCTTTGTAGGCGTAAGAACCTTTCAACCCAATGTATAGGGAAGTCAGCCTCTGTTGCCCATCTAAAATTGCCGTAATATCATCTTCGCCGTTGAGATTAGCTTTAGGATTATGGGCACTGTCGCGCTCGTGATAATTTCTAATAAATTCATAAAATTGAAAATCCTTGATCCTTGTTTTATCTACATGCCAAAACAGAAACGAGCCGACCGGGTAATCTCTCATTAAGGAATCGAACAATAATTCAATATCTTCGGGATGCCAAACCAACTCGCGTTGAATAGCAGGTAGTAAATATTTTTTTGAATGAACGTTATTAATTGCTTCTTTAACAGTTATCGGTGTTTGAAACGACATAATGAACCATCAAGTAGGTAATTGAGAGCCTTAATATAAAAATCAGGAGGTTTGCTCTTTTGCCAAAGACGTTCTATTTCTTAAACTTGCTTTTGATTAATCTACAAGTTTAATTTTGGTCTTGCTTACCTATGCCAAAAAATTGGAAAGCTAAGCCGTGATACAAGCCGTTGAGTTAAAACAAAAACTCACGGCAAAACAAAGTCCTCACAACATACTAGACGTAAATACGGCGTCCCTCGAGATAATTTTTCAAATCGTTTCACTAGGAGGATGCTCCTAATGGGACGAATTGCGCGCGAGAAGCCAAAACGCATTGCTAAAAAGTTGCTTCAAATAAGGCTTAGTCTCGGGTTATCGCAAAATCAAATGCTTGATAAACTGGGTTTGACCGACAAAGTTTTTCGTAGTGCTATATCTGGTTATGAATTGGGGACGCGAGAACCTTCACTTTTGATACTGCTCAAATACGCACGGCTTGTTGGCATTAGCACAGATGTTTTAATTGATGATGAAGCAGATCTGAGCTCAAGTTTTTGTCAGAGCTTCTCACTTTGAATCCTGACTACTCACCTTTTAAGGTGAGTGAAAAGGTGAGTAAGGATTACTAATTATTTACTCATCAATAACATTACTATCTCTAATCTAGGAATATTTATGTTTTTTAAAACTCGAAAAACTCGAAAATAAAAATCATTTTTTAAACTATTTATTCTTTATTTTGATTCTGAATTTCTTAGTAAATATATGCCAAGAGAAAGAACCGGAAGTGTTATTGAAAGAAAAGGCGTCATTTTCGCCAGGATTAGGTATGTTGATGAGAGTGGCAAGCCCAAGTCAGTGGAACGAAAAGCTGATAACCGTTCTCACGCAAGGCGGATTTGCAAAGACCTTTTGCGAGACCTTGAAAGCCACGGTGAAAAGTTAATTGAATCCGAACGATTAACCTTTGAGAAATTAGCTGATTATTTTGAGAAACATTATATCGTTGCTGCCAAATACAACGGAGACCACAAAATTTCAGGGCTTCGTTCGTGGCAGTCCGCAAGAGGTTTCTTACAAATTCTCAAAGATTATTTTGGCAGGAGACTTGTTCGAGCCATCACCTACGGAGATATTAAAGAGTTTCGCACCAAACGGATGGAAACACCAACGTTAAGAGACAAGGCTCTTGCTAAAACAAATAGAACAGACCTCGCAGTAACACGGTCAGTAGCATCTGTTAATCGTGAGTTGGCATTGCTGCGGAAAATGTTCAATGTGGCCGTGGCCGAACGTTTCATCATTCGCAATCCGTTTAGCAACGGCGAGGCTTTGATTAGTGTGGCAGCGGAAAACAGGCGGGAAAGAATTTTGACGCCTGTTGAAGAAATTGCGCTGCTGGCGGCTTGTGAGCCAAAACAATATCAACACTTGAAACCAATTCTGATAGCTGCGCTTGACACCGGCGCGCGCCAAGGCGAATTGTTTTCGCTTTGTTGGAGAAATGTGGACTTTGAAAATGAAGCTTTGACGCTTCGCACCTACAAAGATAAAAACTTCAAAGACCGCCAAGTAGCTTTCACAAAAAGATTAAAAGAACTATTGCTGGGGTTATGGGAGAAATCAGACAAGCAGCAGGAAACATCCGTATTCGGAATTAAGTCCAATGTCAAACGTTCGTTTGACGCGGCACGTCGAAAGGCAGGATTACCTGAACTAAGATTTCACGATTTGCGTCATTCCGCAGCAACCAGGCTGGTACAAATGCAAGTGCCCTTGTCAGAGGTCGGGCGCATCCTCGGTCATTCGCAGCCGGGGACAACTTACCGTTATATGAACGCCAATATTGAGACCGCGCGCCGGGCGGCAACTGCTTTGGATAATTTTCAGCTACTTGTTAAAGATAAGAACGCAGCAAATGAGGGAGAAGAAACTGTTCATTAATAAATAATTTGTTGAAGTTAGACCATCGTATTAGCTGCAAATGTGGATATTAAAGATAAATAAAAGAATTTATACAAAAGTCGTTGACAAGCGGGTTGAAAAAACTAGATAATCACAAACAAATTTAGAGAGAGCGTGCCTGTGGAAAGTTACGCTCTCTTCTAAAATCACAATCGTTCTTTGAGAACGGTTTTTAAGGTAAATAGCGCACCAAGTTAAGATGAGCTAGCCACCATCTATTTTTTAACCCATTAAAAATATAATGTCAATCATTATTATTAAGAAAATGTGCATTGGATTAAATGTTAGTGGTTAATCATCAAAATAATCGGTTCTTATGTCTTCTGTAAGGGAAGCGCTGCCTGCCCCAAAAACCCTCTTTCAAAGAACGAAAAAACCCAAAATATAACTAAGTTTTTTTTCGTTATGGAACTACAAAAAAATCTCAATAAAAAACAAACAGCCGACCGGCTGACAATTTCTGAATCAACTCTCAACAGACTGCTCGCTGCAAATCAAATCAGTTTTGTTCAAATCGGACGCCGAGTTTTATTTACCGAACAAAATATTTCCGAGTTTATCCAACAACAAACTCGAAATGCGACCAAGCGTCCCTTATAAACTGCCCACACTGTAACAAACGAAAACCGTCTCCGCGGATAACGGAAACGGTTTTGTGAATTTTTACTTTTGACGCAACGGGCAGAAAGTCTTTAAACACAAGTATTATACTCCCGTTGCATAGGAAAAGTCTAGTCTTATGCTACAAAATACTGAACATACTTCGATTTATAATGAGTTCGCCAATGCCGGCGAACGTCCACACACTAATAGGGACACAAAACCCAAACAACCCCTTGCTCACAAATGCGTTTTTCAAGTTATTTTAAACGCGCTTGATTCAAACTTCGATTTTCGCGCCGCCGCCCAGCTTGGCAACGATGAAAACTTAACCAACAAGATTTTGGTTGTTTTAACCGTTACCGAAGTATTGCGCGTTGCTCAGGATTTAAAACTCGGCCTCTGCCGCAATGCGGATTTTATCTACGTCTATAACAGCGCATCTTGGGAAGTAGTTGAGCGCGAAAAGCTCGAAACTTTTCTAGGTGAAGCCGCGCTTAAAATGGGTGTCGGAGCCATAGATTCCCAATACCACAGATTTAGAGAACAACTCTTCAAACAGTTTCTTGCCGTGTCCTCGCTGCCCGCTCCGGAAATTATTAATGATGTTGTTACCATCAACCTTTTGAACGGGACATTTGAAATCTCGAATACCGTTCGTCAACTTCGAGAATTTAGACCCGCTGATTTTTTAACTTACCAACTGCCGTTTGAATTCGACCGCCAAGCTAAATGCCCCAAATGGAATGCATTTCTTAATCACGTTTTGCCCGATAAATCCGCACAAATGGTTTTAGCCGAATTTATTGGTTATGTCTTTACACGTAATTTAAAACTTGAAAAAGCCCTCGTTTTGTTTGGATTCGGCTCAAATGGTAAATCAGTCGTGCACGATGTTGTTAATGCCTTGCTCGGTCGAGAAAGCGTTTCAAACTACTCGTTGAAGGACTTGTCCGAAGAGCATTACAGGGCGCAGATTGTCAACAAACTGCTCAACTATTCGAGTGAAATTAATTCCAAAATTGACCCGGATATGTTCAAAAAACTTGCCTCTACCGAACCAGTCGGCGCGCGGTTGAAATACGGCAATCCATTCACCGCATACAATTATGCGAAATTAATGTTTAACGCTAATCAGATGCCCTCAGACGTTGAACACACGCTCGCTTATTTTCGGCGCTTTATCGTAATTCCCTTTGAGACGACCATCTCCGATGCTGAGAAGAATCCCGAGCTCGCCCGCGAAATAATCACCAGCGAACTATCGGGCGTTTTTAACTGGGTGCTGGAAGGCTTGGAACGAATACTGAAGCAGCGAAAATTCAGCTTTTGCGAGACTTCAGAAAGGATGGTTGAACAATTTCAAACCGAGTCGGATTCGGCGGCAATGTTCGCAAATGAAGAATGCATTAAAGGCGGTCGAACAAGTCTCGCTGATTTGTATTTTCAATATAAATTCTTCTGTTAGGACAACGGTTATCGTGCTTTAGGTAAGCAAAAGTTTGGTAAGCGTCTTGAACAAAACGGAACCTCTCGCGAAGACAGCAACCAGGCATTTTTCGCTTTACAATTAAAGGCTGGGCGGGTATGAGTCATAGATTTACTCTGGAAGGATACAGGCAGCGCGGAACTACCAGATTTGATTGCCCGCGCTGCAATGCTCAAAAATCGTTTGCTCGCTACGTTGACACTGAAACCGGCAAGCATTTGGGCGAATCTGTTGGTAAGTGTAACCGCGAATCAAACTGCCAATACCACTACACGCCAAAGCAGTTTTTTAGTGAGCAACCGGAAATCAAAGAGCAAATGTTTCCGCGCGAACCTATCAAGGGCGATGCTAAAAAAAATCGTCAGTTTCGTCGCGCTCCCAAGTTTGTCGCGCCGGTTGTGACTGCACCGAAAACTTTCAGCGTTATCAAAGCGGATGTAGTTAAACTTTCGCTCAGACACTATCAGGACAATGGACTTGCTCGCTACTTATTTTCAATTATTGAAGCTGAAGCAGTCGAGGCCGCTCTGAAACGCTACTTTGTCGGAACGTGGACAAATAAAGACACTGTTTTCTGGCAGATTGACGGTGAACGCCGCGTTAGGACAGGTAAGTTGATAGATTATGACCCTTACACTGGGAAACGGCGCAAGAGCGCGTTTTCCGCGCCTAACTGGGTTCACTCAGAACTCAAAAGAGAATCCGAAGCTGGTAAGCCGCTTTCATTCGCAACCGTCAAAGCACAGGAATTATATGGAAATCTTGACGAAGATTTTACGGCTAATATATGTTTTTTTGGTGAACATCTTTTGGGCGAAAACTTTGACAAACCGGCGGCAATTGTCGAATCGGAGAAGACGGCTGTGATTGCTTCAATTTTCCAATCTGATTTCGTCTGGCTTGCTATCGGCGGTAAATCTTACCTCAAGCCGGAGCGCCTGAGAAAACTTATTGGGCGGCGGATTGTATTATTTCCCGACGCCGACGGCTTTGTGGAATGGAGCGAAGCCGCTTTGAACGCGCGAAGAACAGGCCTTGATGTGGAAGTTTCAGACATTATCGAGCGCCATGCTACGACCGAAGAAAAGCAAAAGGGTTTCGACATTGCTGATTACATTTTGTCAGCCAGGATAGCTGAAAGGGAAAACTCAAATGAAATCATTGACCTAATGCTTAATGATGCCGATTTGTTAATAGATTTCGAGGAACGAATGGCGATTATCGCCATTGACAGAAATTTATCGCAGGAAGTCGAAGAAAGCCCTGAATTTGTCCGAGCGGTCGCTGCATACGTTTATTATGAAAACGAAGCGAGAAAAGCGTTACTTACAAATACGTCAACGAGGACAATCCTTCAAAACTCAAAATTGACCACTCTGTAAAATGCCGGCATGTGTAAATTTAAGTCATCTCCAATTAGTCACTCACGCTGAAAACCTTCGCCGCCGCCATCTGCTCGCGCTGGACGTCTTCAAATTAACCGCACAGACGCCGTTTGGTGATTCGCGCAGTCTAACAAGCCCGAACGAGGCTAAAACACGCTCACAGCCCAACCTCACGCCGGAAAACGACAACTCAAGGCAGTTATATGCGCGTTGAACTCGTGAACAAGTTAGAGCATGAGCCGTTTCGTTTAAATGTGCTGCTTGAGCGATTGTTGAAGCTTCAGTTTGAGCAGCCCGACGCATACAATGCGTTGACGCCTTACGAACATTTAACGATTCGCATCTATTTAGAGCAACGCAATCTCCATTTAGCGAAAGCCAGCCCCTTGCAGAAATGACACCCCTTGCAGATGTGCAACCGGTAACAGAAAGATAGCCTATCTACTCAAGCTAATTTTCACCCTCCGCGAACGCCTCAAAAAATGCCCCCACAGTATAATAAAAGTAAATAGATGTTGCTTAGAAATGATTAGATTTATTTATCATTTCAAGGGTTAAATCATTTACTTTACTTTATTTACAATATCCTTGAAGTGTTCATTTACTTACTCACCAAAAAACGGGCAAATGGTTGACTAAAATTGACTAAGATTTGCCCCCAAATCCACTCCTTTTCTCGCCTCTCTCAAAATAAAAAATTATGTCCATTAACTCGAAAGCTTCACATCTTCTTTCCGGTCTCTTGCTCAAAAAGCGACCAAACAACGCCAACTCGTCAACTGTAACTTTGATTGAGTGCGATAAATCCTTACCGCAATTAGCGTAAGTCGGGTGTTCAATAATGAGTATCTCGGTTTCTATTTGTCTTCTCAAGCTATTTCCTCATCTAATCCTGAAGCCAAGTCGGTTCAATCCCGCGCGCCGTGGCAACGATGTCTTCAATCTGGTCAATCACCGGGTCGCCGGGGCAGGCGGGATGCCCCTTGCCAAAAAGCGAATGGTAGCCTAAACCCTGCGCCCCCTTCGTTCTCGCCACAGTCATCGGAACCGAATGTTCCCGATTCAGCCATTTTAAGAGGTTGGCGCACACGTCAAGCTGCTCCGCAGTTAACTCGTCTCCAGGAACGGCGATATTCTCGATGCTTGCCCATGCTCCGTCAATCGTGTCGCCGTCAACCGACCATGCCCGGTTGGACGTGTCAACGAATTGCCAGACTTCGCCATCTTTGTTGACCCCGAAATGCGCTGACGCGTTTTGATTCGGATTGTTGAACGTTCCCCAGAGTCCATCGAGCGTGGGCGGAGTTTTGGGACGCCCTTGACCAGGAGAATGCCCGTCGGTGATGTGTAAAATAAGACCTTTTAGTTGAGCAGCGATTCGCCCCTTGTTGAAATTTGCGGTGATTGGACGAAAGGTTGCTGCGTTCCAGAGTGCCATTGACGGTTGCCTCCACTTTGCCAGTCGGTTGACTAAAGCGCACATTGTATCAAACGTACCAACAAACATTCCAATTCCGAACAATTCGGCGCTCCACATGGAATGTCTTTTTGAATTAAAACTATTCGACAATCTGAAAGCTGGTTTACTTTTGACGATTCGGCGGGATGATTAACGGAATTTCTTCATTACCATTTCTGCGATATATCCAGAAATCCGAATCCAGCGTAAAAATCTTTGCTCTTTTAGTAAACTCGCTCATCCGCACCAAACAAGCATCAGCCAACGACATCGGCACGTTTTCATACTTTTTCATCAAGGTTTGAATTTCAGCAACTTCTGATTGCAAAGAAAAATCCACTTTCAGCAGCTCATCGGAAATAAGACCCAAAACGTCTTGCTCCCCGTTTGATTCACCCTTCATTAAAAAACAGCACTCAGTAACAACAGCCTCACAAGTAACAAACGGGGGCGAGAGCTTGTTCATTTGCTCCAGAGTCCAGCCGTGCCATTGCTCTCGCTTATTAAGAAAAGCTACCAGAATGCCTGAATCGGCGATGGTTAGTTCAGTCACGCCCTAAGCCTTCCAAATGTGCTTTGTTGGTGGCTAGGTCGCCCGGCCCGAAATCATACTTGCCAACGTATTTTGCAGCGGCTTGAGCAAAGGTTTGTTTCTCACCTGCGCTTGCTTCTCTCGGATACATTAATTCTCGCTCAACTGTCTGAAGCGCTAACTCGACTACTCTAGGGATTTGCAGCAAACCGGTTTCGTAACGCGAAACAGTATTAGATTTGACATCCAATCGCTCTGCTAAATCCGCTTGGGTCAATCCCAAAGACGCTCTTTTTCTTTTCAAAGTGGTTCCATCCATAGCTCAAATAATACCTTAGGTAGTTAGCAAAAGCAAATAAATCTTTAGTTATGCAAAATAAATCTACTTTTCGTATAAAATTTGGTTGACATAAATACCTTTAGTATAGTAATCTTTTTATATCAGCCAAACGCTGAAATCAAACTTAGGAGTAATCATCATCATGAACGGACAAACCACAAGCGGCAGCTTGAATATCAATAACATTCTCGACCGTGATGTTTTAGGAGCCGTGGTCGCCGAATCACTAGCGCAGATTAACCCCGCCCGCCCCGATGCTAAACGCTGGGTCAATGCCGTCACCAGAGCGACGGTAGAGATTGAAAATAATCCGTTGATGTCTTATGAACCCGCCTCGCACAGCCTGCTTGTGATGAGTTCGTCAACGGGCACAACTTACGAAGCAAACGGCGTGTGTCAGTGCAGAGCGTTTGAGCAGGGGCATCCGTGCTGGCATCGGGCAGCCGCTCGCCTGGTGGCTAAATACCTCGACTGCGTTCAATGAAGGGCGAAGGCTTAGAAATGTTGACGCAATTCTAAGCCCTCTATTTTGTTTCTCTCTCGTAACCATTAATTAAAAGGAAAAACACTATGAGTTTACTACGCTACTTCTTACCCCCACAAACTAGCCTCATGAAGTTAGTTTGTCCGCTCGGCGGCCATTCGCGCGAATGGCTGGAAATGGCTCAACTCGCCGCATATCAATCCCCAACCCAATCAACCAACCAAAACACCAAATTAGGAGAACTTTAAAAATGAACAGAACAGCTAAGAAAATCATCACCGTCGAAGAAGAAGAAACAGGAATGTTGGTTGAAGGGGCGCGGGAAATCACAACGCATCTCACAGCCATTCTCAACCATGAAGAAGCGCCGGAGACGCTGAGAAACGCTATTGCCGATGCTATCCAGAACTTGTTTAACGATTGCGAGCCGGAGGCACAATCCGCCATCTCGGATGACCCGCGCTATATCCAGCACATTCTGCTTGGTTACGGCGATAACGTCGAGGCCATCGGTGCGGACTAAAACTAGGGCGGCGGGTGCGAAAACTCGCCGCCCTTCAACTATTCAGGCAGCAACGAGCATGAGCATTGTGAAGTTTGAAGTCTCGTCTTACTATGAGAATATGTTAGAGCTGCGGGAGACGAAACCGGAAGTCTTCAACACGCTCTCACCGGCGGCGCAGATGACGCTTGAATTCTATCTGAAAGCTAAACGAGCAGCACAGAGCGAGCAGGGTTGAATTCACATTAAAATTAAATTGGGAGCGGCAACAGGTGAAGACTTGAAGCCGCTTTTTCGTGCGATGAAAGCAGTTAAACCTACCTTCGCTATAATGATTGGTTGGTCAGCAAAAACTAACACTCAATTTGGATTAATAATAAATTCTTCGGATTCAACTTGGTAAGTTGCTTTCGGCTCAATGTTATTTGCTGACCATTCTTCAAAAGAATAAGGAATTCTAAGTTTGTATTTACCTTTAATCGCGCGATTATATCTCGAATCTTCCAGGATAAACTGCTTTGAGTCATTAAAGGCTTCACTAAAACTTAAATCTAAATCCTCAAACTCTTCACTCGGTTTAATTTCAAGCGGACCATAATTCTTTGTCATAAACATCTCAGTCAAACAATAATAACCTTCATGCCCAGTTTCCCATTGTTTTGTCTCGTCATTAAATCTCAATATTTGAGCTTTAAATGGATAAAACCAAAACAGGTATATACTTCGATTACCGAAATTCTTTAACACTGGTTTGAGCTGTTGAGTGTTTTGGTATTCAGCTTCTAAATTCGTGAACTCCACATTTTTATCGCCGTTCATCAGAACTTTTTGTGCAAAGGTAACGGTTGTTAGAAGAATGATTATTGATAATGAACAAAGGAAAGTTTTCATTTCTAAATTTATTAACAGACTTAGATTTGATGCAGAACGATTGAATTGACGCGGGCGAGAAGGTTTGTCAGTTGTGATAACTCTCGCATCATGAAAGCTGGTCATCCGCCTCGCGTCCAATGACTTGTTCGGCGTGTTGTTATTTTCACGCGCCTGCTATTTGTAAATCGTATCCGATAATTTCTTGACAAACATCCAAACAGCCTCTGCAAATTTTCACTTCTTTGCGCTCGTAAAACGCTCCAACTTCGTGAACTGGTTTTCCGCAGAAATCACAACTTTCAATTTGCAAATTTGCAAAATTCACTTCTTTCGGCGCACTCAAGAAGCCAATCGTACAATTGTTGCAGATATTGTCATTCAGACCGGCTATCATTCTTTTGACTTCATTTTGCGATTTGCCACAAAACGAACAATGTAATAATCCTGAACTCCTTAAAGGCATATTTGCGACTCAACTTTCTCGCGTTGTGCGAAATTTTATTTCCGAATGGATGGCAAAGTTATTCTACTCAATTTGCATTCAAGTTTGAAGTAATCATGAAACGCCGAACGATTGAATTTGTATGTTGACGGATGTTAGCTCATGCCTCAAGCTTGAGCAACCAAGAATGCCAGAAAAGCTGTGATTGAATTATGACCCCTCTGAGAGTCAGCCGCTCAGACAAGCTTCTGGCATTTTTATC
>JBBQUS010000087.1:0-13737 GCA_038212235.1 Pyrinomonadales bacterium
CGTGAGACGAGGCAGCCGCGCGTCTTGCTCCGAGGTAATAATTGATCGAAAAGCTCGAATTGAGCTAAGGTTAAATCGGTGGTATAAGCCATCATCGAAGTAAAAACGATTTGTGCTTTTATTGCAAACAGGCTCTATAAGCCTTGAAGACATAGCAAAAACTAACAACCTAATTCTCAGCACAAGAATTAGGAATTATCTGATTGAAGAAAAACAAAACTCTTTCCCTTTTACTGATTTCCTTTTACCTTTAAATAAGTTTTCGATTGGAAAAATCAAACGTGAAGATTACGGCGAAAACGGAGATTTCCCAATAATTGACCAATCTAAGGATTTTATCGTTGGATATTCTGACGATGAAGAATTAGTTTACAACGGCAATCTTCCTGTCGTTGTTTTCGGCGACCATACAAGAGTATTCAAATATGTAGATTTTCCTTTTATACAAGGTGCGGATGGTATTCAAGTAATTGCGCCCAATCCCGAATTTGTTAATCCGAAATTCTTTTTCTATCTGCTTACACATTTTGGTGTTCCGAGCCGCGATTACAACAGGCATTTCACAATTCTGAAAAAGCAAAAATACCCAAAGATAGAAAAAACAATTCAAGATGAAGTGATAGAAAAGATTGAGCCGATTGAGCATGAGATTGAAAATCTGCAAGCGCAAATCGGTGCGCCGACCGAACCGATTAACCGCGTTTTTGCGCGTGAGTTTGGTTTCGATATTGAAAGATTTGAAGAACTGAAACGGCAGAAGACTTTTTCTCTCACTCTCGAAGATTTTTCTGCCAATCAAGATTTACGATTCAGCGTCAAATTTCATCGTCCCGCCGCTCAGTTTGTCGAATCGCAGTTACGAGACATCACCAACAAATCAATCAAAGATTTTCTCGCCGAAGATATTGTTTTAGGCGCGAGCGTCTCGCCCGACGATTACGACGACAACGGAGAATTTTATTATGTTGCAATGTCTTCAATTAAAAGTTGGAGCTTCGAGGAAGACAATTCACGATTAGTTTATGATGCTTACACTGAAAGAAACAAAGCAAAGTCGGTTAATGAATCGGACTTAATCATCGCGCGTTCGGGCGAAGGCACAATCGGCAAAGTCGCTTTAATCGAAGACGATGTTAAAGGTATATTCGCAGACTTCACAATGCGAATCAGATTAAAAAACTATAATGCCAAATTCGCTTATTATTATTTTCGCACCGAGTATTTCCAGTATTTGATTGAAACTCATAAGAAAGGATTAGGAAACAATACAAATATCTTCCCAATCCAGATTAAACAATTTCCAATGCCTGACATTTCACCTGAAAAACAAATTGAAATTCTCGATGAAATAAATGCTGAATTTTCAGCCCAAAACGATCTTAAGCACCAAATTGAGAGTAAGCGAAAGAAAATTGACCAAATTATTGAGCAAGTGCTGCAATAAATTGAGTTTTGAATAATTTGCAATTTTGGCTGCGATATTGGGATGTTATTTTGCAAGAAAAAACGATTAGCAAGAATTTAAAGGCGTAGTGAGTGTTATGACCAAAACCAGACACAAAATCTAGTTCGGTTGTTTTCAAAACGCTTTGTTATAATCGCGGTCGAGGTAAACAGAGTTATGCAAACAGTTCAAGAGATTTATCAAAACGTGATTTTGCCGCTGCCCGAAAATGAGCAGTTGAAGCTTGCTTCTTTGATTCTCCAAAAAGTAACGGTCAAAAACGACCATCCGAAAGCGAACCGCATGGGCGGCGACATTACCAAGCTGTTTGGAATGTACAAAGACGTGGATCCAAACGGCTCCGACAACGAACAGATTGATGCAGATTTAGCCCGTGCTTACGCCGACAAACACTCAGACGAATAACAATGCTTATTGATACTTCGGGCTTTTTCGCGCTCAACAGCGAGAAAGACAAACAGCATGAAAAAGCCAAAGAGATTTATCTAAAATGCTGGTTGAGAGTCACAACCAACTATGTTTTGGATGAATATGTGGCACTGGCTTCGGCTCGCAAACTGCCCCGTCGAGAAACCATAAATTTCAGCCAAGAGATTTTAAGTGACGCAACGATTGAAATCGTTTGGGTTGGCGAAGAATTGCACCGCCAAGCCATTGAATTGTTACAACAAAGACCCGACAAAAATTATTCGCTGTGTGATGCCGTCAGTTTTGTGGCTATGCGCGAGCGCGGTATTACCCAATCGCTCACGACCGACAAACATTTTGATCAGGAAGGTTTTATCCGCTTGCTCAAACAAACAACAGAAGCCCACGCCGAGGCTAACATTGCTCTCGCATCTGCTAGTGACAATTAAACAAACGCCAACCGAGCCTAAATATTTTTCGACATTTTAGGTTTGCGTCGTTTTTTCCAGCCAGTGATGCTTTTATCAAAAAAACCAACAGCGTGAACAGAGCGGTGCAGTCAAATTCTATTTCTCTCTTCTTTTTTTAATATGCAAACGCCTGATAAACCTCCACTTCTTGTGTATCTGTGAGCGATTCGACGATTCGGTTAAAGCGCAGCATTTTTTGCGAACCGGGCGATAATGTTTCCCAAATATTTTTTGGAATGTTGATTGAAACTTCCGGTCTCAAAAGCCATTTGCGGCTGTAGCCAATGACGCACATCGGGCGCGGCAGGTCGGTTTTATTTGGGGTGCCCCGGTGAAGCCCGCGAACGTCGCGAATCATTACGTCGCCTAGCTGCAACAAAATCGGCTCGATTCCGGTTGTTCCGTCCGCGATTTTCTGCAAGCCTTGCGGTTTGGTCAATAGATGGGTCGCGCGCGCCACCTCAAACGGGCCGTTTTCCGTCGTGACGCTAACCAGCGGGAAATTGACGGCAAGCTGAAACGGCGGCGTTTCGTGGTCAAGTTCCGGAAAAAGCGGCGGCGCATCGCGGTGAATCTCCTGATAATCCGAGCCCAAAAGCGGCGTGTCGGTGGCCAGCTGGCACATCACAAAATCACGTCCGACCAGATTTCCGACAATCGCCAAAATATCAGGGTCGGCAAAAATCTCTTCGTCGGCAAATAAATCCTCAAACGGCAGGGTCACGTAATAACGCGCAGATCCGCGGTTTTCGAGATGTCCCTGACTTTCAATGTGAGACTTGAGCAACGGCTCAAACGCCTGATGCCAACGTTCCATTTTTTCAACCGGAAAATGCCCGCGTAAAACGCAGAAACCGTCGCGCAGAACTTCGTGCGTTAATTGTTCGATTTCGGAATTACTGTATTTCATCAAAACTATTTAGCTGCGCGTCAAACGACTTTGTAAAACGACGACCGCCAGCAAGATCGCGCCGCGAAAAACCAGCTGCCACCAGGGGCTGATTTGACCTTCGAGATTAAAAATATTAAAAATCACCCCGAGCAGAAGCACTCCGTAGAGAGTTGAAACCAGACTGCCTTTGCCGCCCGTCAGGAGCGTTCCGCCGACGACCACGGCGGCAATCGCGTCCAGTTCGCGCCCGACGCCTTCGACCGGCGATCCGGTATTGAGCCGCGAAGCCAGAATGACGCCAGCCAAACCCGCCAGCAAACCGCTAATCGCGTAAACAAAAATCGTCACGCGGCTAATATTTAAACCCATCAGACGCGCCGCTTCGTCATTATCGCCAAGCGCGAAAACGTGTCGCCCAAAAGGCGTGTAATTTAAGATTAGCCAACCGATCACGTAAGCAATGATTAAGACCACGATTGGAACCGGTAAAAACCCGAAAATCTCACCTTGTCCCAGCCAGCCAAAATCAGTCGTTTCAGATGGAATTCGAACATTTTTCTCATTGGTAACGGCGAGAGCTAAACCGCGCGCGGCGATCATCATTCCCAATGTGACGATAAACGGCTGAATCCTGGCTTTGGCAATGATTACTCCGTTAATTAGACCTAGAACCGTGGTTACGGCAATCGCCGCAATCAAAGCGACGCCCAAACCGCGATCAGCCAAAAACGCGGCGATAACACCCGCGACCGCCAGCAGTGAACCAACCGACAAATCAATGCCGCCAGTTAAGATGACAAACGTCATCCCGAGCGCGACCAGCCCGAGCATTGAATTTTGCCGCAAAACATTAAGCAGATTTTCCGGGGTCAGAAACGCTTCGTAACGAGCCGTCGCGATGATGCAAACCAGAACGAGCAGAATCAGCGCCCCCTGTTTTTGCACGAACGTGCCGAAACGAGCGCGAAAATCCCGCTCCTGAGTTTCCGTTAAATCGTGAATTGTCGGCGTCTGTTCCATATAAATTAGTGACAGGTGACAAGAGACAGGTGACGAGTGATGAAAAATTAAAGATAAAGTGTTTATTAATTTATTGCCTTGTCCCTTGTTACCTCTCTTCTGTCACCTCTCCCTGCTTCTCAACTCTGATCCAGTCAAAACGGGCTCCGGGATTGTCAGTTTTGCCGTTGTCAATAAGCGCGACGCGCGCGCCTTCGAGATTGCCAAAACTGACTTTATCGCCGAGCGCTTGCCAGCTCTTTCCATCAAAACTGTACGCGAAATTGTAGGTTTCGCCCCCTTGAGCGGTGAGACGCAGTTGAACCGCAGTCATGCTCGGCGGAAGAGCTGCGCTGGCAACTTGCACTTGTTTTCCTTCTTCGCGCCGCCAGACGTAAATTTTTCCGCTCCCCAAACTGATTCCGACCGCATTGCCGCGCCAGCTGTATGCGGACAGACCGGCAGATTCTTCTTCGGTGATGCGTGCAAAATCAATTCGCGCCGTCGCCGTGTAATCTTCCGAAACGGTGCGCTCAGCCAAAACGACCTCTGACATCTTTCCGGAGATTAGTTGTTTTCCGGTCGGGGCAATTGTTAGAAAACCGTCTTTGAGCCGAATAGTTTCATTATTGAAAAGCGGAAATGACCATTTTGGAGCGAGCGGATTTCCGCCAAATTCGTCGTTTGAGTCGGCAAATACCGATTGCTGATTAGTATTTTTGAGCGGCGCAGCGGCAGTTTTTGAAGGGCCACGTCCGTCGTTGATCGTCGCCCAACCGTTTTGGAATTTGACTTCGTCGAGTAGGGCTTCCCGCCCGATATTAAAAGCGCCGGAATCTTTGCCGTACGCGTGATAAAGCAAAAAAGAGCGATTGTCCGGCGTTTCGACAATGCTCCCGTGACCGGGACACTGCCAGGTTTCATTGGCCGCTAAAATAGGATTAGCCGGATTTTTTTCCCATTTGCCCAACAAAGTTTTGGAACGTGCGACACCGAGCGCGTAATCACAGCTACGCCCGCAACAAGCATTGCCCGAATAAAAAAGATAGAAATAACCGTCGCGGCGCAAAACGTAAGCGCCTTCGATAACGTGTTTTTCCCAGGGCTGGGTGTTGCGAAAAAGCTTTTGCGCTTTTCCGAGCAATTTAGTGCCGCTTGCGTCTAATTCCTGCGCGTACAGCCAGGTCGGCTGCTGGCGGTCATTGCCGTCTTCTTTCCAAATCAAATAGGGTTTTCCGTGTTCATCGCGGGTAAAATCCGGATCGAGCGAGCCCATTTCCTGACAAACCAGAGTGCCTTTGTCGGTGTACGGCCCGGCGGGTTTGTCGGCGACAGCCACCGCCACGCAGAGCGTTCCTTTTTTGCCCGCGCCGTCATTGCGCCGCGCCGTGTAGTAAACAAAAAATCTGCCGTGATCCTCGGTTATTTCCGGAGCCCAAAAATCGCCTTTAGCCCACACTGGAGTTTCGCTCAAAACCGCTCCGGCGATTTCCCAGTTAACCAAATCCCTTGAATGCAGAATCTGAAAATGCGGCGCCCAATCTCCTGTCGTCGCGGCCGCGTAATAATCTGTTCCGGCGCGAATCACTGACGGATCCGGAAAATCTCCGGGAATCACCGGATTGCTATATGTCTGCGCCTTGATGGTAGAAAAAAATAAGAGAATTAGCCACAGATGAACGCAGACGAAGACAGATTTACTGTTTAAAAGCCGAACGCAAAAGTAGAAATTTTTCTTCAATTGCGATAAATATTTTTGTTCAAATTTTAATCTGTGTTGATCCGGTTTCATCTGTGGCTAAATAATTCTTAATTTCGTTTTGGCCGCTGGATATAAACCGCCAGCAGAATAATCGCGGCTTTAATCACGAGCGAATAAGAGAACTTGATGCCGTTCATGTTAAAGCTGGTCGTGATGATTTGCATAATCAGCGCCCCGATCACCGTTCCGATAATCGTCGCCCGTCCGCCGGTCAGCGGTGTGCCGCCGACGACCGTGGCTGCAATCGCGTCAAGCTCGATTCCGTCGCCGACTTTCGAAGCGTCCGACGCCCCCAAACGCGCCGTGTAAATTAATCCGGCCAGTCCGGCGAGCAATCCGCTGATGGCGTAAACCGAAATTCTCGTCCAGTTGACGCGCACGCCGGAGAGCCTGGCGGCTTCCTGATTGCCGCCGACGGCAATGATGTAGCGCCCGAAAATAGTGGCCCTGAGAACGAAGATACCAACCGCGACAACTGCGGCCAGCAAAATGATTTGAAACGGAATTCCGGCAATCGCGCCTTTGCCGAGATATTCAAAATTTGGATTGCCGAATGGAATTAATTGTCCGCCGTTGCTGATCACCTGCGCGATTCCGCGTCCGGCAATGAGGAGCGCGAGCGTGATAATAATCGGTTGAATTTTAAAGCCTGAAATTAAAGCTCCGCTAAATGCGCCAATGGCCGTTGCAATCAACAGCGCCAGTAAAATTGCCGTTCCAGCCCCGTAATCAAGTGAAACCGCCGCCACCGCCGAGGCAATCGCCATCACCGAACCGACTGACAAATCAATACCGCCGGTCGAAATCACAAACGTCATCCCGACCGCCACCAGCATCGTCGGCGTCACCTGCACCAAAATATTGCGAAAATTATCAAAATCAGCAAAATTTCGAGTAAAAATGACGTTAACAACCAGTAGTAAAATAAGCGCGGCTAAAGCTCCGTATGTCGGCGCATAATCGGCCAGCCGAAAGTTTTGTCGAGGGAGAGAAATTGCTTGCGCCATATTTAGTCGGTTGAAAAATTTAGTAAATTAAAACTGCCGTCTTAAGGTTATAAAACTAATTTTAGTTTTGCTTGTTAGCCGTTTGATCAAATCTGTTTCTTCGCGCAAATACGGCGTTCCGTCGGTCCGAAAAACGTCGTGAAACCAAACCCAAGGCTGGTATTCGACATACGGATGTTCCCAAGAATCCCACGGATAATTCGTTTGAGATTTACCCTGGACGAAACCCCAATTTATTGCGCCGACATTGTACTTTTTGGCAATCGGAAGCGTCCCGACAAAGGTGCTGTTTCGCGGACGCGCCATGTATTCGGTGCAGATAATCGGGCGATTAAAGCGCTGCAGGATCTTGATTCGTTTCTCGAATTCTTCGCCTGAATCATAGCTGTGAAAAGTAATCACGTCAGACATCCCGAGCTGGATTTTCTCTGTCGCTTCTAGTGTCTCATCCGAAGTATAATCGCCTTTCCAGACGCCTGAAGTAAGCGGCTGCTCGGCCTGCGCGGCGCGCGCCCAGGCGAAAACCTGAGGCAAAAGTTTGTTAACCAGTTCAACCTTGTTCGGCGGGTCTTGTTTGGCGTAATCGTTGCCGTTTTGGTTGTCCGGCTCGTTCCAGACGTCCCAGGCCAGAATGCGTTGATCTTTGGCGAAAGAGCCGACCACATCTTTGACGTATTTTTCAAGGCGCCCGTATTCCGCCGGATTTGCCAATGCTTTGGCTCCCGGTGTTTGCACCCAGCCCGAATTATGAACGCCGGGGCGGGGAGCGCGTTGTTTTCCAATCTGCGGATTGGGATCCCAAACCGAATCAAAGATGACCAACATCGGCTTGATTTTGTGTTTGGCGGCAATCGTCAAAAATTGATCGAGCCTTTTCTTAAACCCTGCTTTATCCTGCTCGTAAGCCAGGTCATGCAGAAAGACGCGCATCGTGTTCATTCCGATGCCCTCGGCCCAACCGAGTTCGGTGTCAATCCGGCCGGGATCAAAAGAGTCCGCCTGCCACATTTCGAGTTCGTTGATGGCGGTCGCCGGCACAAAGTTCGAGCCGACCAGCCAGCCTTGCTTGGCGTACCAATCCTTTGCCTGCTGTTCCGTCCAGCGCGTTTGCGCGGCAACGCTTGAAACGCAGAAAATCAGGATTAAGAAAAACGAAATGCCCCCGCTCAAAAATTTTCTCGAAAAATTAGACATGCTCTTTTGCTCCATTGAAAACTTGATTACCGTTTGCGCCGTTTGTTTCGGATATTCAGTTGGTGTCCGCCATCGCGTTAATAATTGCGTCCTGCGAAATCTGCGCGCGCTGAATCTCGGCGACGAGTTCGCCGTCGCGCATGACAACGACGCGATTGCTGCCTTCGACTAATTCTTCAAGCTCGGAAGAAATCATCAAAACGCCTAAACCTTCGTTGGCCAGTTCGTTGACGAGTTTTTGAATTTCGCCTTTGGCTCCGATGTCAATTCCGCGCGTCGGCTCGTCCATAATCAGAAACTTCGGATTTTTGCAGAGCCAGCGGGCGAGCAGCACTTTTTGCTGGTTGCCGCCCGATAGTTCGCGAATTTTTTGATCGGCGTTTGAGGCTTTAATTCCAAGCCGTTTCATGTATTTATCAACAATGGCGTTTTGCTTGGCGCGCGAAACAACGCCGAGCGTGGTCAGCGCGGGCAAAGCGGCAAGGGTCAGGTTTTCGCGAACAGACCATTCGGGGAAAATGCCTTCGGCTTTGCGGTCTTCCGAGAGAAAAGCGATTCCGGCCTTGATCGCATCGTTCGGCGAGCGCAGTTTTAATTCTTGGCCGTCAAACGTAACTTTTCCGCTTTCGGTTTTATCCGCGCCGAACACCGCGCGCGCAACATCCGTTCGTCCCGAGCCGAGAAGTCCGGCCATTCCCAAAATCTCGCCTTTCCCGGCAACGAGCGAAACGTTTTTTAAACGCCGCCCGCGCGTCAAATGCTCGGTTTTAAGGAGGGGCACGGAATCATTGAGCGTTTCATGATGCTGCTCGCCAAAAGCGGTTGCCCCTTTTCTTTCCAGATCTTCGCGCTGACGCCCAAGCATCAGGCAAACCAGATCAATGCGTTCGAGACCTTGTAAATCTCTGGTTGCGACATATTTGCCGTCGCGCAGAATCGTCACTTTGTCGCAGACGGCGTAAAGTTCGTCAAATCGGTGCGAGATGTAGATAATCGCAGTTCCCTGCTCTTTCAGACGGCGAATAACCTCGTACAAAATCTCGACTTCCTTTTCGGTCAGTGAGCTGGTCGGCTCATCCAGCACCAACACCTTGGCGCCGAGGGAAACGCCGCGCGCAATCGCAATCATTTGCCGGAGAGCGATGTTGAGACTACCGAGTTCGGCTTTCGGATTGATATTCAAACCGAGGCTGTCCAGCAGTTTGCCGGCCTCGCGATTCATCTTTGCCCAATCAACCAACCCGAATTTTCGCGGTTCGCGCCCCAAAAAGATATTTTCGGCGACGGTGCGAAAAGTCAGCAGATTGACTTCCTGATAAACCGCGACGACTCCGGCTTTATTCGCGTCTTCGGGCGAGCGGAAACTGACGGGTTTGCCTTCCAAAAATATCTCGCCGCCGTCGCGCTGGTAGGCGCCCGTCAGCACTTTAATCAAAGTTGATTTGCCCGCCCCGTTTTCGCCGACGAGCGAATGGACTTCGCCGCGCTCCAAAGTCAGATTGACGTTTTCAAGGGCGACGACGCCCGAAAAAACTTTTCTGATGTTTTCCATCCGCAACAACATGGTCAATGGTCAATGGTCAATGGTCAATGGTCAATGGTGAATTTGAAAAGGAATTAAGTTTTGTGTTTTTTAATTCTTTACAATTCAACATTTAGCATTCACAATTCACCATTATTTCAATAAGCCTCAGCAATAAACTGCGCCGCATTGGTCGCATCGAAGAAGCGATCTTGGTTGATAATTTTTGGCGGAATCGGTTCGCCGCGCAGATATTTTTCGTATGTATCAAAGGCAGCCGGACCGAACCGCGGATTACATTCGACCGTCACGTTCATATCGCCGGCGACGATTGCTTCAAGCGCGCTCTTTTGACCATCCACAGAAACGACTTTGACATCTTTTCCCGGGTTAAAACCTGCGGCTTTTAACGCGCTGATTGCGCCTAACGCCATTTCGTCATTGTGCGTATAAACGACTGTGATATTTTTACCGTGCGCTTGAATTAAGTTTTCCATGACAGCTTGACCATTGGCACGCTTAAAGTCGCCGGGTTGCGAGGCCAGCACCTTAATGTCCGGACTCGACTTGATGGCATCCATAAAGCCCTGGTTGCGATCACGCGCGACGGATGACCCGGCATTGCCTTCGAGAATCACGACTCCGGCTTTATTATTAGTGTTTTTAATCACCCAATCGCCGACCCGATGTCCTTCTTCAATAAAATTCGATCCGATAAATGTCACAAAATCATCTCCGGCTTTTCCAGTGTGTTCGCGATCAATCAGGAAAACAGGAATTTTGGCATCTTTAGCTTTTTGCAGAGCGCTCGAAAGCCCTTCCGCTTCGCGCGGCACGAGAAAAATCGCGCTTACCCGGCGCGCTATCAAATCTTCGACATCAGAAAGTTGTTTTGACGTCTGTCCCTGAGCGTTAGTGACGACCAGTTCATATTTGTCGGAACGCTTTGCGGCCTCATCCTGCATTGATTTTGTCTCGGCAATGCGCCACGGGTTATCAGTCTCGGACTGGACAAAACCGACGACTTTTTTTCCGTTCGTACTTGTACCGCCGCCCCCGCCGTTCGCAGGTTTGCGCTCGCAGCCAGTAAACATCAGAGCGGCGGTTAAAATTGTGATTAATCCGATTAATTTTGGGTTGATTGAAAGATTCATTTTATTTCTCCGAAAGCCTCGAAAATTTATCTTGCCGGTTCAATTCGCAAAAATCCGAATTTTGCCGCAGAACCCGCCGCGCCGCCCGTGTAAAGCGCGACTCGCACGCCTCGATCCCACGGCGGCAGAAACGCGCCGTCAACTTCCTGGTTGAGGTCCTGCCAATTTTTATTGTCGCTCGACGCGGCAAAGTGAAAGAGATGTCCGTCGCGCGCCGTCATTTTCAGATAGACCTGCGCGCTCCCTGGAGCATCCGCCGTCGCAATGATTTGCTGATTATTTTTTTCGCGCTTCCAGATTACAAGCTTGCCGTCTTTGATCCCGACGCCAAGCGCGTTTTCATTGTCTCCGTAAGCCGAAACGCCGGCAATCCGGCCGGTTGTCAGATTTTTTTGGTCAAGCTGCGCGGTCGCCGTGTAATCTCCGAGCGTGGTTGAACGAGCCATAATCGCCCCCAGTTCGTTTCGGGCATTGGCCGCGTTTGGTGCAAGCACTAAAAATCCGCCTTCAATCCGGTAAACGGGAACGTTATTTTGCTGCCACTGCCAGCCGTAACGCAGTTTTGACGTGGTGAAATCGTCAAAAAATCGATATTCGGCGTTGCGCTCTGCCACTCGCAAAGGCGCGTTTGCTTGCTTGCTCGGCCCTTTTCCGCCGTTGATTTCAGCCCAATTACCGCTCGTCCATTTTACTTCATCAAGCAGAGCCTCTCGTCCGACATAAACCGTGTCGCGCGGATCGTAGGCATGATACATCAAAAATGTACGTCCGAGTTCGTCCGTGACGATTGAACCGTGACCCGGACAGCGCCAATCTTCGTTGCCTTTGAGAATCGGATTAGCGGGATTTTTCTCCCATTTCCCCAAAAGAGTTTTGGAACGCGCGACGCCAAGAGCGTAATTGCATTCGCGCCCGCAGCAGGCGTTGCCCGAATAAAACAGATAAAACCACTGCCCGCGCCGCAAAATATAAGGGCCTTCGACCAGATTTGCTTCCCACGAAGCGGGATCGTTTCGCAGAATCTCCTTTTTATCTCCGACAAGTTTGAAAGTTTTTTCGTCAAGTTCCTGCGCCCAGAGCGGAGTCGGTTTGCCCACGCTGTTGCCATCCTCTTTCCACACGACAAAGAGTTTTCCCTGTTCGTCACGAATCGGAAACGGGTCAATCGAACCGGCGTCCTGACAAACCAGGGCTCCGTGATCGGTGTAAGGCCCGACGGGTCTGGCAGCGGTCGCCACAGCTATACAGAGCGCGCCCGCGGCCTTGCGCGCCACGTAGAAAACGTAAAACTGTCCTTTGTCCTGCCAAATTTCCGGCGCCCAGTAATTGCCGACCGACCATTCGGGTCTCGTGGGGAAAACATCGCCGACAATTTCCCAGTTAACCAGATCGCGCGAGTGCAAAATCGGAAATTCCGGCGACCATTCGGAAGAGGTTGAGGTCGCGTAATAATCCGCCCCGACGCGAATCACAGACGGATCAGGATAATCTCCGGCCAGCACCGGGTTGGTATAAACCGCCTTTTTCTGGCCAGAGACGCTCAACAGTGAAACCAGCACCAGCAGCAGTACAAAAACCGTGCGCTGCTTGACGGTGCGCTTTAATCTTTCACTTTTTTTCGCTTTTAAAACTTGATTATTAATCACAGATGTTTGCCTTTTAAACCAGTTGCTTTTCTACCATAGGTGTCCTTCGCAGTTCGTCCTGCGCGGGTTTAATCGGAGCCGGCGCGGTTGATTGGCGAATAACCAGATTGGTCGGAATGCGAATTTCCACCCCGCGCTCCTCTGGATTTTCCAAAATTCTAATTAACATTTCGACCGCTCGTCTTCCGAGTTCGTTGCGCGGCAGGCTGATTGTCGTCAGCGCGGGTCTGGTTAGCGCGGCAAAATCAATATCATCAAATCCGACGACGGAAATATCGCGCGGAACGTTTAGACCGGCGGATTCAAACTGGCTGATGGCTCCGATGGCCGTTAAATCGTTGGCGGCGATGACGGCTGTCGGCAGATTGTCTACTCCGGTCGCCAAAATTTCGTTGGCCGCGCGCTGGCCGCCTTCGATTTTGAAATTTCCGTAAAAAATCAGTTCCGGCACATCCGGAAAAAGCTGGCGCATAGTTTTCTGAAAAGCTTCGAGACGCCGCCGCGACGACCTGATATCAACTTTTCCGCTGATATAGGCGATCCGCCGGTGGCCGAGCGCAACCAGATGCAGAATCGCCTGTTCAATTCCCTCTTCATAATCAACGCGCAAATTGCTCATCTGCATTCCCGCTTCGCCAACATCGAGAAAAACGACCGGAACTTTGCGGTGAGACAACTCGTCAATCAACTCCTTTTTCATCTCCGAGGTCATCACCGCCACGCCCGCTACCTTGCGCTCGATAAATCTCTGGACGTAATGCGAGGTTCGTTCAGGATCGTAATTTGTATTTGAGAGAAAAATATCATACCCGCGCTCAAACGCGGCCTCTTCAATAGCCTTCACAAGTTCGGGGAAAAACGGGTTGGCGATGTCGGAAATTACCAGACCGATCACCTTGCTGCGCCCCGAGGCCAGACTTCGGGCGTGAGCGTTCGGATAATAACGACACTGCTCAATTGCCAGCATGACGCGGGCGCGCACCTCTTCGGAAACGTAGCGCGTGTTATTAATCACATGCGAAACCGTCGCGGTTGAGACTCTGGCTTCGCGGGCTACTTCAGTGATGCTGCTCATACATTAGACCTCTTTCATAAGTGCTATTTGACAACTGAAGCCCCCATCGTTAATCAATTTATTGATGAGCTACGAGAAAATTAAACTGCTATCACCAACAGATTTCAAACGATACTGCGGTTTGAAGCCTGAAACTTTCAACC
>JBBQUS010000088.1:0-12700 GCA_038212235.1 Pyrinomonadales bacterium
GAATTAAAATTAGGGCGCGGCGAAGTTGAACTGCGTTTCGCCGACAGCAGTTTGTCGCGTCACCACGCGACAATTTACCGTGACGGCGGCCAGATCTGGATTCTGGACAATAATTCAACCAACGGGACTTATGTCAACGAAGTTCCGGCTGCGCCGAACGGTAATATTTTGCAAAGCGGCGATGTGATCAGATTGGGCAACGAAACCAGGCTCAAACTTCAAATTTCCGAACAAAAAACCGCCGCCGGTAATTCTGTCAAGAGCGCGAATGGCAGTTCGCTAAATTCAGTTAATCCGACGAAATTTAATTTCGTTCCGCTGATCGTTGCCGGACTTGCCGTAGCTATTATCGGGTTGGTCAGCGTGGTCGTGGTTTCCAAAGCTCTCACAAATCAAAATTCGAATCACGAAATTGCGGCCAACGAGTCGGATAATTCGGAAGATGATGTTTCGCCGGATGAGCCGGGAAAGAACATCAATTCGCGAAGAAAAAAGCCGAGGGGCGAGCGTTCACCCGACAGCGACAATGGGAATGCGATAGTTTCCACTTCGCCCGCAGCGACGGATAATAATTCTGGCGGAACAGAACCTAAACCGATTTACCCGGTCGCGCCGACCAGGACTTATCTTGAGATGTCGGAACCGGAAAAACGGCAGTTTATCGAAAAAGAATCAAAAATCGTTGCGCAGATGATCGGCAACACCAGCGGCGATGCCGTCCCGCCCGAAGCCGTGGAACGCATCAAAAGTTTTGTTGACGCTTACGCGAAACGTTTGAAATACAGCAAACAAAACACTACCTGCAGCTTTACGAGAGATAATTTGGAGACGCTGATCGAACGCGCCAGCAAAAACGCGCAATTTATTGTTCCGGCTTTTAATGCCGAAGGAATTGCTCCGCAAATCGGTCTTTATCTGGCGATGATTGAATCCGAGCACTGCGTTTGCTTGCAGTCTCCGACCGGCCCGCTCGGAATGTTTCAATTTACCAAAGCAACCGGCGCTCAATTCGGGTTGGCGACCAAAGCCGGCGCTTCGCCCACCAATCCGGACGAACGCTGCGAACCAAACAAAGCCGCGCCCGCCGCCGCCAAATATATGAAATTTTTAACCGGACGCTACGGAACCGGAGCCTTGAGCGTTCCGCTTGCAATCGCCAGTTACAATAGCGGCGAAGGCGGTTTGAGCACCAATCTGCAAACCGCTCTGGCCGGTGAATCTAATCAGGAGCGAAGTTTTTGGACGCTCGTTTCAAACCAGGGTAAACTCTCATCACAATTTCAAAAAGAAAATATCAAATACGTGCCCAAATTTTTCGCCGCCGCGATTGTCGGCGAAAATCCAAGCGTTTTTGGCGTTAAGATGCAGCCGGTTTCCAGCAATACCAAGTAATAACGAGTTCCCCAATTAACTGCTTTCAATCATCCGCGAAAAGCCGAGCAATTCGCCAGATTCCGGCTGTTGCCAAACCGCTTTCAGACTCAATTCAATCATCTGCTTTTTAATTGATTTTTCACAAATATTAAATAGCGTGCGTCAGCGTACATTTTCGAAATGGCGTTTGGAGTAAGAATTTACAACGGCTCTCTGTTTTGTCTTTGGTTATTCAGACTTTAAAAACCGAAAGCTTTTGGACGGGCTAGAATAATGACTCCTGCGGCGCAGCAAAGTGAAAGAGACGGAAAGTTAACGGTCGAACATCGTTTAATTGAGCGGGAGCGTTTTCTGCGAACTCTGATCGGCAATCTTCCGGGCGTAGTTTATCGTTGTCGGGCGGACGAAAATTTTACCAGCGAATTTATCAGCGAAGGCTGTTTGTGGTTAACGGAGTATTCGGCTGACGAGCTGACGCAAAAACGTGCTGTTACCTGGGATGAAATTATTCATCCGGATGACCGCGACCGCGTGCGTTCGGAAGTGCGCCGGCTGATGAACGACAGCGCGGCTTTCGGAACTCCGCCGCTCAACCTTGCTTATCGAATTGTGATGCGCAGCGGCTCGGTCAAGCATGTCCGTGATCGCTTTCGTTTTATCCATGATGCTGCAGGGACAATTGTCGCTCTCGAAGGATTTATCGGAGATGTCACGGCAGAAACTCTGTCCGAGGTTAGAATGCGCGAGACTGAGTCGCGCTATCGGCTGTTGGCCGAAAATATGTGTGATCTGGTTTGTTTACACCATCTTGACGGCCGCTATTTTTATGTTTCGCCGTCATCATTTGCGCTTCTCGGTTATCAGCCCGACGAACTTGTCGGAACTTCTCCTTATGACTTAATTCATCCGGACGAAACCAACTGTGTTCGCGAGGAAATGCACGAGCGGCTGTTAAAAGGTGAAACCGGTGTTACGAGCGATTATCGAATCCGGTCAAAATCCGGCGAATACGTCTGGGTTGAGACAATCGCTCAAATCATTAATGACAAAGAAGGCAGGCCGTCACAGTTTTTAACTGTTTCGAGAGATATTTCAAAGCGCAAAATCGCCGAACAGGAGCGAACGGCTGCGCAGGATGAAATCGCTAAATTTTTCTTTAACGAACAAACAGCCCGGCATGAAGCCGAAGCTGCACGGCACGAAGCCGACCGCGCCAATCGCGCCAAAGACGAATTTTTGCAGCTCATCTCGCACGAATTTCGCACTCCCTTGACAACAATCAAAACTCTCGCCCGGATTATGCAGCAGGGCGGCGAATCGGTGTCAGAACGCTTTGAATATCTCGAAACGATTGCCGCTGAAAGCGACCGGCAGATTGACATGATTCTCAATCTACTCGACGTTGCCCGGATTGAAGAAGGCTCGATTGATTTACGTTCCGAACCCGTTAATATCACGCGTCTGCTGTGCTCTTGCGATAAAATCGAGCGTCATGCCGCTAACGCCCGAAACCAGATTTTCACCGTTCATGACGACGAAAATCTGCCTCCGGCGCGCGGCGACGAAAAAGCGGTTCGCCGGGCGCTTTGTTCAATTATCGAAAACGCTATCAAATACACCGCAATTGGCGGCAAAATTACAATCGAGGCTAAAAAAGTTGTTGACGAAACCGGGCCGATTTTGGACGGACAAAGCCATCTTCAAACTGAAAATATTTGCATCATTGTTTCCGATAGCGGACGCGGGATTCACGCTGAGGATATACCGCTGCTGTTTCAAAAATTCTTTCGCGGCAAAAAAACCGTTCCGCACGATGAGACAACGGACGGGACGCCGGATGACGCGATGGGACGCGCCGAAACACCCGGCGTCGGGCTCGGACTATATCTGGCAAATCGTTTGATAACTGATCTTGGCGGGCATATCAAAGTCGAATCAACAGTCGGACAGGGCAGTTGTTTCACGGTTTGTCTCGCGGTTTGGAACGAGCACACAGACAAACTGGATGCGATTGACGAATATGGATTTAACGAAGGAGAAATAGGATGAAAAAACGCCTGCTCGTCGTTGAAGACAACGCGCCGCTTCTCCAGGCAATTTCTCTCTGCCTGACCAAAGCCGGTTTAGAAGTTATGACCAGTCGCAACGGCAACGACGCGCTGGTTCGAATCGCCGAAACGATTCCCGATCTGATTGTCAGCGACGTGATGATGCCCGGCATCAATGGTTTTGCTTTTGCCGCCAAGATCCGCTCCAATCCGCGCACGGATTTGATTCCAATTGTTTTTTTAACGGCGAAAGACACCCGCGCAGACCGTATCGCCGGGTTCGAAGCCGGAGTTGACGCTTATCTGGTTAAACCGTTTGAGCCGGAAGAACTGATCGCCGTGATCAAAAATATATTGGAGCGTGTCTCCAGAACTCACATTCGCGTGGCGCGCGCCAGTGCCGGCGTCGTTTCACATTCGCCAAATGCCGATTCCGTGATTGTTTCGCGGAGCAATGTTAATTCTGATTTGACGGAAGCCGAAACGCGCGTCGCCAAATTCGTCGCCAAAAGTTTGAGCAACAAAGAAATTGCCCACGAACTAAACCTCAGCACACGGACGGTTGAGATGCACATTTCGCACATTCTCGCCAAAAAAGGCTGGTCAAACCGAGTCGAAATCGCGTGTTACATGATCGAACGAGATTCGGTCAAATAGTCTCCGCTCCAAATTCAATAATCTGACCGCGTAATTACCAACACCGTATAGGTATTAATACGGTTGTTGGCTCAGACTTTTTCCCGCATTGTTAAACCTACAGAAACTAGAAACGGCAAAACAAACGCGCAAACTTCTGTGAGCGCGAATAAAAGCCAACGGGAAAAGCTATGAGTGTTTCAACATTACAGGCAATTGATCAAAACGGCGTGCGCGGAACGCTCGATTTAACCGTTATTCCGCCGCAAGGTTCGGATTCACGACTGGTTCTCGTGCGGTTTGAGAATGGCAGAAGCGTTTTTATTGACGGCAAAGCTTTTGCGGAAAGAGAGCCGGGCGTCTTTTTTTATCCCGGAAGTTTTGAAGCATTGACGAAAACGGAAGCGGTAGCCAACGTCGGGAAAATCAATGAGTCGGGCAGCGTTAATGCCGAGCGATTGGTTGTGCCGATTCTCGCGGAGCAGCTAAAAATATCCAAAGAAAAAGTCATCACGGGCGGCGTGCGGATTCATAAAACGGTCAGCGAACGAACGGAAACTGTCAATGAACCCATTTTGCAGGAGCAAATTGAGATTGAGCGGGTCGCGATTAACAGTTTTGTCACCGAACCGCCGCAGGTGCGTTATGAGGGCGACGTAATCATTGTGCCGCTCTTGGAAGAAGTATTGGTGGTTGAAAAACGGCTGGTGCTGCGCGAGGAAGTGAGAATTTCCAAACGGAGCGAAACCATTCATCGGCCTCAGCAAATCGTTCTGCGCCGCGAAGAAGCGACGCTCGAACGAATTAAACCCGGTGGCGCTCAAGCGCAAAACGCAGTAGCGATGCCGGAGAACGAAGCTCAAGCGGAGGAAGTCAATTTCCGCCGCAAAGTGACTGGAAACTAAAAAAAATAAGGGGAATTTTTATGGCAACGACATTAGTAGGTATTTTCGATGATTTCGCAGCGGCGCAAAAAGCCGTTCAAGCTTTGACGCAGGCAGGCGTCAAACAAACTGATATTTCTCTCGCTCGCAACGAACCGGCCGGAAAAGGCTACACAACCTACGGCGGGGCAAAATCCACCGATTTGACAACGGGAAATTCAATCGGCAACAAGATTGCCGGTTTTTTTGATTCGGTCTTTGGCAGCGACATCAACGAAGACGAGCGAGGCGTTTACGCCGAGTCGGTCAGACGCGGCAGCACGATTGTGACGGTTCAGGCCGATGACGCCAACGCCGAGAGAGCCGTCGAAATCTTAAATAACAGCGGCGCGATTGACGTCAATCGCCGCGCGGAGCAGTACCGCGCTGCGGGTTATAAAAAATACGATGCGAAAGCTCCGCTCTACACCTCAGAACAGACAAATAAAGAGTTTCAAAATTTTGCTGGACAAGGCGAAGTAGCTTTGCCGGTTATCGAAGAACAATTAAACATCGGCAAACAAGTTGTTCAGCGCGGCGGCGTTCGCATTCACACGCGCGTCAGCGAGCGTCCGGTCGAAGAAACGGTTAATTTGCGCGAAGAAAAGGTGACGGTTAATCGTCGTCCGGTTGATCGAGCCGTGACCGACGCCGACGTTGCGGCATCGCAGCAACAGGATTTCACCATTACCGAGCGTTCCGAACAAGCGGTTGTCGGTAAAACCGCTCGCGTGGTTGAAGAAGTTGTCGTCGGTAAAGATATTACCGAACGACAGGAAACCGTCCGCGACACGGTTCGCCGCAGCGATGTCGAGGTTGAAGAAACCAACCCGGATGCCGCCGGTAAACGCAAAAGCGCTAAACAGTAAACAATTTAATGGCGATGAGTCGTTTTAAGTCTTAAAACGACTCATCGCCTGCTTTTATTAAACCGGCAATATTACTTATCGCAGCAATTTACAAAAACGTTGCAAAACACAATTAACTTTTTAAGGAGCAAATCAAAACAAATGGCTGAAATTCCTGTCGAACATAAAAGAAGCGGGATTCCCTGGTGGATTCCACTGCTCTTATTATTACTCATAATTCCGCTGCTTTTATTTTTATCGCGCGGCTGCAGCACCGTTCCGGTAGCCAACGTTAACAATAACGTAAATACCAACCGGGTCGCAGTCACGACGACCAGTGCTAACAGTACGGCAGTCGTCTTTAACGAGCAGGAGAGGATTCGCGAGGCTAACGAACGCGCTCGCGAAGCTATGCAAAAGGTGTATCCCAACGGAACTCCGCAACAGGTTTTTGATGCGCTCAACCTGTCGGTTGTAAATTTTGCCAAAGACAGCGCGGAAATTCCCGAAGCTGATAAACCCCTGCTCAAACAGGCGGCGGAAATGCTTAAAAAGGCTCCGGCGACGACTCATGTCGAAGTTGACGGCCACACCGATAATGACGGGGACGCCGCTCATAATCAAACATTATCCGAACGACGCGCCGCCTCTGTTCGCGACGAACTTACTCGCTTCGGCGCTCCGACAGGAATGTTTACGACCAAAGGTTATGGAGAGACCCAGCCAAAGGCAGCGAACGACACGCCCGAAGGACGCTTTCAAAATCGCCGGATCGAATACAAGCTGGCCACTGCGGGCAACGCTACCGAAAAAGTCACCGGAAACGACAACACCGCAGCCAGATAGCAGATTTTAGGAATTAAAGAAGAAAGGATTTTATCAAAATGGCAATTATCGCGTATTCAAAACAGGACGAGTATGATCTCGTTAACAGCAATCAGGATTGCATGGACTGGACAGTAGTTGACCAGAACAACAATGCAATCGGCAAAGTTACGGAAATTAATATCAACACCGACACCGAAATGGTCAGCGGCATCATCGTTGACAATGCCAAACACATTCCGGCTGCCGATTTTGCTCTGCAAAACGGCAAGGTCATCATCCGTAACGGCGCAGCGCTCAATGACGAGTATGAGCGTTCACAAAATTTGGCTGACAATCAACCTGCTGCAAGCCAGAATTATCAGCAAACTGCTAATGCCGCGGCGATAGCCAACGCTGAGAATGCTGCATATACGCCGCGCGAAACAAACCAGGGCGAAACCGTTCTGCCAATTATCGAAGAACAGTTGCATGTCAGTAAACGCGCCGTCGAAAGCGGTGAAACGCGTGTCCGAACCAATGTTACGTCGCGCCCGGTCGAAGAAACGGTTAATTTGCGCGAAGAACATGTGACGGTCGAACGTCGCCCGGTTGACCGCGCGGTCGGTAACGCCCCGAATGCTTTTCAGGACGGGGTTATCGAAGTCACTGAAATGGCGGAAGTTCCGGTAGTTTCTAAAGAAGCCAGAGTGGTCGAAGAAGTTGTCGTCGGTAAAGATATTACCGAACGACAGGAAACCGTCCGCGAGACGGTCAAACGCACCGATGTTGATGTTGACGAAGTAAATCGCGATAACATGACTAACCGCCAAAACCGTTAAAAGTCGTTTTGGGAGCGGAGGTACTGCCAAACCGGCAGTGCCTTCAATGGTGACGATTAATTAGTCGGCAGTTGTTGAAAATTCCGGTTGCTGAATTAGGGGAGAGTTAATGCGATGCAAATACAGCCAATCAACGGTATCAAAGACACGAGCGAAGCGATTTTTTATTCGCTGATTAATGCTCTTAACCGATTTGTCAGTTTTCTGCCGGCGCTTGTCGGTGCGGCGCTAATCTTGGTTATCGGCTGGTTTCTTTCCGGCTTTTTCGCCAATCTCATCGAACGGGGTTTGAAAGCTGTCGGACTCGAAGCAGCCGTCGAGCGCGGCGGCATCGGCGATTTCGTCAGGCGTTCTGGAACCAAACTGACGGTTTCAGGCGTCATTGCCAGACTTCTCAAATATTCTATTTTTCTGATTTTTGTCCAAGCCGCAGCCAACGTTTTAGGGATTCCGCAACTAACGGAAATTATTAATCGGATTATTTTGTTTGTTCCGAATGTTGTAGTAGCGATGGCAATCATCGTCATCGGCAGCTTGATCGCCAGATTTTTATCAGCTCTAGTCCGTTCCAGTGTTTCGGAATTAGGAGTTGGAAGTCCGAATTTGCTCGCGACGCTGACGCAATATATTGTGCTTGGATTTTCGATAATCGCCGCTGTTGACCAGCTTGGAATCGCCGCAACGCTCATTAACACTTTGCTGATCGGCTTAATCGGTTCGGTGGCGCTGGCGGTTGGTTTGGCCTTCGGTTTAGGCGGGCGCGATGTTGCTGCACAAATTGCCCAAAAGTGGTACGAGAGCAGCCAAAGTATGGCTAATGCTGCTAAACAACGCGCAAACTTACCCGGACGCGCAACAATTATTCAAACCGCTGAAACTCATCAGTGATGCTTTGAAGCAGAATTGCTAGGCGTCTGAAATCTTCAGACGCCTAATTTACGTTTGTGCGTTTATGATAAGTGGTAAATATCTGAAACTGCCGCCCGCAGGATTTCGCCGACGCTCCAGGCCTGTGCGACGCAGCCGCGCGGAGTGTGCGGCGCGTCACCGTCAAAAATCTCGGAAATTTGTCCGATTCCGGCTTCAGATAAATGACTGGTGAAGGGAATCAGCCAATTCTTCAGTTTTTCTCCGGTCTCTGGTTCACCTGCGAAGGTTTTAGCGTAAGCGGTAAAAAACGGGCCGGCAAGCCACGCCCAAACAGTGCCTTGATGATAGGCAGAATCCCGCTCGAAACCATTGCCTTCGTAACGCCCGCGATAATTCTTATCTTTTGGCGAGAGCGAGCGCAAACCGAACGGAGTCAATAATTCCAACTCGACTTTGCCGACGACTTTGCGCGCTTTATCAGGCGGCAGCATCGAATGTTTGAGACTGACGGCGAAAATCTGATTTGGGCGAACCGAGCCGTCGCGCGCGCCGTTAATGCAGTCAAATAAACATTCCTCTGCTTTGTTCCAAAAAGTCTGCGTAAAGCTGATTTGTGCCAGATCCGCCATCGCCGCATATTGCTGCCGGCCGCTGCGGTCACCGAATCTCTCGGCTAAATCTTCAATTATTCGCAATGCGTTATACCAGAGCGCCTGAATCTCGACCGCTTTGCCGTTGCGCGGCGTAAAAACCGTGTCGCCGGATTTGGCGTCCATCCAGGTTAACTGCGTTTGCGCGTCGCCAGCGCACAGCAATCCGTCCGTATCAACGTGAATGTTGTAGCGAGTTCCGCGTAAATGCCAGACAATTATCTCGATCAGTTTTTCGTACAAATACTTTTCGACAAAATCATAATCGCCGGTTTTTTCAAGATATGCGCGAACGGCTTCGAAATACCAGAGCGTCGCATCTACCGTATTGTATTCTGGCGTTTCGCCAACATCTGGAAAACGATTTGGCAGCATTCCGTTTGACACATACCTGGAAAATTCGAGCAAAACGCTCCTTGCGATTTCCGGGCGGTTGGTCGTCAAAGTCAGCCCCGGCAGCGCAATCATCGTGTCGCGTCCCCAATCCGAAAACCAGTGATAACCGGCGATAATGGATTTATCATCTCCGCGCGAAACAATAAATTGATCGGCGGCACTCGCCAGTTGCTCCAAGAAATCATCGCTCACAGCAGCGTTTTGGACGATTTCAGCGCGGCGGGCGATTTCTTTCTCAAGCAGATTATTAACGTCCGAGATTGAGCGCTGTTCAGTTGAAACGAGAAGCGATATTTTCTGTGAACTCGACGCGTCAAACTTTAGCGTGAAGGGTTGAAATAAATCTTCCTGAAAATCGAAACCCCGCTCACGCTCGCGTTGATATTCGAAATTGCGATACCAAAAGCCAGTTTGCTCAATTAATATCGGTTTACAGGAAAAATAGAGAGTTGGGAAATTTGCCAGCGGAGTAAATGCTACGCCGTTTTTGGTTTGTTGGAAACCGATTTTAAAATCCGTCTCAACGTGCCGCAAATGATGGTAATCGCGAAACGCGACGAGCGGGCGAATTTCCAGTTTGAGGTCTTGAATTTTGGACTGAGTGGTGAATTTATATTCGATAACAACCGTATTTTCGCCGTTAGCCATAAAAACGGACTTTTCAACTATCAGGCTGCCAAAATCTCCTTTGACTTCAAATTGCCAGGTTGGAAAAGGCTTGAGAGTAAAGGAATTTAACAAAGTATAACCGTCTGGATAAACCGAATCCGGATATTGATTGGCGGAAAGTTCAAAGGGCTGACCGTTGATGAGGACTGTTTCTTCAAATTTGGAGAGCAACACGGCGCGCCCCGTCGGCGGAGTCGCAGCCGCCACCAGCAGCCCGTGATAACGGCGCGTGTTAATGCCGGAGATTGAGCCTGAAGCATATCCGCCGATGCCGTTGGTCTCAAGCCATTCTTTCGTTGTCGCTTCGTCTAGATTAGTGCAAATGTCTCTTCCAAATTCAATCATTTAACGTTCTTCCATTTGATTACTCTGAGAGTTAATAACGCTCACAGCCGTTTCAATTCCAACAGAGCATCTGCCAAGGGTAACTCAAGTTAATCAGTTTTGAAAAGAACGCAAAAAGAAAAGGTCAAATTGATAGTTTGACCTTTTCCGGAGCGCCTTTTACAGCTTTTAGAGGAAAGCATTGTGAACCAAAATTTATTTATGCGAAAGATGTGTAACAAATTACCGCGCCCAAGCAGGCAATGACAAAGGCACTGAGAACCGGCAGCGTTTTGACAATTCGATTACCGCTCAGCGACTGATTCTCAAAAATCTTTCCGACGTACAGAAAAATCAGTCCGATTGATGTCAGCGTTGCGGCCAGACCGACGCTAAAAGCGAGCGTCGCAATTAGCCCGTAAACGACTTGTTGAGCCGAAATAGCCGCCAGCATCAACACGAGGGCCGAAGGGCAGGGCAGCAAGCCGCCCGAAATTCCGAGCGTCAGTAAACTTCCCCACGTCACTGTTTCCGGTGGTTTGTGCGAATGCGTACGGCCGTTGTGCGTGTGTGTAAAACCGTCCTGGGAGTGGAAATTTTCACCTGCATCCGGGTTTTCATCATGATCGTGATGAATGTTGATTTTCCAGCCCAGAACCCCAAACAAACGATCTTTAAAAAGAGAGATGCCGATTAAGAAAACCAGCAAGCCCGAAGCGAAATTTAAGAACGGGAAAAGGCGTTCGGGAAAAATGTACTTTGATGCAAAGAGGGTAATCAGCCCGAGCGCAAAAACGCCGAGCGTATGCGTGATAGTCACGGTCAAGCCGAGAAAAACCGCGTGTTTGATTGTCCCGCGTGAACCGACCAGATATGCGCCGACCACGGTTTTGCCGTGACCGGGCGAGAGCGCGTGAAAAGCTCCGAGCCCGAACGCAATTAACAAACCGAGGAGCGCTGCGAGAAAGGTCAGGTGCTCGACGTCAATCAGTTCGGCAAATCTGTCTTTCTGCACGGGCACACTCGTTTTGCCGTCACGATTTTGGAGCGTTTTAACATCCGCCGGGAGCACGCCATCATTAAACGAAAACTGAGCCGCGTGTTCGGAGAGCGGCGCGGTCAGCATATTTTCAGGGTAAGCTTTCAATTCGTTTGATAAATCACTGCCAAATGCCGTGCTGTTAAAAATGTTGACACCGGTAGTGCGATTGATGATAATTTCGTTCCAGCCGACGCGTCCCTGATTGTTTTTATTTTCAAAACTTACTTTGCGAACTTGAGTGTCGCTGATGGGCAAATCAGCCAAAAAATTCCATTCAACCCGCAGCGTCGGCAAATTCGCCAAACCCATCGGAAGCGTAATGTTTGTTGAGTCGGGGCGCAAAGAAAGCGGCTCATTATCAACCGTCAAGTGCAAATTGTCGAGGTAGCTCGGTGTGATTTTTGCGGCGTAAGCGTTTAATTCTTCCGGCGACAAAGTTCCGTTTTTGTCCGTGTCAATAGTTTGAGATTCTTGAAAAGTGGGAATTTCCGCAATATCTAAAACCTGGCGAACGTGAATTTGCGTCTTTTCGACTTCGAGCCGGGAAAACTGATTAATACTAAAATTTCCGAGCGGATGCGCGAACGCGGTTTCGGAAAAAAAAGAAATTATCAGCACCGCCAGGAAATATAAAATCTTTTTCATAAATCGTTTTGTTATTGGTCAAGCAAGCGCTTATCTAAATCAACGCGAATTCAAAATTTGAAACAGGTAACCAATATACGCAGCCGCCACCGATTAAGATTTAAAGGCGTTTTTGGCAATTTCGCTTTGCAGTGGATCAAATTTTGAGCAAAGACTGAGCGAGCGCCGGAGATAATCGCGCGCTGCGGTTTGATGATTGCTTGCCGCAGCAATCATGCCCGCGTGATACATCAGTCTTGCGTCTTGAGTTCCGAGCCGCAAAGCTTCTTTTATCGCCGCCTCCGCTTCGGCAACTTTACCGGCTTTGAGAGCAGTCCAAGCGACGGCGTCCGCTCCGTAAATATCACGTCTCATGTCATACTCTTGGACTGCCATTTGATAAGCTTCGTCAGCTTTCAAATCGTGGTCGGCGTAAAAGAGAGCCAACTGGCGGTTGTAAAGCTGTCCGTTTAGCGCGCTCAAATGTCCGATTTGTTCAACCAGTTGATATTGAGATGGTTTAATGGAAATGGATACCATACTCTCGCTAGAATGAGAGCATGAAAAAATACGATTTGGAATTTAAACAACAAGCCGTGAAAAAGATTGTTGACGGGCAATCGGTCGCTAGCGTGTCGCGCGAATTAGGC
>JBBQUS010000089.1:0-12683 GCA_038212235.1 Pyrinomonadales bacterium
TTTTTATAACGGTCACGTTCATCTCGAAGGCGGTTTGCGGCTCGACACCTTTACTTTTAACGTCAACGGTTTCGAAGATTTTGATCAAAATAATCAGCGCATCAACTTGATCGGTAAAACCAGTTCGACTAAGTTGCAGCCAAAATTCGGGCTGACGATTTCGCCGTTCGAGAATTTCCCGGTTTCGTTTTATCTCAATTACGGTCGCGGAATTAACAGCCAGGACGCGCGCGGAATCGTCCGCGATAAAAACTCGCCGAAAATCGCGACGACCGACTTTTATCAAACCGGCGCGTCTCTCAACTTCCGGCGATTCTCTGCCTCGTCGGATTTCTTTTTGATAGATCATTCGAATGAACAGGTTTACATTCCCGACGATGGCAGTCTGGAATTCAAAGGGCCGTCGCGTTCTTACGGATATGAAACCAAAACATCGTTCCGAATCGTTCGATTCCTGAGCTTTAACGGCGGTTTCACGCAAGTTTTAAACTCATTTTTTCGCGGCACAAGTCCGCGCGAGTATGTTGACAGCGCGCCGCATTTTGTCGCTAACGGAGATCTGAATCTTTCGAATCTGCGCGGCTTCGACGCGTCGCTGCGCTATCGTCACATTAACGGTTATCGGCTCGACGGCTTGGACGATACTATTCGCGCCGCCGGTCATGACGTGGTTGACATTAGCGCGAGCAAACGGCTGAAAAATTGGGTTGATTTAAACTTTTCGGTTGATAATATCTTCAACAAAAAATACTTTGAAACGCAAAATTATCTGGACTCGCGGATTTGCCCGACGTGCGATGTCGCCTCGCAGGTTCATGCGACGCCGGGTTATTCGAGAACGCTGGCAATCGGCGTCACCTTGCGGTTGTTTAAAAAGGGATAAAACGTCATAATTTGCTGATATGGCTTCGCATGAAACAGTTTTTCTTTTTGACGTGGACAATACCTTGCTCGATAACGACAAAGTAACGTCCGATCTCAAGAAATTTCTTGAGCATGAGGTTGGTGCGGAACGCAACGCTGCTTACTGGGAAATTTTTGAAAAGCTGCGCACCGAGCTTGGTTACGCCGACTATTTGGGAGCGCTGCAGCGTTACCGAACCGAGTTTCCTTATGATTCTCACTTGCTGACAGTTTCAACTTATCTAGTTAATTATCCTTTTGCCAACCGACTTTTCCCCAATTCGCTCGATGTTCTGGAACAGTGCCAAAAATACGGAACGACGGCGATTCTAAGCGACGGCGACGTGGTTTTTCAGCCGCGCAAAATCGAGCGTTCTGGATTACTCGAAGCCGTTGAGAAGAACATCATGATTTACATCCACAAAGAGCACGAACTAGCGGACGTCGAGCGCCGCTATCCGGCTCAGAGATACATTTTAGTTGACGACAAGCTGCGAATTTTGGCGGCCATCAAAGACATCTGGCGGGAACGCGTGACAACCGTTTTTGTCCGTCAGGGTCACTACGCTCTTGACGCGCGGGAAATTGCTAAATATCCCGCAGCCGATGTTGTGGTTGATCGTATCGGTGATTTGCTTGACTACGATTGGACAAAATTTTTAAGCACTTCAAAATAAATTGAACTTTTAACCGGCGAGTCGTTATCTCACCGATTTTGTTTAGATTTTTCGTTTGTGTTAATTTTGCTCTAATTAATCTAATAATTAACAACGAAATGACACCAACAGCAAAGAAAAATCACGTTTCGCAGAAAGCTAATCTTTTTAACGAATCGGTCATCAGAGAAATGACGCGCGTGGCGAATAAGCACGGCGCGGTTAATTTGTCACAGGGTTTTCCCGATTTTCCCGCGCCCGCCGATATCAAACGCGTCGCGCAGGAAGCAATTGCCAAAGACATCAATCAGTATGCAATCACTTGGGGCGCGAAAGATTTTCGCGATGCGATTGCCGCTAAAACAAAATGGTTTTTGGGTTTGGATATTGATCCGGAAACCGAGATTACGGTGACTTGCGGCTCGACCGAAGGAATGATTGCGGCAATGATGGCGACGGTTGATCCGGGCGAAGAAGTGGTTGTCTTTGAGCCGTTTTATGAGAATTATGCGCCCGACGCGATTTTGTCCGACGCGCGTCCCCGCCATGTGCCGCTATACGCGCCCAAAACTGAAGGCGGCGAATGGACGTTTGACCGCGACGAACTGAGAAACGCTTTTAACCACCGTACCAAAGCGATTATTATTTGCAATCCGAACAATCCTACCGGGAAAGTTTTCACCCGCGACGAATTAGAATTTATCGCCAATCTTTGCAAGGAATTTGACGCCCTTTGTTTTACCGACGAAATTTACGAACACATCATTTATGAGTTCGGAGTTCGGAGTTCGGAGTTCGGATTGGAAAATGAGAAAGCTGTGCGCCCCCGTGAACTTAAACACATTTGCATCGCCACGCTTGACGGAATGCGCGAACGGACGGTGATTGTCAATTCGCTTTCAAAAACTTATTCGGTGACGGGCTGGCGCGTCGGTTACTGCATCGCGCCGCCGGAAATTACCAAAGCGATTCGCAAAGTCCACGATTTTTTAACTGTCGGCGCTGCCGCTCCGCTTCAGGCTGCGGGCGCTTACGCTCTCGCGCTGCCGCCCGAATATTACTTGGGATTACAAACCGAATATCAGCAAAAGCGCGAATTTTTACTGCCCGCGCTGCAAAAAGCCGGTTTTAAGACTTATGCTCCCGACGGCGCTTACTACATCATGACCGATATTTCCGAGTTTGGATTTCACAACGATGTCGAGTTTACTAAATTCCTGATTACCGAAATCGGAGTCGCCTGCGTTCCCGGCTCATCGTTTTATCACCACAAAGAACTGGGAGCGCAGCATGTCCGTTTTTGTTTCTGCAAACGCGATGAAACGTTGGAAGCGGCCTCCGCGCGTCTGGTCAAACTGCGTGAAAGAATTTGATGTAAAAGAAATATTTGAACAGGGGTAAAGCTAATGTAAGGGATGTAAGAAAATATAATTTTGTGCTGTTTTGTTCAATTCATGTCAATTCTTTCCGCTTTTGCAACCAAATGATTCAGTTGCCATATCAAAGCAGGCGAAACGCCTTTTGTTTTCACTTTAAACCCAAAAATCAAATCGGAGATTCTTATGATTTTGCGCCGCAAGTTTGTTAATCTTTCCGCTCTGACGCTCGTTTTTCTGTCTGGCTTGATTGCCGCTGAAGCTCAGATTGTAGTGCCAATGCCGCGCGGCATACAGCGGTCGGTCACGGCATTTGACTTGCCGATCCCGAGCTTTCTCGGAGTTCAAACCGAGAACGTTAATCGCGATAATTTCAATCAATATAATTTGACCGAACCGCGTGGTGTCGCGGTGACGGCAGTAGTTGCAAACAGTCCGGCGAAACAGGCCGGTTTGCAAAAGGGCGATGTCATCGTCAGGTTCGACGGCGAAGAAATCAAAAGCGTGACCAAGCTGATGCGAATGATTGAGGAAGTTGCGCCCGATCAAAAATCAAAATTGACTATTGTGCGCGGCGGCAATGAGCAGGAAATTATTGTCACGATGGGCAAACGCCCGGTTCCGCAAAATTATCCATTTTACAGTTTCCCGCAGCTCCCGAACGGCGAGCCTGGCAACGTCTTTATTCCGGCACGGCCAGAATTACCGAGCGATTTTCAAGGCTACAATATTCCTAACAGCAGTAATGATGCTATTCCGGCAGAACGAAATGCTTCCGGTCGCAGACTCGGCGTCAGAGTTTCGCTCCTGACGCCGCAACTCGGTGATTATTTTGGCGCGCCGGCAGGCTACGGCGTGTTAATTCATCAAGTGGATGAGGATGGCAATAGCGCGCGCGCGGGCTTAAAAGCAGGCGATATAGTCCTTGAAGTTGACGGCGAGACAATTGCCAGTCCGAGAGATTTGACCCGCATCCTGAACAAGAAAACGGAAGGCGAATACGTCGTAACGATTTTGCGTAACAAACAGCGTCAGACGATTCGCGTCAAACCCGAAGCTGAAAACTAGAGCAATTTTGGATGGACGCGTCAGAACCGCATTACGTTTACTACTTAGACAATCTGGCTTTTCCGGCAATGGCCTCCGTATAAGCTGCGGCGTCAACTCGACCGAGAGCGATGGCCGCATCAAATTGTTTGATTGCCGCTTCTTTGTAAGCGGCTTTATTTTCGTCCATTACTTCCTGATAAAACTCGTAAATTTTACCAAGCGCGACGTGCGTGTTTGAGATCAAACTTTTCGGCGTGTCCTCGTTTTGCAGTTTCAAGACGCTCTGGTAATGCGTCAGCGCTTTGTTCAGACGGGCGTTACGCAATTCTTCGTCAAAGACGCCGGTTGCCGAAAGACTGGCCGTGCGTCCGAGGGCGAACAAAATCCTGGGTTCGCCCGGAAATTTCTGCAGCATTCCCATCAAACTGCTTTCAGCTTTCTCGTAATCTTTTTCTTCGAGTATTTTCTCGACGTCGTTTAAATCTTTGATCAGCTCGTTGCCGCGAATTTCCGCGCCGGTTGATTCGTCGTTCTTAATGCGTTGTCTGTTCTCAGCGCGGCGTTTGGCTAAACTTGCCAGCGCCTCTTTGCGCGCCGCCGTTTCGCCGCTGCTCAAACGCCCTTTTTCTTTGGCAGCGTCAAACGAGGCGAGCATTTCAGCAAACGAGCTGGTGACGTCGAAACTAGAATGTTCCAAGCCGCTCAGCTGCTCGTCAAAAAAGAACACCAGCACAGCGCCGTTTTCATAAGCTTCGGAAAGTTCTTCAAAAGCCTCGCGTTTTGCATTTGGAAAAGTCAGACGATTTTTAACGACTTCGACTTCTTCTGTGTTGGCCTGACGCTTATTGGCGGCATCGGCCTGCGCCTTGAAGGTCGCTATGGCGATGCGTTTTTGTTTGCGCTCGCGAATTTCCGAGGCGGCGACGAGAGAACGCGAAATAGTCAGATAAACATCCGGCGAAGCGCTCGCTCCGGCTTTGATTCTCTCATCCAGAATGCCGCGAATCGCATCGCGCTGGGCGGCGATTTCCTTGGCATTTTTATAAATAATCGGGTCAATCAAAAACTGCAGGTAAGCGCGGCGGAGTTCGGGCGAAGTTTCCGGCTGAACCTGTTCGCCGACAACGGCAAAATAATTATCGCCAATGACGCGGAATTTGACGGAGTTTGGCACGGCCAGCAGATCCGGCACGACATAAAAATTGCGCTCGTGCTCGCGAACTTCGACATTTTGCAGTTTCTCCTTCTGCTTTCCCTTTAAGTTTGTTTTAGATGTCGTTGTTTTAACGCGCTCGGTTATCGCCAATTGCGGCCGAGTGTTGAGATAGGCGGCCATATCGCTGACGCTTTTCGAGATTTGCGGACGCAACCGGTCGCCGGCGGCCTGATATTTTCGAGTGTAATCCGGCAGCCTGTCCTCAATTCCCGATTTGCGATAAAACTCTCGCACGAGCGGTGCGAAATCCAGGACTTCAAGCAGTTCTCCGGGCAAATCTGAAGAACGCGCCGGTTCGGATAAATCAGGCGCGGGCGTTAAAGCGTAAGCCAGCGAAACGAAACGCGCGGCTTGATCGGTCAGCGACAATTTAGCTTTTGTTTCGATTTCAGCCTCAGTGAGCGACGGATTGGCGCGCTTTATTTCCTCCTGGCGTAGCGTTTCTGCCGCTTTTTTGCTCCGCTCAAAGAAATCGTGCATCCGGCGGCGCAAATCCGGATCAAGCGCGCCCATATCTTTTCGCAAGAGCTGTTGAAATTCGGAATCGCCATTCGGATTAAAACCCGCAGTATCGAGCGCCGCCATTACGATTATCAGGCGCGCGTCAGGCTGGATTCTGACCCCGTACTGGCTTAAATCGGTGACATTTGAGTTAGCATTTTGAGCGGCTCTCGGCGGCGGCGGCGGCTGTGATTGAGCGAAAAGCGAAAGATTAAACAAAGCCAGCAAAGCGATGGAAACACAAAGATTCTTCATGATTTAGAATTAGATCCGGGAGAATAAAATATTACGGAAAAATTTTAACGCAGAACCGAAAAAAGACTCAACAACGCGAAAAAACCGTTTTATTTTTGTCGGCGAAAAATTTTGATGCGGAAAACCGGCAAAACGTGCGGGACGAGCATCAGGGTTTTTTAATTTCATCAACATTGGCGTTTTTAACTTCGCTGTTAAATTTCTCGTAATTGCCGTAACGAATTGACGCGTTGATATTTATCCCCTTGACCAGCAGCACTTTGACCGAAAGATTGATGTCGGCGTTTGAAGGCAGCCAGACTTCGTTGCCGACGCGTTCCTGTTCGAGCGTAAAAGCCGCTCCTTTTTTTAAATTCGCGACCAAACCGCCGCCCACTTTAAAACTGTCCGACAAAACGGCTTCGACGCGGGCGACTTGTTTATCGGCTTCATCAATCCAAATAACGCCTGACGTTTTGCCAAAAAATTTAAGAAACGTTTTAGCATCGCTGAAATCAAAATTCGGATTAGGCTCAAAATCGAAGACAATCACGTCGCGGTTGCGAAAACGTTCGCGGCGCGGGTTGACCAGATTTGAAGCCCGCAAAACTTCCGCAATCGAAATCCGCTGCCCGACGTCGCCATTGGGAGCGCCGCTCGCGGTTTGCTGGACTTTTCGTTCTTCTTTTTTGCTGGCCTCGCGCTCAATTTCCGTGATTCGTTTAGCAGCGCGCTCGTCTTCTTTGGTTTGTTCGTCGGAAGCGAGCGGTTTGCCGTTTTTGGCAATCAGGCGCAGAACGACGTAGCCTTTGTAGGTCGTGACTTGAAATTTTTCGAGTTCGGTTTCGCGCAGCGCACCGTCCTTGCTGATTTCGCGCTTAATGTTTGTTTGCGTGTAAGTGTACTTTTCTAAAATAGCGTCGAGTTGATCTTCGTGCGCCTGAACTTCTTTAACCAACGTTGGGATATCCGGCAGAGGCTCGTTGGATAATTTGGGAAAATCAAATTCGGCGCGCGAGACTTGCGCGTTGTGAGTTACTTTTTCAAGCTTAATTTCGTATTTTTCAGTACCGATTGTGGCAGTGATTGCAAACGGCTCGCTAACGCCGTCAACCGTGCGAAAATCATCATATTCAAAAGTTTTCGCCAAACCGTTGGTAGAGATATCATCGCGCACCGGCAAACCCGAAACCGAATCGAAATAGAGCCTGGTGGTTGCGTTTTTGGCGGTCGTCAAAACGACGACATTGGCGCTTTTGCCATTAACCTCGGCGCGCCCGCCCGACATAATTTTTGATTTGTCCTGTTTGTAATTGAGCCAGAGATTATTCCGGTAATTGGCTTCGGCCTGGAAATCCCGGCTGGCCGCTCCGGTCAAGGTTCGCAGACCGTTTTGAGCGTCGCGAAACCAGCCGGATTTACCGTTAAAACCGACTGCGGTTTCAAACCCGCCCGCGTCAAACCTTTCGGTGTAAAGATTTGGCTGCTGCGACATTGCGTTAAATTCTCCGCTCGCGCCGTCGCTCAAACGCTTAACTCTGCCAGTCGCTTCCCGCGAATTAACGGCCCGCAAAGCCTTTTCGCCGCCGACGGCTCTGGTTGCTTTCTTTAAGATTGCAGCGGGCGATTGCTGAGCCGACACGGTTTCTCCGCTCACCGGCAAAACGCCGCAAAAAAGCGCCAGAATTAATAATCTAAACCAGTTGTTCATTTGTTTCAGTTGTCATTTTCAGCTGCAAAGATAAGCCCCTTTGCAGACACGTAACAGTCCTATTTTCAGTTAAAAAACGAGGCTGCAGCCGTGCTTTTTGGCTGACAATTCTTGAAATCAAGCTTCTTCATGAACCCGGTGGCTGTTAGTCCAGCGGACATAAATTAGATAAGCCACAATAATAATATTAACCAGTAGAATCGAGCCTCTGATTAACGTTGCCTTTTTAAATAGCTCGTAAATTTCAATCGGCAGATAAATCGAGCCTGAGATTATCGCAAGCCATTCGGCCCAGGTTCTCAGTTTCCACAGTCCATAAGCTTCGATGAAACGGAGAGTGGCATAAAGAAAGGCGAAAGCCGCGAAAAGCCTCAACTTCGCATCGTCAACATGAGTTGCCGCTTCGATGAAAACTTGCGAATAATGTCCGGCGGGATTGAAATGCAGGTGTTCGACCAATTGTTCGGCGATAGCCTGCAAATCTCTGTGAACCAAAGCCAGCAAACCGATTCCGACAATTACGACGAGAACGCCTTTGAACGCCTCGAAAGCCGCAATCATGCGGATTCCGATTTTCTGAGAGTCGAGACTTTTCTCTGATTTCATTTAAAAATGTTTTGCAAAACTTTTCTAATCTTCAGGAATGTTTTTCGAGTTTCCGGTAATGTCCATGATAGTAAATCAACGGATTCCCTTCGCTGACAACTGTACCTTCGATTTCGCCGATAAAAATTGTGTGGTCTCCGACTTTGTAAGAGTGCACCAGACGACATTCGAGATTTGCCAGCGCTCCGGCCAGAATAGGTAATCCCGTCGCTGTTTGCGAAAAATCCACCCCGACAAATTTATCCTGAACCTTTGATGCAAATTGATGCGAAATGTGCTGCTGCTCTTCGCCCAAAATATTGACGACAAATTGCCGGCTTTCAACAAAGGCGTGATGACTGCCGGTGCGCCTGTCAATGCAGATTAGAACGAGCGGCGGCGAAAGCGAAACGGAGGAAAATGCGCTGACGGTCACGCCGTGTAAATTTCCCGCCCCATCTTTCGTAGTAATCACGGTGACGCCGCTGGCCCAGTGTCTCAAAGCATTGCGAAACTCTTCTCGACCAATTCCCATAAATCTAAATTAACACAAGGCGTCTTTCTGATAATTGCAGTCAGATAAATTTTGGTAATTGACGATTAGAGTGCGGGCTTAAAGCAGTAACTTCATGATTTCGTTCGAAGGATTTCCGACAAGTTCCGAGTCATCCGCGTTCCGCCGATCGCACCAAAAACTTGGATTTTCAAGCTTGTTTGGCAAGCGAAAAACAATACGCCAAGCTGTCGCGCTCTTATTTTAAAAGGGTCGCAGCTTGGCGTATTGAAGACATCAAACAATTTACTTGTAGCTGTTGAGAGCTTCGGCTTCGTTTTCGTAAACGTCAAAAACGGTCAGCAATTTGGTAATCGCCAGCAAATCGCGCAGTTTTTGCGTTAAATTAAGCATTTTAAGCTGTCCGCCATCTTTGTTAATCGCCGTAAAGCTTGAAACCAGCTCGCCGATGCCGCTCGAATCAATGTAGCCGACGCCGCCCATGTTGAGCAAAATTTTCTTTTTGCCTTCTTCGAGCAAGCGGCGAATTGCCGTCCTGAGCGCGACGCTGCCTTCGCCAATCGTGACTCTGCCGTCCATGTCAAGCACGGTAATGTCTCCGGCTTGGCGTTCCTTAATATTTAATTCTGCCATTTTTATCTCCTTATAGAATTTACCTGTAAAATTTATAATGCAAAAATTCTCATGCAAAAATTTGTGATTTTAGATTTTAGATTTGCGATTGCGGTTTTGGCAACTTCTCTGTTTTGTCGTCGTAAATCCAACAATCTGCCGCCTTAAAATCGCACATCTAAAATCTAAAACTTCTTGGTCAGTTTGACGATAGTGCCGCCCGACGCGGCGTGTTCCCAAACAACTTCATCCATAAACGAGCGCATCAAGAAAATCCCGCGCCCGGATTCTTTGAGCAGGTTCGCAGAGTCGGTTGGATCAGGAACCGCATTCAGCTGAAAACCGCTGCCTTCGTCTTCAACCATTATCAAAAGTTCGTGCGCTCGGTTTTCAAACGTGATTTTGACTTGCTTAGTTTGGTCAAATTTGTTGCCATGCTTAACGGCGTTAGCGACGGCTTCGCGGACGGCCATGTCAATGCCAAACAGAGCTTCGTCGGACAAACCGCCGTCGGTCGCCATTTTTGTTGCGGTCACGACCGCTTCGTCAATTGTTTCGAGACGGCTCGGCAGCTTAATTTCGGTTTTCTCTATCACTTTTTTGCTGAAAAAACTTTTGCTATTTATTTTTTGCGGCGTGAAACGATTAACACGAGCGAACAATGCGTGTCAAGGTTTCCAATCTTTAGTGTAAAATCAATTTTGGCAACCGCCCTTAATAATAATGATAATTCAACCTGCGAAAAAACTATACGGTAATTTGCGTCTTCCCGGCGATAAATCAATTTCACATCGCGCCGGCCTGCTGGCAGCGTTAGCTAAGGGCGACACGCGGATTGAAAACTTTGCTTCGAGCGCCGACTGCGCCGCGACGCTCACCTGTCTGAAAAATCTGGGAGTTGAAATAAAGAGAGAAAATTCAACCGTGATGATTAAAGGGGTTGGTAAAACCGGGTTTCATCAGCCGACCGTTCTGCTCGATTGCGAAAACAGCGGCACGACCGTTCGGCTGCTCAGCGGAATTTTGGCCGGACAAAATTTTCCGAGCACACTCTCAGGGGATGATTCTCTCAAAAAACGCCCGATGGGACGCGTGATCGAACCGCTCGAAAAAATGGGTGCTTCGATTCAATCACAAAATGGATTTTTGCCGCTTGTGATTAATGGCAGAAGCCCTTTGCGCGCTGCTATTCTTTCTTCTCAAGCGCCGAGCGCGCAGGTCAAATCCTGCGTTCTGCTGGCAGGCTTAAACGCTGACGGAGTCACTGTTTTTTCAGAGAAAACACAGACTCGCGACCACACTGAAAGAATGCTCGCATGGTTTGGCGTTAAAATTATTAAGAATAAAACCGAAGGCGGCGACGAGATTCAGATTGACGGCAGAGAAGAATTGACGGCGCGCGCTCTGCAAATTCCGGCTGATGTTTCCTCTGCGGCATTTTTTTTAGTGGCGGCGGCTTGCCTGAAAAATTCAAAGTTAACGCTTGAAAATGTCGGCTTAAATCCGACGCGGACGGCAATTTTAGACGTTTTGCAAAACTGCGGCGTGCGGGTTGAGAGAGCCAAGGAACGCGACGTCTGCAATGAGCCGGTCGGTGATTTAACGGTTTACGGCGGCGAGTTTGCGGCGCGCGAAACAAAAGACGCGAATGTTTTGCGCGGCGCGACAATCGCTAACTTAATTGACGAGCTGCCGATTTTAGCGGTTTTCGGAACGCAAATTGAATCCGGCTTGGAGATTCGCGACGCGGCTGAACTGCGCGTCAAGGAATCAGACAGAATTGCCGCCGTGGTTGAGAATTTGCGCCGCATGGGCGCGAACGTCGAAGAATTTCCCGACGGTTTGCGCGTCGAAAAATCAGATTTAAGAGGCGCTCAAATCGAAAGTTTCGGCGATCACCGGATTGCGATGGCCTTCTCGATTGCCGCGCTTTTCGCAACCGGAGAATCTGAAATTGCCGACGCGGATTGTGTTAAAGTGTCATTTTCGGAATTCTACCAAGTATTAAAAGATGCCGTCCAAGAAAACTGAAAAAATGTCCGACCGGACGCTTGAATATAACTCCGAAACTTTTGCGCCGGCGATTTGTCTGCTCGGTTTTATGGGTGCGGGCAAAACTGCCACCGCTCAAGTTTTAGCTGAAAAACTGGGTTTGAGCTGGATTGATTTGGACGAATTGATCGAAGCCAGAGAGAATCGCCGAATCAGCCAGATTTTCGACAATCTGGGCGAAAAAGTTTTTCGCGAAATTGAGACTGACGCGCTGCGGGAAATCATTAGAATCGGCGAAAAAAAGATTATCGCGCTTGGCGGCGGAACCTGGACAATCGAGGAAAATCGGGAAATTATCGAGAAAGCCGGTTGTCTCTCCGTTTGGCTCGACACTGGTTTTGAGTCATGTTGGAAACGCATTTCCGAGACAAAAGCAGATCGCCCGCTGGCGGTTTCAAAAACTAAAACTCAGCAGCTTTTCAGCTCGCGGCGGAAAATTTACCAAACCGCGAAATTTAAAGTTAAATTGACGAAAAACAAAACTCCGGCGGAAGTCGCGCTCGAAATTGTCAAGCTAATTTCGCCGCCGGTTTCAAAACGCGCCGAATCAATTGACAAAACTAAGGTAAGTCGGTAAATCTTGTCCGAAGCAGTTAATATTAAATTTAAAAGTATTCTCGGAGGATGACATGAAAAATTTCAGCTTGTTCGCGGTTCTTTGTTTCTCATTGGCGTTAATCCTAAGCGCCTGCGGCGGCAAAAGCGATGCCGATATTCAAAAGGATGCCCAAAGCAAAGTTAACACGCCGGGCGTCACAGCCTCTGTCAAAGACGGCGTTGTCACTTTGACCGGCACGGTTGAAACGCAGGCGGCTTCGAAAACCGCCGAAAGCGCCGCAAAAGTTGACGGCGTTAAATCAGTCACTAACAATATTCAAATCAAACCAATGGCGACTCCGGCGCCGCCAATGTCAACAATGCCGCCCGCCACATTACCTCCCGGCGTCAAACCAGGAACCACTCCGATGGCCAACGCAGCTAGAAGATAAGAGTTCTTGACCTATTAAACATTTAAAAACCCGTGCTGGGTTTGGTACGCCTGTCCTGACAAAGCGCAACTTTATTAGTTGCGCTTTGCTTTTTACGAAAATAATCTGAAATGTTTTACCCTAAATTGTCTTTTCATAAGCAGAACTAAACAACTCTGCATTGGAAATGCAGAGATTTCAAATGGACTGAAAGTCCGATTACACTATTCTAAGATAAACGGGTTTGAGTCCTTGTTTGATGAAGGCCGATGATGTTCCAAATATTCTTGCACCATTTCATCTGT
>JBBQUS010000090.1:0-12582 GCA_038212235.1 Pyrinomonadales bacterium
CGTCTTTTCACTTTTTGAAATTAATAAACTGCAAAATTTCTCTTTTCAAAAATATTGGTCACACAGTTTGCGGGTGGGAAAATTTGCCAAATGGCTGGCTAAATCTGAAAACCATCCAAACGCAGATTTGGCGATGACGGCCGGAATGCTGCATGATGTCGGGAAACTGGTGTTGGCGTCAAACTTGCCCGAAGATTATAATGAATTATTTTCAAAAGCTGTTGCGGAAAACACCGATCTGGAAGAATTGGAGCGAGAAATTTTCGGCGCCACGCATTCAGAAGTCGGGGGCTATTTGCTGGGGTTGTGGGGGTTGCCGCACTCGATCGTCGAGGCGTTGGTCTTTCATCACCATCCGAGTAAATCCGGTTCGCGAACATTTGATCCATTAACCGCCGTTCACCTCGCCAACGTTTTGGACTCTGAAAGTCAGATGCGCATTTCGCGGAGCGGATTGGTCAACGAATTTGATCACAATTATCTTGCTGCGCTTAACCTGACCAATAAAATTCCCACTTGGCGCGAGCAATTCGCCACGCAGTCAGAAATTGATGACTAATCTCTCTTTGGCCAAAATACCTAGAGGCTGTTTAAGAAGGGTGTTTTTAACGTTTTAATTTTAATCTCTGGCGACCTGGCACTCAGTCTGGCGCTTTGAATGCAAAGCGCCTCAGCATCAAATTGCTCATTGCCGGATAAATCATTGTTTCACTGCTTTCCGCCAGATATTCGTCATCTTTGCTCATTGGGGTCGCGATAGCAGGAGAACAAAAAGCAACGATCTCCGCTTAAGAGTTACTATAAGTGTTGATTTAGAACGTAATACCGATTATCAGTATGATAATTATTAAAACAGCATTTTTCATCTTCCAGATACCAGAGATTGACCTCACCGAGATCACAAGTTGTGCATAAATGCAGGTTTTTGAGTGATTTATGAAAACCGCGTCCGACAATAAAATATGGTATTTCCAGAGAATCCGGTAGTTTTTGGTAAGTGATGTAGCAAAATGATTTAGCTGAAATTGCGTGAGAGTTTAAGCGAAGATCGTTGGTTTCTGTCCGATTGCTATCGGGATGCCGATATGGGCGACCGATACAGAGCGTTAAGAACCTTGCGAAATCTGTTGTCGGACAAGTACGAGATGCGAATCATCAAAAGCAGCTTGTTGGGAGATACGCATTCTTTTGTCGTTAAGAACAAAGAATGGTGGCAGCAGCTTTTTTCTGGAGACGCAAGTTTTGTGTTGCCGTTGTCAGAGTTTAAAGTATCTTTGTGAAAACCGAATCGCTTTAAAACGCGGGAAACTTAATTTGCCGATGAATTTGCTTTTCAAGGACGGTATGCAGACTCGATGAAAATTACTTTTTCGCTTGCGGTATGGATTAATTGGCTGGCTCGGATGGTGTTTTTATTATGTCTGACACACGGGGTTTTCGCGCTTGGTGCGGGGAAAATGCTGACGCAGTATAAACGAGTTGTCTGGGATACCACGAGCGGTTTGCCGCAGAATTCCGTGCAGATGATGACGCAGACGCGCGACGGTTATTTGTGGTTCGGTACGCAGGAAGGGCTGGCGCGGTTTAACGGCGTTTCTTTCAAAGTTTTTGAAACGATAAACACACCGACGCTTAAAAGCAATTACATTTCCGCAATGCTCGAAGACCGCGCGGGACGTTTGTGGGTCGGCACAAATAAAGGCTTGCACCTTTACCAAAATGGCGAATTTACGGTTTACACGACCGCTGACGGCTTATCGAAAGATTATGTTTCGGCACTTTATGAAGACAGCAGGGGCGATTTGTGGGTCGGCTCAAACGACGGCGTTGATTGTTTGCGGGACGGCAAAATAATCGTCCCCAACGCGCGTCCGAAACTCCCGCCGGGGACGCGCCTGAGAGTTATCGGCGAAGATGCAGGGGGTGATTTGTGGCTCGGCACGGTCAACGGAATTTATCGTCTGCGCGGCAATCAACTGCGTTTGTTTACCACTGCCGATGGCCTCGGCAGCAATTTGGTGCGAGCGATCTGCCGGGACGCGGCAAACAATTTATGGGTCGGAACCGATGACGGACTATCGCGGCTGGAAAACGAAAAATTTGTCGACGACCCCAGATTTAAAGGCAAAACGGTTCGTTCGATCAGAAACGACCGCGCCGGTTCTTTGTGGGTCAGCGGCGAATTTGGAACGAGCCGCGTCAACGGCGAAAAAATCGAAACGCTCGAAAGCCGCCGAGATCTGCCGGGCGGTGTTTTGACAATGCTCGAAGACAGCGAAGGTTCGTTCTGGGTGGCGACCGAGGGCGACGGCGTGTGGCAATTTATTAACGGCAAATTTACGGCTTTTTCGACGGCGGACGGAATGGTCGGCGATGTCGCTTTTTCACTTACGCAAGACGCGCTGGGCACAGTTTGGGTCAGCACCGAACGCGGTTTGAGCCGTTTTCAGGACAATGTTTTTAACCTGAATATTACGGCGCGGGAAGGTCTGCCGAAAGTGCGACCGAGCGCGGTTTTGAATGATGACACGGGCGATTTGTGGGTTGGCACGACCAAAGGATTATCGCGCTGGCGCGGCGGCAAGTTTGTTGACTTTAAAGATAGCGAAAGTTTGGCGAAAAAATCAATTCAGGTGCTTTACAAGGACGCGGAAAACAATTTATGGATCGGTACGAGCAGTGGATTAAGCCGCTTTGACCGGCAATTGAACGGCGGCAAAATTATCGAATACAATCAGTCGGAACAACTCGCCGAAGCCAATATTTTTTCGATTGCCGGAAGTTTGACGAAAGGATTATGGCTCGGCACGGCCAGAGGAATATTGTTCTTGAAAGACGATAAAATTACGGCTTACACGAATAAAGACGGATTGACGGGCGAGGCGGTGATGTCGTTTTACGAAGATGCGGACGCGCTCTGGATCGGCACTTTCGGCGGCGGGTTAAATCGTTTCAAAAACGGCGTGTTCACAACCGTTTCGATGCACGAGGGTCTTTACAACAACATTATTTACGCGATTTTGCCGGACGACGCGGGAAATTTGTGGATGAGCTGCAATCGCGGAGTTTTTCGCGTCGCCAAACAAAGTTTGAATGAGTTGATGGACGGCAAACGGGAGACTGTCGAATCGGTCAGTTACGGCACGGCGGACGGAATGAAAAGTTTTGAGTGCAACGGTGGTTATCAGCCTTCAGCGATTAAAACGCGCGACGGAAAATTGTGGTTTCCAACGCCCAAAGGCGCGGCGGTGATTGATCCGAACAACATCTTTTTGAATTTAACGCCGCCGCCGGTTCATCTGGAAAATATGTTTGCTGATACCAAACCGGTCACGACGACTGCAAAGGCGCAGCTTCCCGCCGGAACGCAGCGGCTCGAATTTCAATACGCGAGTTTAAGTTTTATCGCGCCGAAAAAAGTGCGTTATCGTTACCGCCTTGAAGGTTTTGACAAAGACTGGATTGACGCGGGAAACCAACGCGAGGCGTTTTATACGAATCTGCCTTCTGGCGATTACACTTTCCGCGTCATCGCCGACAACAACGACGGCGTGTGGAACGAAGCGGGCGCCAGCTACGCTTTTCAAATCAAGCCGTTTTTTCATCAAACGTGGTGGTTCGTGCTGCTCTGTTTGGCTTTGGCGGGCGCGACGGCGGCAGCGATTCATTTTTGGCGGATGCAAATTTTGCGGCTCCAGCATCGAGCGGTTTTGAGCGAACGGACGCGCATCGCCCGCGAACTGCACGACACGCTCCTGCAGGGTTTTGTCGGCGTTTCATCGCAATTGAGCGTTGTCGCGGCGCAGTTTCAGGAAACGCCGGAAATCGCCGAAAGACATCTCGATGTCGCTCGCAAAATGATTCGCCACAGCGTCACCGAAGCCCGTCGCGCCGTGCAGGATCTGCGAATTGTCGAACCCGACCGCCAAAGTTTCCGGCGGCTGTTGGAAGAAACCGTCAGTCGCGTGACGGAAGGAAAATCGCTTGCAACCGAACTTGAAATCAACGGAACCCCGTTTGACTTTGCTCCCGATGTAGCGCAACAGATCTTGCACATTGCGGAAGAATCAATTGTCAACGCCGTCAAACATTCGGACGCTGAAAAAGTCAAAATCATTTGTCTCTACGCCGCGCCGCTGTTCAGACTGGAAATTATTGATGACGGCACGGGATTTGATACAAATAACGCTTTTTCAGCTTTGAACGGGCATTTCGGACTGCTTGGGATGAATGAACGCGCTGAGAAAGCGGGCGGCAAACTCTCCGTCGAAAGCGGCGCGACGGGCGGCACGAAAATCGTTTTTGAAAGCCGAATAAAATCTTCCGTCGTCAAAAATGTATTTGCCACAGCATCCGCCCCGCTGAAAAAGAATTCGGAGGATGAACCGACGAAAATTTGATGAAAACAATTATCCGTATTTTGCTGGTCGAAGATCATCTCATCGCCCGCATCGGCATCACCACGATTATCAATGCGCAGCCCGATATGGTCGTCGTCGCCGAAGCTGCGAGCGGGATGCAAGGCATCGAACTTTTTCGACACCATCAGCCGGACGTCACACTGATGGATTTGCGAATGGGTGCAACGAGCGGCGCGGACGCGCTGCAATTAATTCGCCGCGAATTTCCCAACGCCCGCATAATCATACTTTCATCGCATTCCGGCGATGCCGAAATCGCCCGTGTTTTGCGGTTCGGCGCGTGCGGCTACGTCATCAAAGACGTTCTCGAAGACGAATTAATTGATGCCGTTCGTCGTGTTCATCAAGGAAAAAAATACATTCCGGCCAAAGTCGCACAAATTCTCTCCGAATATTTCGGCGACGAAATTCTGACGCCGAGCGAGCAGAAAATTCTCGAACTAATCGTCGCCGGCGCGAACAACAAAAACATCGCCAATAAACTTTTTATCTCTGAAAACACCGTCAAATCGCACATCAAAAACATCTTTGGTAAACTCGGCGTCAACGAACGCGCGCAAGCCGTCACCGTCGCTTTCAAACGCGGTCTGGTTTCCGTTGACGAATAAATCACGCAGCGGCGGAAGAAATCCTTGCGCACAAAAAACACTCAAACACTTTTCAGAAGCTAATCTTAATAGTGAAAAATCACCCGCGCGGGTGATTTTTTTTTGCCGTTTAAGGGCGGCGAAAAAATCATGTGCACAGGTGATGTGCGTTTATGGCAGGCGGTTTACTCTCAATCTATCAAGTCAGAGTCAGGAGAGAATTTGTATGAGATTTCTGGTTGTCGGCAGATTTTATGACGATTCGCAGACGGCCAAATTTGACAATTTGCACGAAGCCGAAGGTAAAGCGTTATGGGAATTATACAGTGCCGGAATTTTGCAGGAAGCTCTGTTTGGCATGGAGATGAGTTGTTCGGCATTCGTCTTTGAATGTCGCACCCGCGCCGAAACCGAGCAATTTATCAACACACTCCCAAGTTCCAAAGCAGCTTTAGTTAATTATCAAATCAGTGAGCTTTCCCCGCTTCGGGCTTTGACCGATCAATTTCGGCGACATCATTCAAAACTGCCGACGTGGTTGAGCTGAGGATGAACACGCCAGTTAATAATCAATCTGTTTTCAGAATCAAATCAAACGCCGGTTCGCCAACCATGAGGAAATTTTAAGGATAAAATTATGTTAGAAAAGACAGAAGTCAGTGCAGGTTCGTCCGTTCAGATTAATTATGGAGGAGGGTTTCAGTCCGCCAACAACCAAAATAGTCGTGTCGCGCTCGCCGAGCGTTTTGAAGTCGAAGCCGTGCCGCATTTATCTTTTCTGAAACGGCTCGCGCTGCATCTGGCGCACAACCAGGCGGAAGCCGAAGACCTCGTGCAGGAAACTTTCGCGCAGGCTTTGAAATCGTTTGATCGTTACGAGATGGGGACGAACTGCCGCGCGTGGCTCTGCAAAATTATGTTTTATAAACGCTCGCAATGGATTCGCGCCAACTCGCGCTTTTCTCAGTTTGACGGAAACGAAACGAATTTTCCCGCCGTCGCCCCAGATTCTTTGATGCTGTCTCCGGATTTCATCAGCGAGAAATTATCGTCGGCTCTGCTTGCCCTGCCGGAAAAGTTTCGGCACATCGTCTGGCTTTCGGAAGTCGAAGAATTTACTTACCGGGAAATTGCGCAACGGCTCGGTATTCCAATCGGCACGGTGATGTCGCGGCTGCATCGCGGGCGCAAAATGCTGCGGGTCAATTTCTCACTCGTTACCTCGGATAAACCTTTCGCTCGAAAACGTTGCAATTAGAAACTAGCCCGAAAAACTTTTTATTTTTTCAAGTCCCTCGATTACGGAATAAAAAATCGCTCTCTCATCATTTAAGCCTGATAAACGGTTTACAGTGGTGCGATTCCGTTTTTGCGTTCTGCGACGAATAAGTCCTCGAAACACTTCAAGCCTTTTCAAGATAAAATCTAACAATTAGAATAGCTTTTGGAGGCTCCGCGATTTCCGGTTTTCTCTGTTAAAAGCATATTCCTGATAGCTTCTCTGCTAATCCAAACGGTTAAACTTCCGCGTTGCTCAAGACTTCGGTTATAATCACGCCAGTTGCGGAGGCGGTAAGTAGTTTTCTTTTTCATCGCAGAAAAAATCTACCATTTCAACCTTATCCGTAGCTATTCATGCAACAACGCCGAATACAATTATTATTTTCGCGAAGGATTTCGGCGCGGTGACGAAAACAGTCATTACGGCAACTCGCAATACGGCAGAAATTCCAACGGAGTCTTTACTCTGGTCGGTTCGATTCTGGACCAGATTATTAGAATTGACCGTTTTTAGAAATCCGAGCCAAACAGTGCAGGACAAAATAATCCCGTCCAGCGCTCGAAGTGGTGTCCGCCGCACTCTGTTTGACAGGGATCGCAACTGCCGTTCAAAGGAGGTCATTGCAGCGAAGCGCGGATGAGGCGTCTTCATTGTGCGAGACTTTTGTGAAATCGAGATTGCCTCTGCGCTTCCTGCCTTCCAATCTTCGGCCCTCAGCATCGATCGCACAATGCTGAAATCCGCTCCAGATGGTTGATTTCCCGATTCGGGCGCACGTTTCAAATTAATAAAATTATCTGAGAGATAAAGCTAAAGCTGAACGGGTATTACTAAACCTCAAAGGAGAGATGCTCCGCGGCAAGCGACTCCAAAAAGTCTCGCCCGTCGAAGATCTCCCCGGCAGCAGCAACCCCTGTCCGCGTGAAGCGACCGTCGAGGATGCGCCTCGTCGCCTCCACGATGATGGGCGCGGTGATTGCATAGATATCGCGTCCGCGGGCTGTCGCCCGACGCTCCTCGCTCCCCCGGCGGGCGATGACGTCCATCAGAAAAACTTGTGCAGAACGTCCGCTCTCATCCGCTGCTGTCGGCTCCGGCGTTGCGGGATTGCGGAGGTCGGTGAGCGGCGCGAGATTCATAAAGGAGCGAATTTCAGGTACTTTCAGATGACTTGAGATGGTGATGATTTCGGTCAAGGGAAGGCTGACAACATCCTGCGTTCCGAACGGCGGCGGAAAATCCCAGGTCCGGGTCGGCGGCGGATCGGCGAGAAACTCCAGTTTATTATCTGAAAAGATGAAACGCCGACCGGAATTGCGTTTTCCCGTCAGGCGCGTTCCAAGTGTCGGCTGCCAACTGTCGAGCGCGACGGCAATGAGAATTTCGTCCGCCGCCGCCCAGTCTCCCATCGCTGCCGTGGCCAGAAGGTCGCCCAATCCGCCGTAGAACCCAAGTGCGGGAGCGATGACAATGCCCGCATCCCGGGCGGCATCATTAAATCGCTCGAAGGCGGCGAGGGCGGCAGGCTGTTCCGCCGTTACGTCCAGATAGTGAATTCGCGCACGAAGCGCGGCTTCGATGAGAGGCGTTGCCGTGTCGAGAAACGGACCCGCGCAATTGATGACTGCCGCCGCGCCGGAGATTGCCAGATCAAGCGAGGCCGGATCAGCAACCGCCGCCGCCCGGACTTCCAATTGAGGATGCGCGTTGCCGAAGACGTTCAGTTGATCGGGATCGCGCCCCGAAAGAAGAGGCGTCAATCCGCGCCTTAGTAACTCTGAAACTACAAAGCGTCCGGTATGTCCGTAAGCGCCAAAGACGGTGACGGTTTGATTCGGGGTCATGTTAAAACTCCTGCTGAAATAAGCGACTTGTCGGTTGTGATAGTTATGAAAGCTCGGAAAATGCTTTTTGCGCTGACTCTTTCAGGGTTTGCGTCATCCGGCGATACGGCTCCGGCCCATAGCTGATTCTTGCAACTCCCAGCCGTGCCAGTTCTCGCGGCGGCGGGGCATCTGACAAAACCATAATGTTTAACGGAAGAGATGAAAGTTCAGAAAGCTTCCGAATAAATTCAGTGTCCCTCAAGCCGGGTGCAAAGAACCCGCTGGCGCCGGCCTGAGCATAAGCGGAGGCGCGGCGAATGGCTTCGTCTAATTGAACTTTATCGTGTCTGGCAGGATAAGTTTTGAGAAAAACGTCGGTTCGGGCATTGATGAAAAGCGGAATCGCCGACTGCTCGGCTGCTTCGCGGATCGCTGCGATGCGTGCCGCTTGTTCCTCGACCGTGTATAGTCCTGCGCCGCCGATAATCTGATCCTCAAAATTTATCCCGACGGCTCCGGCGGCGATCAGTTTTTTAATATTCTCTTTTAATTTCGCATTGTTCGTCGCATAACCGCCCTCAAGATCAAAGGTCACGGGCGCGTCAACGCTTCCTGCAATCCGCTCAAGATTGGCGAGCGCTAAAGCGAACGGCAGTTTTTCGCCGTCGCCAAATCCGTTTGCCGCTGCCACCGACCAACTGCCGGTGGCAATCGCTTTCGCTCCGACTTCCTCGATCGCCTTCGCGCTGCCCGCATCCCAAATATTAAATAGTATCAAGGGATTTCCCTTGAGATGCAGTTCGCGAAATCTCTCGGCTTTCTCTTTTTGGGTTGTCATCTTAATTTCCTTTTCAATGTTCCGTTCCGATCAAAAGGATTTCACGTCTCTCAATGGCATTCAACTACCTGAGAGGTAATAGAAGGAGATTACTTAATTAGTGTAGAATTTTTAAATATGAACCTGGTCGAATCTAAAAAAGTCGGCGACCTGTTGCGCGAATGGCGTGAGCGACGGCGTTTGAGTCAGCTTGAACTAGCTTTGCAGGCGGAGATTTCGCAGAGACATTTGAGTTTTCTGGAAATCGGTCGTTCGCAGCCGAGCCGGGAAATGATTTTGCGTCTCGCCGAACAACTCGACATTCCGCTTCGTGAGCGCAATATATTACTGACGGCGGCGGGCTTCGCGCAGGTTTTTCCAGAGAGATCGCTCGGCGACGAATCGCTTGCCGCCGCGCGCCGCGCCGTTGATGCAATTTTGAAAGGACTTGAGCCGAACCCGTCGTTCGCCGTCAACCGTCATTGGACATTGATGGCGTCAAATAAAGCGGTTAATGTTTTACTTGCAAAAGTTGATTCCTCCCTACTCGAACCGCCCGTCAATATGCTGCGTCTCTGCCTTCATCCGAAAGGCTTTACGCCGCAGGTTGTTAACTATGCGGAATGGCGCAAAAACGTGCTTGACTACCTCAACCGGCAAGTTGAAAATACCGCCGATGCTTTTTTGATAGAACTATTGCAAGAATTGAAAAGCTATCCGAAACCCGAATCATCGGGAACTGATTCGCCAGCCAAAGAGATTGATTATTCGCGCTTTGCCATTCCTCTAAGGCTGATGACCTCAGAAGGCGAACTTTCATTTATCAGCACGGTAACGATTTTTGGAACGCCGATTGACGTAACTTTATCGGAACTAGCTATCGAATCGTTTTTTCCCGCCGATGAAAAAACGGCAGAAATTTTGAGTCGCGCAATCAAGGAAAGCCCAGCCGAAGAGGTCGTGATCCAAGCAAGAAGTTTGGTGTCTAATGCAGGTGCTGGAAAAGGCGCGAGAAAGAATGGGTGAAGGTCTGACTTTGATTTCGGGGTGGGCTCCTGAGGAGCCAAACCCGTCCGAGCAGTGTAATTATTTAACCCTTCATCCGAATCACAAAATGGGACATCTTGCTCCCGCAGAGGAGTGCCGGACTACACCGAACACCTCTTTCTCGCCAATTGTAGGAATAAAAAGGAAAATCATTTGTTTTCCTTTCTGTATTTGATGGTTAGCGATCTGCTCACCATTTCAAGCTCAAATTATGGATCAGCAAATTGTTCGGTGCATCACGAGAAAGTGGTTTTTTGGGGTCACCGCATTGGCGTACCTCCTGATACTAAGATAGTGGGAGCTGGCAGTTGACGAAAGCCATTCAAACCCAACAGCCGCAACTTGGGGAAAGCAAACAAAAGAGCCGCCGCGTTAATCTGCTGGTCTTGATCTTGAGGTGATTAGATTGATTTTAACCAAATAAGGCTCTGACTCATTTTCTCCTGGTGGGACGGATAACCCACTGAATACAAATTTCTCCGCTCTCAAGCGTTCATCTCTCGAGGAGCGAGGACTTGAGGATTAGATGATGACTAATTCAACGATCAATTTTATTTTTGGCTTACTTTTATCCGGTGGTTTTTTGTTAAGCGCAGTTGCTTCGAGCGGACAACAACTACAGTTGTCCGCCGCGAGAGACAACTCACCGATCTTGCTCAAACCTGCCGACCCCGAAGTGAAACCGCTCAATTCCGAATCGGCGACTGATTCTTTTGACGATCAAACGGCAGCCTTTCGGCAAGGTCAAGCCGAGGCGCAAGCGGACATTCGCCGCGGCAAATTAGTGATTCATTTTGGCGGTATTGCGGTTCCAAATCAAAAATTCAAAGAACTGATGCTCAACAATTACGGCGTGACGGTCATCACCGGCGGCTGTGTCATGACCGAAGCAGAAGCAAAACGGCTGGAAGGATACGATGAAATTTCGAGAGCTGCGATTGAAGCGAAATTTGGCCCGGGCACGATTGAAGAAGTGCGCGAGGCAAGTCAAAAAGAGCAGCATGATGAGCTGTGGAGCCGCGAAGAGCAGCGGCCGTGACTTGCAGGCAGCAAATCAACAAACCCGGCGCTAGATTAAATCGAATCGGGAAAGGATTGGCTGGCGCCTCAATCACCCAAACCATCTAACCAGAGGCTTGCCACGGATGAAGCGCGGCGGACTGTCAAAATCGGGGAGGGGGACAAGGCGCGAAGGGCTGACGGAAGAGCTTTAATGGATAATCCCCGCCGCTGTCCTCGCGATTCTGGCGAAATGCCCAATGTGTCTGGCCGCTGACGCGGCTGCCGGGAATACTGAGCATCAGATTGACAACCGCCGTTCAATGATCAGCTTCGCGAAGTTCGGAGCGGAAGCTTTCACCGCCGACTTTCTTCTATTTCTGCCAAAAGAGAGACATGCACCAGTTCCGGCCGGTCAAATCTTTGACCGGCCAAGCGGCCGCCTTTTATTTCTCCTGGTAAAGATCGGGAAACTTCACCTTGAGATCTGCCACTTTCGGCTGGTCATTGGCGACGATATACGGGGCATCCGGGTGATGCGCCAGATAATCCTGATGATAATCCTCCGCCTGGTAAAAGGCTGCGAGCGGGGCGATCTCGGTGACAATCGGGGCGGAATATGTGTGGGCCGCTGTTAAATCTTTAATGACGCTTTCCGCCCGACGTCGCTGCTCGTCGTCAGCGTAAAAGATCGCCGACCGATACTGCGTTCCGGTGTCGGGTCCCTGCCGGTTTAACTCGGTCGGATCGTGCGCTACCGCAAAGAAAACCCCCAGCAGCTGCTCGTAGGAGACCTCTTTCGGGTCAAAGGTTATTTTAACCGCTTCGGCGTGTCCGGTCCGCCCCGTGCTGACCGTTTCATAAGTCGCCGATTTGGCGTCGCCGCCGGAATAGCCGCTGGCGACGTCCCGCACACCCTTGACGTGTTCAAAGACAGCTTCCAAACCCCAGAAACAGCCGCCGGCCAGAACGACGGTTTGATCGCCCTGGGAAACGGCGGCGGTTGTCGGCAGAGCTTTGGGCGGAGCGTTTTCCGGCCGCTCGGTTGAGTGGGCTGACGCGGTTTCAATTGAACTATTGATGCTGCTGCAGGAAATGGTCGCAAGTATCGCCAGAGCGGTCAAACCGCCGATTAAAATTTTCGAATAATAAAGTTTCATAAATTTCCTTGGTGCTTGAGAAAGCGGTCATTAATTGTTCTCGCCCTTGCTTTTCAAGTTTCCGCCGCCCCGCTTTTCCGCTTCACTCAGTTGAGGACGACTGTTCTTTCTAAAGTAAGGCCTCAAAGTCTCCAGGTTTATTCCCGCTCCCCGCAATTTTCTGTGAGCATCAGTTATCAAGTTGTTTTCCTTTTAACTGTTCGGTTAAGGGGTTACATTTGGAGGCTGACAAGTGTTTCGAGCATTCGTCAGCCTTTTCTCTTTATCGAGTGCGTTCGAAATAAAAACTGGGATTTACCACGAAGCATCGAACGATTGAATGTGCGACACGAAGTCGCATAAATAGCTGTAATGCTTAACTCGAAAGAGTTATGACATTGCCCGATGTTCTACCATCAGTATCCTACCACAGCAGGCGTTTTCGGTAACGAGAGGGTCTGAAG
>JBBQUS010000091.1:0-11482 GCA_038212235.1 Pyrinomonadales bacterium
CTAGAGATGCTGAAAGTGGAAACGAAACTCAATCATTTTGCATTGAAGTCTAAATTGTATCTCAAGGCGCTGCGTTCGGCTTATTCAACCTTGCAGCAATTGAACCCGATTCAGCTTGCTGCGTAAGGTGAGTTAATTAAATAAAATCGAGACATGATCAAATAAGCTCTGAAACATTTTTGCCTGTTGTCACAAACTATCCAACTCTTATTTCCAACTCTCGAGTTCCTCGACCGAATATCCTTGACGTTTTAGTTCATGGGCGATTATTCGCCGATGACAACTTTGAGCCTCGCCGCATTCGCACAGCAGCACGGCATTCATCCCAAACGACACCAGGATCCTCGTTCCCAAAGCCAGATGCTGAATGGCAACCGGTTCATTCTCCGAATGACGATTGCCAAGCTGCGCAATGTGCCGGTACTTTCCCTTGAGCAGAATCTTTAAGTATTCCCGGTTCCACTGGACGCTGCTTGATTGGGGTGACATTCTGACATCAATCAAAATCGCCTCCAGGCTTGAAAGCAAAGGTTTCAAATCAGCTACGTTCCGCCCCGGAAAACCGGTCGTAAAAAACCTGGCCTTGTTTGGCGTTTGAGTGAGCAAATCAGCCATCATCAATTATTCATTACCTGTCAGTTAAACTTATCACTCGTTAAGCTTATCGCCTGTCACTTGACCACCATTTGATCTGACCGCCAGTCATCTAACCGTCGGTTATCTGATTGTCCAGTACTTTGCCGACCGGTTTATCTTCTGAGGATGACAGAGTTTCATCATAATTGAGAGTGTTGATCGAATTGTCTTCCAGACTCTGCCGATGATGATCGTATCTTTGCACCGATTGAATGTGTTTGTGCCCGCTCCCGTTTTGCACCTGCCGGTAAGTGTGACCCAAATCTAAGGCTCTGGTGATCGCCGTGCGGCGCAAATCATGCGGCGTGACTTTGCCCACTCCGGCAAATTCTGCCCAGCGCCGGACCAGATGCCAGACATGCCTCGTCGAGAGCGGCCGGTTTTTCCCAAAGAATCTTTTCCCGATCTCCGCCTGGAAGACGAAGGCCTCAGCTCCGCCCGTTTTCATCTGCTGGCGATTTGATTCGTCAAAGAGGAGATATTCATCAATCGCGGCTTTGACATCGGTGGGGATTGGAATGGTTCGCTCTCTCCCGCCTTTGACCTTGACCTTCAAAATCCAGCGACCCTTCGACCAATGAAAGGCTGAAACCGTCAGATTGGTCGCTTCCGATACTCTCAGGAAAGTTCGCACCATCAACAGCATCAGGGCGTAATCGCGCTTGCCCGTGACGCTGTTGCGGTCGGGAGCGGTCAGCAGATAGCGCACTTCTTTTGGCGTCAGCGCCCGCCCCGACAATCCTTCGGGCAGGGCGGGCGGCGGGACGAGTTTGGTCGAAGCCGGGTTGCGTTCAATCTGGCCCGCCGCCTGCAAATATTCAAAGAACGATCTGACGACGGAAAGTTTGGTCGAGACGGTGGCCGGGCGACTGCCCTGTTTGATCAGGCGGTCGCGCCAGAAGATGACATCCTGAGCGATGACCCGCGCGGGCGGTTTATTTTCGAGAAAAAGAAAGAACGCTTTGAGAATACTCTCGTACGAGCGGCGGGTTTCAACCGACAATGACCTCAACACGAAAGGGCGAGCCTGGAGGGAATAATCAAATCCCGTGTTTTCGAGCGGCGCGCGATGTAAAATAAGCGAATTCTCCGTCATTATTTTGCTTCTATTGAGATTCTATCGAATATTTTTGTCAGTTTTCGGCTGATTTAAAAGTAAATTGTATCATAAAAGTTAAATTATCTGATATTGCATCAAGAAAGAAAATGAATTGGTGTTATTTCTATTTTTAATTAGAATTGCATGAAATATCACCGTCAAGTAAGAGAGAAGGTTGGCAGCTGTAAATCTTCACATCATTTGCCGAAGTTTTTCATATGATTTGCCGAAGTAATACTGATTTCTTTTATTCTTCGTTTGTGAAAAATATTACAAGTTATTAAATATTTTAAGTCCTAATTGAGACTGTAACTAAACCCATTATTCACTTCATAAAAGACTGAAAGGTAACTTACCCAAGCCCTTGAATTCGTTTTTGCCATTAATCCTTTCATATCCCTCCGAATGTTCAGTGGCGCGCTAGTGTTTGTTAATGAATATTGGAATCTGAAATTACTTGATTCGAAAGAAAATCGAAAACGGTGAAAAAACACTGTCGGTATTCGGGTCGATTTCAACGATCTGATTAAGATAATGGTACCCGAAGTTTTTTTTCTCTTTCAATTATTTATTTCGCCTCGTTGAAAAAGCACAAAGACTGTGGAAAATTGCACGGGGTGGCCGCGAATGTTGGCAGCCATTTTCGGGGTAAAAGAGGCGCGTAGTTTATAAATTTGAGTGGCCGCTCTTTAATTAAGCCTGAAGGACAATAAATAAGCTTTTCTTCCCGGATTTCCAAACACAAATTCTTGATCAACGTGATAGCCTTTGTTAATTAATACTTCTCGCGGGGGAAACTCCCGGTCAATGTCTCTGCCTTCACGGAAAGCTAACCAAAAATGGTTTCCTTCCACTTCCCTGACATCATTGACCACGACAGTTTGAAATCTACTTTCCTCTTTTTCATTGAGGTTAAATTGAATGGGCCGGTTGAGGTTAGTTTCAAATTGATAGACTTTGATATCTCGCGCATCCGGAGGTTCTGATTGAATCATTCCCTGCACCATTTCCTGCCAGGGAACTCTGGAGATGATATCGCCTTTATTGATATAGGCAACCCCGCCTGCTGTAGACCACGCAATTACTAAAACTAAAACACTGCCTCGCAGCCAAAGAGGCCGCAATCTGTCACAGGCTATTGCGGTCAGGAGCATAAAGGGCATGGCCAGGATGATTAAGTAACGATCATTCCAGATTGATTTCGGGCCGTATTTGCTAAAGGCATAAACAAATGACAATGGTAAGAAGAAAGTAATTATCAACCACCAGAAGACATTTTTGTTCGGTTGATTGTCATTCCGACGATTTCTCAAAAGATGCCAGAGCCAGAGCAAAACCGGGGCGCCAAACAAAACTAGTCGAACAATTGTGCTGCCTCCAAAATCAAGCGGACCTGCCAGGATCGCCAGGTATTCAAGTAAAGCATTTAAGTATGGACGATCTATCCAGTCAAGCCCGCTGGTTGGCCCCTGTTTTGTTAAGACAGCCTGAGTCACTAAGTAAATCCAGGGACAGTAGCAAAGAAAGAGCGCTGCAGCAGAAGCTAGAAACAACAAAAATTTTTGACGGCTCAGCCAGAGCAGACAGATTCCTTCCACCCCGATTATCAGCCAGCCGAAGTAATGGGTGTAGACCAGTAGTAGATTAATGACAAATAAGAGAATTAAATGCTTTTTTAAAGCAGTTTCAAAGTTAACAAAGCGAGCAAAGAGCCAGAGTGAACAAATAGTAAATAAAAATAACAAACTGTACATCCGGACTTCCTGGGCGTAAAAAACCAGATATCCATTAACGGCCGTCAACATTAAAGCGAGGTTTATTCCAAAGGCGGTTAAATTCAATTCGCGACATAAAAAATAAAATGGAACAATTGCAACGAGAGAGATTAGAAGCGGAAAGAACTTTAACCAGAGCAGGGATTGTCCCCCGATCAAGACCCAAAGTTTTAGTAAAACGTAGAATAAAGGCGGATGAACTTTATCTATGACCAGCCTTTCAAACATTGCCGTCCAAGGAAGACGCGCGACGCTTAGGCTAAAAATTTCATCAGTCCAGAGAGAGTAACTTGTCAGATGCCACAGACGAAATCCAAGAAAAAGTGCCACCAGTAACCCAAAGTTAAGGCAGGCGCGCTCCGTAAACTCATGTTTATTACCAACGTCTAATTTCAGAAGTAGATGATTGAACGGCTTATCCATTTGATTGCTTTCGCGTTTTATTGCTAATTGCCGGGGATAATTCATAAGCCAGGCGCTTTGGGCAACATTTTTCAGAAACGATGGCTGGTTTGTCAAGGTTTGCCACCGGAGAAGGCTTCTCCCGATGAGGGAAGCCTTCTTTTTTATTGTCGGCAATCACTTTTCTACTACTGTTATGGTGCAAGCGACGGCGAACCAGAACTGCGGCCAGGATGAGGCCGGTGGCGAAAAGGAGCATCGTGACCGGCTCAGAGGTTGGATAAAAATCACCCGGACACTGCCCGATTGACGGGCAGTCATTCCCCTCTGGCTGATTTGCGTCCCATTGTTGTGCCTGCGAAAAAGAGGCAGCCGATAAAACTAGAATTATCAGCAAACTAACCGTTAAGACATGCTTTTTTAAACGTTCGTGAGACATTCTTCAGCCCCCCTTGCCATTAATCTAATGCTTTGTGAAGGGTTCAGGGCACACGGGGAGAGCGCATTAATTATTATTCTGTATCAGTAAACAAAGACTTAAATGTGACTACTTTCCCTAAAACAAAATTAATCTTTTCCGTTCGGGAAATATTCCCTATTTATTCCCTGCTGCATTTCAATGCTGGAGCGACGGTTTTTCTTTAAAACTTTTGCTCATTCAAGAAAAACTACTAACGGCTGTCTGAAAACAAACAGCGGTTGTCTGAGAGCAAACAATTTTCAAGCTTCATAACCCCTTTCAATCCAATAAATGTTGAGGAATACAGATGGAACAGCCTTTGCACTTCTCTTTTGCAAAACTCTCTTGAAATCTCTGCTTGAAAAGTAGAGAGAAATCTTGGGGATTATGCAAATTTTGAAACAGGGAACATACGCGTTTTTAAGCGTTCTGACATTTTTGATTTTATTTTCGTCCGGGACGCCCACAACTTGGGCGCATGGCGGCGAAGACCACGGCGAGAGCAAACCCGCCCCGGCCGCAAACCCTAAAGGCATTATCACTCAGACAACCAAAGTCGGGGATTTGGAAGTATTGCTCAAGCACGCGCCCTTTGAACCTGACACGGCCGGTGCTGCGCGATTGTTTATTACGAATTTCGCAACCAATGAGCCGTTTGGGAATGCCGCCCCGACCGTCGAGATTGTCGCCTCTGACGGCAAGACTTACCAGGCGGAAACGGAGAAATCCGACCAGCCCGGTAGTTTCAACGTCAAACTGCCGCCGCTGCCAGAAGGAAAGTACACGATTTCGGCTAGAGTTAACGAGGCGGCCAAAAGCGGCACCGCCACATTTTCAAATGTCAATATAGCCCACGCCGAAGAATCTGCCTCACCCGGGGAATCGGTCTGGGCGTGGGCGCAAAACATATTGCTCGCTCTGGGAGGGATTTTAGCGCTCGGAGCCATCGGTGTCCTTGGATATTTTGCTTTCCGTTTCGCGCAGCGGCAAAGCGCCGCAAACACAAATAATGAAGCGGTTTCGGCTTAAGTTTTAAACAGTAAAAAAGAATGGATTTGAAATTTAGGCTCGAACCTTCAAATGGTAAATTTTGTGGGCGATTAATTTTAATCTGGGGATTGTTGATGTTAGTGTCACTCGCCCCCATTGATTGGGCTTCGGCACAAAACGCGCAGCGGCCAGCTCTCGCCCAAAATGAGCCGAACGGACAGTTATCTTCGGCGCAATTTATCGGACAAAACGGCTTGACGGTTGACCGTCTGATCACGCTCGGCTTTGGCAAAAGAGCCGATTTGCTCGCGGCGCGAGCGCGCCTGGCAATTGCCGAAGGGCGCCTCCAGCAGGCGCGCCTCCGCCCTAATCCGTCAATAGACAGCGAGTACGGCAGTCCGCGCTTTCTTGGCGGTGAAGCCGAAAGCGATTTTTCAGTTGGCGTCACGCAGGTTTTTGAAACCGGGGGCAGGCGCTCAAAAAGAGTGGCGGTTGCCACGCTCGAATTAGCCGAGGTCCGCGCCGAAGTGACGGCGCTGGAGCGTCGGTATGCGGTTGAAATTCGTCAAAACTATACGAGCGCGATTAATGCTGCCCGCCAGCTCGACGTTTTGGAGAAACTCATCTCTGTCAATGAGGAAACCGTCAGAGCGACCGCCGCCCGTCTTAAGGAAGGCGATGTCGCACCGCTCGATTTAAACCTCGTGAGGGTAGAAAACGACCGCCTGAAAGTACAGGCAATTCAAGCCCGGGGCGAGCTCGAAACAAATTTGATCGGGATTAAAACTCTGATCGGAACTGACGTTTCCGAGAATTTGCAGCTCGCACCGCAGCCGGAGCGACCACCCCGGCTTGATCTCGGGCTGGCGGAATTAACCGCTCTGGCCTTTAAAAACCGCGCTGATCTGCAAGCCGCGAAGATTAATGAAGAACTCGGAACGGCGCAAATCAATCTGGCGCGGTCGCTGGCGACGCCAAATATCGCCGGAACCGTTCGCTATACGAGGAACAAACAGATTATTGATTTTCCGGCGACAGTGGGAAGCGGGGGCGGAAGCTTTCCCAACACTGATAATTCACTGACGTTTGGCGTGTCAGTAGAGATTCCGGTTTTTAATCGAAATCAGGGGGAAATCGCTTCAGCCACCGCCGGGCGCGAGCAAGCCGCCCGCAACCGCGAATTTCTTGAAGCGACCATTAAGCGCGATGTCGCCATTGCTTTTCGCCGTTACCGCGCGGCATCGGAATCCTTGGTTTTGTATGCTTCGCAGATTCTGCCGCGCGCCGAGGAAAACCTGCGCTCAATTCGAGCGGCTTACGGGTTTGGCGAGTTTTCCGTGCTTGATGTGGTCGCCGAGCAGCGCCGCCTGACCGAAAACGTGACCGGTTACAATCAATCTTTGCGTGATTATTACACGGCGCTCGCGGAGCTTGAAACCGCTTTGGGAACAACAATTCCGGCTACCGGGTTTGCTCCCTCGAATACTTCCGTGTTGCCTGAACGAGATGTTATGCCCGAGCAAATTGACCGGCAAGAATTTTTGCAAACCACAGTTCAACCTCCCGCTTTAATCAAGAAGGTAGAAGCAGCAAAACAAACGACAAATGTGAACAAATCAAATTAACTTTAAGAACTAAAAAGGACGTTTAGAAAATGAAACAGAAAATGAAAAAATTAACCGTTTTGACAATTATCGGCTTGAGCATAGTTGGAGGGGGTTTAGCGGCGGCTTGCGCAGCCGGCACCGGCACCGCCAACACCACAACTTCAAATACGGCAACAAATCGTGCGACAACGACGAACACAGCGACAGCGGGAAACGTCGGACCGTCAAACACGATGGTTGCCGGGAAAGACGAGCCGAAATCAGCCGATGAGACACCAGCTTTGGTTAAAGCTACGTTTCCCGACGCCCAGAGTTTTACCAAACAGCACCGGGATTTGAGCAAAGACCAGATCGCCGACATCGAAAAAGATTCGGGCGCAAAAATTCCCGATACCGATCACCATTCGTACCTGGCTTTCTCGACTGCTGGCGGAGCGCGCAAGCAAATCGGAGCGGCGACGATTGTTAAAGCAGCCGGCAAAGATGTGGTCGTCGTTTATGACAGCAAGAACGGCTCGCCCGTCATCAAGGAAGTTCGCGCCGAAGGAGTTCCCGCCCCGTTTCTGGCACAATTTGCTGGAAAAGGACACGACGACAAATTTCAAGTAGGTTCGGATCTAAAAGCTAACGGTGCTGATAATGCGGCGGCGAAAGCGATTGCTTCAGCAGTCCAGATTGACGCTTTAACGATGCAGACGCTCTACGGCGCAGCGCATTCACACTAAAGACAATGAGTTCAAAATTTAAGGTGAACAGTGAACTGTTAGCGGTCAGTGGGCTGTGGTCAGTAATCAGAAAAATTCTGATTTTTATGCTCATAACTCACTGTTCGCTGCCCACTGTTTGGGCGCACGGAGGCGAAGATCACGCTGATGAAAAGAAACCGACAATTACCACCGGAGCAAAAACGGCGGCGTCGGTTGCTCGCGACGAGCGCAATCTGCCAACCGATGTCGGACAGTTTAATGCCAAATTGATGCGCTCGCCAGCTGATCCGCGCACCGGTGAATTAGTGCAGATGGCAGTTCAATTGGGGGAAAAAGTCGAAGGCGGTTTTGGCAAGGGTGACCCCGTCCCGCTTGAGGGCGCGAACGTCACGCTCACTGTGACGACCGCTGACGGCAAAAATGTTGCGAACAATTTACCCGCCACTTTTGAAAACGGTTTTTACCGGGCGGATTACACTTTTAACAGTGCCGGAAATTACAAAATCGTTTTTAATGCGACAACCGCCGACAAACGCAGCTTCTCGGTTGATTTTCCCGTGACGGCGACCGCCGCGCCGACCAATTGGTATTTCTGGCTGGGGACCCTGCTGCTCGCCGCCGTTTCGCTCGGGGCTGTCGGGTGGGTTTTTTTGAGCGTCGGGAAAAGCGGAAACAAAGTCGGGCGGGTGAGAGGAATCATTCCGTTTGCGATTGCCGCTTTGCTCTTTTTCGCGTTTGGCACATTTGCCTTAGCATATATCGCCCCGCCAACGGAGCGCCGCGCCGCCGTCAATTTTGTACCGAGCGGGGACGCTGCTCAGGCTGAAACTCCGGGCAATGCCTTAACAACCTCCCTCCTCGTCCCGAAAGAATCGCAAGTCTTGTTCGGAATCAAAACCGCCCAGGTTGAAACCAGAAAAATTACGAGCGGGCTAAAAGTCACGGGCGTTGTCCGCGCGCGTCCCGATGGGCACGCGGTCGTTGTGCCGCCGGTCGCGGGGCGGATTGTTTTGCGGCAAAACCTGACCATCGGCTCTGTCGTAGGGCGCGGCGAGCAGATTGGGTCGGTTGAGCAGATTTTGGATGTGGCGGGACAAGTCGGACTCGAAACTCAAAGACTTGATGTGGAAGCCCAGCAGCGCGATGTCGAAGCCAGAAAATTAGAACTGAGAAACACCGCTCTAGCTCTCCAAGGGCAGCAAGCCCAGCAACGTGCCGCTGTCAGTCAAGCCCGCACTCGCCTTGCTCAGGCTGAGCGCGAACTTAGTCGTTCGCAAAATCTCGTCGCGGTCGGGGCAGTTCCGCGAAAGCGGGTAGAAGAAGCGACCACGACGGTTGAAGTCACCCAGCAGGAAGTTGCGGCGGCGGAACAACAGGTTAAACTTCTTGACACGCAAATCAAGGCTGCCCAAACCGGACAAACCATTTTCCGCGCCCCCCAGGTTCGTCAACCGACCCGTTCGTTTCCCCTCACTGCGCCGCTCACGGGAATTGTCAATCAAATCAACGTCACGAGCGGAAGCCAGGTGGAACCCGCGACGCAAGTGTTGACCATCAGCAATCTCGCTTCAGTCTTGCTCGAAGCCAATGTTTTTGAGCGAGATCTGCCCACGGTGCGCGAGTCTTCGAGAGCTAGTTTTACCTCGCCTGCGTTGCCAGATGAAACCTATCAAATTAACGGTCAGGACAGCCGGCTTCTGACAGTGGGGCAAACCGTCAATGAACAGACTCGCACCGTTCCAATCGTCTACGAGGTAAAGAACCCGCTGCAACGTCTGCGTGAAGGAAATTTTGTCGAAATCACGATTGATACAAGCGGCGACCGTAAAGTTTTAGCCGTGCCGAAAGCGTCGGTTGTTAATGAACAAGGGCAGACGTTCGTGTTTGTTTTCACGGGCGGCGAAAATTTCGAGAAACGACCCGTCGCTCTGGGCGCGGAAGGCGCGGATTTTTACGAAGTCAAATCTGGATTGAAAGAGGGTGACCGCATCGTTACGACAGGCGTGTATCAGCTTCGCACGACGCAGCCCGCGACATAAAAAATTGAAAAAGATTATGAAACAAATATTTATTTTATCAGCAATTATCGCACTTTTTTTGAGCGCAATCTATCTGGCGGGTTGCAGCAGTATCGCCACCACCGAAACGGCTAAAAACTCTAATCTCGCTGTCGTTACTAATAAATCAACGACGAATGCCAACGCGCCCGTTACAACCGACGCGGCGAAGGCGTTCACCGTTGATTTCAAAAACGAACCGGCAAATATTCAAGCCGGAACGCCCGTACTGCTTTCATTTACCGTGAAAGATAAACAAGGCGCGACGGTCAAAGATTTATCAATCGTTCACGAAAAACCGATGCACCTGCTTGTTGTGTCAAAAGATTTGGCGGAGTTTTATCACATTCACCCGGAACAGCAAGAATCGGACGGTTCTTATCGCGTTTCGCACGTTTTTCCGAATGGCGGCGATTACAAACTTTACGCGGATTTCACACCGAAAGAGGCGGCGCAGGTCGTCGAACAAATTGATGTCAAAGTGGCGGGAACGGAACGCGCTCAAGTCGCGCTCGTCCCGGATGAAAAACTTGAAAAAACCGTCGATGGTTTGAAGGTTGTAATGAAACCGAGTCAGGAATTCAAAGCCGGACAGGAATTGACGCTCGATTTTCAAGCGTTTGACGCGAAGACGAACAAACCGGCGACCGATATGCAAAATTATCTCGGCGAACTCGCGCACTTTGTCATCATCAGCGAGGATATGAAGGATTTTGTCCACGCGCATCCGATGAGTAAAGGCGAACACGACGAGATGAACGGGATGAAAATGGATGGCGCGATGAAGATGGGCGAAGAAAAAACCGACAATCACGCCGACGACAAACAAAATCATTCGACGATGGAAGGCGTAACCACAAAAACGAGCCAGTCGGAAGTTTCCGCTCACACCGCTTTTCCGCGAGCCGGACTTTATAAACTCTGGGCGCAGTTCCAGCGCGGCGGCAAAGTTATCAACGTGCCGTTTATCGTGCGCGTGCCGGAAGGCGTAACGGCGAGAACTGCAAGCAACGATTCAATTCCGTCGGACGCAATCAAAGTAACGGTCAGCAAAAACGGCTACGAATCTGCGGAAATCAAAGTCGAAAAAGGCAAATCCGCAAAAATCGCCTTCACGCGCACGGACGCGTAAAACTGCGGCGGCGAAATCGTTTTTTCAAAATTAAACATTACGCGCAAATTGCCCGTCGGCGAAACCGTTGTAGTTGAGTTCGACCCGACCGATTCGGGCGAAATCTCTTTTGCCTGCGGGATGGGAATGATGAAGGGCAAAGTTTTAGTGCAGTAAAAATGTGAAAACATTTGACTGAGAAAGTTTGAAACGGAAAGTGCATAATCGCCGCTGAGACGGATGGTTTTGCCGAAAACAAAAAAGAAAGAACCAGGGGAGGAAGTAAAATGAAAAAAGTTTTTGTTAAATCAGCCGCCTTAACATTGGCGGCGATGCTGTTGGGAAACTTAATCTTCGCGCCGTCGGCGAACGCGCAGGGAGAGCGGCGGCGCGGCGAAGGAAAAGGAAGCGATTTGCAGTCGAAATCGCTCGAACAGCGCAACGAAGTTTCGTTTTTGCGCGGCAAATACAATACGGCGCAGTATAAACGCCACCGAAATACGTTTCGTTATTCGGCGGCGATGCACTTTCAGCACGGCAAACAGCACGACGTTTTGCAATTAACGCCGCTGAAAGATCACGAAAAAGAAGACGCGGATTTTAATCAGAAGTCGGTGGATTTCGTTTATCAGAAAAAG
>JBBQUS010000092.1:0-10366 GCA_038212235.1 Pyrinomonadales bacterium
ATCGCCAACCTGAACTGAAAGAGTGCCGGATACGATATAAAATTCCGGAGAAAAAGGCAAGAAAAGTTGAAAACGTAAGAGAGAGATGTTATCCCTAAATAACTGAAGGCGCTGAGCTTAGGCCCTTACCTGAACAGTTACGATCACCCGCTTGAATCTTATAACCCGCATTATGCCCTTAATTTGGTGGGAAATCTATCTGGAAGCTGTAAACTTATTAAATTCTAGGTTTAGCACCAAATTCACAATCGTATTTGAGCATGTTTTGGGATTACTACAAACAATTGCTACAATTATGTCAGAGTTTTTTTTGCCTTCATTTGTTCCATACTCCCTCAAGTCATCATGATCGCCAGAATTTGCAGTCTGCTCAGCACACCACTATTGATCTGACCATGACTTCGGGATCACATCGTCGAACGTAGTTATTTAATCCGCCCGATTTTATCGTTTAAATCGGGGATTAGTTTTTTATCGTTGACGGTCAGCGAATTTTCCGCTTCGAGTTGGCGAAAGATTTCGAGCGCACCACTAAACTTTCCCTGTGCTTCCACCGGGTTTTGCCGCTTTTCGGCAATTTCGCCGAGCTGCTCAAAAACATTGGCCAAATCAATCCGCGGAGCTGAATTGCCGGAGTCGCTGTTGACCAATTCTTCGAGAATCGCCCGCGCCTTTTGCTGATATTTCAGCGCCGAATCAAGTCGCCCAAGCTGGAAATCCGCTTTGCCGAGATTGGTTTCTGACGCGGCGATCCCGCGTTTGTTTTCATCTTCGTCAGGAGATTCCTGCAGCAGGTTTTCATTGATGGCCAGTGATTTTTGAAATTCGAGCGTTGCTTTCAGCGGCTGGCGCGCCAACAGATAAGCTTCTCCGGCGTAATCGTGACTGCTCGCCAGATCGTGCTGCGTCAGCGCGTCTTTGTCTTTTTGGCTCAAATTTTCCGCTAAATTTACCAGCTGCGAGCAGGTTTCCAACGCTTTAACCGCGTCCGGTTTAACGAGAAAGATTTCGCATTGCCCAAATTTGACTTCCCACAAACCGCGCCCGAAATCGTAGTTGTTCGGCTTTCCGGCGGCGAGCGGCGCGAAAATCGCCTGCGATTGATCAAATGATTGCGCCGCGCCGTCAAAATCACTCAAGTCTTTTTGCGAAGTGCCGATGCGAATTAAACATCTGGCCAGCATCTCCTTAAGTTTAGCTTCGTTTGAATTTTCGGCGACGAGCTTTTCCAAAATTGCCCGCGCTTCGCCAAAGTATTTCATCGCCTCTTCCGGCTTGTTATTCCACGAAGGAACGTCGCCGCGATCCATCAGCAAACCCGCCAGATTTTTTCGATAACCGACCGATTGCGGATTTTCGGCAACCAGATTGCGGCGCACAGGCAAAGCCTTTTCGTAGATTGAAACTGTCTGAGCCGTTTCCGAAAGCCACCATAAAATTATTCCTTGATGGTCGTAATTCGTCGCCAATTCGTCGCGCAAATCCGCGTTTTTGACATCATTGGCAACGAGAGATTCGCGCAAATTCTGCGCTTTTTGATAGCTGTCGAGCGCTCCCTTTAAATCGCCGAGATTCGGCTGATCCGGCATTCCCTGAACATTGCCGACTTTTTCATAGGCGGCGGCGAGTTCGCGCTGCAAAGCGGCGTCGCCCGCCGACTGCCGGGCGAGGTTGTCGAGATATTCGAGCGCGCGTCTGACCAAAGTTTCTTTTGCGGCGGTCGCGCCTGCTAAATTTTCAATCTGCGGATAAATTTCAAACAGAAACGAATTAGCGATTTTTCGGGCTTCGTCAAAACGCTTCTGCGCGATCAATCTTTGCTGTTCGGCGCGTCTCGCCTGCCAAATCGTCGCCGACACACCGGCGAGCAAACTGAATAAAATCAGGAGCGCGGCCAGCACTCCGAATTTGTGCCGCGTGATGAATTTTTCGGCGCGGTACGCAAGCGTGTCGGGACGAGCCAAAACCGGCAAACCGGCGAGCTGCCGCCGCACATCTTCGGAAAATTGCTCAACCGAAGAATAACGGCGCGGCGCGTCTTTTTTGAGAGCTTTTAAAACAATATTGTCCAAATCACCACGGAGAGATTTTGGATTTTGGATTTTGGATTTTGGATTTGTTTGTAACTTAGTGCGTTCGGTATTTTTTGCGTTAGACGGCGAAGTTTGGCTTGAATCCGAAATCCGAAGTCTGAAATCTGAAATCGAACGGCTTGGCGCGATTGGTTCGGTTTCGCAAACGGCTCGCCAAATTTCTTTCGCCCCTTTCGTTTTCAGTTCAAACGGGCGATGCGTGGTCAACAACTCGTAAAGAATGACGCCAAGGCTGTAAACGTCGGTTGCGGTTGTTACTGTTTCGCCGCGAATCTGTTCGGGCGAGGCATATTCCGGCGTCATCGCGCCCAGATTTGTTACCGTATGGGCGTCTGAATTTTCAAATTCGGGCGTCAGCAGTTTAGCAATGCCGAAATCGAGCAGTTTTGGAGTGCCGTCTTTCGTGACAAGAATATTTGACGGTTTTAAATCGCGGTGAACAATGAGATTTTGGTGGGCGAAAGTGACGGCCGCGCAAATGGTGCGAAAAAGTTTTAGTTTATCGGTTAAACCAAGATTGGCCTGCCCGCAAAATTCGTTGACCGGCTCGCCCGCAATGTATTCCATCACGAGAAAAGGCACGCCGTCAGCAGTCGTCCCGGTGTCGAGCAGACGCGCGATGTTTGGGTGTTCGAGTTTACTCAAAATTTGCTGTTCGTGTTCGAATCGGCGGCGAATCGCCTGGGTGTTTAATTCGCGCTTGAGCATTTTGACGGCGACCTGCTGTGCGAATTTTCCGTCGTTGCGCGTTGCCAGATAAACCGCGCCCATCCCGCCGTAGCCGATTTCGCGCTCGATTTGATACGCACCGATTTGCTGCCCGACCAGCGCGTTCGGCGCATCTTCGTCAATAAACAGAGCGGTTGAAAAAGCGACCGCCGGAGATACGAGAAATGATTCGGCATCGTCTTCGCAAGCCAGCAAAGATTCGACTTCGCGCTGTATGGCGGGAGAAGTCAAGCCGATTTGAGCACAGAACTCTCGCCGTTCGGCAGGCTCTAAATCAAGCGCCGCATCAAGCAATTCGGTGATTTTTTGCCATTCATCAGGATTCATCTTTTAACTAACGCGAGAAGTTTACGGGAAAGGTGACAAATTTCTTTGAAGTTCAATTATTTGGTGTTCAAATCTGCGAGTTCACGGTAAAGCCAGAGTCGCGCCGTTTTCCAGTCACGCAGAACGGTGCGGCGCGAAACGTTCAGCGCTTCGGCGATTTCGTCATCGTTCAGTCCGCCAAAAAAACGCATTTCAATAATTCTGCTGCGGCGCTCGTCAAATGCGGCGAGTTTTTCGAGCGCTTCGTCAAGCGCGATTAAATCCGTCGCGCGTTGTTCGAGCGGAATCTGCACGTCGTCAATCGAGAGGCGGATAACTGCGCCGCCGCGTTTTCCGGTGGCGTGCGCGCGGGCGTGGTCAACCAGAATCCGCCGCATCATATTGGCCGCGATGCCGTAAAAATGAGCGCGGTTCTGCCAGGAAACGCGAGTCTGGTCAATTAGTCTCAGGTAAGCTTCGTGAACCAGCGCGGTCGGCTGGAGGGTGTGTTCGCCGCGTTCTTTGGCCAGATAGTTTTTAGCCTGCCGCCGCAGTTGATCATAGACAAAGGGCATCAGACGCGCCGGAGCATCTTCGTCGCCGTCGCTCCATTCGTGCAGAATTCGGGTTACTTCATGTTGGAGTTCATCGCTCATTTTGGTTCAAGAATCAGGGTTGACTTTACGCCAAAAACACGTTTTTTCAAAAGATTTTCATCCTCGTGTCACAGTTTTGTCCGACTTATCGCGTTAGTCCAGTGAAGACAAAAAGGTGCGGTTTCTCTGAGCCTGCAAACCTGATTCCAGAAATGCCTCAGTAAAATGTCCGCGCGCAGACCAAATAAAAGATTTAAGGATTTTAAAAACAGGAGACGGCAATGAAATTCAACCAGATAGTAATTAATTCGATCCTTGCGGCAAGCTTATTGTTGGCGGCAAGTTTTGCGATTCAAGCTCGACCGGGCGACCTTGATAAAACATACGGCAGCGGAGGGATCGTCAGCAATACGTTTCCAAATCTATCGGCGACTATTGTCGCAGACACTGCTTTGCAATCTGATAACAAATTAATTGTCGTCGGCGGAGGCAAATACAGCGGCGACAGCAATGAGCCGTTTGTCGCTCGTTATAACAGCGACGGCTCGCTCGATACAACATTTGGCTCAGGCGGCGTAGTCATGATGCACTTCCAAATGCAGCCGAACCTCATTGACGACAGTTTTTTCAATGCCGTTGCCATTCAGCCGGACGGCAAGATTATCGCCGCCGGAAATTCTACGTCCAACGCGGTCGGCTTTTATTATGGGGATGTCGTAATTATCCGTCTCAACGTCGATGGCTCGCTTGACACAACGTTCGGCGCGGGCGGCAAGGTTTTTACGCAGACCGGAACTGGAACAGGTTTCAACTCCAACGGCAATTCAAGGATTTACAGTTTGGCAATTGCGCCGGAAGGATCGTTTTACGCTGTTGGCGGCGGAGCTTTTAATCAGCCCGACGGAAGTACCAATTTTACTCCGGTTCTACTTCGCTACTCTTCAAGCGGCGCATTAACAAATTTGCAACGATATGTCTTTGCTCCGACGGCTAATGCTGGCGGAACTAATTTTGCCGATCTGGCGGTGCTTCAGCCGGACGGAAAGCTAATTTTTGCTAACATCGGTAGTTCACAATCAGTCACAAAATTTATTATCGCTCGCGTCAACCCCGATTTATCGCTTGATTCAACCTTTGGCACAAACGGCGTGGTGCAAACTGATTTCGGTACGGTCGAAGCAGAGGTCGGCGGCATCGTCCTTGACCCGAACGGAAAGATTGTCGCTTCCGGCAACAGCGCAAGCGGCAACAACACAGGAGATTTCTACGCCGCGCGTTATAATCCGAACGGCAGTTTGGATCCAAGTTTCGGGAGCGGCGGAAAAGTTATCGTTGCATTTCAAAACGCTCCGTCCGTCAACGCTGACAAAGAAGGACAACGTATTGTGCGCCAGCCAGACGGAAAATACATCAGCGCGTTCGGCGCCAGATACGGGAACTTTGGCGCGATTCGTCTCTTGCCGACGGGTGCGCTCGACCCGACTTTCGGCTACGGCGGGATCGCTCATTATCAAACAAACAATGGGAGTTCGCCTTATCCAACCATTCAGGGTTACGGCGGTTTTGTATTTCTGCAGCCTGACGGCAAAATTCTATTGCCCGGAACGGAAGGCAATGTTTTCGGTGTCAACGGAATTAAAATCGTGCGTTTGACGAATTACGCTCGCAACGACCGCGCCGATTTTGACGACGACGGCAAAACCGATTTGAGCGTAGTTCGGCCTTCAGGCGGCGCTTTGCTGTGGTATTACCTGCGCAGCTCCAGCAATCAGTTCGGCGGGATAGATTTTGGCGCGAGCGCGGATCAAATCGCTTCGGCGGATTATGACGGCGACGGGAAAACCGATGTCGCGGTTTTCCGCCCATCCAACGGTATCTGGTATTTGCTGCGCAGCAAGCTCGGTTTTACCTCAACACAGTTCGGCCAGGCCGGTGATATTCCGGTTCCGGGCGACTTCGACGGCGACGGCAAAGCGGATTTAGCAGTTTTCCGCCCGTCAACCGGCGTCTGGTATGTTTTGCGTTCGTCTGATGGCGGAGTCAACAGCGTGCAATTTGGCACCAGCGGCGATAAACCGGCGGTTGGCGATTATGATCGCGACGGACGCAGTGATTATGGGGTCTTTCGCCCGTCAACCGGCACTTGGTACGTTTTGCGCAGCGCCGACAACAGCTTCTTTGCCGCGCAGTTTGGAACCAATGGCGACATCCCGGTCGCAGCTGATTACGACGGCGATGCCGCGACTGATTTAGCAGTCTTTCGTCCGTCAACCGGCATTTGGTATGTGGCGCGCAGTTCGGACAACGGTTTTCAAGCCGCGCAGTTCGGCGCGAGCGGCGACCAGCCGACACCGGGAGATTTCGATGGCGACGGACGGGGCGATTACGCGGTCTTTCGCCCGTCAAACGGCGTCTGGTACATCTTTCAAAGTTTATCGGGCGGCGTCCGCTCCGCGCAGTTCGGTCAAAACGGCGATATTGCCGTGCCGTCAGCGATAAATGGTAACTAGAAATTTTTGAAGATAATTACTTCAATAATGAAAGGGGCAGATTTGTCAGAACAAAGACAAGTCTGCCCCTTAACAGCGCCGGTTGTCACGCCGTTTGTTTCAATTAATTTCATCGTTTAGATTGACTTTTTGCAGCAATTGGGCGAAAAGCGGATCCGGGCGCAGCCTATCAAGAGCGTGTCGGCTAGTCGGCATCGAACGCAAAACCGTCCGCTATAAATTGTGGCGCAGCGCAGACGGCAAATTGGAAGCTGAGGTGATCTGTCCGGCATTTCGATTTACACGCCGATAAGGGGTAATTAGAACGAACAAACGACCACCCGTCAACTAGAAAATATCTCCAATTATTACAATATTTACAATAGTGCAATTTTAGAGAGGTTCGAGTGGCAATCGTTTCTCCAAATTCAAATTGAACGTGCCGTATGGATTAACATGGTTGTAGAAAAGCGGCGTGAGCGCTCGCAAATCGGCGGCCGTCAACTCGGCATATAGCCGACATAAGGATAATTTTGAGTATTAATGGTAAACAGTGGAATTATAAAACTAATATTTACAATCTTTTACACCATAAAAAGCTTTATCAGGCGCGATTTTTTAATTGCTAATTGATTTTTGATAATCAAAACGTTAATAATTCTCAGGCCTTTTCATCAGTTTTATTCCGGCCGTTGTTGTTTTACGGCAAAATCTTTGTAATTTGGCTCCGCACAACCGGTTTCTAATCACAATTAACGTGAAATCAAAGTATTTGGCTGTTTAATTTATGATCAGATTTTTCCCAAGTACAAATTGAATCTGTTAAAAAATCTTCTCCCATCTCATCAAGCTCCTCGATTCCTCCGATATCGCTGTAAAGCACGCTGCGGGGATCATTATTTTGCGGCAATCCGTAATACATAATTCCGATGTTTTTAGTGACCATTTTCCTCAAACGGCTTTCCTGTTCGTCAGGAGTGGCGGTTGAAGTTGGCCACGTCCCTAATTTCATTCGCGCATTTGAAACCACCGCGAAGTGTCCCGCTTGACGCCAACCAAAAGTGAAGCGCCAATTGTATTTGGTAGTGTACATATCTCGGGTGGTCAATCCAATTAAAATCGCTTGCGGATCATTGGCTAGATTTGGATAGCTTACTTTCATCAGATCGATAACCGCTTCGGCAATGATTTGCCGGCGTTGAGGATCATTGACGGAGGAATCCAAAGTTAGCGAGGGTAAGACCGTAATCTCTAATTTGTATTTGTTTTGATAATAATCAACCAGCTTTTCAACATCTAATAATGGGAAATCGTCGAGCGGAATAAAATAAACTTTTCCAGCTCCTCGCAGGTTTTGGGTATTAATGGAAGCACGTTCAATTTTCTTGGCACAACCAAAACTCCATGATAATAGACAGATTGCCAAAAACAATATTAATAATTTGATTGTTTTCATTAATTGGTAGCTCCACCGGTTGAAATCAAAATCAGCGAGAATGTGATGGTTGTTTAGAATTAATCAGCTCAACCGACAAAATTACTTGTCTCTGAAATCGTGTAATTTTCTTTGCCCAGAGATACAGAAACTAACTCACCTTTACTTCTCTTCAGGCAGGAGCGCCACATAATCTGTGTTGCCCATTTGGGCGAGGTTCAAGATGCGGTTTGATGTGTGCGAAATAATCATTTTTATCAATCTGCTGCTGACACAATTCAAGTCTAATTTTTGGCATAAACATAATTTTTGCAAATTTATTTCTTGACAAAAAGTTTATAGCAGCAAGCTAGCCCAATCGTTCCCCAGAGCAGGATCATGTAAGGCTTTGGGCTTTCGCCTCGCACCACGACCGGCAAGAATAATAAAAACAAAGCAACCAGTAACATACACCAAGCAAATCCTCGTGACATATTTCATTTCCTATCAAATCTAGTTATTTTCCAAATGTTCTTCGTTCCACAGGGAAACAAAATCGAAGCCCGTTAATCCAGCTTTGTTAACTCTTTCCACAAATTTATCGGTGACGTAAACTAAGCTTCGCGCTGATTGCGGAATCTTGAAAATGGTTGCTTCTTCTACTTTGTTAGAAAAGAACTCATGCCTTATGATACGCATTACTCTACCACTAGAGAATCGTTCAAGCTCTGAATTCTCTTCATCTAGAGCATCGATTACTTGTGTTGTATTAAAAGCGAAATATATGTCTTGCTTGCCCTCGAAAGTCAAAGGTAAAATTTCTCCATTTGGAAGTAATATGTCCTGCAATGCTCCTACTGCTTGTGCGCTGAATATAGGTCTTCCTGCGCCGAAAGATGGGAAATCGCTTGCTGGCTTCTCTAAATCACCATCCTCACGGTAGATTTTAGCTTGTATCGAAAACCAATGTGCTTGAATTGGTATTCCGATGAAGAAATTCAGTGTCTTAACTGCATCTGCCTCGTTTATAAAAGTTAACGTTTCATACTTTCTCAATTGTGGCTTCAAATTATATACATTCATTCTTAACCTCAAAAGGGGAACACGCCGTTTAACAAATCATTTCTAATGCCATTAAGTATGGTTGTAGCTTCCTGGCCAGTGGTTGCAGCGCTTAAACGGCTATAGACTTCCGCAAAGTATGGACCGGTATGCAAAGTGCGATGATACGCTGCGTTTGTTAGTTGTGCCGCTTGCTCAGTATAGGGAAGATATACACCGTTTGCCGCCTCGTTAAAATGAATTCCTACATTTTGGAGGACTCCTCGCGCCAAAGCAGCATCAGCATTTGGATGGGTGGCAGCTACTATATGATGTGCTGCGTATTCCGCCGGCCTGGCTCCCATACCCGCGACTTTCATTGCTTTTGCTAGCAATTCCGAGTTGCAAACATTATGAACTAGGACGCCATTCTCGCCGACAAAGTAATTGTGATTATCTGCAACTTGAAAATTGTAAACAGTTTCATCTCGCAACTCCTGTTTTAGTGTGACAACCGACTGCCATTGGCCATTAGATTGCCGAACTTCATCGCCAACTACTAGATTTCCGGCTTCGCACCACTCTCCCTCATCTTCATTCACAGCTAAGCCATCTCTAGCTTTATAAATCCGTTTGTAGAACGGATGTGCTAGGGTAGTTTCAATAATTTTTGTTTCATTTGCAACTTGTAATTTAACGATTGTTTCCGTTTGCTTGATGTAAGTCTCAACAACCGGTTTATACTCATTCTTTTTGGTTTGCTCGTTGTATGATAAAACTACATCACCCGCTTTGATCTGTTCAATCGGTTTTAATCCTGTTTGAGTGTGAATCAATGTTCCTTTTGTGAAACACCCCACCCTTAAAAGCCACTTAGTCAATGGCCCGCAAGGTATTCGCTCAATCAGCGGCGCTCCCAATCTGCCTAGTATTCCGCCAATACCTCTAACAATCGCTCCGCCAAAGATCGTGAGCAAGATGCGCCCCACCATTCTCGCTCCAGCCCAGATTCTGTCCCAAAACGGAGCGCAGTAGTTGCCTACCGTCCACGAATCTTTGGCTACTCCGTCACCGTCCACAAGGAGGCTGATGACCTCCCCGGCAGTACCCATCTCATGCAGCCCATTAGCACCGCCGCCTTCTCCCGTGTAAAGTCCGAGCGGATCGGTCAAATTAGTCGGTGAATTGTTGGCGTAGGAATACTCATTTTCACCCGCCGCTTCTTTCATCGGATCACGGCTGATGAATCTTCTCAAATTCGGCGAGTAATAGCGGTTGCGATAATAATACAAACCTGTTCCGTCGTTCTCGCGTCCCGTATATTGGAGCGAATTCTTATTTGCTGCTCCGCTTTGCTGCGTTTGCCCGAACACGTCGTATTTGTACTGCGTATTGACAGTGCCAGATTGATCGGCAATGCCCCATGTACTCCCCAGCGCATCGGTCAAGAGATAATCTTTGGCAGCGCCCGTCTTTCTGACAAACACTTCATCCAATCCGCCCGCTAACTGAGTTGTCACCGGACCGGCTGATTGTCGCTCTTCAACCGCTTGCAATCCGTCGTAAACATAGGTGGTCGTAATCCCGTTGACGGTTTTCGAGATTCGGCGTCCTTCACCGTCGTATTGGAAACTAGCCGTCACCGCTCCGGTGATTCCAATCAGTTCATCACGCGCATTCCAAACGTAAGTGTTGATG
>JBBQUS010000093.1:0-9111 GCA_038212235.1 Pyrinomonadales bacterium
AAACTGCGTCCGACTACCAGATGAAGTAGTTAAAATTACGACATGTTTTTTGCTAAACATTGTAACAACATAAGTTGTGGAAAAACACTCAAACACTTGGGCGAAGATAGTAATTTTCTGTTCCATTACTATCGCTTCCCCAACTCGTACACAATTTCTGGAGGAAGCGGTTCGCATTTAAGCCGGTTCGGTTTGAGTCTCCGTTGTAATTCTTCCGTTTTGGCTAAAATTTTCTCGTTATACACAATCATCACCTAAAATAAAAGCTAGATCTTCGCGTGCAGCAGTAGCTGAGGAGGAGTACGACTCGGTCAAGTTCTCTCTTTTCCGCTCTGCTAATGTTTCATTGTGCAAAAATTTCTTGTAACTCTTTTCGCTCCGTTGCATTTTGCCGTGAATGCCGGCAATTGTTTTTTGGAAAGAATCGGTTCGTGAAACATGTTCGTACACCTTGAGGGTTTTCTCTCCCGTGCGCCAAGACATATAGCCAATCAGCTCTTCTTTGCGGCGTTCTTCCTCTTCTCTGCTCATTGACACTGTCTCGATTGTTTTAATCGCGTTAGTCACAAACCAATGGCGGCAGGTGTGCGGATCCGCGTCGATGCCTGCTCGCAAGAGAGCCGGTCTCCAATAATAATCTCGAAAAAGTGCCGGGGTCATTTGGTTTCCTCTCCGGTTGATAAAAATTGGAATCCCATCTAGTTCTCTCGGATTTCTTCTTTTCAAGCTGCTTAGATCTCGGAACAAATATTGTTCGGGGGCAAACTGTTGCCGCTCAGCGCTCTCGAAATATCGACGAAGCAGTTTGGCGGTAGACTGGGAAATGATCAGCGTTTTAGTTCGTTTGCGGTGGCTGCCCTTGTTCTGAGCGCGCAATCGGTGTCCAAAGTCTCCATCCGCCCAATCACCAGCATTTAAACTGAGAACTTCGGAAATGCGGGCACCTGATTCGAACAATATTCTGGCGACACATTGTTCGCGCATTTTCCACCCAAAATCTACTCCAGCTTTGAACACTCTCGCAGGAAAATCTGCCGCGTCGATGGTGTGCGGTTTCCATTGGTCTCCATCATATTTAAAATAATTTTCTGACAGACGGAACTGATTCGTCGGCGCGTCAACCCCGCTCGCTGACGGCATTCTCGGCCGACCCTCAAGCGCGAGCGTTTGCTCGCGCCAATTTTTTTTAATTTGCTGGTGAATCTCTAGCGCCTCGACGTGAACGAGTGGATTTGAAAATGGATAGAAATTGTCATCAATCGCCGTTTCGTAAAACCTTTTGAGAGCTGCCAAAACCGTCCGCACATTAATGTGTTTTCCGTCCGCAGCCGAAATATAAACTGATTTCAGGCCAAGATTATCGGGACGGGCGACAATTTTGCAATTCCCCTCAGCATGTAAATACTGGCGTACCGCACTGCGCACTACCGTCGGCTCATCTAGAAGGTCCCATTGAGATCTGGCTGCAACCGGGTCGTGTTGTAACCAATTAGCAAAATGTAAAACTGCGCGAAGATAGACTGGAACCGAGCCGGCCGATTGCGATTTGTGCAATTCGAGCGCGAACAAAGTCAACGGTAAGTGTGGCATCCCGTCCGCATCAGTCACTTGGTAAGGTATCACTGCAGAATCCGTTTTGATAAATTTAATATTCAAGGTTTTGTCTATCTCAACCAATCTAAGTGCTAAACCTTAATAAAAGCAGAAAACGCATTACAATCTAAAAAAACCTTATATTTTTTTACCTCTTTAAACAGTGATACTTTATACTTTAGTTGTTTTTTGGCAGTAGAATCCGTAAATTAATATTACTAGTTAATACTAACCATTTCAACAAAAGCTTCGCGTGGTTGCATAAATATCTGTAAACAAAGCAGTTCTTTATAAAGTGTAATACTATAATCAAGCTTGTTAATTATTTAATTGTAAATTAGAGTTCCATTTCTGAAATTAGTCTGGTTTTCTCCCAAACGATGCTCTGATTTATCTCAAGCCAGTCAACGCGGCACAAATCATTCTTATTGCAACGGTGTATTTTAGAAGTGGAAGCTTAAACAACGCAAAATTCCAAAATTTTAGTATTCTCCTCGAAGTCTAAAATCTCTTGCCGTAATCAATTAATGGCCGCAAAGTCTATAACCTTATTAAATGCCGGGCAATTATCCTGATACTGACACCATGAACAAGCCTCTGAGGTGCGCGGCGAGAGGCTGCTATGGTGAAGCGTTCTAAGCTGCTGCCAGAGACCATGTTTATTTTTAACGATCTGCTCTGGAGTATATCTAATCGAAACTCTTCCCATCGTCAAGACATTGAGAAACGTAATTTTGACCTTCGTATATTGAGGAAAGGTAATCCGCGCCAGCACATAGTAGAGAAAAGTCGGCAAATCTTCCTGCAAAAATTCTCCGGTCGGAACTTTCCCCGAACCGTTGGTTTTATAATCCAAAACTTCCAGCTCCCCGCTTTCGTCAATTGAGAGACGATCCGCCTTGCATCCGAGGCGCATCCGGAGGTCACCGCGCTCAACAATAAATGACATAAACACTTCGGTGTCGATGATTTGCTCTTTCGAGCCGCCGAGCGCGGCGCAATAATCTTTGAGAGCGCGGCAACCCCGGTTGAAATAGAGCTCATTTTCTTCCTCGGTCAGATAAGCGGCGGGATCCCAGAACCGCTTGAGCAACCGCTCCGGAGCCGATAAGGATGCTGACGGATCATCGGTTCTGTGAATTTCCTGCAAGGCCTGATGAATGCTGTTACCAAAGGCCAGCGCCGGCGAAGCCGACGAATTATTAAGTTTTTCTACGTGACGCAATTTATATTTATGCGGACAGCTGAGGTAGTCGGCCAGCTTTGTAGGTGTAATCGACAGCATGAGCGTAATTTCCGTTTGTTTCCTCTGGTCGGTAATGTTTTAAGCCATTGGAAATGAAACAAACATTGATAAATCTTTCATTTTGAAATTTTGCGTTGTTAAAAGTTCAAAATTCCGGCAACCCGTATTTTCCAAGTCGGGTGACGAAACTAAAGCGCCGGGGTTTAGCGGCCTCACGAAAAAGTTAAGAATTAAGTGCAACAGCAAACCAACAATCGAGCATACTTAATAACTCTCCGGTCTCATCTTCAGAGCAAAAGCTTCCAAACCACGGTTCAATAGCTAAGAGCCGATTATTTTGGTATTTTGATCAAGTACGAATCGTCGAGCGATGAAGCTCGACGGAGCTCGCCCACCCCAATGATCAAAACGGTGCAAACTTCTCGGTGAACTGTTTTGCCGCAAGGTCGTTCACACTACTTCCGGCACAATCCATCTGGTCGAAGATTTTAGAACCAACAGGTTACAATAGCAAGCACAAACCTACAAAAAATTTGATCAAGGATGCTTCCGGAGGTGTGTGCTGATGGGAGCGTCACGTTGGATACCGACCAAACTGCCGTCTAAGCTGTTAAAGATACGTGAAAATCTAGGATTATCGCAGGACGAGATGCTCGAGCGACTAGGTTATGGATCAAAAGACGGTTTGTTTCGCAGCAGCATTTCCGCTTACGAGCGAGGCAAACGGGAGCCTCCCTTAGAAGTGTTATTGGGATATGCTCGCCTCGCAAATGTGTCGGTTGAGACCCTCATCGACAATCAGCTGGATTTGCTTTGATCTCCTGGTTTATCGAAGGGCAAATCGCAGCCAAGATTAAATGGATGAGGCCGCTCGAAGGATTGCTTATTGCTGAATGTTTTGCTGTAGTAAAAGGGGCTGTTTACTCAGTCATTTTTATTGCCCTTTATCAGGTTAGCTTTGAAATTAAAATGCAAAAAAGGTTGAAACAAGCGATAATATCAGGCAACTAACTGCGAACAATTGCACGACCAATCTGGTCGAATTGACAACAACAATTCGGGTTTCCTTAAACTCTCTTTTGACGAAGCAGCCATTTGACCCGAGAGTCTTGGAGAACATCCTTATCTGAGATTTTCGGACTGACAAGCTGGTATCTACTTATTATGCAACTCGCCTTACAGACCAGTTGCTGTTGCAACTAGATCGTCTTTCTTCGATTTAGGTTTGGCGGTTGAGGGCTTCGGTATAAACTCAATTTCGCTGTTGTGCGTCTCTTTTTCGAAACGTCTTTTCATCGTCTCGAAATATTCTTCCTTATTATCAATCAAGACAGCGTTACGTCCTAAATTTGAAGCAGCTAAACCAGTGGTTCCACTACCAGCAAACGGATCTAAGATGTTATTGCCCTCTTGACTAAATAGCTTAATGAAGAATTCAGGAAGTCCTACCGGGAACACAGCGGGATGCCCCATATCTTTACCAACGAGTGGCACTGAAATGGTGTTACCAGGTAACACCATTTCCTTTCCAACCCAGTTTCTTAGGTCACGTCCAAAACCACTGTTGTTCTCACTATCGTGACGTTCGTTGCTTTTACCATTTAACTTAGCTAATCGAACTTTGGCCCAATCACCCATAGGTTTGCGCACCGCATCTTGATACATTGCAAAGTTAGATTGCTTAGTCATGTGAAAACAATATTCCCATTCATCTCTGAGACGATTCTTCCAATAGCCAGGCATAGCATTAGGTTTAGTCCAAAGATAATCATCAACACACCGCCACCCGGCTTCTTCCATCTTAAGAATTGTTCTCCATACATATCTGTCGCGAACCCCATTAATGGCTTTATCCTTAATATTGAGCACAAGCGAGCCATCATCAGCTAATAAACGCCACAATTCATCGTGAAATGTTATAAAGAAATCAGGATATTCTTTGGTGCTTATGCTATCGTAATGTTTCTTTCTGGCATCTGCATAGGGCGGCGAGGTTACTATTAAATTAAAGTAACCGTCCGGATAGTTTTTAAGCACTGTTCGGGAATCTCCTAAATAAACAGTAATCTTAGTCTTGGACATATTTTTTAAAATCACGCATCCCCATTACAAAAAGACGCGCTAATAGGTGCGCATCTGAAAATTTTCCTTCATTGTCTAATAAACCAAACTCACGACAAGATTTACCAAATGATTCTATAAGTCCGGTAGGTATGGTTGAATAATCAACTCTAGTTGTTCCCTCTTCGTCCATTCCTTCGAGCGCAGTTACAACCGCCTCGATAATCTCCATATAAGAGTAATTTGTGAAAAAGGGCCAAAAGAAATCAGACATCCATACTTCAGTATTTACTGAATAAGGTTGTTTGGTTTTGTTTTCTTTTTTGATGTTTCGAAGGCCGTGTTCCATCGCAATACCGAATACACAAATATATGGGCCAGTTCTGTTTTTATCTGTGCTTGCAACCCTTTCTAATGCGTATATCGCTTTGGGCCAATCTTGGCCACCCATAGTATTAGTCCTGTTCTTTATCGAAACATATATTGATATCAACGGCTTTGAACGGTCATGAGTTCTAATTACTGCGTTAAAATCAGCCTCTGCTGCGCCAATATCAGAAACTGAAACAAAACGCTTACTTTCAATCGACATATCTCTAGCAATAAACTGATATCGCCAACCGGAGTTCATGCGCTCCTTTTGAAGTGTCCGGTTATGAAATTGTTCTCTAGCTATATCTGAATAATGTCTGCCAAGACAATCGAAAGCTGTGGACGCAGGATCGCCGCAATACTGAACGAAATATTTGAATAGTTCTCCTCCAGCCTTGAGCAGAACAGCTTCCATTTCGTCTATACTTAGGTTTTCATCTGCTTGCAGTATCGCACGGCTAGATTTTTGGCTTGCATACAAAATAGCATTTTCTATAATTGCCTGTACTTGCTCTGGGGAGATTCTTATCGAATGAGCTACCAAAGCACTCTCATCAAGGAATCCAACATATTTGTCTTCTTCGTCTTCAATTCGCGGGTAATTTTGTGGTCGGCTCATTTAGATTATCATAGGCGATTATAATCAATTCTGTCACACAGCTAGAGTGAAAATTGCGCAGCTTCACAATACAGATATTCATACCTCTTATTTGATTATGAAAAGCATTGGATCATTACTCAATCTTTCAATTTATTATCAGTCAAAACTCTTATTACAGACGTTCTGCCAATCTTTGACTGTCTGGCAATCTCCGAATTATTCAATCCTATTTTGTGAAGCTTTTTTACTTCATCTGCTTTGATGGCAGCGGTCGCCGGTCTGCTGTGCGCCTTGCCTTCGGCTCGGTCGTGAGCAATTCCGGCTTTAACGCGCTCACGCAAATTGTCGCGCTCAAATTCGGCAAAGACGGCTAGCATTCCAGCCATCGCTTTTCCAGCGGGTGTGGTTAGATCAAGCGCTTCAATTAGTGAGACAAAACTTTAACCATCCCGTAAAATAGTACCAGACAGAGTTACAGTTTTCGGTCAAAATCCATCATCAAGGAGAACCGAAAACAGTGACTAAAAGGCGAGTGTAGCGAGCATTAGATTATCAGTATTCTCAAGCAGGTCGAAAGCGGCAGGACAGTCGCCGAAGTTTGTCGTGAGAATTCAATTTCAAGTTCGACTTATTTCAAATGGAAAATCAAATACGGCGGGATGGAAGCCTCAGACTTGAAACGAATCCGAGACTTGGAAGATGAAAACTGGCAACTTAAAAGAATGTTTGCCGATTTATCGTTGGAAAACCGCACGCATGAGGGATGTGATCGGAAAAAAAGCCCTGGAGCCGGTAGCCAAAAAAGCGGTCGTCGCGCAACTGCAAACCGAATATTATTTGAGCGAACGGCGAGCATGTCAGATGGTTAACCTAGCTCGTTCTGTCTTCCGATATACCGCGCATCCGCCAGATAACAGTCAAATCCAATCGGCATTGGCGGAACTGGCAGCGAGACATCGGCTTCAGGACATTTGATCAAAATGAAGTCATCCGTCTTATTTTGTACTTGCCAAACAAAACGATATTCGTTTTGCTCGGCGTACTCTAAGGGTTTGAGAAAATATGGTGTCAATTGGGCATCTGCGTAAATCGGTTGCTCTATTTTGTCCGCCCATGCCGCACAAATATTATTGGCACAGCTCGCCCGCTGCGGCACGACCGCGCTGACGCTGATGGAGAGACTGCCGTTTGGAGCCACGCTTTCGATAGGCGAATGAAGCATTATGCCGCCCGCGCGTGACTTCAGCACTTTCATCTGCATCAGCTTCGGCATACCTACACCCGAATTGTTTCGGAAGAATCTGGTAGCATCACACAGACGCAAGACGTGTTCGGGCACCGCAATCTTGCGACGTCGCGCGTTTACGTCAAACGCATCAGCATCAAGCGCGCCATTCAGCCGTGCGATTGCCGAACGCATTGCGCGCTAATTTTCATTTGCACATCATTCCTAAATCGCTTCTCTGAATGGGTAATTCATTTATCTTTGCGAGATGATGACAAAAAGCTGAAATGTAAAAGCTGTTTGTCGTATGTTAAGTCGGCCGTTTCTCGACAATCTCCAACTCATTAGATTTTCCGCGTCTAATGTGACGGCTGCTGCTCTCTGTGCCGTCACAAAGATACGACAAATAAAGCATTTAGCCACCGTTGTTAGGGTGTGCGAAGCAAATTGCGGTTCTACGCGACGTTACAATTTTAAAAATGAATAATTTAGACACTGTTGGAAAAGCAAGCTAAAATAAACGTAATGTCTGCGATAATCATTCTCTTTAAAGGAAAATTAAATTTGGGGAAACTATACGCAAAGGAAATGGACAATCTCGCTGCGACTTATGAGTGGGCGGTGAAAGCAAACATTGATGAGTTGCTCGAAGCCGTTTCGGGGTTGGCCGATTCGCCGCTGGTGGCAACGGGTTCCGGCGGCTCGCTGTCCGCCGCGCACATTGCTGCCTCGCTGCACGAGGCTTATGCCGGAGCGGTTGCCAAAGCTGTCACGCCGCTTGAATTGACGACCTCGAATCTGCGGCAGAAACGGGCGACAATTTTGTTTGTCAGCGCGGGCGGCAGAAACGTTGATGTTCTCAAAGCGTTTCGTGCGATGGCGGCGCGTGAGCCGCAACGTATCCTCGTTCTTTGTTCAGATAAAACCAGCCCACTTTCCCGACTCGCTGGCGAACATAGTTTTGTTAATTCAATAAATTTTAAGCTACCGTTCGGAAAAGACGGTTTTTTAGCGACGAACTCCTTACTAGCTTTTTCAATTCTGATGTATCGAGCTTGGGCGACAATCTACATAAACGAAGCTGAGTTGCCGCCTGATTTACCATCGCTCATTTATCCAAACGAATCGGAAGTCGGTTATCTCAAGCGATTGCGCGAGATTGGCGAAACGCTTTGGCAGAAAGAGACGATCAGCATTTTGTACAGCCCGCAAATTAAAGCGGCGGCGATTGATTTTGAGTCGAAATTCACTGAAGCTGCGCTCGGCTCGGTGCAAATTGCGGATTATCGAAATTTCGCTCACGGAAGGCATCATTGGCTTGCAAAAAGAGCCGATGAAACTGCGGTAGCGGCGTTTGTCACCGACGAAGACCGGGAACTGGCGACTAAAACGCTTCGCTTACTTCCGCCGCAAATTGCGATTTCAACCATTAACCTGCCGTTTACGGGTCCGGTTGGAATGCTCTCGGCACTCGTTCAAGTGTTTCATTTAACAGGTTTGGCTGGGGAGAAACGCGGCATTGATCCGGGAAGACCGGGCGTGCCAGACTTCGGCAGGAAAATATATCATTTACGAAAGTTTGAAATTAAAACGAACGGCACGTGCGGGTTGAAACCATTTGAAAAAGTCGTTATTGAGCGAAAAACTGGGAACAGCGTAGCGCGCCTTGTTCACAGTGATGATTTGAAATTTTGGAAAACAGCTTTAAATAATTTCATCGAAAAAATTGAAAGTTCGTTGTTTCAAGGAATTGTGTTTGACTTTGACGGCACGCTTTGCGACCGCCGCGAGAGATTAACCGGAATCAGCGACCAAATTGCTGAACACTTGGTTGAACTTGCGGAAAACGATATCAAAATCGGGGTGGCTACCGAGAGCAAAAAAAAGCAGGGGAGATTTTTGATAATTTGATGTAAAATCATCTGAAATGAAAACCGCTGGAGAACCGGTCATTTATCAATTACGGGTGGTTCTGGAAGGGATTAGTCCGCTGATCTGGCGGAGGCTTATTGT
>JBBQUS010000094.1:0-8230 GCA_038212235.1 Pyrinomonadales bacterium
TTCAGTTCCTGAGCGCGAAACGACGATTTTCTTGCCGTCATCGGAAACTGCGGCGACTTCGTTGTTGCCGTCTTGCTGCAAGATTAGTTCATCTTTGCCGCTCGCGACTTCCATCGCGTAAACGTCAAAATAATTGCGGTCGCGTTTGTTTGAAGTGTAAAAAATACGCTTGCCGTCGTGCGTCCAGTCGCCGAAATTGTTTCGCACGTTCGGATCATTGGTGAGCTGCCGGACATTTGAACCATCCGAATTTATTGCAAATAGCTGGGCATTTTCATCGCCGCCGTTTGCTTTGCCAAAGATGATCAAATCATCGGCTAGCGAAAATTTGGCAAACGATACGTTGTCATCGTAATTGGTTAATTGTTTTGGTTCCCCGCCCGTGGTCGGAACAACCCAAATTTGATTTGTCCCGGTTTCGTTCGAAAGAAAAGCGATTCGTTTGCCGTCAGGCGAAAACGTGGGAGACGAAGCCGCGCGAATTTTTAGATATTGCTCGATGCCGTACTGCGATTTGTTTGGCGCTTGCGCGAACGTTGAAGTCGCTGCAATTAAAACAAACAACGAAATTATAAGAAGTCTTTTCATAGCTAATTCCAATCCAAAATCTAAAATTCAAAATTTAAGAAGTATGATCATGGATAATTCGCCAGCCATCTTTGGTTTTGCGAAAAACAAGCGTAAAACGCCCCTTTGGATTTGTCGCGCTGTTGATTTCCCACTCGCCGATGACATACGCCGAATTTTTTGAAAGAACATTGATGACGAGATTTGAAAAGCTGAGAACACCGCGCTTTTCCGGCGTGTCATAGTTTTTTTTGTAATTATCAAGAACAGTCTGCCAGCCGCGCGTCAGGGTTTTGCCGGAAAATGTTGTCTCGGACGAATTCCAGTAACCGTGCATAAATCCTTCCAAATCGCCTTTGTTCCAGGCGGCAACCTGTTCATCTAAAACGGCGTGAATTTCATTTTGCATTTTTGTCTTTTTGGCGGCTGATTGAGCCTGCGAATTAACGGCAAAAACGGTCAAACACAAGACTAGAAAAAGCATTACATATTTTAGTCGCATAATTTATAATCAACTGATTTTGGCAAAAAGCTAAAGCCGCAAACATTTTGCTAAAAACTTGAGATTGGTAATTTTAAGTTAAATAGTATTTACAGTCTTTTTGCCATTGGCACAAATTTTGTAATTACTTTGAGGTGGTTTTGGTATCTTCGAGAAATAATATGGAAAAGTCACTTTCACAGCGAATCGCCCGCCTCCTCGAAATAATCAATTATTTTATTTTGGTTCCGACAACCTTGATCGAATTTTTTGTGCTTGGCAGTAGTTTCATTGCTCTTATTCAAGGCCAAATTATCGGTTTTCTATGCTGCTCTGTAATCACTGCAGTTTATGCCTTCGGCACTTTGTTGCTTTACGGCTATCGCAAACATTCACGCGGGAAGATGAGCCGAGCCGCTGTTTTGCGGCTTTGGATTGGAACTATTTTGTTTAATTCCATTCCGGCTATTTGGATGTCATCGTTTTTGGTGGGTGATAATCACTTTACAAATGGAGATCAATTTTGGTTTTACAACATTTTTGGCAGCTATATCTCCGTTATTTTGCTTGCCGTCGCTGCTTTAATTAGTACGCGTCACAATTTTAAATGAATTAGCTTGACTTGCCGCTTTAAAAGGGTGAGAACTCCTCAAAAATAACGATAATGTCCGATAATTTTCCAATCAAACAACCCATCCGCTATTTCCGCGCCGCGTCCGATATTGTGAATGATTGAGTATCGTCTTGTTGCTTCGTTCCACAAATTTGAAACAATACCAATGTGCGTCATGCCTTTGCCGTCCAAATCCCAGGCCACGATGTCGCCCGGTTTATAATCTTTGCCTGTCTCGGTAATTGCCAGAGCTTTGCCTTTGCGGGTGAAGTATGTCTGTAAATTAGGGACGCGGCGGTGATCAATGTTTGAATCCGCCTGTTTCAAGCCCCATTTCTTCGGATAAACGGCAAAATTGGCAATCATGTCTTCGTGAATTTCCTTCTGCAAATCAACGCCCGTGGCTCGCATCGCTCTGATGACCACATCGGTGCAGACGCCGCGCTCAAGCGGCACGTCGCCGTTTGGATAGCTCAAAACCGTGTAATTCGGATCATACGCTTTGGTTACGCGCGTTTGCTCAACCGCGTTGTCAAGCATCTGCTTGATGGTCGGCGGTACGTCTGCGGTAATTTGAACGGTCGTAATTTGCTGCTGCGCGGTTGTCGTTACGGTGTTGATCGCGCAGCCGAAAAGCAGTGACATTGAAAGAATTGCCAGAATAATTTTAACGCGCATAGATTGCCTTTTAATTTAGAAAATACTGTTTTGAAAAATTCTGGGAGAGTCTACTTTATAACATTGTCACGTTATCATAACAAATAGTTGTTTCAGCAGAAGATAAAGTTGCTTTTTAAAAAGCAAACGGTTAATCTCGTTTATATCAAAGCTATCCCTGCATAACTTAATCACGGTTTCTTAAAAATTAATTTTGTTGAAGGAGAAATCTCTGAGCATGAAAAAAGTGCTGTTCCTAATCCCGACCTTTGTTTTGATTGCTGTCGCTGCCCTCGTTTTTGTCAATCTTCGCAGTACTGCGAAGCAAGTTACAACAATTAACAATCCTGAAGATTTGGTCGTCAATTTGGCTGACAAAAATGACACCGAAACCGGCCAATTTCTCCAAAGAATTTGCGGTACAAACCACGACCCGCAAAAAATCGCCGCCGCTGAAAAAGATTTTGCCGTTAAAAAAGATCGCATTATCCGAAGCGTGACGGGCGGCAACATTAACGTTTATGTCCACGTTGTTAACAACGGCTCCGGAATCAGCAATGGCGACGTTTCCGCTCAAATGATTAACGACCAAATCTCCGTTTTAAATGCTACGAACGCTTATGGAAAATGGGGCTGGCATTTTACCCTCGTCGGAACCACGCGGACAACCAATGCAACCTGGTACACCAACTGTTACGGTTCGTCCGAAAGCGCCATGAAAAATGCGCTCCGACAGGGAACCGCTAAAGATTTGAATCTTTACACTTGCAGTCCGAGCGGAGGAATTCTGGGTTATGCGACATTTCCATCTGATTACACCAGAAACCCTAAACTTGACGGCGTCGTCGTGCTCTACAGCAGTTTGCCGGGTGGTTCGGCAGCGCCGTATAATTTGGGAGATACCGCAACTCATGAAATCGGTCATTGGATGGGTTTATATCACACTTTTCAAGGCGGCTGCGCCCGCAGCACGACCAACGGCGGCGATTTCGTTGCCGATACTCCGGCGGAAAAATCGGCGGCATTCGGCTGTCCGAACGGACGCGACACTTGTAGTTCAACGGGAGCAGATCCGATCCTAAACTTTATGGATTACACTGACGATTCCTGTATGAACCAATTTACAACAGGCCAGGATTCTCGGATGGACGCGCAATATACAGCGTATCGCTACAACAAATAATCTTTTGGCAAACTCAAAAGAGCATGAGCGGACGGTTAATATTAACCGTCCGCTTTTCATTAGCTCACAGCGCGAATATTATTTTGCAGCCAGTTTCGCACGTCCTCACGCATTTGATCGGTGATTTCATGTTTGGCCTGATATGCTTTGGTTTGCAAGTTTATCGCGCGCCGAGTTAGTTTGCGCGCATTGTCGTTGAATTTTTCGAGCGGATAAAATTCATCATCATCGCCGTAAACGTACAAAACCGGCGCTGTCACATTTTGATAAGCTTCGCTCGTCTCCCAATCGCCGGGAATCCCGCCGGAAATGCCGATGACGCCGCGCAGCAAATCTGGATTTGAGAAAGCAAAACGAAAGTTGAGCGCGCAGGCCTGTGAAAAGCCGAGCAAAAAGATTTGTCCGGCGTCCGCCACGCCTTCGGCAATCAAATTTTCGATTAAATCAAGTACGGCGCGGCGGTGAACGGCAACCGATTCTTCCGCTTTGTAATCGGTGAGCCAGGCAAAACCGACTTTCGGCATTTTGCCTTGATCGGCCTCAAGAGTGCGCCAATGTTGATGAAACCCTTGCAAGGCAGCAACGGCGAAATGTTCAGGAACGAGTGCGCGGGCTTCGCGCATCATGGCGCGTTTGTTACCGCCGTAACCATGAATCGCAATCAGGAGCGGAGCGGGCTTTGTCTGATTTTCCGGCAGCAATAGATCGTAATAAAGTTTTATTTCGGCTCGCAATTCGCGGTCAGTTTGCATGATATTTAAGGGACGTGGGGCAAGTGACGAGTGACAGCCGGTCGCTGAATCAGAAATACGTTTTCCAAAGGTTGGATTCTTTGTTCACTTGCCGTTTGTCCTTTTTTCCAAACTTGACAGAAAGAGCCGTCTCGCGTCAACTTGATTTTTGAAAATAAAATGCAGAAAGATCTCAGAATAATTTCATTATTGCCTTCGGCGACGGAGATAGTTTGCGCGCTCGGGCTCGAAGACAGTCTCGTCGGCGTCACGCATGAATGCGATTTCCCGCCGGGCGTTGAGCGCAAGCCGCATTTGACCGCGAGCCGCATTTCGCACGAAACGATGTCGAGCCGGGAAATTGACCAGGCCGTTCGCGAACAGCTTTCCGGCGCGGATTCGATTTATACGCTTAACGATAAACTGCTTCAGGAACTGCAGCCGAATCTGATTTTAACGCAGGAATTATGCGATGTCTGCGCCGTCTCTTACGCCGAAGTTGAACAGGCTGCCAGAATGTACACGGCTGATGCCCGCGTCGTTTCGCTCGAACCGACGACAATTAACGAGATATTTGAAAATGTCCGGCTTATCGGCAAACTTTGCGAGGTGGCGGAACGGGCGGAAAACTACGTTAAAGATTTGCAGGGAAAATTAGCCTCGCTCACACAAAAAACCGAAGGCGTTGCGCGTCCGCGCGTTGTGATGCTCGAATGGATGGAGCCGTTTTTCGCGCCGGGTCATTGGGTGCTGGAGCAGGTAAAATTTGCCGGCGGCGATTATTCGTTCGGCAATTGGGGAAAGCCTTCGACGCAAACCACAATCGAAGCAATCGCTGATTACGATCCTGAATATATAATTCTGATTCCTTGCGGTTATTACATCGCCGATATTTTGCGCCAATTGCCGCAGACAAAGTTTCCGGACGCCTGGTTCGCGCTTTCGGCCGTCCGCAATAATCAAGTCTGGGCGGTTGACGCTAGCGCTTATTTTTCGCGTCCCGCGCCGCGCGTCGTCGAGGGAGCGGAAATTTTAGCCAAAATTCTGCATCCAAATATTTTCGGAACTCCAAATCAAACCGAAGCCGTTCGTTTCAATAATCAACGATGAGAATTTTTTCAAATCTATTTTTACTGATTTTAATTTCAGCAGCCGGCATTTTCGCGCAATCGAGCGATGAAATCCTTGCGAAGATCGGAGACCAAACAGTTACAATCAACGATTTGACTCCGCAAGCCCAGGAAGTTGCCAAGCGTCTGCCGCAGCTAATCGCTGAAACACGCAAAAGCGAGCTTGAAAAGAGCGTTGCCGAATTGCTCTTTGCCGCCGAAGCCGCCGCTCGAAAAACCACGCCGGAAAAGTTGCTTGACCTCGAAGTCAGTAAAAAAGTGGTTGATCCGCCGCCCGCTCAAGTTCAAGCGGTTTATGACGCTAACCGCCAAACGTTTGGAAACGAAACGTTCGACGAAGCCAAAACGCGGATCGTCAGCTTTTTGCGAAATGAACAAGTGAGCAAGCTGACTGCCGGATTTGCCGACGCGCTCAAACCCAAATACAAAGTTGTGACGGGAGTTGACGTCAACTCGCCAAATTTGAAGCCGACCGATGTTTTAGCCACTGTCGGAACTGATAAAATTCTCGCCGAAAAATTTAACGAACATCTTAAACCGCTTGAATTTAATTTGATGCATGACGCATATGAAATCATCAAACCGGCGCTTGACGATTTGATTTATTCAAATCTGATTTTGCTCGAATCCCGCAAGCAACATTTGCCGCCCGAAGCATTTATCAAACGCGAAATTACGGACAAAACGCGAGAACCGACCGAAGTTGAAGCGAAAAAGTTTTACGACGAGCAGAAATCCCAGTTTGAAAATGTTTCGTTTGACGCGGCCAAAACCCAGATTTTCTCGTATTTAGCCGATGACGAGCGCGGCAAAATTATCAGGGAATTAAATAACAAGATGATCGCGCAAAACAATGTGCGGGTTTTGCTCCCCGAACCTAAACCGCCGGTTTTAAACGTCAGCGCGGGCGGCTCGCCGTCCAAAGGCCTCTCAACAGCGCCGGTTCAAATCGTCATGTTTAGCGATTTTCAATGTCCGGCCTGCGCCGCGATGCACCCGGTCGTAAAGGGAATCGTCGAGAAATACGGCGCCAAGGTGCGCTTTGTCGTGCGCGATTTTCCGCTCACCGGCATTCACAAAAACGCCTTTCGCGCTGCCCAGGCTGCCGCCGCCGCTAATGCTCAAGGCAAATTTTTTGACTACATAGATATTTTGTACAAGAATCAAAAGGCTCTGGATGACGCTTCACTCAAAAAATATGCCGCGCAGCTTAATTTAAATGCCCGTCAATTTGAAACTGATTTGAGCAGCGGCAAGTTTGACCAGCAGATTCGACAGGATATGAAAGACGGTGAATTTTACGGCATCCGCGCCACGCCGACAATTTACCTCAATGGCGTAATTTTGAGCGGATTATCCAATGAGGCGATAGACGATTTGATTAAAAAAGCTATTGCCGGCAAATAGTCAGTTTTATTCGTTTAAGAGAATCATCAATTCGCGGAGCGCAATTAACCAACACATGATATAAATTTAAAATCCGTGCCGGTCGTGTGTTTCACCGGCAGCCAAATAAACTTCTACCCTTTCAATAAATAATGCGACTTCTAACTTTTTTTCTAGCGTCTTCATTGATTTGTTTTTTAGCGGTGTCTTGCCGCCAAGACACCGCGACAAATAATTCTCAGACGAACATCTCAACCAATAAAAACACTGTGAACGCCAATACAGCCGCTCTCAATACCGCAAACGCCAACACTTTGTCGCCCAATAATTCGACAAACAGCAGCCAGCCGCCGGTTTACACCTACGAAGTTGTCAATACTTATAAACATGATTCTTCCGCATTTACCGAAGGATTGTTTTTTCAAAACGGCTTTCTGTATGAAAGCGTTGGCCGGGAGGAGAAGTCAGATTTGCGGAAAGTTGAACTAAAGTCGGGCGAAGTCAAACAACGCCGCAAAATGGATGCGAAATACTTTGGCGAAGGAACAACGGCTCTGAACGGCAAAGTTTATCAGTTAACGTGGCAGGACGGAAAATGTTTTGTTTACGATTTCAACACTTTCGAGCCGCTCTCCGTTCTCTCCTATAACGGAGAAGGCTGGGGATTGACCAATGACGGCACGAATCTGATTATGAGCGACGGCTCGCATCAAATTAAATTTATTGACCCCGAAACTTTTCGCGTCATCCGTACCATCAGCGTTTTTAACGAAGGCAAACCGCAAATGCGCCTCAACGAACTGGAATATATCAAAGGCGAGATTTGGGCGAACATCTGGCATTCGGACGATCCAAATGTTTTGGGCAAGGAAAACTATATCGTCCGGCTCAACCCGCAGGACGGCAAAATCTTGGGCTGGATTGATCTCAAAGGCATTTCACAGGACGATGTTGACCGAGATGAAGAAAACACTTTGAACGGAATTGCTTACGATGCCGCCACCGACCGCATTTTCATCACCGGAAAGCAATGGCGAAAGCTGTTTGAAATTAAAGTTAAGCCAAAATCTTAAGAAGGTACAACATTACCTAAATCAACTCATGCTTTACTGACAATTTCCGTAATGCCGCAACGCGGGCAAATTAACTGTGTTCTGGCCGCGTCAAGCCATTTTGCGAGAGGCGCGGAAAGTTTGGGCTGTTTACTTTCCGCTTCGCCTTCCCGCCACACGCGTGAGGTCTTTTCATCTTCTTTGTTTTCAGCTTTTAGTTCACGCTCGCAACGTTTGCAAATCCAGCCGAAGCCTTGATTATAAAATTCGTCAATTTCAAGCATCATGACATTAGTGTCCGGTTAAGAAAGTTCGTATAGCTATAAGCTATTGATATTTTATTAGTTACAACTGTCTTTTGATTTTTCGATTTCAAACCGCGTTCATTCTCCCCTTAGAATTCTTGAATGAATCACGGAAAATACGTTTT
>JBBQUS010000095.1:0-8037 GCA_038212235.1 Pyrinomonadales bacterium
GAGAGAGAAAAGATGAGCGAAACGACTGCCCACGATGCCCCGAAATGCTGCCCACGGTGGGCGTTTCGTTGCCCACGATCAGAGCGTCAGGCTGCCCACGATACTGCCGTTTTGGTGCCCACGTTCCGCCGAAATATGCAAATCAACAATCTCAAATGTCTTTCGCAAGTATCCGGCAGCTTTTTAGCAGTATTTCGTCAGTAATTCCGATATGTTTCGTCAACTCATATATCCGATAGGCAATTCAATCCGAATTGGAGTCCATTGTTTTCAGCATAAATAATTATATTATTTTTACTTTCCGGAATGATTCAATTATTGTTTCACAGTTGAAATCGAATTGTTGAACAATGTTTTTAAAATCGCTTCTATAGACATTAATTACTTCGAACCGCAACATAGTGAACTTTGTGTTGTAAAGTAGTGCCGTTTATGATACACTAGAATTAGTTTTGCTACTTAACATTTAAATTAATTCTAATCCGAAAACGAGAAAACCTCTTTATGTTAGATGCAGTTCCGATATCGCCAATTTCACAGCTCGATGCTTTGTTTGATCGAATTTGTATTAAACTTCAATTGAGCGCCACCGCATATGGTTTGGCCGCCAACCGCTACGGCAGCGTTTCCGAGTGGCTCAACGATGAAAAAAGTCCGCTCGCCCGTTATAAACCAAGGATATATCCGCAGGGCTCGCTAAACTTGGGTACAACCGCAAAACCATTTGGAAAAGCCGAATATGATCTTGATTTCGTTTGCGAATTCGCCATCGAATTTGAAGATCGTCCCAATCCGCTTTCGCTGCTTGATTGGATTGAGCAGAAACTTTCCGAGCATGAAGTTTATAAACAAATGCTTGAGCGAATGAACCGTTGTATCAGATTAACCTACGCCAACGATTTTCATCTCGATATTTTGCCGGCCTGTCCGAATCCATCCGCCGGATTGTTCGGCAAAACCTGCGTATTGGTTCCCGACGCAAGACTTGAAGATTGGAAGCACAGCAATCCGCTCGGCCTTGCTGATTGGTTTAGATTTAAAGCCGCCGAAGCATTTAAGAACTTTAGCCGCGGGAGCATTAAACCTTTGCCGGAACAAGTGGCATATGAGGATTTAGCCACCCTGCAGAAGATTGTCCAAATGATGAAGCGAAACCGCGATGTTCGGCTTGAGCATCTCGAGGAAAAAGAGCGTCCGATTTCAATTGTTTTGACAACTCTCGCGGCTCGTTTATACGATGGTCAACCGTCTCCGACTCTGGCGCTGATCCAGGTTCTGGATGCGCTGATTGACGAGATTGAAGCAAGCGGCACCAAACGCCTGGTGATAATCAATCCAACCAATGAGAATGAAGATTTATCGGAGCGTTGGGAGAGCAGGCCGGAGCTTTATCAAATTTTTGTGGACTGGGTTTACGATTTCCGCAGTGAGCTTGGCTCTATTGTGGAAATACGCGGTCTTGATAAGATCGAAGCCAAGCTCAAAGAAATGTTCGGCGAAACTTTAGCCAAAGACGCGATTGCGGAATTTGCTAAATCAATCAACGTTCCGCGCGAGAACGGAACTCTTGCCGTGGAAAAAGGCACGGGGTTGCTCGTGCCGGCAACCGTTGCGCATTCAACTACAGTTAAATCCAACACTTTTCACGGTCGTGAGTAAACATTTTCCTAAACCCCGAAAATTGACGGTCGTTAAACAGCGCGAGCGGATGCGGAATTTGCATCCGCAATTTGCCATTCGACGATTTTCAGTTCACCGAATCGTTTGGGAGGGATCAATCACCCCGTCTCCGCTTTCGGAAAAGTATGAGGTCCGAATCGAATACGATTTTAACCGTCGCCCGGTTGTGAAAATAGTGAGTCCCGGACTGCGGCTTCTTCCTGATTCGACTCAACTGCCTCATACCTATGAAGGCGACGTTTTGTGTTTATATTATCCGAAAAGGGGTGAATGGAAAGCCGAACTCCCGATTGCCGATTATATCGTGCCGTGGATCTCGATGTGGCTTTATTTTTATGAAGTCTGGCTGGCCACCGGCGAGTGGCTGGGCGGCGGCACCGAACACAATCCGCGAGTTTGCTCAAAAGTACGGGCGGATAAATAGGAAGCAACAGTGGTGGAATCGCTTTATTTTTTACTGATTAATCCAAAACTATTTTTTTAGTGTCGTTATGAGTGTCAGTTACATTCCGGAAAAAATTAAAATTATCTTGTGGGGACTCGCCGCGGGCAGATGCCACTACTGCAATGAAAAATTATTCGTTGATCCTTTGACCAAAGCCGTCTTTAATCAGTCTTACATTGCCCACATAATTGCGGATCAACCCAACGGACCGAGAGGTCACCAAATTCGCTCCGAAAAATTAAAGGCAGATCTCTCAAATTTGATGCTGCTGTGCGACCGGCATCACAGACTGATTGATAAAGAAGATGTCAGAGGTCATCCCGTTGAGCGTTTAACCGAAATGAAGAAAATTCATGAGGACAGAATCGCTATCTTAAGTTCGATCACCGAAGAGAAAAGCAGCAATGTTGTATTATACGGCGCGAATATCGGCAATCACGACTCTCCGTTAAATCCTGAAGCCGTCCAACGGGCAATGATACCTTCCAGATTCCCGGCGGAAACGAACTGCATCGAGTTGAGTTTAAAAAATAGCTCAAATAAAGATGACGATCCGAATTTCTGGCCAATAGAGGTCTCAAATTTAGAAAATTTGTTTGAGCGGAAAATAGCTCTGCTCAGAGCCGAAAGAACGGTTAAGCATTACTCAATTTTCGGCATTGCGCCTCAGCCGCTGCTAATAAAGCTGGGAACGTTGTTGGGTGACATTTACGCAGCCGATGTTTATCAGCTGAAAAAAGAGCCCCCTACCTGGCAATGGCTTGAAGATGATCAACCGGATCTGGTCTTTCACATTCAACGGCCTAGCATAAAAACCGACCTCGTCGCTTTGAAATTTTCATTGAGCGCGAGTGTATCTGATGAACGAATTAAAACTGTTCTAGGAGAAGAATGCAGTATTTGGGAGTTCACGATTGATAATCCAAACAACGATTTTCTGAAGAAAAAGGAAGAATTGAGTAACTTCAGAACTTTGGTGAGAGGACTGATGGATGAAATAAAATTTGTTCACGGCGAAAAGGTTAATCTCCATGTTTTCCCCGTGATGGGTGTCTCGACCGCCATAGAATTTGGTCGAACTTGGAATCCAAAATCCCAGCTTCCCTTAATCTTATACGATCAAAACGTGAAAACAGGCGGGTTCTCGCGAGCTTTTAAGATTAATCACCAATAACGTGGTGCGAATAATCAGATTTTCTCTCGGGAGGCTGTAGAAATTTTGCGTAAAATGAGTTATGCCGAAATAATTTATCGGCAGCCTTCTGTGTTGCCAAAACTGTACGTAGTTGTGCTTTCGCATAATTGTCCAACGGCTTAAAAACCGATAATCATCGCTCAAAAATTTAATAGGGGTTTGGAATAGAATTATGAATCGAGATGAAACCTTGAGAAATTTGAATTTTGCCGATCAGCTACCTAGCCGGATCAAAAGAGAGCAAGATGAGTTATTTAAATTAACTCAGCAAGGAAGGCATGGATTACTTGGTGCAGATCCTTTTGAAATTCAGATAAGCGGCGGTTTGCGCCAACAGTTCTTAGAGCAACAATCCCATCTGCAAGAATTGCAATCGACCCGCAGTCATTTGCTGGAAAAACGTGTTAACGACTTACATAATTTATTGTCGCGTCCTGAACAATCGTTTTTAGCGAACGGGGGCTCGAGTCTAAATAATCAAAAATTGATTAATGAAAGGCTCAACCAGGACGAAGTATTTTCAAATAGGGATGCGCACAAATACCTTGAAGAATTAAAGTCACCGCAATTTTGGCGCGACCAGCAAAGAGAATCTCAATTGCGCCGCGATGTGTTTGAAAAAAACTACAAGGAAGTGAATTCCGTAAGTCTTGTGGATTGGGGCAAACGAGTTTGGGAGGAAAATCTGCGATGGGAAAAAAAGATCAATGATTTTCAGAGAAACGAAGATGTGCTCTTTAGAGATAGCGTTTTTCGGGCGACCAATGCTTTCGAGAACAATGTTGATAGTCTAATCAAAAGAATTTCAGCAGATCCGCATTTTTTAGCTGACCACACTTTGCTGGCAAGCAGGGTTATTGAACCAAGTTTAGCATACGGTCAATTTGCGCGCCGCACTTTAAGCCGAATTAATACCTCAGACAACTCATTTCTTCGCGCTGCGAACCTTGAGGCTCTACGGCTTGCTGAAACTCAAATCACGAGATCAACTCAATTGATTGAAGACGCCACAGCCTTATTTGTTTCATCCGAAACCAAAATGCTGTGGTTGCCGCCGGAAAAACCGGTTATTAATTTGTTTCGAAATCAGCGGCGCGAAGTGATTGATAAGTACGAAGCAATAATCAGCGAGGAATCCAGTGATTTAAGCCAAATCTCGATCTCCACTCAGATCGCCGAGGCCACGCGCCAATGTTTTAATACAATTATTCGATGCAACAAGGATAGAAAACTCAGATCACAAGAAGTTATCATTAAACCAACGGATATACTCATTGAAGCTACGGCGAATCTGCCCTTCCTCATTGCTGACAACGAGGAACTCTTGGGAAAAGTAATGGATTATCTTTATATGGTTATCTACGAAGGTGCAGGCGGCACTTCTCTAAAATATCAAACGTCAGGGTTATTAAACGAAGAAGAACTCATCGTCGTGATGGTGATTAAGTCTTTGCGAAGTAAATGGCTGAGACATGATATTGATCACGGCAAAGAAGGCGAAATCAATAGAAAATGGCTTGATTTAAACCGATCATTACAATTTGTCGGGTTTACGCGCTTTCCTAAATCTAAAGATGAATATATTCGTCTTCAATTGAATCTACTCAAAAAAATAAACGAGTTTTTTGAATTACTTGAAAAACGTATAAACACTTGAAACTGATTTGCTCAAAAATTCAAGAACTCAGAGTAACGCTGACAACCGAGTGTTTAATTAAATTAGTATTTCCGCCGAACGAATTAAAATGAATGTTATCTGTCAAAATACATTTCAAGGCGTTGATGATGAACATAGCCTAGAGCTTCATACCGCCATTACCGAGGTTGCATCCGTCGCACTTGAAGTAGTGCAGGCCGCTCCTGATTGCATTTATCAACTGATTATTACTAACCCCGACGAGTTCGGTTCTACGATTCACCGCGTGCAGGCGGAAAATGACCGCTCCCTGAATTACACAAACAACGAGTTACATGTTGCTGCGGCGAAAACAATTTTGGCCAAATCCGGGCCGCCAGTTTCATCAATCATAATTTTTCGCGATAATTTTATGGCTGGAGCGCTCGCGCTTTTTCTGAATTTCGATTCGCCACAGACGCCCGAGCAGATCGATGAAAATGAATTGTGCTTTTATGTTTTGGCTCATGAGATCGGGCATTGCAAAGATCACGTGCTGCGGGAAAACTCAGCCGACACTGAACTTCTAGAGGTTAGCTTTCAACACATTGCCGACTATTATCTTGATATTCTTTTGTCTGAACTCGCGGCTTGCGTGCACTCCGCGCCGGCAATGACGTTATCCGTTTTTGAAAGAATTCAAACGGATTGGCTTAGTGACAGCCAAAAAATTATCAAAGAAGCTTACGGGAATTGGTATGATTATCAGTTAAATAATGATTTGCTGGGACAGAGCGCGACAAACATTGCTCAAGGGCTATGGATAGTTCTACTCCAGTATGCAAAAATCGTCGGCTCGCAAATCGGAAACCCTCATTTACCACAGCATCTGAATTGGCCGACTTTAACGCCGCTGGTCAGAGGAGTGCTAACCTTTGTTAATAATTTGCTGCGTGAATGGTGGAATCGTTATCCGGACTGGGATTCATTAGATTCTTCGCTGCTTTATGCGTCATGGCAAAATTTAGGCAAATGCTATGGTTATGATTTTGTTCAAAACCAGCAAGGCGACAGTCTTTATTTCGATGCCACCAGAATCGTTCAGTCCATTCTATGAAAAATTTTACCAACCAATAATGCCGACATCTTGGTTTTTCTCAGTTGTTTTTACCGAAACCGACACGCCGCATTTTTCGTTCTCCGCGCCGGCAGACAATAGCAGCCGCAGCTCTAAGTGTAATAAAATCATAATCGCGATTTATTCAGAATTATTCGATTTTTGTTTCTGTTGCCTCAATCACGCTGTTAAAGTAATATCTCAGAGTTCACAATTTGTTCACGCGGGGTAAAATCAAAATGCAATCTGTTGTTATTACAAACCATAAAGGTGGATGCTCCAAAACAACTACCGCGCTTAACCTAGCTGTGGCATTTGCGACGACCGGCGCACGCGTACTGGCGGTTGACCTTGATTTTCAAGGGAATCTGTCTGCCAGTTTGGGCGTTGATTTACAGGAAATTGAAGAATCGAGGCTGACGACCCACCGGCTGTTGCTGGATGAGCGCGCCGACTTTTCGGGCTACACGGTTAAAGCACGTCCCCGGCTTGATGTGATGCCGGCGTGTCTTGACGCTGACGCTGAAGCGTTGCTAGACGGGCAAGCGGTCAGCCGCGAATTGCTTCTCAAACAAAAGCTCGCTCCCGCATTTCCGGCCTACGATTACTGTATTATTGATACCCCGCCCGCGCTTCGGACACCAACCCTAAACGCGCTGGCGATGTCGGATTTAACGATAGTTCCGATTGAATCCAGTATGTTCGCGCTGCTTGGTTTAACGCAGCTTTTGAGAACTATTGCTAAGGTTCGTTCGGCTCACGCTCCCAATATGCTGATCATGGCGCTCTCGACCATCTACACGGCACGCCAGAATCTTGATCGAACGATTCGCGAAAAAGTAATTGAAAAGTTTACCGAGGATTTTGTCTTCCAAACGACTATTCCCCGCGCTGTTTCCATCGGCGAGGCTTCAGCTACTCTGCAAGCCGTTGTCGAGACAAATAAAGAATCAGCCGCTGCATTCGCTTTTAGAAAATTAGCGCAGGAAATAAAAGAGGTTTTAACGAATGAACAAGAAACTCAAGCTGGCGTTAAACAATTCGCTCGATAAAGCCTTAGAGCCGCCAAAGATTAAGAAAAGAAATCTTGACTCTCTGCTTGAACAATATAACGAACCCAGCCCACACCAGACCCAGACCAGATCCCAACCCAGCCCATACCAGACCCAATTCGAACCGAAATCCACAGCTCCAGTTAAAGACTTTAACAAGCGGGCCAACAGTATTGAACGCGACGCGCTTCCTGCAGGTTTGTTTCCCGGAGCCAGTAAAGCGATTTACGATGCGCTTTATTTGAGAACCGTCGGAGCAGTTATCTCCAAGCGGCAAATCCAAGCGACGCGTAAAGAAATCATGCAATGGTCAGGCATCAAAAATATCAAAACAATTAATCATAATTTGCAAAAATTACAAGCGAGCGGCTTAGTTAAGATTCTTTCAATGATTGGCGAGCAAAACGGTTCAATCTATGAGGTTAACCTACCCGAAGAAGCCAGCATAACCCAGACCCAACCCAGACCCAACCCAGAGGCAACCCAGACCCAACCTGAACCCGTCCCAAACCAAAAAACGGTCTTAGACCCGCACCAAAAAACGGTCTGGGCTGGGTTGGGTAATCTTATTGAAAACAAAACTACTTCCGGCGAGTCTAAGACTTTCTCTAAGACTATTGAAGAAAAAACTGATGATGAGCCTGCGGCGGCTTTCGCCGAGTTCACAAAAGTTTTTAATTCATTGTTTGAAGAATTGACGGGAAAAGGCGTTGAACTCAAAAACAAACAAAAACTTAAAAATTTGGCGGAAGTCTTGGCGCAGGAAATTCGCGTTGCCGCCGACCGCACCGAAGCCGTTTCGGATGTTGCTGCGTTTGCCGCCAAGCATTTCTCGAATCGTTTTTTTAGCGCGAGGCGAAAAGACGAACGAGCCGAGGAGGCTCAAGCGAAACAATCCGAAGCCGGAGTAACGAAGAAGGTTGCGAAGGAACG
>JBBQUS010000096.1:0-6908 GCA_038212235.1 Pyrinomonadales bacterium
GACACTGGAACAGAAGCAGGAGAATCGCCGGTTGTCGCGCCAAAGAATCTGCGTTGAGAATGTGATTCGGCACGTCAAAATCTTTCGGATAGTGTCGGAACGCTACAGAAATCGTCGCCGCCGTTTTGGTTTGCGGTTCAATTTGATTGCCGGATTGTACAACTACGAGTTGACTCATTAACACTTATGAAAGAGGTCTATTAACTTTAATTTTTAACTTCGCCCCGCAATGATTCGGTGTCTGGCTGCGCGCTGTCTTGACTCGCTCCAAAAGTGTAATAAATCAAATACCGTTTTCCGTCCGCCATAATTTCACGTCGCTTGTGCATTTCGCCCACATTTTCCGATTTTGTCTTTATTTCGTCAGGCATCCTTAATTCCCCGTTTATTTATAAAATATTTATCTCAGTCGGTTGTTAATAAATGGCGCGACGCGAACTTCCAAAGTCGGCGCATTACTTTCGGCGCGCGCCCACCCGTCGCTTCCGTAAATCAACCGGTTCATAATCATCACGCGTCCTCTTGGTCGATCATTCGGATGATAAGCATGATACATCAGCCAATCAGTCGCTCGGTCGTCTGTAATAATTGAATTATGACCGGGACCGAGCCAGTTATCATTGCCCTTGACAATCACGCCGTTGTTTTCCGGCAAGACGGTAAACGGCCCGGTGGCGCTCGTCGCGCGCGCTTCCATCACGGCATAATGCGCCGTCGTGCAGCAATCGTCGCCGGAAAAAAACAGGTAGTAATAACCGTTGCGATAATTGGCCCAAGCGCCTTCGACCAAATTGCGATAATTAGCCGGATTCGGATCACTGATCGGGAAAATCAAATCTGTCGGCTGTGAATTTGGAGCAAAATTAAGGCGGTCGTCGGCCAGTTCCTGCACTTTAATCGGCTGAAATCCGCTGCCCCAATAAAGATAATGCCGCCCCGTTGCCGGATCGTCAAAAGCCATTGGATCAATGTTGACAAACCCTGAACCGCATCTGAGCGGTGCTCCCTTATCGGTAAAAGGCCCGGCCGGATTCGCGGCGGTCGCAACCGCCAGACAGAGCCCATTCTGGGTGTTGGGATCAGCCGAATAATACATAAAAAACGTATTGCCGACCTGCGTTACATGCGGCGCCCAAAAATTCTGAGTGTTGCTCGCCCAAACAGGTTTTGTCGGGAGCGCGTCGCCGATTCGCGTCCAGTTAATCAAATCGGGGGAGCGCGCCACCTGAATATTTTGCCAAACACCGTTAAAAACGGTTTGGGTCGCATAAGCGTAAAAATAGCCGTCAGAAGCTCGAATTACCGTCGGATCGGGAAAATCCGTATCGAAAACAGGGTTTTGATAAAGCGGCGTTTTTCGATTGATACCTTGCGGAGTCTGAGCGAGAGCCGCCGCGCTTGGCAACACAACAGCAATCAATAAAAGGAGAATCCGCAAATCTTTGGTGTAACGCATAAAATCTTTGTTCGGGCAGCCGATATTGCTGCTTCAATAATTTACTTAACGGTTGTCACTCTAGCCCAGTCCCAATTATTTTCTGAAGAGCTGTAACCGTAAAGCATCACAGTAAAAGTTTTCGGCATATTTTTAATAGTGGTTTGCAACCCGACTTGAGCATCTGCGGGCTTGCCGTCGGCGCTGTTAATAATAAATTTGAAAACATCGCCGACGCGGGCAATTGCCAGAACCGGGTTTTTCATTTTGGTTCCAAGCTTCTTGTTATCGAGCCGTTCGCCTTGACCGTCTCGCGTCACCCAGGCTTCGAAAGTGCCTTCACTGGTTAGAATCCATTCAATCCGGTTGCGCCCAGATCCGTCAAATAAAATCGTTAACGTGCCAAATCCGAGCGTTGAGTTATTATCTCCCGGTTCAGGATACGCCGCGCCGACTTTTGCCAAGTGAGCTTCGGCGATAAATCGGTCGGCAGTAAAAGTATCCTTCGTACGAATTCCGGCGCGGCTTTTATTGATGCTGCGAATGCTCACCTCGCCGTCTTTGAGGTCTAGTTTGCCGCCGCCGCCGCCCTCAAAAGAAAATTTCTCCCATTTTGTTTCGTCCAGTTTGTCGCCGCTAAAATCATCGCTCCATTCTGCGGTCTGCATTTTTGCCGTCTGCGATGACTCGTTTTTAGGTTGTTCCTGAGCTGCCGATAAACTCTCTGTACCCAATAAAAATCCACTCAAACAAAATATTAAAAATATTTTTCGCATAAACTTGTGTTCCTTAAAAACGCACATTTGCCAATCGCCGAACGAGATTTTGGCGATTAAATTCATTTTGTGCGGTTTGTGTGACATTTAATTTTTTGTATAACTCAAACTCCGGTTTAGCTTCCTCCGGTCGCTTGAGCCGCACGAGTGCGCGCCCAAGCTGGTAATGAGCTTCGGCTGAATCGGGGGTCAATGCGACTGCCTGTTTAAATTCGTCAGTGGCTTGCGGCCAGCGCTCAAGACGTGCGTAAAATTTGCCAAGCGCAAAATGCGCCGGGGCAAGTTTTGTGTCGAGCAAAACAGCGCGCTGCAAATGCTTTTCGATCTGGCCCTGATCGCTGCCGGGTATTTTCAGCAACGTATCAGCCAGCAAATAATGCAGCAGAGCATTTGTTTCCTCAATTGCCAGACCGTGTTCGTAGAACTTGGCGACTTGGGCATAATTGCCCGCGTCGGTGTAAATTGTGCCAAGATAAGCGAGTGCCGGAATTGATTTTGGTTCAAGTTTTAAAGATTCCTCAAATGAACTCCGTGCGTCGGAAACTTTACCGCCCTCGATTAGCTGCGCTATTCCAAGCGCGAGCCATAGACGAGCCGAATTTGGCATTTCAGCAACAGCTTCCTTGAGGCGAATAACTGCTGCTGCCGGCGCTTTCGCATCAATTAAGAGCAAACCATAACGAGCGGGGTAAAATTCGTTTGTCGGATCTTTCTCAATTGCCAAACGCATTGCAGGAATGGCATTTTCAATGTAGCCGCCAGCCTCATACGTTTCGGCGAGAGCGGCATAAACTCTGGAATCATCAATACCTCTAGCTAGAGCGGATTCAAGAATTGTCCCAGCCGCGCGAATATCTTTTCTTTCGCGGTAGGTTTTTGCCAGTGAAATTATCGCACTGACATTTTGAGGTTCGGACTCTAAAATAAATTTAAATTCTTGAATAGCCTCGTCAAGCAACCCATGAGATGTCAACAACTCGCCAAATCCGGCTCCAATCATTACAGAGTTATCAACCTCCCTGCTTGGCAAACCGGCTGCCGACGTTCGCGCCGCGACATAGTTCGAGAACTCTTTTTTCGCTCGTTCTAATTCATTTAATCTAAGTGAAACAGCAACGAGCGCGCGTAAGATTTCCAGGTCAGGCGTAATCTGTTCTGCTCTCTCAAATAACCGTCGAGCCTCAATCAAATTATTTTCAGCAAAACGTATTTGTGCCAGATTGATTAACGCGCTCAACTGATTCGGATTTGCTGCGAGCGCTGCTGCAAATTCTTTTCCAGCTTCATTCCGGCGGTTGAGGCGAAGCAAGATTGCGCCATAATTATTCCGCGTTTCAGGTAATTTCGGTGCAAGTTTGGCAGCCAGAGCAAAATATTTTTCTGCCGCCGGCAAATCGTTTTCACGGTCAGCTATTGCACCCGCCAAAGTATTTGCAGCGACATTATGGGGAGCGATGGCCAAAATTTTCTCGGTAAACATTTTGGCGTTTCTCAAATCACGTCGCTCTAAAGCGTCGGCGGCTTGCGCCAACGACTGCTCTAAAGAATCTGTCTGTCTGGCAGGCGAGCGATTTGGCTGCGCCAAGCTCAGATTTAAGCTCAGGAACATCAAAAAGCTCAGTAGCAGAAAACGTCTAATTATTTTTTGACTGGCGAGATACATCAATTAAACGCCGTTTGAAATTTAATATTAAAACAGGTGAGATTACTAAAATAATCTCACCTGCTAAATTACCCAGCGCAGTTAAAAAACGAGTCTGCCTCGCAGTTGAACCACGCGGTTTCCGCCGAAAGGCCCGACCGGTTGAGCGGCTCCTTCCTGGCCAAAGTTTGAGTTATCAAATGCGCCGTTGAAGAAGCGTCCGAGGTTAGCGTCCGGTTGGAGAAAGCGCGTTCGGTTAAAGAGGTTAAATGCCTCAACTCCAACTTCAAAGAAAACTGTTTCCGTCAATCTGGTTTTCTTTAAAAGATTCATATTTTCCGCAAAATACATTGGGGAACGGAAACTGCTGACAACGACTGGCGCATTACCAAAGAAATTATTCGGATTTGAATAGAAGGCAGCATAAGCTGGATTGCTCGGATCAGTCACGGGCGGTCTGGTAAAGTCTGAAGGGAAAGAAAAGGCTCCACAATTTAACGCATACCTTCTGTCTAAATTGGCTGGAGTGTTTACGCATGGAGCAACATTTGTAAGGCTTTGACCGGTTAAATTAGGCCGTAAATTCGTGTCATACCCAACCAAATCCGTCCAATTACCATTACCTGTGTCGGAAGAAACAAAAGGAGCCAAAGGCAAACCAGCCTGAAAACGGAAAATTCCTGAAAGTTGGAAACCACCAACGATTCGATCAATAATCCCGCCTCGATTCAAAAATCTCTTTCCTTTTCCAAATGGCAGCTCGGCTAGAAAATTAGCGACGAAGACGTGCGGCGAGTTGGTCGGAGAAGTGGTTTTTAATGCTTTCCGGTCAAATGGATTTTGAATCGAACCGCTTAAGGGCGAGCCGCCGAGAATATCTTCCGAAGCATTAGTAATCAATTTTGAGAAAGTGTATGACAAACCAAATTGGACGCCTTGCGAAAAGCGGCGATCAAGCTTAACTTGCATCGCGTTATAATCACTTTCGCCTTGGCTTTCCAAATAGTTTTGGATTCGTCCGTATTGCGGAAACGGCTTGAGAGCCTGAGCTACTGTTCCATTGAATCCAGTGAAAACTGCATTCGTCGAGGTTGGCAAGTTAATACCCACATTCTGAGCAATCGCTCTAGCGCCATTAGCAAAGGCAATGTCCTCTGGAGTCACGGGATTAGTAATCCTTGACAAAGGAGAGTTTAGAATTGGATATCCAAGTTTTAAATCATTAAGCGGAAGCGCGTTTAACCGCCCAAAATTTGAGCGTAATCTATCGTCGCGATGACCGATGTAACCGATTGAAGCAACAAACTTGTAAGGCAGTTCGCGTTGAACGTCAAGCGTGTATTGCAAAGTGCGCCCGAGCTTGAAATTCTTATCGAAATAAGGAACATCCAGCCCAAGAGCTTGACTATTCGGATTGTTAGCGTCGGATGGAAGCGGCCGAAAAGTTGATAACCATTGGCTCGAGATAGCGCCCGGTCCGGGAGTAGTTAGATAATCGTCATAGTTATAACCGATTGTTCCATCCTTTAAACTACCATTACCACCAGTCCCGTAAAGGAGCGGAGCATAGTACAGACCGATTCCGCCGCGCACAACGGTTCTGCTATTAAGAGCATAAGCCGCGCCCAGGCGCGGGCCAATATTTGATTTATCTTGAGGCGACAATGAACGAGTCTGCGCTTGTAAACCGCCCTGTCCCGCTGCGCCGACGAGAGCGCCTTGTCTGGCGACTGCCGGATTGACAACATCCGGGTCAAACGAGCGAAAACGATCATTTGCTTCGGTTCTCGCACCAGGCAGGTCATAGCGCAAGCCAAGATTAAGGGTCAATTTCGATGTAACTTTGAGATCATCCTGAATAAAATATCCCTGCGTCATCTGACGAAATGCCGGATCAACCTGGTCATTGCCGACAAAAGACCACTCGGTTGCACCTGCCACTAAACTAGCAAGCGGAAAACCGCTCGCGCCATCGCCGTCTCTGCGGGTTTGATCTTCATGAAAACCAAAACGCCCGCCCGGATGAATCAATTGCTGAACATTGTATTGGTTTCTGCGGATGGTAGCGCCGATTTTGAATGTTTGTCGGCCGCGAATATACGTGACTGCATCGCTCAACTCTAAAGAGCCATCGCGGATGTGATCTGAAAAGTCCGTTGAACCGATATCTGTTGTGTAATACGGTGTGTTTTGATTGTTGCCGCGTCCGACAAAATCTATTAGGGGAAAGGCTGCGTTTGAAGTTGCATTCCGCGGAATACCAAGCGAAGACGTATCAAAACCAAGCGTTGTATTACCGTTTTTCGTATTGAAATACGTGTAACCCACGTTTAAATGGTTGATTAGATTGGGCGTGATTGTGAAATCATGTTGAAGTCTCCCAATATAAGTTTTAAAAGCTTGTTGGAACGGGCCGAATGCTTGCACAAACGGTAATGGTAGAACCGGTGGATCCCCAGCATAGCGCGTGTTAAGACGGCGCGAAAAGCTAAAATTCAAATGCTGCTTTTGGCTCAAGTTAAAATCAAACTTGGTTTGAAACTGATTGGAATTTTGCGGATTAGTAATTGTCGAAGCGTAGTTATTGTGAACTCCAGACGTGGTTGGCAACGGATAAAACTGCAAAATAGCTAATCCTGCCGGATCAATAAGTGGTCGCGGCTGCCCATTGACTGTAATAATACTATTGACTAAATCTAAACGATTGCCCGGAATCAAGTTGCGTGAGTCAACAGGTTGTCTAGGATCATAAAGGCGTATCGGGCCGGTTGTTGATAAAACGTAAGGATCGGTTAGCAACTCTCCAAAATCTCCGGTTCTCATCCTCACTGTCGGAACACTTTGCAAAGTATTAACGCCTTGAACAAAGCGGAAACCCTCGTAGTTAAAAAAGAAAAAGGCTTTGTCTTTCAAGCGAGGGTATAAAGTTTTTTGTGTAAATCGAATTTTAGATAACATTCGAGAAAGGAGAATTTACACCAATGAACATCAAACCGGAAATTTTAGATCAACTGCTCGCAGAATATGCTTCGCCCGAAGACATCATCGGGGAAAA
>JBBQUS010000097.1:0-6725 GCA_038212235.1 Pyrinomonadales bacterium
CGATAGAAACGTTTGCTGAGTCAAAGCATTTGGCAAAGGAAAAGGAATTGGATAATCAGCGGTGGTGGACGGACAATCAAGACTTGTCATCCATCATTGTCGGAAATCACACAACTGTCAGAGCAAGTCTTGATTAGTACAATTTATACCAGACCGAATGCCCGCCCGGATTGCCCGCGTGATTCGGCTCGCCCGTTTCTTTAGACGCTTCGAGCGTCGCCCCGTTAACATTTCCGGTCCCGTTAGTGTTGCTGTTGCCTAAATCTTGCGCGTTGGCGAAATTGTCGTTGGCGGGCGGCGCTTGCACAACGCTTGGAGTTTGGAATGAGTTTTGATTGTTAGATTTTAATTTTTCCTGTGCCGAAGCCAAAAGCGGCACTGCAACCAGAACCAACAAAGTCAGTGCTGCAAAACCTGTTGTAGTTAATTGTTTGCTAATATTTTTTGAACTTTTCATAAATCTATCTCCGCGATGAAATGTCAATTGACCGGCAGGTTTTAGGTGCCGGAAATAGCGGTAATTATGCCGGAAGTGTTATTTCCGTTGCGCCGCACCGTGTTGTCGCCGCGCGAATAAAACGTGCCGCCGTTTTGCCAAAAGCCGTAGCGGGAATTGTTTGTGACGACTGAATTAGAGACAATGGCGTTGCCTGGTTCTAGTGTGACAACGCCGTCTTTATTGTTCGACGCTTCACAATTTTCAAGATTTAGGTCGCCGCCGCTGACCGTAAAGCCCGCGCCGCCATTGCCGGAGGCGGTGCTGTCGCGCGCGGTGACTCTGGAGCGCCCGAGAACGTTAACCCCGTTGTAAACTCCGCTCGTTCCGTTATCGTCGAAATGGCTTTTGTCTATTGAAGCTTTGATCAAGCCGGAGCTCGTGAAAAAAGTAACGCCGTCGGCGATACTCCGCCTGACAACGGTGTCTTGAATAAAAACTTGAGCCGAGTGGTTAAGGTCAAAGTTTATTCCGGTGGTAAAACCGTGAACAACGCAATTTTCAATGTGCAGCGTTCCGACGCCCGTCACTTTAATGCCGTCACCCGCGCCGCCGCTCGCTTGTTTGCTGACGTAGAGATTTCTTAAGATAACTGTATCGCTCGCCGGGGTATTAATGGTGACGCCCGGTAATTCGGCATGAACGCCCGGAGCGGCAGCTAATGTGACGGAAATGGAAACACCCACGTTAAAGCTGTCGTAAGTGCCCGAATCAAGTGCGATAACTTCGCCGCCGCCGTTTGTTTTCGGCAATGCCACATTAAAGCTGCGACACGGCGCATCGTGTGTGCCGCAGGTGATTGAGTCTGCTCCGGTTGTGGCGACAAAGGTGCGGTCGTTTTGCGCCCGCGCCGTTCCAAAAGACAGCAACATCCCGGCGAAAGCAGTGATCATCAGATAATTAAATTTCATAAATAAATTCTCCTTCAATTTGTTTCATCGCACTTTTTTGTCCCCAATTTTTTCTTCGTTTGCAGAGAACAAAGCGAGCGGGGAAAAACGCTGGGAGGCTGAGTGCCGCGCCCCCGCTTTATTCGCTGGTTGGCAAGGCAACGGTTTTCCCGCGTTCCCCCTTGCCAAACAGTTTTTACTGTCCGCCGATTGTCGCCGGTCGTTGCACGGCGGGCAATGCCGAAATCAGGAATTGTGTTCTCCCCGTCGCGTTGTTAAAGACTTCCGCCGTCGGAATGCACGGATCGGGTGACAAACCGCCGTTCGGGTCTGCCTGCTGGACGCGCGCCACGGGTCGCAGTTCGTGACGCCCGCCCGCTCCAATGGGAAAATTATCGGCATCTAATTCTAAGAAAGCGGATTGTCCGGGTTGTAGCAGAGCAATCCGGCGCAGCGGTTCGCCATTGCGGTTGAGAACAAGATCACCCTCGATGTTGCGAAAATTAAGCACTACGCGGCACGGGCCGGGCGGTACATTCGTGTCTGGTTCGGCGGTGTTGACAACGTTGATGCGAAGGGTTTGCCCAAGCGTAATGCCGACCAGTCCAAATCCGGGCGGGTCGGGTTGCGGATTAAAAGCCTGCACCGTTTGTAAGTTGCGGAAGATTCCGAATGCTGCCAACATCGCCACTGCGAAGAGCGTTGTGATCATTAATAATGTTCGTTTTGTTTTCATTTCTTCTCCTTTTTGGGTGAGCGATAATTCGCTTGTTGTTATTGCGGTCAGCGCGGACGACGGCTTCGTTTCCAAAATGCGCGCAGCCGTTCTCGAACGCGCGCTTTGAATCCGCTGTGGTTTTCAGCCGATTGGAAATAATCCTGAGTCTGATCTTCTTCCACCGGCGATTGCGCTGCCTTGTCAAAAGTTACTTTGGTTTGCCCGCGTCCGAGATAAACTTTGGTAATCTCGTGCGTTTCAACGATGATTTCCGTCCGTCGTTTCGTTTTCATTTGGCGATAATCTTGTTAAAGTTAATGACTGAAACGTAAAGCTTATTCGTTTGCCTGATCTTTAAATTTGCGCAACCGAGCTGGGATTCACACTCTGCTTCTTTTTCTTAAGGCAAACAAAGGTATGTCCTCTCAGCACGCGAGAGATTTGTTTTGAAGCCGGAACGCTCTAATTAGAAAGGCGCGCGAGAAACACTCCACCAGTCCCCCCTGGATAACCTTGCTCATTGGGATTAAAACCAGCCACAACAATTTTCCCATCAGATTGAAGTCCAAAACCGTAAAGCGAGGACAGTGGAATATTACCTATCGAAGAAAACCCATAGAACACTTTTCCGTTAACGCCGAAACTGGGATCTAACACGCCGTTACTCTGATAACGGTAAAAAGTCAAACCAGAAAAAGTTGCAACAAGAGCTGAAGTTCCGACGACAAGGATTTTGTTATTGTGAACGGCGACGCGAGGGTGAATAAATGCATTGCCATTATCATAATCATTAACTACACCATTTACGCCAAAAGAGTAATCTGTCGAGCCATACCAATAATGGCGGGCGAGACCCAAGACATTTGGCTTAGTTACTCCATTCCCTGCTACAATAAACTTACCATCGGGCTGGATAACTACGCTATTTGCATAGGTTATGGGAGTAGACCAGATTCCGGCCAGTCCGAAGCTAATATCAAGGGTGCCATTGACATTAAACTGCGCTAATTTAGAATGGCCATTATTTGAATATCCGACGACTAGGATTTGACCGCTGGATTGAAGCGCAACGCCCGTTGCCTTATCTCCCCAATCGACAGTGGCTTTACCGTCTCCCGCAAATGAACTGTCAAGCGTCCCGTTCGGATTGAGGCGCACCACGCCAAATTGTTTATTTCCCTGTATCTCCGCCTCTCCCACCGCAACAATTTTGCCGTTAGGCTGAATGGCAACATCGTAGGCAATATCATCGCCTGACGCGAAATCAACCTGAACCCTGCCATTATTCCCAAAGCTCGAATCCAAACCGCCATTAGGATTCAAGCGAATCAAGGCAAAATCTTTTTTTAAAGTACCGGATCCAAACAAAAAAGACTTGGTCTCGCCGACAACGACAATCTTCCCGTCCGGTTGAATCGCGACGGCGTGAGCCATATCATCTCTAAAAATAGCGAAATTAAAAATGACATCACCGTTATTGCCGAAACTAGAATCAATAAAGCCGTCGGCGGTGTAACGTTGAATCAGAAAAGCATAAGGACCACCAAGGGGCTCACCATGGGAACCAATGTTGTTAGTTTTTGAGGTAACAACCACGATTTTATCGTCGGATTGAATCGCAACATCTCCCGGAGAATCTAGCGAATTGTAATAAGGTTGAGTTGAAGGAATACCATTTTCCGGTTTACCGAAAACACCGCCCACGCCAAATGTCGGGTCAAGGTCTCCGTCAGAAGCCTGCGCGAGCGGCGTCCAGAATCCGATAGCGATCAACCCGATCATCATGGTCACTAACAAATTAACTTTTGTTTTCATCTTTTTGCTCCATCTTTCAGTTGTCGAGTTTCGCGGCGGTAATCGGCTTTCCCAATTATCACCGTCTTTTTTTTCAAAAATTTGTACCAATTCTTTCAACCGCACCCTTATCTTGTTTTCATTTGGCGAATGACCTTGTTAAAATGAGTCACCTAAAAAGCAAAACTATGTGGTTTGCACGGTCTTCAAATTTGTGCGACGAGGGTGATAATCAACCGAAGGCTTCTAAAAAGTCCTAAATTGACGGATAAATTTTTCCAAATTTTTCCAAATTGCCGATGGACATTCAGCCGAAACAGATAATTTCTTTTGCCGGATTTGAGCTTGACGCCGCCAGACGCCAACTAACGCTCGATGGAAAACCCGTGGCGCTCAAATCAAAGGCGTTTGATGTGCTAGTTTATTTCGCTCAAAACGCCGGGCGGATAATTTCAAAAGACGAAATTTTAAACGCGGTTTGGGCAAATCAGTTTGTTGAGGAAGCCAATTTAACCGTACAGATTTCGGCTTTGCGGCGAGCGCTTGGCGAAAGCAAAGACGCGCCGCGTTTTTTAGTAACCGTGCCGGGCAAAGGTTATGAATTTATCGCTGATACGGAAACCGACACGGCGGAAATTACCATTGAAAGCCACATGGTTTCTCGCATCGTCGTCCAAGAGGAAAGCGATGATTCGAGCGACATTCTCTCTAATCTGCAACCACAAAACTTTCTAGCTTTGGACAAGCCAAAACGACCGAGCATTTTCCGCAGTAATTCGTTAATTTTAGTTTTGATCACAATTTTGTTAGCGGGCGGGGCGGCAATGTGGCTATATGATTCTCGCCTGCAAAATAACCGCGAGTATCGAGTAATCGCTCAAAGCGGCGAACCGCAACTGACCCGCCGGCTTTTTACCACGACGAACGGGGTTCCGCAGATAGTCGCCATTTCGCCCGACGGCAGTCAGGTGGCTTACGTCGGGCGTTTCCAAGGATTGGATTCGCTCTGGATAGGCGAACTGGCAACCAATAAGAGCGTGCAGATTACCGAGCCTTCAAATCGTTTGTATGAGTATTTAACTTTCGCGCCTGACGGCAAAAACCTTTATTTTTCTGCTCATGACGATAATCACAGGCAATTTACGTTAATGCGCATTTCGGTTTTCGGCGGCGCGTCAACAGATTTGATTGCGGGTGTGCAGAGCGAAATCGCTTTTTCTACTGATGGAAAATCTATAGCTTTTGTGCGACGAGATGAGAATCGCAACTCACTGATCGTTGCCGACGCGGAAGACGGAAAAAATGAACGAGTGCTGATTTCATACGATAAGAAAGATGGTTTGATTGAAGCAGGCGTTTCGTGGTCGCCCGACAACCGGGAAATCGCCGTCGGAGTTTCCGATTCGCAAAGAAAGAATTACGGGATTCTGGCGGTGAATGCAATAGACGGAACAATTAGCAAGATCGGCGATAACGTTTGGAGCAGCGGCATAAACTGCGTTTGGTTGCGCGACAACAGCGGTTTATTAGTTTTGAGCGGCGAAAACATTGGCGACGCCGGAAATACGCAAATCTCGCTTCTCACTTACCCCGAAGGACAAGTGAGTAAAGTTACCAACGACACTCTTAACTACAGCCTTTCCAGTTTGAGCATCTCTGACAAAAACAAACTGGCGGTTTTGCAAGCCCGCTCAGACCCGAAAATCTGGATCGCTCCGAGCAGCGATGTACAAAATTCCCATCCCTTACTCGAAGGCGCACGAATCAGAGCCGAGGGAATGGGCGGTTTGGCGTCAACTGCTGACGGACACATTTTGTACACAGTCAAAAGCAGCGGCTTGCGGACGATCTGGGAAATGAATAGGGATGGCGGCAACCCGCACCAGATAACGCCGTCAAGCAATGTTTCAAACGATAATCAAATCAGCGTTACGGCCGACGAGCGTTTTCTGGTTTTTGAGTCGAACCGTTCGGGCGGCACGGAAATTTGGCGCGCCGATAGGGACGGCAGCAACCTCAAACAATTAACGACGGGCGACGGCAATTCTGAACCCGCCGTTTCGCCCGATGGTAAGTGGGTGATTTACACTTCCCAAAGAAGCGGTAAACCCACTCTCTGGCGCGTGTCCGTTGAAGATGGCGAGCAGCCGCCGCAGCAATTGACCGACGAAGAAACGGCTTGGGCGGCAATTTCGCCCGACGGACGATATATCGCCTGCGCTGACGGCAAGTACATCAATGGTTTTCATCAGCGAATTGCCATTATTCCTTTTGAGGGCGGTACGCCCGTCAAATTTTTCCCAGTCGCCACAAACGGAATCATGTATAACCGTCTGCGCTGGTCGCCCGATGGCGCGAGCCTGGTTTATAAAGATGTCGTAGAAGGGCTTTGGCGTCAACCACTAAACGCCGATAAACCTGAGAGAATAAAAGGATTCAACGATCTCAGAGTTTTTCACTTCACTTGGGCAAGTGACGGCAAAGACCTGATCTATTCCGGCGGAGTTCAGATGCGGGAAATTAATATTCTGGAAAGCTTCCGCTAACTTTGGAGAGCAAAAAAAAGCAGGGGAGATTTTTGATAATTTGATGTAAAATCATCTGAAATGAAAACCGCTGGAGAACCGGTCATTTATCAATTACGGGTGGTTCTGGAAGGGATTAGTCCGCTGATCTGGCGGAGGCATATTGTTCCGGGTGATTATTCGATTGCCGACCTTCATTTTATTTTGCAGATCGCTTTTGATTGGGACGACTGGAATCTTCATCGGTTTTTCATTCACGGCAAAGATTACGGGATTTATCACTCCGGCGGGATGAGTTTTTC
>JBBQUS010000098.1:0-6578 GCA_038212235.1 Pyrinomonadales bacterium
GGTATACGGCTAAATCGTTCCTCCCGTCATTGTCATAATCGCCCGGCGTCGCCACATCGCCCGCTTGCCCGAACTGTGTAAACGCGAATCCGCCGTTTGTACTGTTGAGCCGATACCAGACTCCCAAAGACGGACGCCAGACCGCGATGTCGGATTTCCCGTCGCCGTCGTAATCTCCCACGACCGGAACGTCACCCGCTTGCCCAAACTGAACGCTGCGAAATCCGCCATCCGAACTTCGCAGGTAATACCAGACTCCCAAAGACGGACGCCAGAGGGCGATATCCGATTTCCCGTCGCCGTCAAAGTCGGCCAAGAGCGGGACGTCGCCGGATTGTCCAAATTGAACAGCCGTGAAAATGACATTGCCCGGTTGAATCGGATTGCTGTAGAGAACATACCAAACTCCGGTTGACGGTCGAAAAACGGCCAGGTCAGCTTGTCCGTCACCGTTGAAATCACCGGGCAGCGGGACATCGCCTGATTGACCAAACTGAACGGCGCGAAAACCATTGTTGGAGCTATTGAGAATGTACCAGTTGCCGTTACGAAAGACGGCTTTGTCTGTGCGTCCATCGCCGTCGTAATCCGCGGGGGTGAGTTTGTCGCCGGCCGCGCCAAATTGTACAGATGAGAAAGCATTGCTGAAACTGTCGAGTTGATACCAGATGCCGTTGCTGGGGCGAAAGACGGCTAAATCAGCTTTCCCATCGTTGTTAAAATCACCGAATGTACCGCCGTTGCGGAAAGAAGTTTTTAGTCTGGTAACAACGGCGCGAGAGGTTGAGCCATCTCCGCCGACGCTACCGGCTGTGATAATTTTACCGTTTGAATTAAATGAAATTCCGCCGAAAACGATTCGCGTGTCCGTGCCGGAAATTACCGGAAAAGGCGTAACATATCTGTAGTTGGATAAAATGCCGCGCAAACTCAAGCTATCCGCCACATCTTCGCGAAGCCGGGCAAATGAGCGGTCAAGCGAACCGTTCGAATTGAAACGGACGATATTACCGTTGTTGGTGGTGCCGATGATTTTGCCGTCGGGCTGAGTCTTCAGCGAAGCGATCCAGAAAGTGTCAATACTGGTATTGCCGCCCGTACCGTCATAAACGATTCTGCCGTTTGTGCCAAACGTCGTGTCAACCGTCAAATCGCTGTTGTAACGGATCAGCGTTGGAGTGCCGAACTGGCTGTATCCGCCCGTTTGGCCGCCAATCAAAATCTTGTTACTGCGAAGCATGGTCAGGGCGCGCGCGCTTCCACCGGCATTTACGTCCGATTCAAGAAACCCGCCGCCCGAACTTCCGGTAAAAACTTTCCACCTAACCGCGGAAAAAATCTGTGGATTGGAGGAAACAAGCGTTCGCTGATCGCCGACCGCAATAAAATCTCCGTTTGACAAAAGATCGCCGTCATAAATCTTCGTTGTGCCGTAGCCATCGGTAGTGTTGCCCGTCGTGTCAAAGAGCGAAGTGATATTTTGCAAAGTTCCGTTGGTCGAATAAACCGCGACAAAACTTTTGTTTACTCCGTTACCGCCGTAATTAGCCGGAACATCATAACTATTGTAACCAAAGACAAAAATCCTGCCGTCCGGCGCAATTTGAATCTTAACGGGTGTTCCGCCGAAACCGACGGTTGATCCTCTAAAAGAGTCTGTTCCGGTGAGCGTAAAAACTTTTCCCGGATCCATCGTGTTATTGTTCCCGGGAAAATTCTGATTGCCGCCGTAGGAGAAAACCGTGTTGCCGCCGAAACTCGTGTCGAGCGTTCCGTTCGCGTTGTAGCGAACCAGACACAAATCACTGCCAAGCGGCGTTCCATTCGGGACGGTCGTGCCGCTGACCGTACACATCGCCGCAAGAATAATTTTGCCATCCGCCGGCTGCACCTTCATCGTATAAGTCGGATTGTTGGATCGCTCGCCTAAACCCGCTCCCCAACGATAAAAAGTCGTGCGGGCTTCGCCGTTCGTGCCGAAAGAGTTATCAACCGTGCCATCGGCATTTAATCGCCGCACGAGAAAATCGGAAACAAAATTCCCGCCTCCGTTAACGTCAAGAGTTGCAGCTCCGGCGACAATAATTTTGCCGTCGGCGAGAACCTCGCTGATCCCGAAACCGCGTGAACGGTCGCCTGCCCCCCCCGGTATCGGCAACGCTGGAAGTGCATCCTGATAAATGCCCGTGTTGTTTGTTCCCCAAGTCGTGTCTAATCCGCCTTGTTGGGCAAGGGCCGTTTGAGAAAAACCCGCTAACAACACGCAAAATAGGATTGAACTCGATAGTTTTTGAAACATAGCTTTAACTCCGTCTGATTTTGGTCTCTGAAATTTGGGTGAAATTTGCGCTTTCAACCCTTAATTGCGGAAAGGCGAAACAGAAACGGACATTGCGTTTAAAAATTTCTCAAACAAACTCTTTTCGGTTAGAATCTCGTTGCCGCGAAATGATTTATGGCAAACGAGCAAACCCACGAAGTCACCCAAATTTTGCAGGAATGGCGCGACGGCGAGAAAAACGCGGCTGAGCGATTATTCCCACTTGTTTACAACGAGCTCAAACGTCAAGCCCGCTCCTTTCTTAATCGAGAACGTCAGGATCATACTTTGCAGCCGACCGCGCTCGTTCACGAAGCTTATCTTCGAATGGTTGATCAAACCTCTTTGGCCGTCGAAAATCGTTTGCATTTTTACGCGGTCGCCGCCCGCGTGATGCGGCAGATTCTGGTTGATCACGCGCGCCAGCACAAAGCCGAAAAGCGCGGCGGCGCGGCTCAACGTTTTACTCTCGAGGACATTGATGTTTTGCCCGCTCAATCCGCGACCGATTTGCTCGAATTGGATGAAGCCCTCCAAAAACTGGAAACGCTTGACAATCGCAAATGTCAGGTCGTTGATATGCGTTTTTTTGGCGGTCTGAACGAAGACGAGATTGCCGAAGTTTTGGGTGTCAATGAGAAAACCGTTCGCCGAGACTGGCAATTTGCTAAGTTGTGGCTGTTCCGCGAACTTTCGCAGAGCGTCTAAAAGCAGGATTTGAAATGAACTCGCAGAGCTGGCAAAAGTTTGAAGAAGCCGTTGCGCATTTACTTGAAATGCCGGTTGACTCGCGCCCCGCGTGGCTGGCGGAATTTTGTCGCGAAGATGACGATTTGCGGGCCGAAATCGAATCGCTCCTGTGTTTTCAAGTTCCTTCCGAAAGATTTCTGGAAAAATCAGCCGATCAATACGCAGCAAAAATTCTGGCCGAACCGGAATTTGATTTATCCGGTCAGAAGTTTGGAATTTATAAAATCATCAGTGAAATCGGGCAGGGCGGAATGGGCGCGGTTTTTCTGGCGGCGCGGGACGACGGCGAATTTCATCAGCAGGTCGCGCTCAAAATTATTCGGCAGCAACTGGCCGGTTCGGAAATCATTCGCCGTTTCAGGCAGGAACGCGAAATTCTCGCCGGTTTAAATCATCCACAGATCGCTCGCCTGCTCGACGGCGGCGTGACAACCGACGGCGCGCCGTTTTTCGTGATGGAATACGTGGCGGGCGAATCGCTCTTGAATTTCGCTGACCGGCAAAATCTTTCGCTCGCTGAACGTTTGAAATTGTTCGTGGAAATTTGCGGGGCGGTCGCCTACGCGCACCGAAATTTGATTGTTCACCGCGATCTCAAACCGTCCAATATTTTAGTGGAAACCGACGGAACGCCAAAACTGCTTGATTTCGGGCTGGCTAAAATGCTGGATGAAAATTTGACCGGCGCCGCGTCAGAAGACACCGCCACCGCGTTTCGAGTGATGACGCCGGCCTACGCTTCACCCGAACAACTGCGCGGCGAGCGCGTTACCACGGCTTCAGACATTTACTCGCTGGGATTGATACTTTACGAATTATTGACCGGACGGAAACCATATCATTTTAAAACCAACAGTCTCGAAGAAATTGTCCGTAGCGTCAACGAATCTGCGCCCTTAAAACCAAGCGCCATCGAAATTAAAAAAAACGATAAAACTGGGGAAAATCCAAAATCCAAAATCCAAAACCCAAAATCATTGCGCGGTGATCTGGACAATATTGTTTTGCAGGCGCTGCGAAAAGAACCGGAACGCCGCTATAAATCCGCCGAAGCATTGGCGGACGACATTGAAAGACATTTAAACGGTCTGCCGGTCGCCGCGCGCCCCAACACTGTTGCTTATCGAACGGGAAAATTTATCAGCCGCAACAGAATCGGCGCGGCCGCGCTGCTGCTGATTCTGCTGGCGCTGCTCGGCGGCGCGGCGGCCACCGGCTGGCAAGCGAGACGAGCGGAAGCCCAACGCGTCAAAGCTGAAAAACGTTTCGCTGACGTGCGGAGACTTTCAAATTCGCTGATGTTTGAGATTCATGATTCAGTGCAGAATCTGCCCGGTTCGACTCCAACCCGTCAGTTAATAGTCAGCCGAGCGCTCGAATATCTCGACAGTCTCGCGCAGGAATCCGGCGATAATCCGACTTTGCAGATTGAACTTGCCACGGCTTATGAAAAAATCGGTGATATTCAGGGTAATCCTTATTCGGCAAATTTGGGCGATACCAAAGGCGCCATGGCAAGCTATCAAAAGGGCGTGGCGATATTGGAAAATTTGCACGCGGCTAATTCAACCAAAGAAGCGCAAATGGCATTGGGGCGCAGTTATCGCGCACTTGGAGATATTGATGAAGTTGAAGGCAATCTTCCTGAATGTCTCAATAACTACGGCCGTTCTCTGACAATATTTGAAGAGACCGCGACTCAAAACGCAGATGACAGAGAATCTCAGGACGAGCTGGCAAGAGCTTTTGAGACGCTTGGCGATGGTTTAAGTCGTTCAGAAAACAGCGCTGCCGAAAGATTAGCAAATTATCAGAAAACGCTTTCGATTCGAGAAAGTTTAGTGGGCAAATTTCCGTCCGACCGAAAACTCCGTCGGAGCTTAGGCTTAGCTTACTTAAAGGTCAGCGGCGCAATGGGCGCAAACTATTCCGAAGCAGAAGCTAATTTACGCAAAGCGATTAAGATACTGGAAGATTTGTCCGCATCGGATTCAAACGACGCGCGAGCGCGACGCGAAGTCGGGTTTGCTTATTTTCAGCTCGGAAACACTTTGACCGAAGCTCAGGAGTTTCCAGGGGCACTTGAAGCTCGCCGCAAAGCGTCTTTGATTCGACAAGAGATTTCCGCAAATGATCCGCAGAACAAACAGGCGAGCTTTGATTTAGGGACTTCGTACGCCGATTTGTCTGAAGGTCTGACCAATACCGGCGATAGTGAGCAGGCGCTCGTCAATGCCCGCCAGGCACAAACGATTCTAGAGAAACTTTCAATTGATGATCCTGAAAACAATATTTACCGGCGCAATGTTGGACTGGCGTATGAAAAATTTGCGTTAGCGTATGTGCGTGCGGCTGCGGATGAAAAACTCACTTCAAACGAACGACTCAAAAACTGGGTGAATGCGCGCAGTTGGTATCTCAAAACACGTCAGGTTTTTATTGATTTGCAAAAAAATAACGCTTTGCAGCCGCGCGACGCCGGACAAATTGACAGATTTTCGGCAAAGATCAGCTCTTGCGACGACAATATCGCGCGGGCAGATTCAACGCTTCCATCAGATCGAAATTATCTGACGTCTTTATCAAAATAGTTTTAAATCCTGATAAAACTTTTTTGTCCCGACTGCTCAACAAACAAAGTTGATAATGTCCAAGGCCAAGAATCGCCTGTTTTTTGGCGACCGTCAGCAAAGATTCCGCATCCTCTGAAAGACAAATTTATCTTTCAGAGGATTGCAGCATTCGTTTCCCTTACACTCTCTTTCCGCTCTCTTTCTGATGCAAATCAACGTCAGTGTTTATTTTTTTCGTTTTCGGTATTTTTTCGCAGACGGCGACGAGCAATGGCCGCGACTCCGAATAATCCCGTGCCAAAAAGCAAAACTGTTATCGGCTCCGGCGTCGGATGTGGATCAAGGCACGTTTGATGTGCCGCACAACCTTCTTTAATTTGTGTGTTGACCGGCGCTGATGAAGTCTGAGATTGCGCTTGTGAAACTGAAGATGCCGAAAAAATTATAACCGTAGATAGACCGGCGCTGATAAAAAAATTATTTATTGCTCTGACAGACATATTTATACCTCTCTAATATTCAACCCGTTACAACTTTTACTGGAGAGAGATAAAATTGTTTAGGTTTAATCTAATACGTTCTTGAAAATATACTCTGTACGCTACCATACAGAAGTGAAAATTATTTTTAACGCCGTCTTAAATTTGTTTTAATTATTCGAAAAATCAGCAGATTCAACTCAAAAAAAAGAGCAGGTCGGCCAACCTGCTCCTCTCAGCAATTAATAGTTTTATCGGTCTATGGCAAGTAGGCCGCGGGAATCAGCGTGTCCGTACCGAGCCCGAAACTTGTTCCCGAAAAGCCGTTGTCGGATGACCTTAGAATGCACCAGAGACCATTCCGGTATACGGCTAAATCGTTCCTCCCGTCATTGTCATAATCGCCCGGCGTCGCCACATCGCCCGCTTGCCCGAACTGTGTAAACGCGAATCCGC
>JBBQUS010000099.1:0-6172 GCA_038212235.1 Pyrinomonadales bacterium
ACTTACGTGCGGGCCTCCGCATAAAAAAAGATCGGTGGCCAAAGGCGGCACCCGGTCAGCCACCGATCACAGTTTGGTATGGGTTAGTTATATACCGAAACGGCTGGTATTTCCAAATAAAAAAGCCGCCTCTTTCGAAGCCGCTCATGAGTTAGTGTGATTTGACGGGATTTTGCCGTTTAACGGTTAGAGCGATCTGTGTTGGACGGGATCGGACCAATCGGATTGGCCTGTAGAGCCGCCGAGGGCTCGCACCTCGATGGAGTACATCGTGCCCGGTCGGTCGACAACTTTCGTGGTAAAGCGGGAAGGTTGTGGAAGGACAACTTTAAGTTCGGCGAGAAAGTTTACACCGCTTTAACATCAAATTTCAACCATCAGAACCGCGCCGCCTCGTTTACATTGCCAAAAACAAACCTTCGCCCGTCATTTCTTTAACCGTGGTTGGAGCAAACAAACCTTTATCGGTAATTTCCTTAACCTTATTCGGAGCAAACAAACCTTTATCCGTCATTTCCTTAACTTTGTCCGACGCAAACAAACCTTTGTTTGTGATTTCCTTAACTTTGTTCGTCGCAAACAAACCTTTTTTTGTCATTTCCATAACCTTGTTCAAGGCAAACAAACCTTTGTCTGTCATTTCTTTAACCTCGATTGGAGCAAACAAACCTTTCTTTGTTGTTTCCTTTACCTTGTCCGTCGCAAACAAAACCTTGTTCGTCATAAACAAACCTTAGTTTGTCGCGAACAAACCTTTGTTCGTCGTTTTGTTTACCGACAAAGCCCCTTTGTTTATAAACAAAGCCACAAAATCGCCCCGCTTTTCACGATTTACGATTAACGATTTACTAATATAGGCCAGTATTTATCGGCACTAGCGAGATCTCGTCCCGCGAGTAACGAATGTAGGCCGGCTCCGTCGGCCTGAGATTATAGCGAACCGGCATATTCCGCCCCGGCTTCTCGTCAAACTCGCCTTCCGGGTTCAAACAGCCGTAAATCTTATCACCGTATTTTGTGTAGTCTTTTTGTGATATTCGTCCGCACATAGAGCTATTTTACTTTTATAAGGAAAACCAATCGGAGTTTTTACAAAATTCAAATGCTTGCCGAAAGTTATCCAACGTTTCTTTCTCGAACGATTTCTTTGTGTATGTGTCGGCAGTTTCGTAGAAGCTGTGAGCGACCAGTCTCTTATCACCGGGATTTACGTCGGTTTTCATATAATGACTGTTACTCACATGAGAGAATGTTGGTGTTGTAGTATGGCCGATTAACCCCAGTAACCATTTAAAATCGGTCTTACCGAAGAGATCCTCGATGCCAGAGCCTGTCATCCGTCCGCGAAATGCCGTCGGAATAGGGATTTCATGAATAAATTTATCTTCAATTCCGAAATTCGATTGCAAATGCGGTTTTATGTTTCCAGTGTCCAGAACGATCTTGAAACTCAATCCCTGAGATATTAAGAAAGACACTACATGAGGAATTGTGCCCTCACCTCTCGCCGGTGCGATGTTTAACGGGAGACTAAACTGAAGTATTTTTTTGAACGCTCGTAAGTAAAGTAAATCCGTGACGCCTTCAGTAATTACAACCTTGTTTGTAACTTCAAGCTGGCCCCCATACTTAAATCCGATTGCATCAAAAATGGGCTGTAGTGCAAAGTAATGTCCCTCGTCAGATGTTTGATTATAAAAGTGATTTTTAACAACAATATAGTTGTTCTTATCGCTGGTCATAATTCGAACACTAGATAAGTAATCTGGGTCGATCAAATATTCTGAATGGGTCGAGACGATTACTTGATTTCCAGAATTCGCTAAATCTTGGAGAAATCCCAACATTCTCTTTTGCGCAGTCGGATGAAATCCGTTATTTGGTTCGTCGAATAAAAGAATGCTGCCGGAAACACTCTCCGTCTGAGCAAACAAGTGATCAGCAAAAAGATATTTTGTGTTGTCACTCATATGCCCATAAAAGGACTTCTTCTTGTCAGTTCCGACCGTTATCTGGATACCATCTGTGTTTGGATCGAGACGCATACTAAGCAAATCCGTTTTCGCTTGCGTCGATGGGTTCGAATTCACTTTCTTGACCAAAAAACGAACCTTTTTTCTCAATTCAGCAAGGATGTGATCGCGCTCGTCCGGGTCATTCGCTTGGAAAAATCGGTCGATTTTCTCAGCACCCAGAAATGCAATAAATTTTTTTGTAATCGCATTGCTCTCGTTCTCCCATTCTGCATCGATATTATCGGGCAAAGCTTCATTTAACGGGTGTTTTTCATTGAAAATGTAAATTGAAGGTAATTGATAAATAAACAGGTCCTCGATTGCACGAAATGAAAGGTCAATTTGTCGAGGATTACCATTTATTATTATGGTTCTGTCGGGTTCGCGAGCGGCGTTGATGAAACCCTCTATATTCTTTTGTCGGGTTTTGTAAATCTCGCGATCGTTCGACAATATCAGATAACTTCCATCACCCAATTTCCCCACTCGAATCGAAGGTCTCGAATTCAAGTCATCAAACAAGCCTTTATATTCGGCGTGGACATTTTTAATTAGATTTCCGATTTTCTCATTGTGTTGTATGGCCGAGGCATCAATGTGCAAATTATTGAGCAATTCAGTCAGTTTTTTGCCAAAGAGGGCAAATTTTAATTGCTCACCAGCGAGATCAAAAGTGGCGATCAAACTGGCGGTTGAACCAGTATCGTTGAAATTCAGAAAGTTTCGCTTTTCGGAAGGGATTCTATTAACCTCAAAATAATCGATTGCGTTGAGCAAAGAACTCTTCCCCGAACTATTACGTCCGAGTAAATAAACGAAATTATTCGGATTAAGAAAATTGATTTCGCCTGAATCACTGAAACCAAAGCAATTAAGAATTCTAAAAGATGCGAGTTTCATAAATAATCAATCGAACGCCAATGTATTTTGATTGGTCGTTTCGGTCCCGACAGGTTCGGCTTGTTTGAATGTGCGTTCGAGCGAGGGCGGCATTTGAAGGGTTTTGCCGGCTAGGAGGTCTTCGATAGTGAGGATCTGGATTCGCGGGAACTTGCCGAAGTGTTCGGAGGTGAAGAAACCGGCAGCGGCGGCTTCGTCGGTCATGTGGGATGTGGCTTTTTCCAGGGTTATGAAAACACCGATGGCGGCGCTTTCGCGTTCGACGGTTCCGACGAGGTCGCGGATGTCGCCTGATTTGACGTGGCCGCTTTTGACTTGGACTATTACACGCTTTGCCTTGCCCGAATTGTCGTCAACAAAAACCATACCTCTTGCGAATCGCATTTCAACTTGGAGCAATACCTAATTTGTCTTTTATATATTTAGAAATGTTTTTCGATACTTCATCAAATTCATATCGGTGAATCTTTTTTGACTCAAAGTCGATCTTTACATCCTCCAGAAACTTTTCGAAATCCTTGTTTTGCTTGCAGAGCTTGTTAATCGTTTCCCAATCAAGGACATCTCGTTTTTTTGCGGGGTAAAGTATTTTGGACGCGTCGATGTCGGATGGATCAAGCTGTATGATTCCGATTCCGAACGATGAAGCGAGTCTTTCGAGTTCTGCAAGGAACTCATCGTCCTGCTTAATGGCAGTTGCGACCAAGTAGCCTTCATGAGCCCAAGATGAGTTCGAGACGGCTTGAAAGTATGCTTCCCTATAGTTTGCCTTTGAAAGAGACTTTTTTATTTCGAAGGAAAAGAGGCGTAAAGAGTTATTGTCGGAAAGGCGGTTAAACTCGATCACGTTGGTTTGCCAATCGTCAAGCGGCAGATAAAAGCCCACCATGTCTGGATGAATCCACTCATTGTATCCTGCCTTCGTAGAGTTTTCGTGCATGATAGTCTTCGTGTAGATCGCACGCCCACGATTAAAGGAAGGGTTTGAGTTTGCATAATAGGCGAGTAAAGGATGAAGATCGCGCTCATGATATCCAGTCTTCGTTTCGACTACCTTTCCTTCCGCCTTCTCCAACTTGGTTATTACGTCCGCTGACAGTTCGGAAGCACGGTCTTTTAAGAAAAATCGGGTGGGACGCGAACCTACTTTCACAAACTTCGAGTGTTCGTTATCGCGGACTTCTACGTATAGACGCGCTCCTAGACTCTGCCACGGCGTTTTCCCCGTGGTACTCAACTTCGCAGTCAAACCGTTTTGTTGGCCGACTTGCCAAATCTCCTGATAGATCATTGGTTGCGTGGCGGATTTAAGTACTTCGTAAGCTAAGTCGAGGAAAGAGTAACTCATTTTAATTGTCTCCTATTGCTATTATCCGACACCCGACTGAACTTTCGCCGATGAAGGAGCGAAAGGCCTGGAGCATTTCGGAAACCTTGTCGCCTTCGAGGATGAGATCGTCGTAGGTCGAGGCCGCACCCTTCCAATGCCACGTGTCTTCGAAAGCCATGATCTGCGAATCGGCTTCGAGTCCGCTCTCGTCTTTGAAAAGCACGTTGTAGTTGCGGTTCGAATTGAACGGCGGGTCGAGATAGACAAGATCGACCGACTCGTCCTTAATGTACCGCCGCAGAATATTCAGATTGTCGCCGTAGTAAAGAGTGTTCATGGGGATCGGTGCCTTTGTCGGTAGCCCGCACGAAAGTAAGGGCTCTTATATGCTCGGTTGAGCCCTTACTCCCGTGCGGGCTACTGACACGAAGATTCACCGCAAACTTTAGCACAATCCGCCGTCAACACCAAAAAAAGGGCTGCTTTGTGCCGGCATCCACCGGCTTTTAAGGCGTTTTTGATTTTTGGGCGGTGAAATGTTTTCATTGATATAGGCCGCTAATACCCCGGTTCTTACAAGATCACGCCGCAAGCGGCGTTTGCACGAGGGTCGCGTGCATTCACAGCAAAAGAATATGTCTGAAACATTCAAACTGCCGCCGCTTGAGATCGAGGAATACAGCCTCGCAAACGGCCTGCGCGTCGTGCTTAATGCCGACAACTCGGCACCGGTGGTGTCCTTAGCGATTTACTATAACGTCGGTTCGCGTAACGAGCGCCCGGGCAGGACGGGTTTTGCGCACCTGTTTGAGCACATGATGTTCCAGGGGTCGGCAAACGTGGCAAAAGCCGGGCATTTTCAATACATAATGAAGGCCGGCGGCACGATGAACGGCACCACGTCGAGCGAACGGACTAATTATTACGAGACGCTGCCGGCGAATCAATTGCCGCTCGCATTATGGCTGGAATCGGATCGGATGCGTTCGCTCGCGGTGACGCAGGAGAATCTCGACAACCAACGCGAAGCCGTCAAAGAAGAAAAACGTTTACGCTACGACAACCAACCATACGGGCAGATTTTTGACCTGATTAACGAGATGATCTATAAGAATTTTGCTAATGCCCACTCGACAATCGGTTCGATGGAGCATCTCGACGACGCCACGGTCGGGGATGTGCAGGAGTTTTTCCGGATCTATTACGCTCCGAATAACGCCGTGCTGACCCTGTCGGGTGCTTTTGACACGGCGACAGCGAAGGACCTGATCGAGACTTATTTTGGGGACATCAAATCCCAGCCGCTGCCGCCCGCTCTCGATGTCAGTGAACCGGCTGGGGTTGCCACGACCTATAAGGAATGGGAAGACAAACTCGCTCCCTTCCCCGCATTTTTGATCGGTTGGAAGATACCGCCGAGACGTTCCCCGGAATTTAATGCCCTTTATCTCGCCGGAAAAGTTTTGTATGACGGCGAAAGTTCGCGGCTTTATCAAAAGCTCGTCAAGGGCGAGGAATCGGTCATACAGCTTTTTGGCTTTACGGATGAGAGACGAGGGCCATCAAGCATTTTTGTGGGTGCGATCCCGAAACCGGAAAAAGACTTGAGCAGGATCCGCGAAACGATAATGCACGAGATCAAGAACCTTGCTGCTCACGGCCCGACTTGCGAGGAGATGGAAAAGATCGAAAACCAACTGATCAACGACTCCGTGAGAATGCGGCAGTCGTCGATGTCGCGGGCACAGCAGATCGCCGAGTTTGCACTTTATGACGGCGATCCGAACCTCGTAAACAGCGACCTCGACGAACTGCTTGCAGTTACCGCCGAGCAGATCCGTCACGCTGTAGGCACTTATTTGAACACAGATAATAGGGCGTTGCTCGATGTTGTCCCAGCCGGCAAAGAGGTGACTGCATGACATCA
>JBBQUS010000100.1:0-5809 GCA_038212235.1 Pyrinomonadales bacterium
GCGGATTCGCGTTTACACAGTTCGGGCAAGCGGGCGATGTGGCGACGCCGGGCGATTATGACAATGACGGGAGGAACGATTTAGCCGTATACCGGAATGGTCTCTGGTGCATTCTAAGGTCATCCGACAACGGCTTTTCGGCAACAAACTTTGGGGTTGGCGGAGATCTGCCGATTCCGGCCGCTTATCTGCCCTAAACAGGATAATTTCTAACCGCTAAAAATTTGTTTGAAACAATGTACAAAAGGGTTATGCTGCCAACATTGGCAGCATAACCCTTTTGATTGGACTTGGGAGGCTTCAGACTAATCCGCAACACACGCCGCTCTTGCTGCCGTTGCTCGGTTCCCCGCCTAGCGGAATTCACACCGCGCTCGTTGTGCGGAGTCTGAAGCCACATTTGGATTGCGGATTTCGGAAGGTGGAATTCTGATTTGTCTTGTAATTACATTTAGCAATTAACTCAAACCGAATAAATCCACACTCCGAAATCGGCAATCCGAAATTGTTCTGGCGGAAAGGGTGGGATTCGAACCCACGGAACCCTTTCGAGTTCACAGCATTTCCAATGCTGCCAATTCAACCGCTCTTGCACCTTTCCTAATAATTTTTAATATCGGATTTGTCTCTAATATCACGAACCGTATAAATTTCTCACAAATAAAATCCGCAATCCGCAATCCGCAATCAATATGGCGGAGAGGGTGGGATTTGAACCCACGGTACCCTTTCGGGTACTCCGGTTTTCGAGACCGGTGCACTAAGCCACTATGCGACCTCTCCACATTTTATAAAGGATGAAGGCGGAAGGATGATAGATGAAATACTGAGAAATAATCTTTATTCCCTTAACTTTCATCCTTCACAAATCATCCTTCATCCTTTGTTCCTGCCGGCGTTTTTGAAAAAACTGCTGAATCAAATTCTTGCAATCGTTTTCTAATACACCCGAAACTATTTCTATTTGATGATTCAAAGAACTGGTATCGCAAAGCTCAAATTTGGAACGAACCGCGCCAAATCTTTCATCAGCCGTACCGTAAACCAACTTTTTGATTCTCGCCTGGATCAACGCTCCGGCACACATTGCGCACGGTTCGAGGGTCGAATAAATGGTTAAATCCGTCAACCGATAGTTGCCGACCACCCAGGCCGCGCGGCGCAATGCCAACATCTCGGCGTGTGCCGTCGGATCGCAATCGGTGCGAGTCCGGTTTCCGGCGACGCTCAAAATCTCGCCGACGGAGTTGACGATAACGGCTCCTATCGGAATCTCGCCCAATTCTCCGGCAAAAACAGCGGCGTCAATTGCTTCGCGCATCAGGCGCTCATCAAAACTGTCTTTGAGCGAAGTTTCGTTTAGCTTGTCAAAATCATTCATCCTCTCTGTTCAAGAGACAAACCAGAATCTTAAGTTTTGACGCGGCCTTTGTCAAACCTCTTTACCTGATGGTTTAAAAGTCGCCGGTTATTTCTTGCGAATGACAAAGGCGGGCGTTATCTGATTCGTATTGGTCTGTTCACGTTCAATAGCAAGCCCGTGTTTATTTAGCTCGCGTTTTAGCAGCCATCTCGTTTGATAGGTCTCGTTTAGGATTTTCGAACGAGGCTGACGGCGAGTTAAATGATAAAGCGTGCCGGCGGTTAAAACCCGCCCGCCGTGTATTACCGGCAACAATTGGCCTGAGCTTAGACCCTGCCAAAGCCTTTGAAAATAATAGCGCGCGTGATGGATTCGCAGCAGGAAAATACCGCCCGGCCGGAGCACGCGCGCCATTTCAGCAATGGCTTGCGTGTTGCGCATATAGGGGAGCGCCAGACCGCAATGAATTAGATCAAAACTTTCCGACGCGAAGGGCAGCGACTCCGCTCCGGCACTGATAAATTCAACGCGCGCTTCGGGCAGATGAGCGGCATAAAATTCGCGGCCCATCCGCAATCCAAGAGTGGAGAGGTCAATTCCGACTCCGTATGCGCCTTTTTGCGCGGCTAGAGGAAACAACTCCTGGCCGATTCCGCAGCCGACATCCAAGACGCGTGAAACGCTGAGTGCTCCGAGATCTTTAAGAGTATTATCAACGCCTGTCTGTGCAAGCCTAACGTCGCGGAGAAAGTTATCCCTGACGGCAAGATAATACTCTTCGTCTTCAAACATTTTATTGATGAATTAAATTGTTTTAGATATTTATTTGACGCGCATTATTCAACTTAATAAGCGGCTCAATAAAAATGAAAAATTATAAAACTGCCGCGCCGGCAAATGTCTCGCGATGACTTATTAAATCCGAATCTTCCTCTGTCTCTTCGCTCAAATCGGTATTCAAAACCTCACCGATTTTTTCCAGCAGCGGTCGTACCTTTTCGGGCTTAAGAGCTGAAACGGCAAGACATTCGACTTGTTTTTCGATTGAAGTTTGCCGCAGCAGGGCGTTGATTTCAACTTCGTCAAGCAAATCGGCTTTGTTAAAAGCGATCAGACGCGGAATTTCGTAGAGCTTGAGCTCGGTTAAAATCCGCTCGACCGCTTCGATTTGATGCAGGCAGCGCGGGTTGGCGGCATCAACCACATGAACCAGCAAATCACTTTCGCCGATTTCTTCGAGCGTGGCGCGAAACGCCGCGACCAGAGTTTCGGGCAAGTCGCGAATAAAACCGACCGTATCATTGATAATTATTTCCTGATCAACCGGCAGCCGCAGCCGCCGCGAAGTCGGATCGAGCGTGGCGAACATTTTCTTTTCGACGTAAACGTGGCTTTGCGTCAGAGTGTTGAGCAAGGTTGATTTTCCGGCATTGGTGTAACCGACGAGCGAAACCACCGGTAAATCACGCCGCAGGCGCTCCTTGCGGCGTTCGCCGCGCTGTCTGGCGAGCAGGTCAATCTGTTTCTCCAGATGATTAATTTTATCGCGGACGCGGCGGCGGTCGGTTTCAAGTTTGGTTTCACCCGGCCCGCGTCCGCCGATGCCGCCGGCCAGCCGCGAAAAGGCGGAATCCTGTCCGGCGACGAGACGCGGAAGCATATATTTTAACTGCGCCAGCTCGACCTGCAGCTTACCTTCGCGGCTCTGCGCGCGCTGGGCAAAAATGTCCAGAATCAGCTGCGGGCGGTCAACCACTTTTAAATCAGTCGCTTCGCCGATCAGGCGAACCTGGGCGGGCGATAATTCGGCGTCAAAGACAATTAAATCAGCGCCGAGCTGCATGGCGCGAACCAGTAATTCTTCGAGTTTGCCTTTGCCTAAAACGGTTTTAGCGTCAATTGACTGGCGCCGCTGAATGATTTTATCGAGCACGATTACATCAGCCGAGAGCGCCAGTTCTTCGAGTTCCGCCATTGATTCTTCGGCTTCGCTCAAGGTTCCGGTCGTCACGCCGACTAGAATCACACGGTCGCGCGCGGTGTTGCGATTGCGCGAAGTTTGGCGATTGCGCGCCATTTCGTCTTCGAGCGAATTGATCAACTCAAGAAAATCCGTGTCGAGCTGCGAAGGAATCTGCGGCGGCAAAAAAGCATATGGCAGCGATTGCTCGGCGTCTTCGCCCTTGTTTTCAGTTAATTTTTCCGCCGTTGTCGGAACCAGATGGGCGGCGTAAACTTGTGTGGGCAAACCGGTTTTTTCGTCAACCTGAATCGCCGCCATTAAATCCAGTCGGAGCAAAGCCAAATCGGTTAAATCGTCCTGCGTCAATTTTTCGCCGCGCAGATGCGTGTGGACACAGCGCAAACCCCTGAAACGTTCGGCACTGGTGCGGACGCGTTTAAAATCGGGCATTTCGATTTGTTTAGCATCGCCGATCATCACATATTCGACCTTGCCTTTGCGATCAAGCAAAACGCCGATTTGCCGTCTCGTTTCATGCGAAAGTTCAGAAAGCTGGCGCGCCAGTTCGGGCGAAACAATTTCGTTTTGTGAAACGCGCCGAGTGTAGAGCTTTTCAATCTGGCGCAATTGATTGGTTTTTAATCCGTTGGTGTTTCCGTAGATATTGCTAATAAATTGAATCTCCGTCCTGAAAGAAATAAAGATATATCCGAATTATAACACGAAGTAAATAACAGGAAACAAGGCGATACGGCCAGCTCTACAATAGTCTTTTGGAACACGTCTTGGTTAAGTACAGGTTTTTGGCTGTATTTAATGTTCTGCAGGTAAAATATTAAATTTCGATTTGATATAACCCACATATACAAAATCTCTAAATAAACCTTCAAAAATACTGTCATCAAAGAAATCGCCAAAAAATAGCTGGTAAAGCTCATAAGTAAACGTTTAACCAAGTTGTTTGAGAGTTTTCTACAAACTGCCAATTTTCCTTGAATCTGCGGAGCAGCCCGATAGCTCGACAGGAGTGCCAGATTAAAAGACGATAAACTCTCCCTATAGCCAACTATTCAGTTTAGAATTGGGCTTGCATTAACTCAAACGCATTTGGTTTTGTTAAGTTGGTTTACATAACAAATAATTTTTCAACCGACAATTTGATTGACAAGTTGTTACTGCTATGTTAAAAATTCATCAAAGTTAAACGCTTACGTAAAAGCTTAAAATCTAAAAACTTAAAATGTTTGACCGTCCGAGTTGAATCTTTGATCGTTGCGTTAATGGAGTGTCTAATGGTTTTCGCGAATATTAGCCACCTCACTGGCGGTTGGGAAGCAAAGTTGTTTTTCACATTATTTAGTGATCCGTTTTTATTATTTTTTCAATCGAGGAGTCTAAAGTATGAAGTCTCTTAACCTATCAGTAATGACTTTACTGATTATTAGCGTTTGTTTCGCATCTGTTTTTGGACAGAGCGACCGCGGAACGATTCGCGGAACTGTCAACGACCCCAACGGTGCGGCGGTCGTCGGCGCGACAATATCAGCTAACAACATCGAAACAAACGACAAGCGAGACGTAACGACAAGCTCAGATGGGATTTTCGTTTTTCCTGAATTGAAAGCCGGACTTTACCAAATCTCAGTTTCGGCCACCGGCTTCAATCCAACAAATGTTGACAACGTCAAAGTTGACGTTCAAGGGATTCAATCGCTTCAAATCAAATTGGAGGTCGGCGCTGTTACTAATAATGTAGTCACGGTCAATGCTGACGCAGTGACTATCAACAGCGACTCGCCAGTGCGGCAAACAACTGTTACCGAACGGCAAGTCAGGGAGCTGCCGCTTCAGGTTAGCTCAGAAGTTGGCGGTAGAAGTCCACTCTCATTTATTTTTCTCGATAGCAACGTTGGTGCGAGCGATCAAAGCGGCGATACCAACAGCACAAAGTTTAGAGTTAGCGGCGGACAAGCGAGCGGCGCTGAAATTTTGATTGACGGAGCCAGCACTCGGCGCACCCAAAACGGTAATTTCTTTAGTGAAGTCGCACCGGGGCCGAACGCTTACCAAGAGTTTACGATTTCGACCAATTCGTTTTCCGCTGAATTTGGCAACTCATCCGGCGGCGTCGTCAATTTCACCTTAAAATCGGGTAGTAATCAGTTTCACGGCGAAGTTTATGACTTGGTTCGCAATGAGAAGTTGAACGCTAATTCATATTTCAATAACGCATATAACTTCAAACGCAATCGCGATAATGAAAATAATTACGGTTTTAATGTCGGCGGCCCGATATACGTTCCCGGTTTCGGCGAAGGAACGCCTTTTATTCGGAGCTTGAAAGAGGGTGTCAAGAATTTTGTGTAAATCATTCTCCCTCTAACCCAGCGAGCGGTAGCCGTCCCTCGAAGATAATGGCAAACTGCTGTAATGCCTGCTTCCAGTTTTGAATCGGCATTGTCCATTTCTTCTCAATGTTCCGC
>JBBQUS010000101.1:0-5090 GCA_038212235.1 Pyrinomonadales bacterium
GTTGCTGTGGAACGCACTACATCTACGACTAAATCCCAAAGCGGATTATAGTCATAGTCTTGTGCTAATTCTTGATAAATTCAGGCAAACTAAAGTTTAATTTGTCATCAATAAAGGACGAACTTCAACACTTCCAGCAAATTCTAAAATAGGACATTTTTTTGCTATTGCTTCCGCCGCGTCTAGGTTGATCGCTTTAATAATTATAAAAGAACTTAGTGATTCGTTGTTGCTGTCATAGGCACCTTCGGTGGTTCCTTGACTGGTAATTGTTTTGCCGTCAGGTGATGGTCGATAGCCGGCAACAATTTGTCCGTTTTTTCCCGGTCCTCCCATAAACTCATTCCAATGTGCGATGTTTGCTGCCAATGCTTCTTTTGACGGATGCTGCATTTTGGGATTGTATCGAACGATTAAAATAAACTGTTTGGTGGTGGCAGTCTGTGCAAAAAGTGCCGCACTAAATAGTGTCAAAAGTAAAATAAAGATGACTTTTTGGTAGTGGGTCAGTTTGAACTTTTGAGCCAATGTTTATCGGCATGAAAATTTGAAACTGCCCCACTACCGACTTTTTTCATATCTTTGGTATTTTTCTTTGGTATTTTTTAATTAAACCGTTTTAAGTGTCTTTTGTTTGTTTCTAAGCATTAGCATTGCTTTCTCAGCTCTGGTAACTCTGGTAGATTCTTGTTTTGCAGAACCAACCCAATCGCCATATGCCTGTTTGTGTGACCGCGCTAAAGTTTCAAAAAAAATATTAGCTTCTTTGTCTTTATACAATAACAATTGCAGTTCAGCAGGAACGCCTTCAATATGTTCACCTTTTTTAAGCATCTATTATACCTCTGCGGCTATTCTGAAATATATAACTAAGATTAACCAAACTTCAATGCTAAGGGCTTCTGACAGCTAAAAACCATCATTCTCAATTTCTCAAATTCTTCATGCCGCTGATTGACTTTAAGTAATCCGACAAAAATGTATTAAACTATCTGCTGTATGGGCAGAATAATTAAAATTGAATTATCTGACACGCCACGAAAAGAACTGGAAAAAGGTTATCGCATCGGAAAAAGCCATGCCTTTCGGATTCGTTGTCAGATGGTCTTGTTAAAAAGCGAAGGGCGAAAATCGAAAGAGATTGCTTCATTCTTGGGTTATTGCCAGCAAGCAGTCAATAATTGGCTGAAACGATATAAAGCTGAAGGCATCACCGGTTTAGTGGTCAAAGAAGGTCGTGGACTCGCCTGCCATTTTATCAAGAACCGCCGACTTTGAAATCATCAAAAAAGCGGTTCAAAAACATCGTCAACGGATTTCAATAGCCCGTGCCGAACTGGAGGACACGTTAGGCAAAGAGTTCTGTGGGCGGACTCGTTCGCGGTATCTAAAAATTTTAAGTGCCGATATAAAAGAATTCCAAGACGCTTGAAAAACAAAGAACAGCCCGACGTTTACGAGCATAAAGTAAAAGGTTTGGGCGAATTAGAGGATTTATCCGAAGCCGGAGCGATAGATTTGTATGACTCGGATGAAAGCCGTGTCAGCTTAGAACCAAGTGTGCCATATGGTTGGCAATTTCCCGGTGAAAAGGTTTTTATGCCGACTCAAAAAGGCGGCGGCTTAAATTGTTTTGCTCTCTTGAAAAGAAACAACGAGTGTTTGATTGCGACGACCCAAGAGAACATCAACGGTCAATTTATCTTTGAAAGATTGGAAAATTTATCAATCAATTTGAAAAAACCGACCGTCATAGTTTTAGACAATGCCCGCATTCACACGTCCGGAATTATCAAAGAACGAATAACAGTATGGCAGCAAAGAGGGTTGTATCTCTTTTATTTGCCGAGGTATTCGCCACATTTGAATATTGTTGAAATTCTGTGGCGAAAGTTAAAATACGAGTGGTTGAGTCCAACCGATTATCAGGATAAAGAAAATCTTTTCTATCAAATCAGGTTAGCTTTGACAGCGGTTGGGCAAAACTTATTCATCAGGTTTTCAAAATTCCGACATACTTTAACTTAAATATGTCGGACTACTTACTTGAATATACATCAACCTTTGGATTCATTCAAATTCTGCTGTCTTCCTCCATTCCATAGAGTTACAACCTCAGAATTCTGTCCGGGGAATTTAATTTTTGAAGCCGCAATTTGGCGCAAAGTGAAAGTTTTAATTAGTCAAAATACCCATTTTGACTACCTCTATAATGCTTAGTGCTAAAGGTATTTCATTTTTGTTCGACAAAACCTTGGTAGTATCCAATCATATGAGTCGCACAAACGAACGGATAATGTTGACGAATTGGTTGCGGCTTTGGATAAAGGTCGGACGGTTGGTTAATAATCGCCGCCGGTGAAATTTCTTCGGTTGTTTTAGTAGAAAACCGTCTGGATTGAATTAGAAACGAGCTATGGTAGTAGGTGCGATTAACTGCCATATTTGTGACTTTGCACCAAAAGTCGGAAATTTTAAGCAGTTTCGGTGCAACTTATTGTTAAGTCTTTTGTTTCAATCACGCTTCTATCAAAAGAGATTGACTTGAGGTGCAATAATTCAAATTAAAACACTTTTGGTACCAAGCCGATATTTGTCTAAACTTTGAGGGTAAAAAATATGAAACACTTTATGCGGTTACTTCAGCCGTTTGTTGTTTTAGTAATTTTAACTGTTGCGTTGGCAGCACAGACGACGGGGAAAATCAGCGGAAAAGTCGTGTTCGGTGATTTGCCGACCGTGTTGAGCAATGCGACGGTGCGGATTGTGCAGATTAGTCGCAATGTTGAAACCAATTCGCAGGGCAATTATGAATTTGCCGATCTCGCGCCGGGACGTTACACGGTGATCGTGCATCGTGAAGGTTTTGTTGATCTGGCGAAAAACGTCGTTTTGGTGAGCGGCGCGAATGCCGGAAATGTTGACTTTCAAATGAGTTTGCTCGGTGTCAAAGCGCAGGTTACTGTTACGGCAACCGGAAATAGAGAATCAACTCTGAACGCGATTCAGCCGACCGAATCGGTCAATGCCAATAAAATTCTCGAACGCAACAATGGCGGTTTTGCAGATGCTTTGATTGATGAACCGGGTGTCAATAAACGGAGCGCGACTCCGGCGAGTTCGCGCCCGGTGATTCGCGGGTTTGACGGCGACCGTGTTTTGGTCACCACCGATGGTTTGCGCGTCGGTTCGATTGCGTCGAATTCTGCCAATCACACCGAGCCGATTGACGTTTTATCGCTTGAGAAAATCGAAGTTGTTAAAGGTCCGCAAACGATTCTCTACGGCAGCAACGCCATCGGCGGCGTGGTCAACGCGGTCAGCCGGCACGACGATTTCCGCAACGGCACGAGCGGTTATTTTTCCACGCTCGGCGGCACGAACAACAAACAAGGCGCGGTCAGCGGCGGCATCGAACAGAGTTTCGGCAGATTTATGGTTTGGGGCAGCGGCAGCGGACAGCGTTCGGGCGATTACGCGGCGGGCGGCGGTTACGGCAAGGTTGATAATTCCTTCACGCGCGACGGCAGCGGCGACGGTGGCGGCGGTTATTTCGGAAGCAAAGGTTACGTCAATTTCAATTACAATTTTTTCGACACGCGCTACGGAATTCCGATCAATCCCGAAGAACCCAAAGTTCGTGAGATCAAACTGCGCCGCCATGATTTTAGATTTAACGGCGGTTTTCGTGATCTGAATGCGCCGATTGAAAGCGTCAAACTCAGTTTCGATTACAGCAATCTGAACCAAAAAGAATTTGAAGCCGAAGATGCGGGAGAACCGATTCCGGCTGATCCGGCGATTGTTTTCGACAACAAAGTTTATTCGTATCGCGCACTTTTCACGCAACGGCGTTACGAAAAACTGACGGGAACTTTCGGCGTTGACGGCTACCGGCGTAATTATCGCACCAATGGCGCGGAAGTTTTGATTCCCGGGCGCGTCAAACAGGATTCGTTCGCGGCGTTTAGTTTGGAAGAACTGAATTTTAGACGAATTAGTTTCCAATTCGGTGCGCGGGTTGAAAATAATCGTTTTCGTCCGACCGCTACGGATTTGCTGAAACGCAATATTACCGGATTTTCCGGCGCGTTCGGCATTCGCGTTCCGATTAACGAAAACAGCGTTTTTGTCGCTAATTTTACGCGCTCGCACCGTGCGCCCGCGCTCGAAGAACTCTACAACGAAGGTCCGCACGACGATTCGCTGTCGTTTGAAATCGGCGACAACAATCTGCGTCCCGAAATCAGCAACGGCTTGGATTTATCTCTGCGGCATCAAGCGGGACGTTTCCGCGCCGAAGCGAATTTCTTTTACTACGACATCAAGAATTTCACGTTTTTGCGCCTGACCGACCAAATTGATCCTGACACCGATTTGCCGCTTTCGTTCTACTCGCAAGGCAACAGCCGTTTTTACGGCACGGAAGCAAGTTTGCAGTTTGCGGCGAGGCAATATTTTGATCTGTTCGCCAATCTCGATTACGTCAACGCGCAGTTAAAATCCGGCAGTCCGTTGCCGCGCATTCCGCCGTTTCGCTCGCACCTCGGTTTCGACGCGCATTACAAATATTTCAGTGTTCGCCCCGAACTGACTTTAGCCTCAAAACAAGACCGCGTTTACGGCGAAGAAATCCCGACCGCCGGTTATGCAAACTTCAATCTCGCCGGAAACATCATCATTCCGGGCAAACATTTCGCCAGTATTTTCTCGATCTACGGCTACAATCTGACGAACAAATTTTATCTGAATCATGTCTCGTTCATCAAAGAATTCGCCCCCGAAATCGGACGCGGCGTGCGCTTCGGCTACACGATCAGATATTTCTAAAAAATATTAGCAAGACAAAAACAGAGCGGGAATTAAACACGGCTGTTTATTGAAGAACATTGACTACAAACCATATTGTTAGCGTGTATTTCATACAATGAAGAAATTCACGAGAAATCAGAGGATTTTTGAAAAAAGGTTGTTTTTGAACGAGAAAAGTCAGACCTTCGAGAAAAAAACAAGCCGTGGTGCCAATAATCCCGAGTAACGATTCAAACAATCGAAAACTTGAATTATCAGCATCTCGGGCGGAAAACGGT
>JBBQUS010000102.1:0-4692 GCA_038212235.1 Pyrinomonadales bacterium
ATATGGGGCGGAGGCTCGCGCCAAATCCCTCTATCTGCATCTTTATCAGCTCGTCCCCGTCGCCCGCACAGCCGAAGCGATGCGTGATTTGTTTCTTTGTCCGATATCGCCGGCAGTGATTCCAACTACCTGAATAGTTACCACCGGCAATTGTTTAGGGATTGCATCACCGGCTCATTTATTTTTTTGAGTGAAACTTTGAGAGTCGGACCGACTGTATCGCATTTATGGCATCGCCGTTGTGAAATGTTCCGCTGTGATACCAAATGCCGACATTGACTTGGCCGTTATTAATCGTCTCGCCGTTAAAATATTTGCTCATCTGCGCCTGATCACCGTTTCGTCCTCTGATTGCTTCGCCGTCGTCCAGTTCTTCTTTTGCTGCCCGACAGTAATCTAATTTCTCGGGCAGCAGTACCGTTCAGAAAATCTAATAATTCCGTGTGCGAGCAATGCTCTAGATTTGAAGAATAAGAATGCCCGTTTTTTTCATTTTTATTGTGTCTCGCAGGGGAGCATTGCCGAACATACTCGAATACTCACGACTAAATTGCGAAGGGCTATTGTAGCCGACCCGAAAGGCTGAACTCTCGGCAGTTTCGCCTTCATCGATCATCAGGCGTCTCGCCTCCAGCAGGCGAAGGCGTTTCTGATACTGAATCGGACTCATCGCCGTCATTTCGTTAAAATGTTTGAAAAAAGCCGAGCGGCTCATATTCGCGTCCCTCGCCAGAGCTGTGACATCTACCTCGTCGCTCAATTCGGCTCTTAGTTTGTAAATCGCCTGGGATATTTTGTGCATTTTGCTCCCCGAGCGCACAAACTGCCTGATTGCCGCGCCGTCCGCTCCTTTCAAGAGATAGTAAAGTATTTCCTTAACTACCAGAGGTGCCAGCACGGGTGCGTCTTCCGGCGTTTGAAAAAGTTTTCCCAACCGAATTGCCGCATCCAGCATTTTCTCACTCGCTTCTCCGATGAATACCGCGCGCAGCGGATTATCGATTTCCTTCGGATATTCCGCGTCGAGCTGAGCAGCTACCTCGCTCAAAGCCAGCGAATCAAAGTCTATCAATAAGGAAAGAAACGGTTTCTCGCGGGAAGCCGTAAAAATCCGACTGGTGACGGGCAAATCAATCGGAACGGCGATGTAGTGAGCGTCATCAAACCTGTAAACTTCATCGCCTAGAGCAATTTCCTTGCAGCCCTGAACAACAATTCCCAAAGACGCGCGCCAGTGACGCTTCGTCGGATGATCCGGTTGAGAGAACTTTATGCAATGTACGCGCGGAACCGGGGAAGCGTGAAATCCATCTCCGGGAGAGAACAGATTGATTATTTTTGCTAAGTCGAAGCGCAAATCTTTCATAACATCTATAAACAACGAGTTTATTAATTACGGCAAATGATAATCTATTGTGGACGATTAGGCAATAATTGTGGACTTTTGTGTATTTACATATCGAAAACCGAACTACATACTGAATCTATCGAATGAAGAGATTTATTAAAAACAATAGCTAAGGAAAGCAACCGTTAAATTTATGAAAATTATAGTAACAGGTTCGCTTCGTTGATTTGATTACCGAATACTGCCGAACGGCTGAAAATTTGAGACTCGATATATGTAATGAAGCAATATTCATTTTACGAAGGATTTATGAGCATTAAACTTAACCATACAATCGTTTATTCACAAGACAAGAACGCTTCGGCAAAATTCTTAGCCGAAATTCTCGGACTCGATGCGCCTATTGGATTGGGAATTTTTCTGGAGGTTCGCTTAGACGATGACATTACTCTGGATTTTGCCAACGCCGACGGCAAGACTATGACGGAGCATTACGCTTTCTTGGTGAGCGAAAAAGAGTTCGACGAAATTTTCGGACGCATCCGAGAGCGCGGGATTCAGTTTTGGGCGGATCCGTTTCAACGTCGGGCGGGCGAAATTAATAACAACGATGGCGGACGCGGGCTTTATTTTGCTAACCCGGACGAGCATAGCCTTGAGATATTAACCAAACCATACGGAAGCGGCACATAAAATCAGGAAGAGGAAAAATCAAATGCAACAACCTGTTATTTTTACGCCGAAACAAAAGATAATAATATAGCTAACGCAGCAAGTCTTATTTTCAAAAAGCGCAAAAATATACACCGAGTCAGTGTATATCAAAGTTGGGCTGTTTCGCGGTTTGATGACGTGCGATATAAAAAGAGATGGATTCAATTACAACACCGGAAATATGGACGCGATTCATAGCGGCGGCGGCTTTGACAACATTCGTCTGTAATATTGTCGCTTATGTTCTGCTCAACACGACCGGCGTTCCGTCAACTTATCCGCCGCTGCTGCCTTTGCAAGTCACGTCAGGCACAGTTGGCGGAGCATTGTTGGTGACGCTCGGCTATTGGTTTTTAACGGCATTTATTCGTGACCAGAAAACTCTCAACATCGTCTTCATAACTGCCGGTGTAATTTTGCTGATAGCTTCGTTTCACTTACCGTATCGACTAAGTTACACAACTTCGCCGCGTTTCGCTGGTGTCACAGTTGCGGCACAAATCGGGCAAGGCTTTTTGCATACGTTGGTTGTGGGGTTAAGCATTCTCTGTTTCCTGTTACGTCGGTAATACAGATGTCGAGTGTCAACACGCAGCCCACAACGACAACAAACACTACATAGGAGTAAGACCATGAAAATTCTAGTTATCGGAGCCGGCGGCAAAACTGGCAGACTTGTCGTCGAGCAAGCGGTCGCCGCCGGTCACGAAGTTACGGCTTTCGTTCCCAAAACGAGCAAATACGACGCTGCTGCAAATGTTCGCGTCATCGAAGGCGACGCCGCCGACAGCGCCGCAATGAACCGGGCGGTTCTCGGTCAAGACGCCGTTATCGATACGATTGGCGGCAAAACGCCTTACAAAGCGACGACGCTCGAATCGAGCGCCGCTCATAAGATTATCGAAGCTATGAAGCAAAACGGCGTGTGCCGTCTGATTGTTACGTCTATGCTCGGCGTAGGAGAGAGCAAAGCGAACGCGACTGTTTTCCTGCGTCTGCTGGTGGCGACATTTTTGCGGGGCGCGAACAAGGACAAAGCAGCGATGGAGTCGGCTGTCAAAGCGAGCAATCTGGATTGGGTGATTCTTCGCCCGGCGATTCTAAGCGATGAAACCGCGACGGGAAATGTTCGCGTCTTCGATGCAGACACGGGCGAGAAAGCTCTTAAAATCACGCGCGCCGACCTCGCCTCCTTTATGATCGCCCGGATTTCGGGCAGCGAATATTTGCATCAAGCCGTGACCATCGCAAACAGTTGATGTTGAGACAGTGGATGGACGCAACTTTGATTGGGTAATTTTAAGTCGAAAAAAGAAAAAAATAAGGAGAAAACATTTATGAAAGTTGTAGTAACAGGTTCGTTAGGACACATCAGTAAACCGCTGACTGAAGAGTTGGTGCAGAATGGACATCACGTAACAGTCGTCAGTAGCAAGGCGGAAAAGCAGAAAGACATTGAAATTCTCGGCGCGATTGCCGCCATCGGTTCATTGGAAAACGCTGATTTTCTGGCAAAAACATTTACAGGCGCCGATGCCGCGTATTGTATGGTGCCGCCCGGCAACTACTTCGACCCGAATTTTGACTTACTGGCGTATTATCGCAGACTCGGCAATAACTACGCTCAGGCGATCCGGCAATCGGGCGTCAAGCGTGTTGTCAATCTCAGCACCATCGGCGGAAATCTAGAGAAAGGCAACGGCATTCTCCTCGGGGCTCACGATGTCGAGGAGATTCTGAACGAACTGCCGTCAGAAGTATCCATCACGCACATGCGTCCGACATCGTTTTTCTACAATTTATACGCTTATACGGATTCGATAAAAAATCAGAATGTTATCGCGGCAAACTACGGAGCCGAAGACATTGTTCCGTGGGTATCTCCCTTTGATATTGCCTCCGCGATTGCCGAAGAAATAGTAACGACGGAAGCGGGCAGACGAGTGCGCTATGTCGCCAGCGACGAACGCACCTGTCACGACACTGCAAGCGTCTTAGGCACCGCGATTGGAAAGCCGGATTTGAAATGGACGATTATCTCGGGCGAACAAATGCAAAACGGTTTGGAGGCAATAGGTATGAATCCGCGCATTGCCGCCGGATTGGTCGAGATGTATGCCGGTCTTCACAGCGGAATATTAGCGGAAGATTATTACCGCAATAAACCGAAAGTTCTGGGCAAAGTAAAGCTCGAAGATTTCGCAAAGGAATTTGCGGCTGTATTTAAGGGGCAATAATTAAGGAAGCAAAAAAATGAACGATAAAATCGCATTGGTAACCGGCGGAAATCGCGGATTAGGTAAAAATATAGCGCTGCGGCTCGCCGAAAAAGGCATTGACGTAATTCTGACTTATAACAGCAACCAGGAAGAAGCGCTCGCCGTCGTCCAAGAAATAGAAAGCAAAGGGCGACGCGCGGCGGCACTGCAATTAAACGTCGGCGAGACAAAAACTTTTGACGACTTTTTCAAACAAATTTCGCACATCTTAGCTCGACTTTATCCATTTCAGGCGGCGTAACAGAGCGTTTCCGTCAGCCGCTCCAATAATGGACTGGGGATTTTTATCATCTCTGCTTCCAAATCCGATGTTTGAAAACTCTCCGCCTTCCAAATTAAACGCCTGACTGC
>JBBQUS010000103.1:0-4580 GCA_038212235.1 Pyrinomonadales bacterium
AGGATCACCATCAATTAGAAGAGTCGGTTTCTTCCTTTGCAGATAAGCGGATAAATGAACAGCGGTTGTTGTTTTCCCGACCCCGCCCTTAAATGAAGCAACGGTAATAATCATAAATTCCGTTTAATATAGCCCAAAATCTGAAAATATGAAAATGCAGATGGTTGAATTTTTAGAATTATGAATTTACGTATTTTCAGATTGCTGGCGTGTAGCATTTTCAGATTGCTAAATATTCAGACATTTATCAATGCAGATTGCTGAACATTCAGCAATCTGAAAATACACATTGCTGAATGTTTGAATTGACAGATAGCTGAACATTCAAACATTTATCGGTTCGGACTAATTTCGTTAGGTGACAAAACATTTTGATACTTGGCTTATAAACGCCAACCGCTGTAATTAAAGAGTAACAAGTTTTACGAAAACTGCTTTTGCCGGTCTGCCGATCCGGGATATTAGGGGAAGCGATAGTAATGGAACAGAAACCAACGATCTTTGGTTGAAAATTTAATAATCTGCAAAAAGAATGATCGAGTTACCGACTTATATGTGAATTTCTCTCACCGCATTTTGATAAGCCTGCTCGACATTTTTCAGTGATAGATGTTGATAGATTTCCAGACTTTTTTTGCTTTCGTGTCCCGAAATCAGTTGAATTTGGCTCTCTGAGAGTCCTTGTGAAGTCAGATAGGTGATCATTTGATGGCGAAAAAGGTGCGGGTGAACTTTCTGTGAGATTTCGGCAATTTCACGATATTCCTTAACAATTTGCTGAATTCTTCTTGGCGTGAAACAAGTGTCACGGGTCGTTTCAAACAAAAACTTATTTTTCGGATTTGCCCGCAGATGACTTTGAAGAACCAATCTAAAGTTATTCGGGAATAAGATATAACGATCTTTTTTGCCTTTGCCTTCCGCGATAAAAATCTTGCATTGATTAAAATCAATATCCGAGACTTTGATTTTCACCAGTTCGCCGACTCTGACCGCCGTCACAAACAATAGCTTAAGCATAATCTCGTGCTGAAGATTGCCGCACTCTCGAATCACCGAGAAGAATTTTTTGAGTTCTGTTTCGGGGAGAATTTGCGGAAGGCGTTTTTCTTTGCGCGGTTTTTTTAGTCCGAGTTTTTTCCGCGCCTGCTGACAGACATAAATAAAATCATCATAAGTGAGTCGTTCTTTTCTCGCCAGGCGGACAAATTTTTCAACAATTGCAACTTTTCCCGAATTTTCAGCTTTGACAAAATCTGTTATTTTCGGTGATTTTTTCACTCTCATTGATTTCGCTTTTTGTTTCGATGCGACGAAATCGGAAGTGTTTGAAGGAGATTTTCGAGTTTGTTTCATAGTTTTGAGCGAAAATTATTTCGTCTTTTTACTCTTATGCGAAATATGATATTAACATTTTTAGACATTCTTAGCGAAACAATTTTTAGGAGTATGAAATATGCCGGTTGGTTTTCTATCGGAAGCGGAGCGTAGGCGATTAAATTCTTTTCCCGTCGAATTATCAAACGAGGATTTGATCGCCTATTTTACATTGAGCGACAAGGACTTGTTGCAAATTCCAAAGACCGTCTCCGCCGCCAATCGCTTAGGAGTAGCTTTACAAATTGTGTTATTACGATTTCTCGGATTTCATTTAATTGACCTGAAATCACTTCCTGAAACAGTCATCGGTTGTGTCGCACAGCAAATCAGAGTCGAAGCCGAACAAATTAATTTTTACGGCGAGCGCGATCAAACTCGAACCGACCACCAGAGATTGGCTGAGAAATATCTCGATTTCCGCCATCCGACCAAAGAAGATTATCGGCATCTCGGCAAATGGCTTTTGGCGCGAGCCTTGGAACACGACCGTCCGACTCTGCTTTTACAAGTTTTATGCGAGCGATTCTTGGCTGAAAAACTGGTTCGTCCCGGTTTTTCGGTCGTTGAAAGAATGGTCGCCACGGCAAGAATTGCCGCCGAAGAGGAAGTCTTTCGCCGGGTTGATGCGATGATTGATGAGGTTTTGGCAGAAGGACTGGACGATCTTCTCCAAGCCCCGGAACCGAATCGCCCGACTTCGCTCGCGTGGCTCCGGCAAAGTGCCACTTCCAATTCACCGAAAACCATGATGACGGGGCTTCAAAAATTGGAGAAACTCCAAAAATGGCAGGTCGGCAGTTGGAATCTGTCGGGATTAAACTCGAACCGCCGCAAACAACTCGCGCAGATCGGTTTTCGCTCGACCGCGCAAGCTTTGAGCCGGATGAACAAAACCCGTCGCTATCCGATTTTGCTGGCATTTCTAGCCCAACTTTATGAAGAGGTGCTGGACGAACTGGTCGAGATTTTTGACCGTTTATTAGGCGCAATCACCAGCCGCGCCGCCCGCCGACTCGTCGAAATCCGGCAGGAAATTGCTCTGCTTGCCGGAGATAAGATCAAACTTTTGCAGGAACTGGTGAAGATTTTAATTGATCCGACGGTTCCCGATGAAAATCTGCGAACAGCGGTCTATCAATTTTTGCCGGAAAACAAACTGCGTGTCACTTTCGATGAATGCGAACGCCTCAACGAACCGCTCGCTGAGAATCTCTTCACACTGCTCGGCAAACGCTATTCCTACTTGCGGCAATTTATCCCGACATTTTTGAACGCTTTGGCTTTGGACGGAAATGCCGAAACCGCCGGTTTGAGAGAAGCCATCGGAATTTTGCGCGATTTGAATGAGAGCGGCAAACGGCGGATTCCCGATGACGCGCCGTGCGATTTTGTTGATGCCGATTGGTGGAAGCAGGTCTTTGATAACGAAGGGCGGATTGACCGAAAATACTACGAACTGTGCGTCTTGTTCGAGTTACGCACAAAATTGCGTTCCGGTGATGTCTGGGTGGAAGGAAGCCGCCGCTATGCGCGATTGGAGAGCTATCTGATTCCGCTTGAAAAATGGGCTGAGATGCGTCCCGCTGTCTGTGATCTTTTATCCTTACCCGAAGACGGCGAGAGCAGAATGAAACTGCGGCAAGCCGAATTACAAGAATTGTCTGGGCAGTTCGACCGCTTTTTTGATGAACTTCTCGTTAAACATCAAAAGAAATCAATGGAGTCCGCGAACTTTCCGGCGCACTTCAATCCCGCAGATCACCTGGATAAGAAGGTCAATATTCGGATGGAAAACGGTGAACTGGTGGTGACCAAACTTCCCGGCGAAGAGATCACACCGAGCAGCGAAGCACTTAAAGAAGCGGTTGCCGGTCGTCTGCCCGAAATCGAACTGACTGATCTGTTAATCGAAGTTGACGGCTGGACAAAATTTTCGCGCTTTTTTGAACATCCTTCGGGAAACGAGCCGCGCTCGCCCGATGCTCTTCAGCATTGTTATGCCGGCATTTTAGCCAACGCCTGCAACTTCGGGTTGAGGCAGATGCAGCGCATGTCCGGACTGACTTACCGCAAAATGGCGTGGTTTTCGACCTGGTATTTGCGGGAAGAAACATTAAAAGCAGCTTTTTCCGCACTGGTCAATTTTCACTCCCGCTTGCCGCTCGCTGCCCTGTGGGGCGGCGGAACATTATCTTCGTCGGACGGACAGCGGTTTCCCGTTTCGGTCAACACCCGAAACGCCGTGGCAATTCCAAAATACTTCGGCTACGGTCGCGGGCTGACCTTTTACACTTGGACATCGGAGCAGTATTCGCAATACGGCACGAAAGTCGTCGCTTCGACGATCCGCGACGCGACATATGTTCTCGATGAAATTCTCGATAACGAAACCGAACTGACGATTCTCGAACACACGACCGATACTGCCGGTTACACTGATCTCGTCTTCGGCTTATTTGATCTTTTAGGACTTCAGTTTTCGCCCCGCCTGCGCGACCTCGCTGACAAAAAACTCTACCGGATAGATCAACAGATCAAATACAAAAACATTGACTCTTTGATCAAAGGAAAAATTAATATTGATTTAATTCTCAGGCATTGGGACGAACTTCTCAGAGTCGCCGGTTCGCTCAAACTCGGATTTGTCACCGCTTCATTATTAATTAGTAAACTCCAATCACATCCACAGAAAAATGCTCTCACCAAAGCCCTCCAGGAATACGGCAGATTGAACGAAACGATCTTTATCCTTAAATATTTGCAAAGCCCGGAATATCAGAAAAAGATCACGGTTCAGCTCAATAAAGGCGAAGCCATCCACGCGCTCAGGCGCGATGTTTTTATCGCCAACGAAGGAAAAATCCGTCAACGTCATCAGGAAGATCAGCTCAATCAGGCGGCTTGCTTGAATCTGGTGGTTAATGCGATTACGGTTTGGAACACGGTTTATATGCAAGCCTCGCTCGAGCAGTTGAAAAGCGAAGGTCACGAAATCAACGAAGATGACATCAGACATCTTTCTCCTGCCCGGAGCGAACACATCAATATGTATGGAAAATACTACTTCAACATTAAAGAAGGGCTAAAAAGAAAAAAATTGAGAGAACTCAGAAAATCAAACGGTGATTTTCTGCTGTGACGGAGTTTAAGAAGTTTTAATCAAAGATCGTTGGTTTCTGTTCCATTACTATCGCTTCCCC
>JBBQUS010000104.1:0-3628 GCA_038212235.1 Pyrinomonadales bacterium
TGCGGATAAACACGCATTGTTCGCCTGTCGGCTCATTGGGCGGGGACCAGCCACCCCTACATTTTATTTATTATTTTAAGCGGCAATCGCGGCGATGGTGTTTGAGAGCGAGCGAAAAACGTCGCGGCCGTCTTCGGAACCGAGCAATCCTTCGCAGGCGCGTTCCGGATGCGGCATCATTCCCAAAACATTGCGTTTGGCGTTACAGATTCCGGCAATATTTGACCGTGAGCCATTTGGATTGGCCGCGTCAGTCGTCTCGCCATTTTTATCGCTGTACCGGAAAACAATCCGGTCTTCCGCTTTTAACTGCTCAAAAGTTTCGTCGTCGCAAACATAGTTCCCTTCGCCGTGCGCCACCGGCATTGACAAAATCGTGCCGGGTTTAAGTTCGCGCGTAAAAGGCGTTTGATTGGTCACGACGCAGAGATTAACGTGCCGGCAGACAAAGTGCAGATCGCGGTTGCGAACTAGCGCGCCCGGCAGCAAACCGGCTTCGCACAAAATCTGAAAACCGTTGCAAATCCCAAAAACAAACTTTCCGGCACTGGCAAATTCTTTGACGGCCTGCATGACGGGCGAAAATTTGGCTAATGCTCCGGCGCGCAGATAATCGCCGTAGGAAAATCCGCCCGGCACAACGACGGCGTCAAAACCGCTCAGATTAGTATCTTTGTGCCAGATAAAATCAACCGGCTGTCCGACGTGTTTTGACAACACATGATAAGCGTCATGATCGCAGTTTGAACCGGGGAAAACTATTACTCCGAACTTCATTCTTTCATGGTGAACTGTCAATGGTGAATGGTTAGTATTTTGTTTTAATTCACCATTCACAATTAGACATCATCAATTTCTACTCTGTAATCTTCGATGACGGGATTCGCCAGAATTTCTCTGGCCATTTTGCTGACGGATTCCCGCGCGGATTGTTCATCAACCGAATCATCCATGTCAATTTCAAAATACTTGCCTTGCCGGATGTCTTCAATTTTATCGAAACCTTGCAGTTCAACCGCGTGTTGAATCGCTTTGCCCTGCGGGTCAAGCACGCCTTTTTTGAACGTGACGAAAACTTTAGCTTTCATTTTATATTTATTTTATCTCCAAAATTGATTTTATTCGGCAAATTCTTGTTAAAGCAAGTCTTGTTAGTGTAATATTCACCGCGTCTGCATTATAAACCCAATTTCAAACACTCTAGGAGATAATTTAAATGGATAGTTCGTCAACCGGCAAATCTGCCCTCGGAATGGAAGGAAACATTACGGCCCTGCTCGGCTATATCATTAGTATTGTTGCTTTAATTTCAATTTTTATTGAAAAAGACAACAAATTTGTCCGTTTTCACGCACTGCAATCAGTATTTTGGAGTTTAGCAGTCGTAGTTTTACTAATTGCGACAATGATTATAGGCATAATTCTAAGTACAGTTTTCGGATACGTCTCCTCTGCTTTGGGGGCGTTAGTTTTCGGTTTAACAATGTTGCTTTATTTTGGACTCTTTATTGTCTTTGTTGTCGGTGTTATTTACGCCGCGATCCAAGCCTACGGCGGTAAGCACTTTAAATTCCCGATAATTGGAAATTTAGCTGAAAAATATACATAATTTAACTGTGAATATATTTGAGCAGCATACCTTACGCCAGATGTTGCTCAAATACTCTTTTAAAAACTTTATCAACGTTTCTCAAATAATGTCCGATTGAGAAAACTTCTAAAATTTCTTCTTCGGTCAGCCGCGCTCTGATGTCGGCGTCGGCCATCACCAAATCCTGATAATTTCCGCCTTCGTCCCAAACTTTCATTGCATTGCGCTGCGCCCAAACGTAAGCATCTTCGCGCGAAACGCCCTTTTCCGTTAGTTTCAACAGCAGTTGCCCGCTAAAAACCAATCCGCGCGTCAAATTTAGATTTTCGAGCATTCTTTCCGGGTACACAATTAAACCATTAAGCAGACCGGTGATTTTAGCGAGCATATAATCAAGCGCGGCTGATGAATCCGGCAAAACTATTCGTTCCGCTGACGAGTGCGAAATATCTCTTTCGTGCCAGAGCGCGACGTTCTCCAGCCCGACGATTGAGTTGGCGCGGACGGTTCGCGCCATTCCGCAAATTCGTTCCGACAAAATCGGATTGCGTTTGTGCGGCATCGCGCTTGAACCTTTTTGTCCGACTTTAAATCTTTCCTGCGCTTCGCGCACTTCGGTGCGCTGCCAGTGACGGACTTGAAGCGCAAATTTTTCAAGCGAAGATGCGATAATCGCGAGCGTCGTCAGATACTCGGCGTAGCGGTCGCGCTGAATCACCTGCGTCGAAATGGGCGCGGCGGCAAGACCAAGCCGGGCGCAAACACGTTCTTCAACTTCCGGGTCAAGATGCGCAAACGCGCCGACCGCCCCGGAGATTTTGCCAACTGAAATTATTTGTTTCGCTTTTGCCAAACGCTCGCGATTGCGCTTCATTTCCGCATACCAGAGCGCGAAAGTCATTCCAAAACTGGTCGGCTCGGCGTGAATTCCGTGCGTTCTGCCGATTTGCGGAATGTCTTTAAACTCAAAGGCACGACGTTTTAAAACTGCCAGCAAATCTTCAATCTTTTGCAGCAAAATTTCGCACGAATCGCGCAGAAGAAGCGCGTTGGCCGTGTCCACCACGTCAGATGAAGTTAAACCGTAATGGACGAAACGCGCCGCCGGACCGATGTTTTCAGCCAGATTAGTGGTAAAAGCGATCACATCGTGGTCGGTAGTTTTTTCAATTTCCGCAATCCGTTCTGGCGTAAAAGCGGCTTTTGCCTTGATTTCCTCAACCGCATCGGCGGGAATAGTGCCGTTCTCCGCGTGAACTTCGCAAACCGCAATTTCAACCTCAAGCCATTTCTGAAATTTATTTTGCTCAGACCAGAGCGCGCCCATTTCGGGCAAAGTGTAACGAGCTATCATAAAACTGAAATGTTAATTATTTCCAAGCGGATTCAATTTAGTTGTTTCAAAGCGGCTTTGCTGCCAAGTCTAACTCTAATAATTTCTCGCAGCTCGGCAATGTCTTGTTCTTCTGCAAAAAATCTTTTGGGAACAACTTGAAAAAAATTTGCCTGCGGAAATAACAAAAAACTTGTTTCGCTCTCCTGCACTTTGTGCAAATTATCCCATTCGTTTTTAACCAGAGATGAATTGGTTTTAATTTCGTAACCCATTAGATTAAAGCTGTACTCAACCGGACGATTACTCGCCTGCAACGCTTTTTTAGCGGCAGTTCTAACGCCCCTAAAAACTAAAAACACCACTACTATTGGAAAAATCAAGAGCCACAAAGCAGCTGAATTAAAATGACTAATAAAAAGATTGGCAACACCCATCAGAAAAAATACACCCATTAACGCAAGCAAAATTCGCAGTTTGCGCAAGGTGTGCCAAAGAATGTCTTTTTGCAAATCCCGCAGTTCAAATTTTCCGGCCGCTTGAATTGAATCACTCATATTGTCCTAAGTAGTCGTTCACAATTAAACTGAACTATGTTTGAAGCCTGAAAATCTTATTCTCAGACTTTTTCCAAACGCCGCGAGTGCTTGCCTAACCGCATATTGTAAGTGCCCTCTCGACTCGTAATCCTCTGCAGACAGCCA
>JBBQUS010000105.1:0-3584 GCA_038212235.1 Pyrinomonadales bacterium
AACGTATTTTCCGTGATTCATTCAAGAATTCTAAGGGGAGAATGAACGCGGTTTGAAATCGAAAAATCAAAAGACAGTTGTAACTAATAAAATATCAATAGCTTATAGCTATACGAACTTTCTTAACCGGACACTAATGACCTTATTTATCTAAGAGTTTAAAATGGGAGAGTTAAGCAGATTTGCCATCAACTATTTGGTTAATAAATGGTTTTTCTGCAAAACTTTGTCGTCGTCATCATTTGAGGATGTCTTTAGGCAATGCTCTCAAATGATGTGAATAAACCGGAATAAAGCCGAGCTTTTAAATTTACCTATCTAAACCATCGAAAACTTAAAGACGCCGGCTTTTAACCTCACGATGTAATAGTTTAAAAATCTACCAATCACATCCGTACGCGGTCATTGTTGGTTTGGAAGTCTCCTGCATCTGTTTGCAAGTACTGGCCAAAGTCGCTCTCGTTTGCGGGTTGGCGGCAACCTGTTTCCACGATTTACGCATTTGTTCAATCGAGGATTGCAATGCTCCACGTGCCGACGCCGGAACCTTGCCGGTCACACACGATTCATATTTTGCGATGTATTCGTCACATTCGAGAACCCCAACTTTATCGGCGCTTGGCACGGTTGTGTCTGCAGTGGTCTCGCTTTTGTTAATTTGCATCTTGCCATCGGAACCGGTCTCAACTGTTTCAGTTTTTTTGGTTTCGATGGTAGTTGACGATTTGGTATTGGCTTGATCTGCCGGTTTGCTGGCGCTCATTGCAGTACAGCCGATTAAAGTGGCAGCACACGAAATCGCCGCCGCCGCCAAAAGATTTTGTTTTAGTTTGAAAGTCATTGTATTTTTATTTTCCTTTTGAATTGTCAAATTAGGTTCCGACTCGCTTAGTCGGGCGCAGAACATTTCTAAAAGTTGAGCGCGAGATGAACTGTAATCACTCACGCTCGTTAATGCACTACTTGTTTGGGTAGGTAAAAGCTGGAAACTAAATTTATTTAATGAGTCGGTCGCGGAGAGCGACGGAGACGGCTTCGCTTTTTGAATGAACCTGAAGTTTTTCGTAGATATTCCGCATATGGAATGAAATTGCGTGAACCGTAACGCCGATTTCTGCGGCGGCGGTTTTGTAGTTGTGACCTTCGACGAGCATTTTTAAAAGACGGGTTTCATGCGGCGATAAATCGTAATCCGCGCGTTCGGGCGGACGGATTTCCCGAAACAAAGTTATCACGCGCCGCGCCACTTCCGGCGACATCGGCGAGCCGCCCGCGACAGCTTCTCGCAAAGCGTCGAGCAAGCGAACGGGCGGCGTTTTCTTCAAAAGATAACCGCACGCGCCCGCACAGAGGGCGTTAAAAATCCGCTCGTCGTCGTCGTAAATCGTCAGCATGATGACCAGCAAATCGGGGAAATTCTCTTTCAAGATTTTGATGCCTTCGATACCGTCCATTCCCGGCAAGCCGATGTCGCACAAAACCACGTCCGGGTTTTCCGCACCGACTCGCCGCAAGCCTTCTTCCATTGAGCCAAATTTGCCTTTGCAGACGAAACCATCCGTGCCGTTTATCAGCATCGCCAAACCTTCGCGCAGTTCGCGGCGGTCTTCGATGATGGCGACATCGATTGTTTTGTTTGCGGCGGTCGCCGTTTCCGTTTCGTTCATAATTTTGTATTTAATATCGTCGTTTCAAACGATAAATCAGATGTCTTAAATTTGGACTACTCACGTCGGTAGTCAGACAAAATAGTTTTTATAAAACTTTTTCGTCCGCGTTTGCGGCGAGCGGCGCGATAAGCTGCGTCGTTGTTCCGGTCGTTTTGCCGGAGACGATTTCAAGTTTGCCGCCGAGACCTGCGGCGCGCTGCTTCATACTGATAAGTCCATGTCCGTCAGTGATTTTATCAACATCAAAACCCGCGCCGTCATTGTGCAGGCTGAGGCGAATCTCGGATTTCTCGACGCTTAATTTAATTTCGACGTTCGCGCATTTGGCGTGTTTGACAATGTTGTTGATTGATTCTTTGAAAATCAAAAATACTTCGCGCCTGAGGTTTGCGCCGAGCGCGAATTCTTTGTCCGCATTCGGCGCGTCAAAAGTAAATGCAATCTCGCGCGCCGTGAAAACATCGGCGGCGAAGCGGTGCATTTTGCCGGTTAGTTCGCTCAAAAAATCCTTCTGCGGGTTGATTGCCCAAACAATGTCGCTCATCGCGTCAACGAGTTCCCTAGACGATGCGGCGATAAACTCGAGCGGTTCTAAAACTCTTTCGTTCGATTTATCAACGCGCTGCTGCAGAACTTCGCTGAAAATCGAAATTTGCGTTAAGGAAGAACCGATGTCGTCGTGAAGGTCGGCGGCAATGCGGCGGCGCACTTGTTCGAGTTCGCGCAGTCGTTCGGTTTTCGCTTTCTGTTCGAGTTCGGCGGCGCGTTTTGAATCGGTGACATCCTCCATTACCATAATGACTTCGAGCAACTCCCCGGCGTCCGATTTCACCGGATAAGCGAACGATTGAATCCAGCGCACGCTCGCGTCTTCGTCAACTTTCACGCCCGCGGTGTTTGTCTGCGGGTCGTATGGAATCGGCGGCAGCGACATCGTTCCGCCGCTGAAAACCGGGCGCAATTTATCGGCAACGCCGGATTTGATAATCTGCTCGTCGGAGAGAAAATCCCAATGTTTGATTTGCTCAAACGTGATTCCCCAAAAATCTTCGTAAGCCTTGTTGACCGAGCGAATCGAGCCGTCGGGCGCGAAAATAACAGTTCCCAGAGGCGATTGCTCGTTCATCTGGCGAAAGCGATTTTCCGACACGCTCAAATCGCTGAAAGCGTGCTGCAAAGCCTCGCCAGCTTTTTTGCGTTCGGAAACGTCGCGGGCGATGCCGGTAAAATATCTTTTGCCCTCGCTCTCAAATTCGCCGAAGGACAATTCGAGCGGAATTTCTCGGCCCGTTTTGTGTTTGCCGGGCAGCTCAATTGCCGCCCACGAAATATGCTTTTTGTTTGTCTCTACGTATCGCTTCATTCCCGCGTGATGCGCCCCGCGCAAACCTTCGGGCATTAGCATTGACAAGTCTTTGCCGATTAATTCAGCATCCGAATAGCCGAAAATTTTCTCTACCGCGTCGTTGACAAAAACGATGCGGCTATCTTTATTAACCGTAATAATCGCGTCCGAAGCCGTTTGTGCAAGCGTGCGAAATCGCGCTGCCGATTCGCGCGAAATTTCGAGCGCCGCTTCTACTTGTCGGGTTTTTTTGACTCGAAAGCGGTCGAGAGCGAAAACCGCCCACCCGATTGTCAATCCTGCCAGTAATAAAAACCACCAGCGGCGATAAATGGGCGGCAGAATCTTGAAATTAACCGCCGCGGCGTCGCTCGTTTTTCCCGCCGCGTCAATCGCCCGCACGAAAAAGCGATAATCGCCCCACGCCAGGAGAGCAGAAAAAAGCGGCTCTTCCGCACTTTTGGTGCAAATTATTATCTTTGACACAGACTTCTGTTCTTTGAAAATTAAAGGCTTTAATATTCAAATCCGGTGCAATACTCTGGCTCGCAGCAGATCGAATTTTGCTC
>JBBQUS010000106.1:0-3349 GCA_038212235.1 Pyrinomonadales bacterium
GAGATTCTCCAAATAATTTCAGTTTCGGTAGTTGATAAAATCCAATTAAATCAACTACTTAATGGAGGAGAGTCAAAAAGATCGGCGGAGTTGCTATCTAAACAAATAATTCCATTGAACTTATAACCGGACACTAATGAATTAATGTATAAAAATATCTTGGCTTTTAAAAGCATTTAAAAATGCCTCAGAGGAATGTTTCTAATTTCTCTATCTTTGGATAAACAATTAAATTATAAAAGTGTAAAATACTTTGCCAAATGCAAAAGCTATTGGCATTACAGCTCAAACGGAGCGAACCCGGACAAACATCGTTAGTTAAAAGCAAACTTTAAATTTTTACTCGTCGCTAGACAGGAGTTAAAGCCGTGAACGATTCTAATCCTAACAATCCCAAACCGCTGCCGGATGATTTTGGAATGACGATTCCGAATATGCGTCTGCCCCAACAAAACCAAGGAAGCGAATCGGATTTGCCGACTACAAACTTGCGAAACGCGCCTCAGCCGGCTAAAAATCCTTATAACGCCGCGCCGCAACAGCCGCCTGCCGCTCCCGCAGACGATTTCGGGATGACCATCCCGAACATGCGGTCGCCGATTCAACAGCCGCAACCGCCTCAAACGCAGCAGCCTCCGCCGATTAATGATTTTGATCAAACCGCGCCTAATCTTCGAGTTCCAAAACAAAATACGCCGAGCGAGCCTGATTTTGGCATGACGCTTAATAATTTTCAGCCCCAAAATTCGAGTGAACCGGATTACGGCGCAACAATGTCCTACATTCCGGCTGTCACGACGCAGCAGCGAAACACGCGCCGCGATGACGTGCGCGAAGTCATCCCGCCGGTTTTGCCGGATTTACAGCCGAAAGCGGCGAACGCTCGCAAAAAAGGCGTTCCGATCTGGGGGTGGTTGTTGGGTGGCGGAGCGGCTCTGCTTTTATTATTAACTTTAGTCGGTGTTGCTGCCTATCTGTTAATCCCGCGCAATTCCGGCTTCACTCTTGTTCTCAAATTTGCTCCGCCGGGCAGCAATGTCTTTGTTGACGGAACTTCGCGCGGAGTGACTCACGGTGATGGCTCAATTAAAATTGATGGTATCGAAGCCGAAAAAAAACGCCTGCTCAAAGTCACCAAAGAAAACTGCACTGATTTTAACGACACGATTTTGGGCGAAAACGGCGAAACCAAAGAGTTAACGGTACAGATGAAATGCGGCGCGGCGCCTGTGCCAGATCCGCCCAAAAATGAATGTAAGGGAGAACAGAAAATCTGCGATGCAGAGCAGGCGGCGCTTGACGAGCTTGATAAATTAACTCCGCCATTTACAGTTGACCAATGGGCTCATGCGATGAATTTGCAGATTATCAATTTTGCCAGCAACAGCGCGGATGTTCCGCCAGAGCGAAAAAAAGTTCTTGAAAAGGGAACAGAAAAATTTAAATTGCTCACTGGAAATCCGGGCGTTGAAGTCGGCGGACATACAGATAATGTCGGCAACGACGCCAGCAATCAAAAATTATCGGAAAGCCGCGCTCAAGCAGTGCGTTTTATTTTGGTCAATAATGGAGTCAACGCCAAGGCTTTTACGACACGCGGCTACGGCAGCAAAAAACCTGTTGGAGGTAATCCCAAGAGCAATGACACTGAAGACGGAAGATTCAAAAACCGGCGCATCGAATACACTGTGACTTCGAGATAAATCAGACATGGCAAAGGCGAGACTTATCATCTACGAGGCCGGAAAGAATCCGCGCGAATTGGAAATCTTAGGAGATGTGACAACATTTGGACGAACCAAAGACAATTCCGTTTCTTTTCCGAATGACGGCAACGTTTCGCGTTTTCACGCGCAGATTGAACGACAGGGCGATGATTTTTACGTCTCGGATTTTGGCAGCAGCAACGGCACGTCGCTCAACAATCGAATTGTCAGCAGCGCCAAACTGATTAAAGACGGAGATCAAATTAACTTCGGCGGCGATAACAGTTACGTTATTTTTAAAGGCCAGGAAGAATCGTCTGATGAAATACTTGAAGAAGACGAAGATGGCGATTCGCTGTCATCAAATGTGAATGCTCAGCCAAATGCAAATCAGAAATCCGAAACTCCGAATCCGAAATCGAGTGTTCCGGTTATCGTCACGGCGGCGGCAGTATTGGGCGGTTTAGCCGTCGCGGCGGTTATCGGCTTTGTTGTTGTTACCCAGACAAATGTTTTGAGCAGAGGCTGCGAAATGCCGGAAGTAACAATTCTGAGTCCCGAAACCGGCATTAAAATCACTGAACCCACTGAGATCGAAGTTCAGGTAAAAAATCCCAAATGTCTTGATCGGTTGGCTTACTCGCTCGATGGTGAAGAGATTGCCTCGGCTGAAACCGCTCCTTATTCGGTCACGCTCGATCCGGAAAATTTGAAAGAAATCAGCCGTGATGCAGTTCACATTTTGACAATTGCGGTGATTGACAGAAACGGCGCGAGCAAAATTCAGTCGGACGAACTTGAGCTGACATTTGGCAAAGAACCGGTCAAATCAGGCAATCAGCAAAGCGGTTCGCCGTCTGACGCGCCCGCTGATAATTCCGCCACGCCAAAGTCCGCGCAAATCACAGTTGCTGAAACAAAAACTCTCAGCGAACAATTCCTCAAACAATTTCCCGGTTCATATAAACTGAACACCGGTTTTTTAATCGAAGTTCAAAAGAAAACCGCAGAATATAGTGCCGGTGGTTTCTCAAATCGCGCCTTACCGTTTCGAGACCAGATCAACCATGCTTTTATCGAAGAGCAGGGGCTGGATGCTCCGCTCGGTTATCTGCTGGCAATGACCCGCAGTAAATTCGATAACAAGAAAAACGGCGCGAACGAAGGTTTGTGGCAGATGACCAATGATTTTGCTGCCAGCAACGGTTACAACGGTCAATGCGGAGGGGAAACTTTGAGTGACGCTAAACAAATCTGCGCCGCTCGCGCCGCCGCGATTTATACCAAAGCTCTGGTCGTCAATCTTTTTCAAGGCGATGTTCTCTATGGGGTGTCTTGTTTTGGAATGCCGCCGTCCGAAGCCGGTCAATTCCAAATATCTCTGCCGCCCGACCGTTCGGATTTTTGGAATGTCATCAAATCTCAGAAACAGCGCGATATGCTGGCGCGTTTCTTTGCCGCCGGTATAGTTGCCGAAAATCCGGCAAGGTTCGGACTCAAGCAGGATAAGCCGCTTTCAAGTTTGTATAAGAACTTAATAATTATAAAATAAGCGTCGGGGCAATGAGCGACAAGCAGAAAAAAGTAACTTTAATTTATCCGACTCCAGACGGATCGCGTGAATTTGCCTTGGAAAACGGTGA
>JBBQUS010000107.1:0-2809 GCA_038212235.1 Pyrinomonadales bacterium
CTGGTGCCGCGCGAACGACGCTCTGGGAGCAGTGTGCGAGGACGCGCCAGATTATCAAAGATCGGCAATGCGCGTCTACGCAAAGCTCTCTACTTTCCGGCAATGACAGCATTGCGCTGCAGCGAGTTCTTCAAACAATGGGCAAATCCCTTGCGCGAGCGAGGCAAGTGCAAAATGTCGGTAATCGGAGCGGCAATGAGAAAAATGCTACATTTAGTTTATGGAGTGTTGAAAACTGGGAAGCCGTTTGATCCGAATTGGGCAAAAAACGCTTGACTTCCAACACAGTATCTGAGCGAGACGGAATGCAGTCGAACGAAAAGCATGTCTCGCATGATAAAAGCGCGTCTTTCCGCCTTCGCTCTAATGATTTATCGCGTTGCGGATACGATTCAGAGCAATTTTATCTTTTTGGGCAGTTTCCCGTTCCTCAATTAACTAATTAAGTTTCGGATATTAGCCTTACTACCGCCAATAATTGTTCGCCGCAGCAATGGTCTGAAACTCAATGGCGACGACCTGACTGGCGGCAATCAGACTGTCCGGGTTGACCCCATACTTCAAACGTCCTTCTTTGAGAACGTCCAGGTCTGGTTGGATGTTGTGAATTGTATGGCGAGCTATCGCAAGTGCCAAAGCGCGACCTTCTTCGGGCGTGGCAGTAATGAGCGTTCCGCCCGGGACGAGAATCAACTCAGCATCTGGGACACGATTCATAGTATTTCTCCTAATTCTGAAAAGTTAGAGATTCTGATAGGACTTGTTCTAATCCTCAAGTAATTAACCTACCGCCGCCAGTGAAGCAGCATAACTGTAGTTTTGAGTAAAAGATGGCTAATCGTTTTTTTAATTTTTAATCATGCTGATAAAGTCGGCGCGCGGTTTAAGATCAGGATTGGTCATAAACTTGAGCAGACGAACGATTGTTTCGCGCATCTGTCGCCGGTCAACTACGGCGTCGAGCATTCCGTGTTCGAGCAAAAATTCCGAGCGCTGAAAACCTTCTGGCAGTTTTTGTCGAATCGTTTGTTCGATGACGCGCGGCCCGGCAAATCCGATCAGCGCCTTTGGCTCGGCTAAAATCGCATCGCCGAGCATCGCAAAACTGGCCGTCACGCCGCCCGTCGTCGGGTCGGTTAAAACTGAAATATAAGGCAGGCGCGCAGCGTCAAGCTGTGCGAGAGCAGCCGAAATTTTCGCCATTTGCATCAAGGAAAGAGCGCCTTCCTGCATTCGCGCGCCGCCTGAAGCAGCGAAAATAACTACCGAACCGCGCTCTTTGATAGCGTACTCAATCAGTCTGGTGATTTTTTCGCCCACCGCTGAACCCATTGAACCGCCGATAAAATTCATGTCCATCGCTCCGGCAAAAACCGAAAAACCGCCCACCGTTCCCTTGCCGCACATAATCGCTTCGGGCAGGCCGGATGATTTACGAGCCTGCACCAGCCGGTCTTTGTAAGGTTTTGTATCAACAAATTCGAGGGGATCACCCGAAACAATATCGTCGTCAAGCGGTTGATATTTTCCTTCGTCAAACAAATTTGTCAAACGCTGGCGCGAATCGAGCCGAAAATGATAATCGCAATGCACGCAAACCTGCTGCGATGCTTCGAGTTCTTCTTTATAGAGAGGTTTTTTGCATTCGACGCATTGCGTAAAAACGCCTTCAGTTTTTACTCGTCGGTCTGCTTCAACGGCTTGTTTTTCTAACTTTGGTTTGTTGCGCCGAAACCATGACATAGTTTTTATTTAAAATAACGTTGCGAATCAATTGAAAACGATGAATGAGATTAGCACAAGCGTCTAATTCGGAAAAGGGACGCTCAAAAGCCGAATAAAGCTGGTTTAAACTTGCAACGCCTCTCACAAGCTTTGCAAAATCTTTAGCATTGATTCGTGAATAGCGCCGTTTGAAGCGAGCATTTGCGGTTTGTGGACATCAAACGGCGAACCATCATAATGCGTCACGCTCCCGCCCGCCTCGGTCACCAGTAAAATTCCGGCAGCAGTGTCCCAAGCGCTCAAGCCGTCCTCCCAAAATCCGTCAAAGCGACCGCACGCGACGTATGCCAGATCAATCGCCGCCGAACCATCCCGCCGGACGCCTTGCGAGCTGAGCACAAAGCGAGAAAAAAGCTCGACAAAACGTTCGCGTTTTTGGACGTCGTAAGGAAAACCCGTGACGAGCAACGCATCGTTTAAAATTTCGACCTCGGAAACATAAATACGCCGACCGTTTAAGGTCGCGCCGCCACCCCTTTCGGCGGCAAACATTTCGTCGCGCGTCGGATCGTAAATAACGCCAAGTTCAATACCCGCCCCGATTTTTTCAAGTCCGACGGACACGCAAAAACATGGATAACCGTGCGAATAATTAGTTGTGCCGTCGAGCGGATCAATAATCCACCGATATTCGTTGCCTTCGATTAAGATTGAAGCGCCCGATTCTTCGGCTAGAATGGCATGACGCGGAAAATGCGTTTTGATTTGTTCGACAATGTATTTCTCCGAAGCCAGATCAGCTTCGGTGACAATGTTTTTGTCGCCTTTAAAAGAAACGCTGATTTTTCGTCCGAGTTTTTCGAGCAGGATGCGCCCGGCTTCGCGGGCAATATTTTGAGCGAAATTAAGCATAAAATAAATGGCTGTTGGATAATGACTGATTAATAGACCTCTTTCATAAGTGTTAATGAGTCAACTCGTAGTTGTACAATCCGGCAATCAAATTGAACCGCAAACCAAAACGGCGGCGACGATTTCTGTAGCGTTCCGACACTATCCGAAAGATTTTGACGTGCCGAACACA
>JBBQUS010000108.1:0-2458 GCA_038212235.1 Pyrinomonadales bacterium
TTCATCCTCAAACGACTCATGCTCCATCACATGACACCAATGGCATGCCGAATAGCCGATGCTCACCAACACAGGCTTGTCCTCGCCGAGTGCCCGCTCAAAGGCCTCATCGCCCCACGCGAACCAATCAACGGGATTATGGGCGTGCTGGAGCAAGTAAGGAGAGGTTTCGTTGATCAGGCGGTTTGTATGCTTCCTTGGACTCTGCATAATTTGTGAAAAGCTCTTATAAGATTTTATCGCACATTCCCAGACCTTTGCCCAAATATCATTTCATATTCAATCTATTGTTTTTATGGATATTATCAATTAGTGTTACAGCATCCTTTTAAAAAAACGAAACCCTATGATTAAAAATAAGATTGAGGCGATGAAAATAGCCTGGCGACTGTTTGCGGTGATAGTTATCGCTTTTGTTGGGGCAACGAACGTCGCCCACGCCCAGAGATCGGCGTGCTGCAATTGTCCGAATCCAAATGTTGGAGTTTTCGATTTCATACAAAATATTTCGCCGCCGGGTATGCAAACCCCGGAGAATCGTTCGAATCTGGACTATCGAAATTGGAACGACGCCCGTCAGGGTTTTCTTGAAGGTTACCAGCCCGAAGTCAAAAACGATCCCGTTTGTTCGGTGTATTTTACTTCGATAACTTTGGGCGAGCAATATAAAGAGATTGTGACCGGCGGATTTGACCCTGGCAATGCGGCGGTTCGCGGTGATTTTGATTACGTGCTCAGCGGATTAGTTACTTTCGATCAAGGCAATTATCTTTTGAAAGTAAAGCTGGCTGACGGCACTACCGCCGAAAAGGTCTGGGAAACAACCGAGATGTTCGCTTCCGACTCCGAAGCCAAAGAAGCCGGACGACATGTTGCCGCGCGAATGCTTCCGTTATTCGGAAAAATCTGTGACTTCTGGAGCAAGAAACGCGAGGAAAATACAGAAAACGCCGTTCACCCGCAAATTCAGGTAAAACCGTCAAAAGAGAAAATTAATGTTGACGAAAGCACGGTGATTGAAATCACTGCGCTCGATTGCGACAACTCGCCGCTAAAAAATCGTAAAGTAAATTTGTCTTCCGATAACGGGACCTTTTCGCCGCAAACAGTCACAACCGACGGAAGCGGCAAGGCGGCCGCGCAGTTTAAGGCGACAAAGCCCGGACTTGGAACACTTTCTGCCCGACTTGAATACATTTCTATCGTCAAACATAAACCGGCAAAAGCCGATGGCTACAAAGCCATTCAAATCGGTGATCCGCCATCGGGTGTATGGCGCGTTGTCCTCGACATTTCGGAGGAAGACAGCATTACCACTGACCTTCAAAAATCTGACGATAGTTCGGTCAGCAAATCTCACGGAACACAGGTAGTGCATCGCGGCGCGAATTTAACTTTTTTCATAAAAGGTAAATACGATGCGTATCTTCACAAATTTAACGGCAACGAAATTTTGGCGTTCGGCGGCGGCGGCGAATACACGCTTGCCGAGTTTAATGCGAAATCAGAAAAAAGCTCTCTCAGTTCGCGTTTTGCCTGGTATAAATACAAGGGTCAAGGCTCTTTAGACCGTGCTAATTTTCATGTATTTTCATTTGAGGTTGCTCCCGATAGGGCTTGGGTCAATGGTACAGTTCCGCTTGTCGGTTCGGTTCAAAACGATTCCTACTCGGTCGAGGTAGGAGCCATACCCTGCTGCGTCTCGCAGCATCAAACTCAGGAAATTGAATCGCATTCAATCGAATTTGGGAGTGGCAGTGATACTGTCGAAATTAAACTGATGCCTCAATCGGCAAAAGACGGAGTTTATAAATTTATTTTAGATAAAATCGGAACAGAAAATAACCCTGACAGCGGCACAACCGAAACGCGCAAACGAACAGGAACAATTACGCTCGAACAATTAAAGCGCAGTCAAACACCGTCCGGCATAAAACCTTCGCATTAGTCAGCTTAAGCATCGTTATTATGTGCAAAGGTTTTGGAAGCGGTTAAATACCTGTTATATTACTGTCATCTTTTCTTATGACTTCCTGTTGCATTTCAAAACTCCGTCCAATCAAGCAGCGAGCGAATCTATTCGCCGGCGACTAACCCGTTTCTCCTCGAATGCAGAAGCCCGCGAGTAAACAAGGGCGTAACACTCATCGCATTGCCCGATCAATCTGGGTTTAACACAAAAGGAGAAAGTATCATGACACCGACACAAGAACTACAAAGACCATCCATAAATACAGAGTTGCCGGGGCCGAAGTCCCGCGAGATTATCGACGCCGACGGTCGATACGTTACACCCAGCTATCCGAGGCCGGATTACAAGCTCGTCGTCGAACGAGCCAACGGCGTTTGGGTCGAGGATCCGGACGGCAACGTCTTTCTCGACTGCAATGCCGGCGTCGCCGTTTGCTCGACCGGCCATTGCCACCCCGAGATCGTAGCGGCCATAACAAAGCAGGTA
>JBBQUS010000109.1:0-1684 GCA_038212235.1 Pyrinomonadales bacterium
GAGCAAAATTCGATCTGCTGCGAGCCAGAGTATTGCACCGGATTTGAATATTAAAGCCTTTAATTTTCAAAGAACAGAAGTCTGTGTCAAAGATAATAATTTGCACCAAAAGTGCGGAAGAGCCGCTTTTTTCTGCTCTCCAATGAAGCAGTCAAATTTGACGAATCAAAACTACAAAACCCAAAAGTCATTAAATACATTGACTACCAATCGTTTCCGCTCACCGGACGCGCAGAGGGGATTTTCGGCACGGAAAAGCCTTTCAGCATTTTGCTTCGCCCGGACAATTACATCGGTTTTGTTTCCTCACACACTTCGACAGAGGAATTAAAGGTTTGTCCTTTTTTGGGCGAGCAGTTCCGAACCGATGTTTGAGGAAAAAAGCAGTTTGAGTAATGGCGAAATCGCTCAAACGTTTCAATTTAAAATTAAAGTTCGTGTTTCTTTCAAACAAGTTCGGACTTATCCGTTGGAGATTTTTTGGAAGATGTTTCCGCAAGGAAAAACACCCCGCAGGTAATTGCCAAGTCGAGCATTGCCCCAGTCCATAAAATCGGATTTTGCGGCGCGAGAGCGAGCAGAAAGAGGTGCAGCAGCAGATTCAGAATTAGCATCCAGATGCCGAGCGAATACGCCGCGAGTTGGGCTTTGAAATTGAACAAAACGCAGATTCCGGTGATAACCATCCACGCGCCCGTCAGATAAACCCAAATGTCGCGGAGCGGCATAAAAGGAGCCACTTTTGCCGTCAGAAAAGCGAGATTCAAAAACTGCTCGGCGCCGAAAACAATTAACAGCGCGGCGAAAACGTAGCGGCTGATTCGGGCGACAGTGTTCAAGAAATCGTCATCACCTTTTGATAAAATACCGGCCAGCATCAAGGCGCTCGAAGCGATTGCCAGGTCTTGCATGGCGCGCGTCCAGTTCATCGCGGACGGATCCTTAGCAATTGTCGAAACGTGCAGCAGCACAATAAAGAGGTAAATCATCAGTCCGAGCAGCGCGGCAGCCAGACGCGCCTTGATGTTAGTGATAAAACTCAATCCGGCAGCAATCATCGCCGCGCCGGTAAAATAAGCCCAAAACGGGCGCACGGGAAAATAGGCCGGAACTAAACCGGCGACAAAATCGGCATACATAAAATGCTGCGCGCCGAAGATCAGCCACGGAACGCCGAATGTTATCTGAATGGCTCGGGGGTTGATTTTCATAATACTCAATAAACTTTCGCCGGTGCTAAAGAGAGATGAACGCGGCGCGAATTTTCGCTTAACGCGCTCTCGTTATTTCAAGCGATGACATTTTTTTCGTCTGCGGATACCGCACCGTTTCGCCTTTGATCGCGCTCCATAAAATTTGATTAAACAAATTCATATCGGCCCGGTCTGCCGCGTCCAAATCCAGTTTTAAGGATGCTTCGGCGTTTTTGGTTTGCGCCGGATTGACTTCATCCAGCGATTGTTCCGGCGAAATCGCCCGATATGGTTTTAAATCCGGTTTCGCGCTGAAAATGTCGCGCTCAAGCGGGCGACCGTAAAAATCAAATTGTGACAGCGGGGCTAAATGAAGGATTGCTTCAATAGTGGCGAAAACGTCGGTCGTGTTGACAAAGCGATGAATCGCGCCGCCTTTGTTATACGCGGAAACAGTCAGCAAAATCGAACGGTGCGAATCAACGTGGTCG
>JBBQUS010000110.1:0-1585 GCA_038212235.1 Pyrinomonadales bacterium
GGTCGCGGTATTGATTTCTTTTGTAATCAATACGATAATCAGCGCAATTTTAGGCGAAACGGTGGGGGCGATTGTCTCGGCTCCGATTTTTGAAGAAGGTTCTAAGGGTCTGGCTGTTTTGCTGATACTTTTGTTTTGGCGACGGGAATTTGACGGAATCGTGGACGGCATTGTTTATGCAGGCGTCGTCGCGCTCGGGTTCGCGACGGTTGAAAACGTTTTGTATTACGGGCGGGGGCTGCTCGGATCAGGCTCAATCGGCTTAATTCTCCTGTTTTTTGTGCGCGGCATTTTATCGCCTTTTGCGCACGTTATTTTCACTTCGATGACCGGCATCGGCTGCGGCATTTCGCGTGAGACACATAACAAAATCTTGCGCTTCATTATGCCGGTCGTCGGTTATTTTGCAGCTGTTACGCTCCACGCCATCTGGAACACAATTGCCAGCATCGGCGGTATCGCCGGTTTTTTAATTGGGTATGTAGTTTTCGAGTTTCCGTTCTTTCTTATTTTCGTCGGCTTTGCGATTTATGTTATGCGTCGCGAAAACCATATTCTCAAACAAACACTCGGTGTTGAAGTTGCCAAAGGAACAATTACGGGTGAACAAATGGAAACCGCGACTTCGGCAATTCGTGGTTTGAGCTGGACGCTCGGCGGAATCGGGAACGGCAAAATTTGGGCGCGGAGCAAATTTTTGCGTGCTGTTTCCAAACTGGGATTGGCTTGGTGGCACATCAGCCGGGCTAACGCCGCCGGAGGCGAAACCCGCAGTCTGGGACAATTGCCGATTTTGGAAGCCGAAGTCAAACGCTGGCAAACTCAGATTTAATTATTAAATTAGCGACGAATGAGAAACCACGCCTCGTGACCTATGCTGATGGATAGTTGTTATTGCTCGGCCGTCTTTATCACAATTCATTGACAACTTTCGCTTTCAGAGAACTTTCTTTATAAAGCAACTCAACCAACGAATTTGGATACCTCGCTTTATCTTCAGGATGACTAGCGACATCCCAAAAATCGCTAATTACAATTTTTTTCGTCAGAGCGTTATTTGTATAAGTTACTGTGGTTGTGTATGTTTCGTCGGTATGAAGATGAATGGTTGGATAGAAATCTTTCGCAGTTTGAAAATCTGACCGCTCTGCCAAATCCAATAACTCATTTGCACCCTCACTATTAATATGTCCTTGCTTTCTTTCATACAAAACGTTGCCATGTGAATCAGTAGTGATATTTGCTTTCGGATTTGCGTCATATTCAAAACGTCCACTTTTATAAAGCCGCATCATCAGTTTTTCGCCAGGTTCGCCTACATTCCCAATTGCATTTTGTTTGATTTCTAGATAACGATTCATCGGGTTCGACATGTTTAGTAGCCGGTGAAATTGCAACTTCCTTTGAACAAGCAGAGATCAATAGTGTAATCAAGCAAAACAGCAATAAATTTCGCCGCAGCCAGCTGACGGTGTATTAAAATAACTTGAGTTGACCGTTTTCATCTATCTTGCCCTGTTGCTGAACGTAGTTTTTTATCATCTGTTCGTTCCCGTGCGCGCCCACTGTGCTGACGAAATAACCG